>CBDHHR010000711.1:0-32500 GCA_965263245.1 Metamycoplasmataceae bacterium | reverse complement strand
AATCTCACCTAAAACATGTTAACATGTTAACTTACATATGTGAATAATTATGTTATGAAATAGAGTTAATTTGATGGTGTTAAAATAAAGTTTTATTATTTATTTATTATAATAGCAACAACCAATTGTTACCATATTATTATGACAATAAGAACGTACTATGAAGCAATTGTATATTGATAGATAAGTATTATATGTTTTGTCATAAGCTAATTAACGTCAGGCACATACATTTCAACTTGGTGTAGGATGAAAGCTTCAGGAAACATAGTTGTCTTGTTGTTTTCAAACCAGCACTGCTGCATTATAAACCAAATAATTCATATTTAGGCAGTGATTCGCTTGAGTGCAGTTGGATTGGTTTCATCGAGAAGGAAAGTGAAGTTTCTTACTATACATTTGGCGTGGGAACGACAGAAGGAGATGACAGTGTGTACGCATCCCCTCATCTCGAAGCAGGCACATGCTTGCATCGGGCTAAGGGTAAGTATTTTGATAAACGCATACGGACACATACGTATTGTTTATGTACGTTACATTTATTTCTGTCATATGTACTGCGTACTTAAAAGTGATTGCTAGGCATTAATCGTGTCTTCATTGGCATTTTATATTAACATTTACATTCAAAATTATAAATATGTTCGAGTAAATATCGGAAAGAAGCATTCAAATACGTGATAGTCAGTCAGCCGTTACAACAAAGACGCCGATGCAAATGTCCGGCGCCGGCAAATAGATAGAACAACAACGAATCTTCACAGGTCGAAACTGATGATGTGTCATGTATGCTTTATGTAGTGAATAGCATACGAAATGTGTGCGTTCGACGACTCGTGATCAGTCGAAGAAAGGGATTGTAGTAACTTTGCGATGCATATTATGCCCTTATGTTGGTTGAAGTGTTATTTATATATGTTGTTTTATTATCAGTGGATCCCTATATAAACATATACCGAGTTGTAGGAATGATGAACGGCGGATTAAAACACAAGGAGACATACTACGTAACAGTTACCGCTGTCAACAAAATTGGACTTAGAACCGCTGCCTATTCAAAGCCTTTGACTGTGGACAACACACCGCCTAAGGTACGTTTGCGTGATTTCCAACTACAGACCAGCATTGTACCTTAAATACCGAGAGAGAAAAAACCGCTATGCAAGAGGTGCCCCTATTGCTGCAAAAACGGGTCATACAAAGTGTAGTTATTAACTAAGATAAGTATTATTCAGTGTCGCCGCAAAATTGAGTTGCCACGGACACATGCTCTGAGTTGGCCAACGTAGATTTGAAACAAAAACGAACACATTAATTGATAGTGGAATGTTCCATTTCATTCCTCCCCAGGCTAACCCACGACACATAATTAACATAATTATATGTAACAAGTCAATGTTTTATCGGGAGGTTGTCTCCTGTTTTCATACATAATATTATTTGCATTGTGCAATTATATACCACAGTACCATATGAATGACATATATTATAAGGTACTGGAAAACTAAATACTTTTTAACGAAGCAGAACCGACTATAAGATGTAACCGTTCAATGTTTGTAATAATCGCAGCGCTCTCCTTAAAATTGTGATCACTGTGATCACCTGAATAGCCAGCTCATGTAATTCCAAAGAAGGTCGTTGCCCAACGGGGGACAAGCTGCAAATGTCAACACCAAGCCGGCAGTATGACTTTCGCCGTTCATGTCAAAGATTCTTCTGAGTATAAACATTGATTCGACATGAAGCCTAACATTTCATCAACCAAATGTGGTTCTTTAAAACATATTTGGGCTAACGGTATAATATATTTAATTTATATTGTATAACAGAATTGTATAGAAAAGAAAACTGAGGCATGCTCCCTTTAACGTGGAATACATTCCGCATCGGTAGTAGCGAAACACAAATACAGTTTCATGTTGTATTTGTTTGTGCAGTGCCTTTAAGTCCTTATAAACATACATATTCCTTAACATGATTGCGTGTTTATTTTATGTACCTTTTATTAGACAATACTAGACAGCAAATGTAGGTTATTTTTGTATTGAGACGTTTGCGTTATTTCAGATTGGACTCGTGGTTGAAGTGAGTGATATATGCGTCATGTCAGCAAAAGGAAATACAAACACAGAACAAAATGGAACAGAAAGTGGTTAGTTAATATCTGACATTTGCTGAATCTTGAACGTTGTCATAATTGGGCGATATCAATTGTGTTTGTCATTATGCTATTAATCGGGTTGCCTATGGATTATTATTATTAATATATAATATAATGTTGTTCATTATTATTATTATTATTATTATTATTAGTATTATTAGTATTAGTTATTATTATTATTATTATTATTATTATTATTATTATTATTATTATTATTATTATTATTATTATTATTATTATTATTATTATTATTATTATTATTATTATTATTATTATTATTATTATTATTATTATTATTATTATTATTATTATTATTATTATTATTATTATTATTATTATTATTATTATTATTATTATTATTATTATTATTATTATTATTATTATTATTATTATTATTATTATTATTATTATTATTATTATTATTATTATTATTATTATTATTATTATTATTATTATTATTATTATTATTATTATTATTATTATTATTATTATTATTATTATTATTATTATTATTATTATTATTATTATTATTATTATTAGTATTAGTATTAGTATTAGTATTAGTATTAGTATTATTATTATTATTAGTATTAATATTAGTATTAGTATTAGTATTAGTATTAGTATTAGTATTAGTATTAGTATTAGTATTAGTATTAGTATTAGTATTAGTATTAGTATTAGTATTAGTATTAGTATTAGTATTAGTATTATTATGAGTAGTAGGATTATTATTATTATGAGTAGTAGGATTATTATTATTATTATGAGTAGTAGGATTAATAGTGTGAAATAAGTTGGGATAGTGAGGGATCATATACAAAATATTGTGCACTTTATAACAAGAACTATGATAAACTATCATTTCGCGGAAATAACCATAAAACTGGATGCAAATGCACGACTGATTATAAAAATTTTGCTTCTACAGAGAATGCGCTGATGAGACGTGATGTTGTCTGCCAACGTGAATTAACGCAGGTGTCTGCGGCATGGGAACCGTTTGAAGACCCTGAAACAAGAATCACACGGTGCGTAAATGGTCGTTCATAATTGTCAAAATGTTCGGAAGCTTACAATGAGTACGCTTTTTCTTGACCCCTCCAACCTCTCAAATGAGCACACTAAATTATTGATTGTTTTATGAACACGAACCAACAATAGCAAGTAAGGTAACGGATTGTTCAATGTTGACGGTAATTTTTCCCCGAATTTCCACTTTCGAAACATTCTTATAATATATAATCTAGCTTTCGATATGTGTATGCTACGACACTATCGCACTGCATCTTGGTACCAGTGTTTTTTGGAAATCTTCGACTTTCAAGGATGATGGCAGCGACGGTGTCGATGAGCCCGAGACAGCAGGTGACATATCGACTGTCACCACTCCGTCCAGCATGCTGTCAACAATAGACCTGAGGTATTTTGAGTGTGGCGCAGCGTCCTTGGTGATCAGTATCGCCGACCACCGACTTGGCCTCGTTGCTGCGGTGGAGTGTGACACAGTGATCAGCTCCACCCTGACGTCGGCGTCCGCATCGATGGGAACGTGCCATTCGTCGTCCTGCGCCACGCAGAAGCTGTTTAGATGGACATCGGAGTGGGTCATGCAGGGCTTGTGACGTTGTATCGGTTCCTAGGCATGAAGCCACTGACACACACCTCGTACACGAAGCACACACACGTCATCTATGAAGCAAACAAGGTTGTTGTGATGCGGACGTTCGACGATGTTCCCACCGTTGTCCATCGTGTCTACCTGGTCATTGACTCGGAGAAGATGACACCATCGACTTGACCGTCAGCTACGACGGGTCATGGATGACTCTTGGCCACAAGTCGCAGCATGGGATCGGCTGCGTGGTGATCGACCTCCAGGTGATGTCCCTGTACTGCCAGCGCTATGCTTATGGTAGCAACCGACACGGCGGCAGGCACACTGCAGCCTTCAACATTGGTATGTGGCGCACGAATCCGAGTGCAATCAGAACTGCGAGGGAGCGGCGGGTGGCATGGAGGTGAAGGCTGCGGAGCTGCTATTGAACGCAACTTCCGGTACACCACCATGCTTTCTGGCGGCGACGTCAGGACCTTCATGTACCTCGCACACAAGCGAGAGTATGGTGACGTGGAGATGCAGAAGGAGGAGTGTCGCCAAACGCCTCAACACTGCCTTGCGCAAGTTGGCGGAATCTGGGAAGAAGGTTGGCGTCACGTTTGGAGGCAATATGTGTGGTAAGTTGACTGGGAAGAAGATTGAGACACTGAGCCGATACAACAGGACATCAGTGCGAGCTCACCCACATGGCGTCAACGGCATGCAGAATGCGATCTTGGCATCGTTCGACCACAGGGATATAATGCACGGACCGAGACAACGTCATTGTCTCGGTCCATGGTTTGGACCCCTGCTCCTCTACAGATGAGAAACTCCATCACGACCGGTGCCCGGTGGGAGCTCGCAGATGGTGCTTTTACCAGAAGGCACTCACCACCGGACAAGAGCCAGGACCACACCGAACGAATGTGAGCACGCCAATTACACCCGATGTCACGGAGCAGGTGAAGGAGGTGTACACCTGACTGGCCCACGTGGACCTCCTCAAACGGTGCACACTGGACAAAACGCAGAATGCCAACGGAAGCCTCCATTCTGTTGTGTGGAACAAGTGCGCCAAGACGACTTTCGTTGGAACCGAGCGCGTTGTCTCCGCCACCTGCAGTGCTGTGTCACAGTTCAACACTGCATCAAGGTGACGATTACGAACGTCTGTGTGGTAATGGAGGAGCCACCAGTTGCCCACTTGTTCGCATCTGCAGAGAAAGCCGACTGACGGCGTCTGCAGTAGGCGAAGCGTCAGACAGTGGCCGCCTCAAAGGAGACTAGTCAAGCTCGCTTGATTGCCGGGACACAGCAGCAGCATCAACAGAATATGCTGCAGGGGAGTTTTAGGCCGAACTGATGAACAGTGTGGACAATAGTAACGTCTCTCAAAAAGGATAGTTTTATTTGTGTTCACAAAATGTGTTTGTGTGTATATATTTTTTTGTACTTTTCAGTGTATTGTCTTACACTACCATCTAAAATAACATAATTTAGGGGTCATATGTGTGCAATTTCAGGTATCAGGTAGGCACAAGTCATATTGTTGTTTTTTCAAATGCCTTGACATTGTCATTACGTTTCCTTAATACTGCTCCCCATGGTGTAACATTGAGAAATTGATTTTATCATCTACATGACAACATTCTCATATATTGTTCATTTTGAAACAAGTATTTTATCAAATAACTAAACAGTAGAAAAAATAGCAAAATATCGGTGTTATAACATATTAGCAGTCCAAATACTTACAGTGGATTTGTGCAGATTCAGGGTTTCAGCTGATGCCATTGAAATTAAAAATGGCCGAAACGATAAGAGTCAAAAAGAGGTACACAAATAAGTACAAACATACACATTACTTTTGAAATATAATTAAGATTGTCCAAAAAGTCATAAGAAATAATGCAAATGTATTGCGTCTCCGTATACGAAAGGTTCCTCCTCTCCGAGCGTGTGGCTTATATCCTCCGGAAAATTTTGACCATTACGAATGACCCCCTAAAGTAGCATGTTTAGTCGTATCAATACTATTTAGAACAAAATAAACCAACGTCACTCAATAAGGAATGTTCTCTGGTTCTTCTATTACATATGAAACACGTATAGATATCGTAATAATAATAGTTTAAGGAACATCCGAGCTCACTGATACAACGAAGACAAAAAGGGTTAGTATTGTCATTATCATGAACAATGCAAATGTTTTCAACAGATGGTTAATTCAATATAATATATCACACAGATGAATATATAGTTTTAATAATTGTTTTGTAACAATTAATATACTGAAATGAGTACGAGGGATGTGAACTATAATTGTTGGCAATGGATCGGCTATACAGTTACTATTTTTTCCTATATAGCAATTCCTTTTTGAAACGCTGATCTGATTAAATTACCTTTGTACATATGACAGGTATCAAGTGGCTCTTGGCTCGACACCTGGTGGAATTCAGATCCGTGAGTTTGAGGACATCAAATCTGGCCAGATGTCTGTCACCTTACATAATCTAGACCTGAGCCGAGAACGAGTTGTGTTCGTCACGCTGAAAGGCTTTAATGCGGCCGGACTGTACAGTACGTCAACCTCGAATGGTGTGTACGTGAGTCGTGTCAGCTCTGGCAAGGAACCCGTCGGAAAATCATATGTTTATGACGGCAGCGATGTAGGCAAAGACATGTAAGTAATATTGACACGTGTGTGTGTGTATGTGTGTGTGTGTGTGTGTGTGTGTGTGTGTGTGTGTGCGTGCGTGCGTGTGTGAGTGCGTGTGCGTGTGCGTGTGCGTGTGCGTGTGCGTGTGCGTGTGCGTGTGCGTGTGCGTGTGCGTGTGCGTGTGCGTGTGCGTGTGCGTGTGCGTGTGCGTGTGCGTGTGCGTGTGCGTGTGCGTGTGCGTGTGCGTGTGCGTGTGCGTGTGCGTGTGCGTGTGCGTGTGCGTGTGCGTGTGCGTGTGCGTGTGCGTGTGCGTGTGCGTGTGCGTGTGCGGTGTGCGTGTGCGTGTGCGTGTGCGTGTGCGTGTGCGTGTGCGTGTGCGTGTGCGTGTGCGTGTGCGTGTGCGTGTGCGTGTGCGTGTGCGTGTGCGTGTGCGTGTGCGTGTGCGTGTGCGTGTGCGTGTGCGTGTGCGTGTGCGTGTGCGTGTGCGTGTGCGTGTGCGTGTGCGTGTGCGTGTGCGTGTGCGTGTGCGTGTGCGTGTGCGTGTGCGTGTGCGTGTGCGTGTGCGTGTGCGTGTGCGTGTGCGTGTGCGTGTGCGTGTGCGTGTGCGTGTGCGTGTGCGTGTGCGTGTGCGTGTGCGTGTGCGTGTGCGTGTGCGTGTGCGTGTGCGTGTGCGTGTGCGTGTGCGTGTGCGTGTGCGTGTGCGTGTGCGTGTGCGTGTGCGTGTGCGTGTGCGTGTGCGTGTGCGTGTGCGTGTGCGTGTGCGTGTGCGTGTGCGTGTGCGTGTGCGTGTGCGTGTGCGTGTGCGTGTGCGTGTGCGTGTGCGTGTGCGTGTGCGTGTGCGTGTGCGTGTGCGTGTGCGTGTGCGTGTGCGTGTGCGTGTGCGTGTGCGTGTGCGTGTGCGTGTGCGTGTGCGTGCGCGTGCGCGTGCGCGTGCGCGTGCGCGTGCGCGTGCGCGTGCGCGTGCGCGTGCGCGTGCGCGTGCGCGTGCGCGTGCGCGTGCGCGTGCGCGTGCGCGTGCGCGTGCGCGTGCGCGTGCGCGTGCGCGTGCGCGTGCGCGTGTGCGTGTGCGTGTGCGTGTGCGTGTGCGTGTGCGTGTGCGTGTGCGTGTGCGTGTGCGTGTGCGTGTGCGTGTGCGTGTGCGTGTGCGTGTGCGTGTGCGTGTGCGTGTGCGTGTGCGTGTGCGTGTGCGTGTGCGTGTGCGTGTGCGTGTGCGTGTGCGTGTGCGTGTGCGTGTGCGTGTGCGTGTGCGTGTGCGTGTGCGTGTGCGTGTGCGTGTGCGTGTGCGTGTGCGTGTGCGTGTGCGTGTGCGTGTGCGTGTGCGTGTGCGTGTGCGTGTGCGTGTTCCCTCGCACGCATGTGAATATGTATGTGTGTTCGTGCATGTGTGTACATATGTGCTTATGTGTGGATACTTATGGGTGCGAGGGTGTTTTTGTCCGTGTCTGTGTGTTTGTCAGGTCCGTATGTTTGCATGAGTGCAATTGTTGCCTGACCGCTCGAAGACGACGGAAATGTATGTTTGTTATTGATAAACTCCCTCATTATTTCATAGTCAAGGTATGCTTACATTTGGAAACAATTATATGTTGTTTCTCTATTTGTTATATAAGAAGTGATGTATTCATATGTTGTGTTATATCTTCCAGTGTGGTAATTCTGTATAGTATAGGGAGGCACTACAACTGAGTGATGTATGTAAAACATTAGCGGTATATAAACTATCAAAATCTGATTGAGTCGTGACGTGCAGCCATGACTTAAAATGTGTAATTTATTTATCTTACTCTCATGCATACAAGCACGTAATATGATACCACCAATTGAAACCATTGTACGGTCGTTACTTTCGTAACAGAGACTTCCAAGACAACAATGACGGTCTTTCGGCGCACTGGGACTTCAGTGGAGACCCGTGTCCCATTGAGAAATATGAGTGGGCCATCCACAAATATGACGGCACCGTTGTATTCCCCATGACTGATATCCCTGAAGGTAATGTGTATGCTTCGAAAACGACATAATGATAATTGTAAACAATTTGTTGTAAGTTAAACGAGGTATATATATTAGACTTTTGCAGTTTAAGATCAGTTAAATTTCCGAATACGTGTTTACTCTATTTTAAATATGTAATACAGTTTTACATACAATTTAGTAACTTAAAGTATCCACTCTTGTTGGGGTTTCGGTCCGCCCGCCCGCCCGCCCGCCCGCCCGCCCGCCCGCCCACCCGCCCACCCGCCCGCCCACCCGCCCACCCACCCGCGACTGTGTGTTAATCGATCTGTTTGAACGGGTGTACCATTATCATTCCAGGCATCATGAAAGCGGAGGCTGACGAGTTGAATTTAAAGGACCGTGAGTCTTACTTTGTGATTGTCCGAGCAACGAATACACTCGGATTCACCTACTCTCTGCGCTCGGACGGACTCACGGTGCAGCTGGAGCCGCTGCTCCCGGGCAACGTACGCGATGGAGACATCGCAGGAGTGGACCTCAACTTGCAACTGTCTGTCACAACTCTCTCGGCCAATTGGGATGGATTCGGTCAACCGAAACCCGATAGCAATGGACTACACGTCAGCCGTACGTTGGTCGTGTAGACGGGCGTAGTTGGTCAAGTTGATCAAGTTTGCGTAATTGTAAAGTATTTCTTTGTTTATTAGTATTATTTATGTAACTGATTGGTTGAATTTTAATGTATTTATATTATTTCATATTAATGAAAGACGCCAATACATTTATAACGTACACTTATTACTATAACGCACCTCATATCTTGCTGTTTGTGTGAATGTGTGGACTTTATTGCGTATGTGCGTATAATGCAACTGGAACATTGCAAGTCACACACTGGATGCTTGCTTAGCTTTTAATTTGTGCTACCCTTACGTGTTATCAACATTCTATGAAAAAGGTAAATACACGCGTTAGCGGCAATATTAATATGTTGTACCTACGAGACGAGTCTACGCGACTATACTACGAGACGAGTCCATTGGCTACGCATGCATGTGCATTACAAATGTACACAAATGTCTGAACGTATCGGGCTCAATGTGTTCTTCCCTACGTTACTGACATAAGTTAATCATCTCATAGCTGCTTCGTGCGACATTGACATGGTTTATCTAGTTCACGATGTCACATGAAGAACGTAATTATGTCGATCAAATCGCGGTTATAATAACGCTGAAAATATGGATCTGCAACGGTTATGTGTATGGTATGTGGAATGGTGCAATGTTATTTATTACAGGAGTGAATAATGTCGACGGTTCCATTGGTAAGCACCATGAGATCGACCACTACGAGATAGCCATCGGCACCGACCGCAGATACCCAAGTACGAGAACCAACGTATGGCCATTCACTAACGTTGGTCTCAATGTCACATGGACGATCTCAGACTTGAAGCTAATCCCCCGCAAAGCCGTCTACTATGTGACTGTTCGTGCCTACAGCGTGTCGTCCGCCATGGTCGACGTGACGTCTAATGGAATACGTGTCGGATACGGAAGCCACGTCATTTCCACAGGAACAATAGAACTTGCTAAGTATGTGGTGACTGGAAAAAACATAGCGATTATGTTATGAGATATGTAAATATTTTTTTATTTACATGACTATAATTTTATATGTATTTATGTGTGTGATGGTTATACAATGTACACTGATTATTATTATTTAAAAATTAAAAGTTATCCCGGCAACCGGGGATCTCAAATCAACTATGTAACCACACCTACTTTGCGTTAATATATTGTTTTCTGTTTAGTTATATGTGATACGAATATCGGTTGTCTTACCAACGATCCTATGCCTCTTGTCACTGGCCATATGATATCGGCATCAGGAATATCTATCTGAATCATCAATTCAGGTCATCCTACCCACCACACAGTACCGACTTGTATACGTTTGTCACTAAACTATATTCATCTTATATTTAGATACATTTCGTCAGCGACGACGGTGTCGTTTTCGTGGAGCGGGTTCAAGTTCTTGTTGCCAGTCAAGTTTTACCAGTGGGGGATGGGCACCGTGGACCCCGCACAGACGGCGGTCACGTGTGAAATGCTGGTAGGTGCTATGGTAATTTGGCAAACGGCTGAGAACCTTACTACGTGATATGTGCTTACAAGATGTTAAGATTTGGTTGTATGTGTTTGTTTGTGTTTGTGTTTGTGTTTGTGTTTGTGTTTGTGTTTGTATGTGAATATATATATATATATATATATATATATATATATATATATATATATATATATGTGTGTGTGTGTGTGTGTGTGTGTATGTGTGTATGTGCGTGTATGTATTTGCGAGTGCCGATGTGCGCATGTATATGTGTGGGCGTGTGTGATTGTTTGGTTGTGTTTGCATATGAGTAAACATAAAAACGACTGTGGAATATAGGCATACAGGCACATATACATACATAAATATACATATAGAGTCGGCCACATAGATAGACGGAGAGGAAGACATCTAAAGACATACCTTCGTGAATTCGCGGACATACTAAATGTCAGAAATACAAAACAAAAAGACGCTTCCACAAGGTCAAGCAAGAGTGCATATTATCGCACAGACATTGATACAAATATGTACACACGCGTACATTCACACTATATGAGGCACACTCTCGCACATTTTGTCATATTTTTTAATTCACAATACCGGTATCTGCTATATTTCACGTAGTTGGAGACCACTGATGGTGACAAGTCGGCCACTCGTGACGCCAACTACACCCACCTGTTTGACACTCAGCCTCTGACGAGTGTCAGTCTGGACACCGATGTCACGCAACATGGTCTCAAACTAGTTCAAGGTCGTACGTACCACGTGCTGGTCCTTGCCGCTGATGAGAGTGGAGGATGTGTTGAAACGTCCGCTGCTTTTACCGTTGACACCACACTGCCAATTGCCGGCCAAATCGGAGTCGGACCTGACAATCGTTTGGTACGTTAATATATAACGTTGTCAGTTTATACATTACATTGTGTTTCGCTGAGTTTCTTATTTCGCACTTGCGACTACTCATGCTATCACTGGGTGGCTATGGTGTTGCTCAGTGTACTAGAACGAATGCTGATACGTGGGGAGCGGTGGTCGCGCTGATATGTGGGGAGCGGTGGTCGCGCGGTAGAGCGCCGGACTGTCAATCGAGGGGACGGTGGTTCAATCCCACCTACTGCCGTTTCGAAACTTAGGCAATTTCTTCAGTTTACAAACTGAATTTGAACATCAACACAACTGACAGCGTAAAAAACATAAAGCACGCATAATTACTTCGTTTATTGACTACCAATGCTGCCTGTAAAACATGACAACTATACCAGAATATAATTATCACCAAGAACGCTTCTACATTGCAGAACGTGCTGTATTCTTCAAGCGCTGACACGATGACAGGATGGTGGACTGGTTTCACCGACCCGGAGAGCGGAGTGAAGAAAATGAACATCCGTCTTTGGAGTGGTGGAGAGTCGTGTACGGCCCCGAACACTGACAACATGACGTCGATTGTTGAGTTCATAGAATTGCCATCAAAGGCTTCTTCTTATGAATTTAAAAATATCAATCTTCAGGTGTGTGGAGCATTATTGGATATATTGTTACAAAGAAACAATAACGTAACGTTGTCTGGATTTACGAACTTGTTAACAATGTGCAGAAGAAAAACAATAACTAATGTGCTTTTGCTCATCTGGTAGTTAGCTCCATACTTTTGAAACTTTTCGAATTATTTACTTGACATATAAATTCAGGGGAGGTGTCATAAGGAAATGCATTGTTCATGTTGCATAAAATTATCATTTGCTAAAAACAAAGAAAGCATATTTTAAACTATAATTTGTTGAAAACAAAGAAGCCATAATTTGGTGGCAGCAATTCTGGTATAGACACTAACGCACAGAGCAACCTGTGTGTTAATTGGTTACCTACGCTGTTGCCGAACCGTTGGAGAAGATACATTATATTGATCGTGTATGTCGGTGTGTTTGTTATTCTCCCTCGAAGAACTCCGTCGTTTACTACATTGAGCTGCAAGTGACGAATGGAGCAGACATCTCACAATCAGTCTTCAGTCGGCCAATCCTTCTTGACGCTGCTTCACCTAAGGCAGGAACAGTCAAACATGGCCGTGATTTCACAACTGAGATCACTTACCAACATTCCACCACAGAGATGCAAGGTAGGTTGGTGACTTAACCGATGAGCTCATTAATGTCGTTGTCACCTCGATGTCCAATGGAACGGAATATGACATGACATGACAATGACAGTAAGCCGAGTCTTGTGCCTAGTGCATATATGTCAACCTTAAGTACACGATACTCCAGTGAAAGACTTGTGACAGGAATCCGTTATGCTGTAAAAGAATCAGTACACTGATTAGGACCAGTTGGGAAATTGATCATGCTTATAACCCATCTTACAAATAAGAACGATATACAGGCTCACTCATATAAAAAGATTGGAGTAGCGCCTTTGATTATGCGCTGTTAGATTAATTGTGAGAGAAAATCATCGTATGTTGTTCATATTTTCCAAAACACAATATATTTAAAGGGACATAACTATAATGAACCTGTGCTATGGTAATCAGCCTTGCTATATAAAATGCATATAACCAATTTACTTGATAAATTAACTAATGTACATCATCATGCATCCGAGAACTAATGTTCAACATAGATCTTCGATCTACAAACTGTTAAAAAAACCACCATCAATAAATATACTATTCCCGTATACGAAGCGGCAGTAATAAATGTATCCGACATTTAATGTAACGACACAGTATGTATGACTTGTGTAAGTTGTTTAACTGCAGGCGTCTTCCTGTACCTTCCGTTGGCGACTGGGCCTTCATGTCCTCGACGAGTTTACACAATGTCGAGTCAGGAGGCTGACTTGACGCCGCTCGTGCACAAATACCTGCGGGGGATGCAGCGTCAGAAACAAGATGGCGTCACATTCCGAGACTTCCAGGTGAGAAACTATAAGACACAAGTCTTGCGTCAAGTATTGCGTATACATTTATTAGGAGCACAATCAAGTGAAAGTTTATCTAGTTTTATTTAGTAATTGCATTAGTACATTTACATAAATTCATCTATAAAATGTCAACATAAAATATACCGTGTAGCAAAATAAGCTTCTTAGATTCGGCATATAAAGAATAAGCCTACATCCAAGTATACGTACCGTTCAGCAAAATGGAACGTTAAGTGTTCATATGCATTAGTATGCACACCCCTACAATTAAAAATACTCTATGATACTGAATAAAATTCAAATGATGATAACAATATAATATGCTAAATAGATATAAAAGTAAGTCATAATGTAATGGATTTTGTGTTTAGATTTCCTACTCCGAAAACGGCATGTCCATGAATCTTCGTCGAGATGTGAGAACGAAGCAAATGTTGTCCGCGTCTGCTCAAATACACCCTGACTTGTCCAATGGAGGCACTTATGATGCAAGTATTACTTTGTTTCTTATACCTATTGAGTAACATGTTGACACTAAGACGACCCTATTATGAGTGAATACATAAAGAAAGTACTAGTGATTGTGGTTTAATATTGTTCATTAAATCAAACTGAACTATGTGGAAAACTTGTTTACAATGTAACACAGGATAAAGGTACAATTATATGTGGGTGCATGAATGTGTGGTGTGTACGTGTACGTGTACGTGTACGTGTACGTGTACGTGTACGTGTACGTGTACGTGTACGTGTACGTGTACGTGTACGTGTACGTGTACGTGTACGTGTACGTGTACGTGTACGTGTACGTGTACGTGTACGTGTACGTGTACGTGTACGTGTACGTGTACGTGTACGTGTACGTGTACGTGTACGTGTACGTGTACGTGTACGTGTACGTGTACGTGTACGTGTACGTGTACGTGTACGTGTACGTGTACGTGTACGTGTACGTGTACGTGTACGTGTACGTGTACGTGTACGTGTACGTGTACGTGTACGTGTACGTGTACGTGTACGTGTACGTGTACGTGTACGTGTACGTGTGCGTGTGCGTGTGTGTACGTGTACGTGTACGTGTACGTGTACGTGTACGTGTACGTGTGCGTGTGCGTGTGCGTGTGCGTGTGCGTGTGCGTGTGCGTGTGCGTGTGCGTGTGCGTGTGCGTGTACTTGTGCGTGTGCGTGTGCGTGTGCCTCTCTCTCTCTCTCTCTGTCTGTCTGTCTCTCACTCTCTCTCTCTCTCTCTCTCTCTCTCTGTCTCTCTCTCTCTCTCTCTCTCTCTCTCTCTCTATATATATATATATATATATATATATATATATATATATATATATATATATATTATAATTATATATATATACATATATTTATATATGTATATTATTTGATGTTTATTGTGTTTATGTTCAGTTTGAGATCCAGGCAGCGAGTGGGTCACTGCGCGCCGTCACGTCCGTCGTCTTTTTCGACGGTCCCAAGGGCGTGTTTGCCGACTACATGCCCGTCTTGTTTGACGGCGACACACCGAGTCTAGCGGACAACGGCCGACGCAGTAGCGGACTGAGGACCATCGACACAGGACTGCCGGGAGACACGTCGCTTAATGTCCCTGAAGAGGAACTGAAGGAGAGACGAGGCTTTGGCTTCCAAATACACCCGAGTAAGTTGACACTATATGCCGATTGGTTTACGTATCAAGCGCGCTGCAAAAATAGGTCGATGTTGTGCATGGCGTTACATGCCGTCTCATAACTAACCATCTTGATTATCAAGCAACTGTAGCAATGTTTCACCAAATGTGCACGTATTTTTAATTCCATGTGTTATCGTTTGCGTTGTGATATATTTCAAAAAAGTTATTTAGTCAATGCACGCTATTTCGAACGGCAGTAATGCAATGTAATGCAACGCAACGCAACGCAACGCAACGCAACGCAACGCAACGCAACGCAACGCAACGCAACGCAACGCAACGCAACGCAACGCAACGCAACGCAACGCAACGCAACGCAACGCAACGCAACGCAACGCAACGCAACGCAACGCAACGCAACGCAACGCAACGCAACGCAACGCAACGCAACGCAACGCAACGCAACGCAACGCAACGCAACGCAACGCAACGCAACGCAACGCAACGCAACGCAACGCAACGCAACGCAACGCAACGCAACGCAACACAAACACAACACAATATAAGCGTTTGGTTCTTCCAGACACGTTCTTTAAGGGACGCCTAGCTGACTGGGTTGTGCTGTGGTCTGCGAAATCAAACAAAAGCTCGCACTCTGTCTTCGCGCTGGAGTTTGACTCTACGCTGTGTTCGCATACGTATACTTTGGCCATCAATGAAGATCAGTCAGGAGAGTCAAATGTGAGTTTTAATTGCATGGTTCCATACAAAAAGATAATTTATTCTTGGCATTTGTATATATATATATAAGTGTAATTACGTCGTATGTAATTGAATTTAATATCGTTACCATAACATATTCATTTAATGTGGCTAAATGCTATCATTTGCTACGTCAGATACCGCGATGTAGCCGTAGTTGTTATTACGGCGTGTTGTGTTATGTTTACTCTGTAGCTTTACTGGGAGTTGAAGTTGTACATTGACAAGCGACAGCGAGCTCTTATGTCTGGAACAACAAGCGTCTCCTCTCAATGCCAGTTGACTTTCGGCGTCTACAACCGTCACGGTTGGGTGGCGCCACTTGACGATGTTTTTACTCCGCCAGAGACGGCGGCACTTATCCGAAAACTGACGTAAGTACCAATGTCAACGTGTCAGTGATTCAAGATTTGAAACAAAAGGCTTAATTCATATTTTAACATATTTTCCATCCCCAATGATAATTATAGTAAGTTGTTTTTTCTTCGGAAGGAAGCATCATCAATGCTACATTATTTGTTGCGTGGTATTACCTTTCTGGGACATACACATTCGTATTTTCCTATGATCTGTTTTATGTTACGATGGTAGAAGCCTAATGTTAATGTCATGTTGCTATTATTTTATAATTCCTGTTGCTTCAGGCTTCCGGCAACTTCGACTGAACTTTGTCGTTTCGGAGAACCTTTCCGTGGTCTAGTTCACCCAGTCGTTGAGTTCCACGCAGCTGTCGGGACGTCTGCATTTGGCAGCGATGTGTCGCCTTATCAGATGGTATGAATATAAAATGTTGTCATCTTTTAGATTGTGCACAGCTGTGCACATTTATAGGTTCATATAGTTAATAAGGTATAACATATATTCTGTTATGCGCATATATTAACCAAGGTTTGTCGACCATACTAGCTTTTGTCGTGTATTTCTAATATGTCTCTTTTTTGTTTTGCGTCCATGTTCAACTGTTTTTCCCAATCAATCTAATGAAATGATGCCGTTTCCAACCGATACACATCCGGGACAAGAAAACTGGTAAACACAGCACATATTAATTAGCGTCTCTGCGGATGTTGCTGTGAACATTGCTATATGGTGAATATACGTGGCATTTCAAACGTCATGAGAGTATTTAATATTTGCACATTTTACAATAACTAATAATTGTATCGTTTTCATCCAAAATGTTCGCGACGAGTAATTTTGACACAGCTGACCAGAAATATGTTGCCTTCCCCACGACCCAGCACTGGCGAGCATAAAGTTCACAAAAAGCTCGTACATAGCTTGCTTTTCTGTAAACCTTATGATTACATTTCAATAAATAGATCACCGATGCGATCCGATTCCTAGAAATGTAAATACTTTGCAAATACTTTAGATCACGAGACCGTGCATTCCATGCCAACACACGTGCGATGAGTTGGTGTGTAACATGACATGCCGGGCGAACCAGACTCAAGTTGTTCACGTCGATATCACAAACCTCGCCTTGGAGCCGAGACAGACAGGCGCGGACACCAACGAGACTCTCCTACAAGTATACTACCTGACGGTGAAGGCCCTCACTGCCTCTGGCCAGTATGTGACAACGTCGTCCGCTGGTGTGTACATAGACACGACTCCACCAGTCGTTGAGATGTTCTACCACATCGACTTGGCGTGGAATCAGGCCGAGCCATCCGACTATCAGGGAGACAACTCAACCATTGCTGTATACTACCAAGTATTTGACGGCGAAAGTGAGGTACAGTTGCTTGTCATACATTCTAAATTATACATATGTTGTTGATTAAAATTTGTTCACGACTTATAAGCCCATATATAATTTAATTGCATGCAATACGTGATGCGGGTGTATTAATAAAAATACAACGGTCATTCTTTAAATTCAACAGTGTAATTTACGTAATGAATTAATACAGTGAAGACATGCCACGATGACAAGAAAGTATTTCATCGCCTGGCGAGTATGTCGACTGAAATAATCGGATCCATAACTGTATTCTTCCGTTCATTTTGTCGAAGGTTGTCGAGACGTGGTGGGGCATTGGTAGCGGCCCTGGTGATACAGATGTGCAGCCTTTTGTCAAAATTACTACAGACGAGTTTGTGAGCAACACCTCACTGGAGGGTTTATTGTTGAACAATCACACGTATTACGTCACCCTGGTATGTGTGAACGGAGCAGGTCTAAAGACGACAAACATATCTAGAGGTGAGTCCCACTATTGGCAAGCACGAAACAAGCATGTGTACAAATTGCGTCACCGTGTTCTGGTTGGTGACACTCTCTGTTGGTTCAGTACAACGACCTGTTCTTCTAGCTTATCATATGCCTGTGGATCACTGAGCATTATTGTCCAAAAAAGTGTTGTTGTGAAAAATGCTGGTTAATCATTAGACCTTTGCGTTAATTTATGCCTACATTTATGTTAATCTTCATCAGATAATATGAACTTGGTTTGGCACTACATAAGTAGTTAGTAATCAGGACTGTTAACACCTTGTTTTATTTAACTGACTATAATTTATTAATAACCAATTATTTATACCATATTCCATTGAGAATCAGATAAAAAGGTGTGTCAATCTTACGATTCATGGTGATCACAAAGTGTGTTTGGCGTCAACCCTCCAGGTGTAACCATCATGACAGAGTCACCCAACGCAGAAGACGTCCCGACGACAGAGAAGGACACGGAGCCGTTTGGCGACGAGACAGACACCGTGCCGGCGAGGAAGACATCCCGACAAGACTCTGTCGGTGTCGGCTGGGAAAAGCCACCACCAAACGAACATATTGATGGCATTTGTGAGTATTTTTTAGTTTCCATTACCACAATGCCGACACGTGGCATAATGTTACCTTTTGACAGCAGACTGTGTTACATATATTAGTTTGCAGTAGGTAGAAAAAATTTACTTAACATTTTCCAGGTTTATATTTGTATATGCATGTGTTAACTGTGTAGGTTAGAATAAAACAATAATCATAAATACTTATTTGTACAATGTCTTTTTTCGAAGACTAACTAGCAGTAACTAATGTTGGAATTGATGATTGCAAATATAATCATATATAAAGGAAATTAAGCTATATTATATTTACACATACTTTTCTCGATTATGAAGATTTCAGTGTAGGGAGTGACGAAGGCAATGCCGACATATTTCCCGAACGCCAAGTGGGTTTGGGAGAGTACGGTGGAGACGTCAGTCTCTCCTCGGAAGGGATAACGTTTGGAAGTAATGCAACCGCCAACGAAACTGTCAACCATCGCAAAAAGAGAGACACATCTGGCTCGTTCTTCATGGAGCCTGGAAGGTCAGTGATGAATGTTGTGAAGTTAACAGGTTAGTATTGGCGACAATGTTTAATATTATTATGTATCGATATATTTAATGATTGTCTCTGTTCAAGATTTAAATTTGTAATTCGGTTATCCGATATTCCTGATAATCCCGGTGTATACTCGATCGATGTCATTTTCAATGTCTTATATGTCAAGCTACATGTACGGTAGTGTCATGCATATGAGTGTAACACAAAACGGCATTTCTCGTTAAACAGAATATTATGTATTGATCCGACATGTACATGAGCAGACGTGTGTGGAATTCGTATACAAAAACCTGAAATCATTACAAAACAATATTTACACTATTCTCATTCCGCATGCCGATTTCTTAAATATGGAATCGTAACTGTACAGATTGTACTCTGGGGTTTCAAATTCAGCAATACGAATGACTATGGCTGAACGTTTTTAGTAAATTTCGTTATGATTGTGTTATTCCGCAAATGTATGTGTTGTGACGTCTCTGTGGTTTTAGAACACTGCGCGTTCATCTACGGGCTTGTACCAAAGGCCACAAATGCAGCCAGATGTCTGTCAAACCGATTGTAGTTGTCCGTAAGTATGGTGCATACATTGCTAAATACAATGGGGTTCCAGAAATCCTCGTTAGTCGTTAGAGGCGCTAATACGCAACTAGACCCTAGTTCGTATTAGCGCCTTTAGTGACTAACGTGGATTTGTTTGCATGTTTTGTTGAACGCTTGTTTAAATAATCCTCAATTAGCTATTGACCGTGCAGGCGCATAGCATGCGATAGTTTGTGTGTGGTCAGTAGACAGAAGAACATGCCGTATGTGTGGTCAATAGACAGAACAGCATGCCGTATGTGTGGTCAATAGACAGAACAGCATGCCGTATGTGTGGTCAATAGACAGAACAGCATGCCGTATGTGTGGTCAATAGACAGAACAGCATGCCGTATGTGTGGTCAATAGACAGAACAGCCAAAACAACGCCATCTTGGAACTGAATTAAATCGAACATCCCGTGACGTTTCATCGACTGTAAATGTACAGTAATGTAGACATTATGCTTTCACATTGACGGACACGTTATACGATATTAATATTTAACTATGTATGAAGACGTACCCGTCTCGTGTGATGCTTACGGTGAGCTGTAGATGATTTTAAACATCCTGGCATCGAGCCAGCACACTTATCGTCGGGTCACCAGTCGACGTTCCATCAGCAGTAAATGTACATTAATGTACATATTATGCATTCACATTGACGGACATGTCAGACTGTATCCATATTTAGCTATTTGTGAGGTTTCTGAGTCATGCGAATTCAACAGCTGATTGTAGGATGATTTAAACAAGCGTTCCGCAAAATGGTGCCACATTTTACACACGTAATACGCAATACGTAAAAGAGGCACAGAGACCCTAGTTGCGTTAGAGCGCCCTCTGTCGGATTAGTTATTGTGGTACCTCATTGCTTCAGTGCAATACAAATGACGTCATGAGGAGGAGCAACATATTGGCAACAACTGGCGCAAACTGTTTTCTTGTCGTGATGATATCGGTATAAAAACATATGGGGTTTTCGTAATAAGGTACAGTGGATATGGACTTTGTCAACATAAACCCAAGACTTTGTCACCGTTCAGTACCTGGGCAGTATATTTTGGAATTCTACTGATATTTTAGGAGACGGAGATATCGTTGCTAAAAGTGAAAGAGGCCGATTGAAGTTGACGCTGTGGAATAATGACACGTCTTCCACTGCAGCAAGTACCGTCGTAGCGACCAAACGTGAGTAGAATTACTAAACCGTGGATAGGCCTACACCTAACGTCGTATTGTACAAGTTCAACATAATATTTTATTTGTTTGTAGTTACAAGTAAGTCTACAGTTATTATAAATATATTATAAATATAACCATTATGCCACTCGGAGGTTCTGTTTGCTTCGTTGTCTAGGTGTGTTTATGTGTGTGTTAGCGGATGTATATATATATATATATATATATATATATATATATATATGTGTGTGTGTGTGTGTGTGTGTGTGTGTGTGTATGCGTGTGTGTGCTATGTGTTTAATTAATAATATATCGTCCTTTACCTTTCTCCACAGTGCAATCAGACGACAAGATGTTGGTAGGAGGTATTCTATCTGACGCCGACGTCAAGTCACAGTATATGTCGGGAGCATCCGATTCTTTCAAACCGTTCATTGTCCACCCGGAGTCGACAAAGGAGAAAACAGACCGATATCTGAGGAACAGGTAAATTCTTCAAATGTTGGCGTCAAGTAATTAATGCTACATTTATCTTATATATATATATATATATATATATATATATATATATATATATATATATATATATATATATATATATATATATATATAGATATAGATATAGATATAGATATAGATATAGATATAGATATAGATATAGATATAGATATAGATATAGATATATATATATATATATATATATATATATATATATATATATATATATATATATATATATATATATATATATATATATAAGGCCCCTTAAACCCGACGCATGCGAGAGCTATCAGAAAACATATTAAGTAGACTGGTTGCCTAGCAAATTATCCCAAGCTATTAGAAAAGCACTTGGAATATTCGGACATTTCGGCGTAGGTGTTGTTGAACTTCTGGTCATAATAGTGTTTCTTTATGACAAAAAAAATAATTCACACTATTTACTGTACTAAGTTACAACTGTATGCTGGAATGTTTTATTTATGAGAAACAGCATTCAATAAATTGGCAATGTCAGTTGTCGCACGTCACTGGTTTTAAATGACGCAGCCCGGACATCGTAAAAGCACGGATAATCTGGCCACTATTGCAACAGCACATCATTCACAATAATTTTTCATTTGTAGTCGCCATTTCTGAAATGCCGTAAATGCTACGGGTTTTCATTGGCCAATGTATTTTGTCGTTGAGCACAGAGCTTACGTTCCGCGAGGCGGAATATGTTAAACACGTCAGATATTTTGCTCAACGCATCGCGTGGTACAATTCTCACGATAAACACAGCGCACACGAGAACTATCAGCTGAGCCAACAGACACGAGTGACTGCTAGCTCAGCTGATAGTTCGTGTGTGCACCGGGCTTTAGATCGTCCGTTTCCAAGCAACGGTTTGTTCCTAAGACAAACGCCAATATTGGCAAACATGATTTCTGTGTGGCTGCGCGGACAATCTGCAATCAACTCCCTATTGAATCTTCTGAAATTATAACCATCTTTCGTAAAAAAAACTTACAACATATTTGTTTTACATTGGTTGTCCGCCATATTCTTCAACGGTGTCATGGTTTAATGACGACGTTTGCCTGTCCCCGTTAGATTGCTTGACACTTTCAATGATACATGCGCCATTGTAATTAAATGTTTGATCGAATTGCGCTTTTAAAGTATTGTATCTAAAAGCTAGGATAAATACGTGCATTTAAAGATGTATTGAAATGTTCCATCTGCTCGCATACACTATGTCTTCAGAATACACCGTTGGGATGGTAAGCCGTTGTTCATTTCGACGCTGCCAGATCAGATCATCGACGGACCACTGGATATCACCATGCCGTTTGACAAAACACGATTAGACGATTTCATGAATGACTACCATCCACGCATTCTGCGCTGGTGTGCAGGTCGGTGCCATGTGGAATATTTCATGGTGGATGTGCTATTACATAGAGTAATTAAACTACTACTTGAGTGTATACAAGATTATCAGCATCACATTACAATGCTGCGACACCAATTAGATAACATGAGATCGGCGGAACATATACATATTGTATTAATGTAAAATGAAATTATTAATGTGGTATCCGCTGTAGTACTGCGACATCATTGTTAACATGTTTGGTGTTAAATATATAATTTATGTTTCCCTGTGTTATGTAGACATATAGACGATATACGGAATATGTAACCGGTTATCTTGAGGTATCATCACTAAACACAGTGAACGTGACACCAGGTGACTAGTCATGTTAAAACTAGTATGATACGATGCAAACCAAAACATGTGACACGTTCCTACAAACATATGTAAACAAAACCGCAAGTGATATTATATTTAATGTATTTTTACTTTGCACATGGTTAGACGAGTTTTAGAAATATTGTATTTTGTCTGCTCAGACGACGAGATGTGGATTGATGCTGGACGAACGTGTGACACTGACGACGACAACAGACGCATAGACTGGAAGAACGGTCTTGTCACTGTAACAGTAAGTCCGACTTGCAATATATTCCAAAATTATATAACTCACAGGTTTCCCCTTGACACAAACGTGAATTTTCATGCGCCTGATAGGTGGCAAATTACTGAACTAAACGTTGCAGAACGTCAATTTGGTGAATGCAAATATATGTTGTTTTTGTGTCAGGTGTGTCACAGTGATGCAGTCTGTCGGAATGCCAGCCGGACAAGCAGAAACAAGCGCGCCATACCCAGTGTCAACAGCCAGGGAGTGGCGATGTATAGCGCTGCTAATACAGCAAATACGTTCTCAAACTCTCCCCCGACCATCACCTCAGACTCGAGAGTTCCAATCTTCGAAGACGTCCAATTCGAGTTTCCTCTTACAGCGGAAGACCCAGACAACGACCTCTTGTCTTTTCTCCTCAACACAACCGCTCCATCACCTGCGGGGAACGTGACTTTGACCACTGATGGAATGTTGTCGTATAAGCCGTACGACAATTATTACGGGACAGACACGGTCTACTTCACTGTGTGGGAGAAAAGGACGGACGATGAACCGCCGTTGTACGTTGACGGACGGCTGGTGGTGGAAGTAACGCCGACCAACGATGTGGACGGACAGCTGGTGGTGGAAATAACGGCGACCAACGATGTGGACGGACAGCTGGTGGTGGAAATAACGGCGACCAACGATGTGGACGGACAGCTGGTGGTGGAAATAACGGCGACCAACGATGTGGACGGACAGCTGGTGGTGGAAATAACGGCGACCAACGATGTGGACGGACAGCTGGTGGTGGAAATAACGGCGACCAACGATGTGGACGGACAGCTGGTGGTGGAAATAACGGCGACCAACGATGTGGACGGACAGCTGGTGGTGGAAATAACGGCGACCAACGATGTTCCGAGGCTTGCAATCTTCAAGGAGGGGCGGGACATAAACCCACCGTCATCTGTCGTTACGATGAACGTAGAAGAGAACATCAAGACAAATGTTGTCTATCAGGATTTGGTTGTTGTCGTCGCTGCGTACGACGCCGACTACAACGACGACGTGACATTAGCACTCGACCAACCACAACACGGTAATCTGACGGTGTACAGCCGAGTGAACACCGCCGAACTGATACCTCAGGACTGTGCACAAACATGGGAAACAAGACGTCCTGCCTGGGATAAACTGGTCAATGGCATATCCACAATGTCGCCGGTACAGAAAGGCATGCTGCCTAATCCGTGCGGCACCGACATGATCAACCAACGCCGTGCATGGGTGATCACTGTGCTCCGATACAAACCATTCGAAGGTTATTTCGGTGATGACGTCATCAAGGTAAGACACGCTGCTTGACGCACGGTACATTAACACAGTTCTGCTATAAGTAGTGGCTTAATATAGCTAATTAATCAGGTTTGCTTACAAAAGGTAACATCATGTTATAAATCATAAGCAATAGTATAGCTAGGTCAACATCAACAATAACTTATGACTTACTTGACGCATATATTATGTGTACGGTACATTAACACAGTTCTGCTGTAAGTAGTGGCTTAATATAGCTAATTAATCAGGTTTGCTTACAAAAGGTAACATCATGTTATAAATCATAAGCAATAGTATAGTTAGGTCAACATCAACAATAACATTTGACATACTTGACGCATATATTATGTGTACGGTACATTAACACAGTTCTGCTGTAAGTAATGGCTTAATATAGCTAATTAATCAGGTTTGCTTACAAAAGGTAACATCATGTTATAAATCATAAGCAATAGTATAGTTAGGTCAACATCAACAATAACATATGACATACTTGACGCATATATTATGTGTACGTGAAATACAAATATTGTTACGTATTGATAACAGGTTACAGCCACTGACAGTGTGTCACGAGATTTGATGACAATCGACCTGAGAGTGCTGAAGAATCCATGCGTTAACAAAGGAATGTGTCAGGGACCAGAAAGTGATCCAAAATGTCAATCAACCAACAGAATCAAAGGTAAGACCATCGGTTTATTACAGATGCAACGCTTTCATTTTCGCAGTGACATATTATATCACCATGAATATTGTGGGATAATAATTAAAGTTATTGGTATTGTATTAATTAGTTATGCATACGCACAAGTAATGCAACTGACATCAAATGATAAGGACATGAAGTATTAGTTGTGCAGTATACAATTGTAAACGTTCGGAGAAGACTAGTCCAAGAATAAACCGTGTACATTTCATTTCCTAAAATTAGAGCATTATAACTGCTTCTCCGACAATACGATAAGGACACTCTCTTCATGTGACCATCTGTTTACATTTGTATCAAACCACAAACATAGTTATGTATTGTTATTTACTAAACTAAGAAATCGCCGAGAAGGAGTTTGAATACACATTGTATATAATACATTAGCATACGTTCAGCAATACATAAAAGAACACATTTTAAAATCGTATAATTAGTAGTGTTTACCAAAATAAATATTGCGTTGCATTATACATTTCACCAGGTTTCGACGGCTACACCTGTCTGTGTCCACGTGGCTATGTTGGCGACTATTGCGAGACAGAAATCGACGAATGCGGGTCGGATCCATGTCCAGCTAACTACACATGCATCAATCGCATCGGGGCCTATGAATGCTACTGTCACGCGGCCTGGCCGTGTCACGTGACCCAACCACTCCTCCAGTTGTGGCAGGTTGTGTTGATCACCGTGGGAAGTGTTCTTGGGTTCGTCTTCGTCGGCATCGTCGTTGTTTGTGTGTGGCTCAGCAAGAAACAGTGAGTAGCTTGCAGCAATTGGATTCATAATCAGTTGTATGAATGAGCTATAGACATGTGGTGAATATGTGTACGAGCAGTCTTCGCGCATTAATTACAGCATATAGCTGGATGCTTCCCAGAGACGTTGAGATGGTGTGTGATTGAACAGGTCTGTCAGGGAAGTAATGTGTAACGCGCTTTAAGCAATCCTGGGTATTGGATGCAGCGCTATATAAGAACTTACCTTTACTTTTTTTAATAAATATGTTTTTGTATATATATATATATATATATATATATATATATATATATATATATATATATATATATATATATATATATATATATATATATATATGTGTGTGTGTGTGTGTGTGTGTGTGTGTGTGTGCGTGTGTTTGTTTGTTTGTTTGTTTGTGTTTATGTGTGTGTAAGTGTGTGTATGTATGTATGTATGTATGTATGTATGTATGTATGTATGTATGTATGTATGTATGTATGTATGTATGTATGTATGTATGTATGTATGTATGTATGTATGTATGTATGTATGTATGTATGTGTGTATGTGTGTAAGTATGTATATGTAAATACGTATGTACCTGGCCATGTCCTGCGCCTGACCTGGTTATCGACATCGTATTCAGGGAGAACCATCAATTATGAAAGAATTAAAAATAACAATTTAACTGTTGACACACACACATACACGCATACACACACACACACACACATATATATATATATATATATATATATATATATATATATATATATATATATATATGTATATATATATATATATATATATATATATATATATATATATATATATATATACGGACGGATCCTGATGGAATTTCAAGGGACCTACTGCACAAAGAGCTCGTTTTATTATGTAACCTGTATTATACATTGTATATGGATATGTTACAAGTTCTTTGTTAGATAAGAATGTAAACACCGCCCCATTTTGTGTATATTTATAGTAGTGATGCATTTCGCTAACGTTTAACCTGGTAGGTACGAAGTTGACGACACGTGTCTGTTTCCCCCCAGGGCGCACACACCGCGACCGAAGCACAGTTCGAGTTCCTCGTCGACTGCATCCACCATCCGTCACGGTCCGTTCCGTAGTCGCTGGTTATACGGCTTCCAGAGTTCCCAGCAGCGTCAGGCCGACTGTGATGCTCAGGCCTTGAGCCACCGACTGCCGACCTCATACGGCCACACCAACCCGGCATACGTCGGCCGTCATTCCGACTACCGAGGAAGCGACGAACGCGGCGACTCGTTCGAATCAATTGAACCATCTTGGCAACACCAACGCCGTCAGGTATGACACTGATTGTGAGGTGACGGTGACTTACTTTTCAAACATCAGCAAGATTTACTAAACTTGCATTCCTAAGCGTTAAAGGTGGTTTATCAAATGTACAGTTGAAGGGATTGTAGCATATCAAGACTACTGAGAATCATGACAGTGTCTCGTTTTAGCTCGTTCCGTGTACTGGCCAGATTCACTTTTATCGCGACGAAAGAAGCACATGTTGACAATTAGCCTTTTACCCGTTTTCCACACTTACAATTCAGGCCTACAACTCACCATTGGCTTTTTAAGTGTTTATAGTTTTTACAAGAGTCAAGCCATTTACTGACATGTGTCCGCCTAAATTAAAATCAATGTAGGGCCTAACTAGATATGTTGGAAATAATAAAGAATGTGATCTTTACAAACACATATTAAAGCTACAACTGGCATGAATAATATTTCAGGAACTATGACACATATTTCGCTGTTTACGTGGTTTTTTTTTCCACGACCTGGAGACATTGGATGAAATAGCGCACATCGCTTTCCACATATGGTAATTCACCACACTGATCTATACGAACTGCTCAGTGGTTAAGAAATCAACGTTTTGCAATGTAAGCTTACATCCATTATCAATCAGATTTTTCCAGCATGAGTATCGCTTGGAAATAAAACTCACAGTCAGTTGCTAGCAAAAAGACTCTGGTTGGAGAAATGTGGTGTTTTCTCAGTGTCTGCCTGACACCGTCCGGCCAGATTTTCCTTTGGCGTCCTCTTGCTTTGTATCCTGATATTTAGACAATTGTCGTTAACTGCGGATATCACCTCGGCAGTTCTTCTCTTATCCAAAGTATTATCACTTATTAAAAAGAGTGCACCAACGTGTCTGCGTTTATCCGACCACCATAATGTGTCGTAGGTTTGATATACACTTATAACCAAGTGAATGGCGTGTTTGTTGGTAACTATTGTGAAGACACGCTTGAACGAACCATCCACCCATAGTTGCTAGCCCCTACTGAGAAAAAAGCATATCCACGTGTTCTAACTGGTACAATTTGTTTTGCTTTCAGCCCGCTGCACCCTTCTCGAGGCCGAAGAATGCTCTCTTCCGACCGATGGGACGACGCCCGCCGCAGTACCCGCAGCCAGACTACGACTGATGACGTGACGAGTTCTCCTTAAGAGAAGAAGACCGGACCAAGGTGCTCAAGCCAATATAGTACTGCACCAACGCACTGAGTTACGCGAACACAAAGGAATCTACTAATTTATCTGGAATTAATACTATAGTGGGTGGCGTCAATACTTTTTGTATTCATGTCTAGTTGTATTGTTGCGTAGCTCTTTACCGAATTATATCCTCCAAGTCACGTTGCATGAATATTAATGTCAAGTTATCTAACAATCAGTATATTAAGTTTATAATATCAAACTCGTTGTACCAGCGGACATTATATTAACAAACAGGATGATGTACAGCGGAACTACTGTAACTCGGACACTTCGATAACACGCGACTATAGTCCGGACTAACGATTGTAATAAACGACTCATTTACATAACTGTGTATATTATGGAGAAAATAGTAGTAATAGTAGTAGTAGTAGTAGTAGTAGTAGTAGTAGTAGTAGTAGTAGTAGTAGTAGTAGTAGTAGTAGTAGTAGTAGTATTAGTAGTAGTAGTAGTAGTAGTAGTAGTAGTAGTAGTAGTAGTAGTAGTGTTGTTGTTGTTGTTTTTCTTGTTTTTTGCTGTAGTAGTTGTAGAAATAGTAGTAGTAATTGTAGTAGTAGTAGTAGTAGTAATAATAACAGTAGTAGTGGTTTGGTGGTATTATTGTATGTGGTGGTGGCGGTGTGTTGGTGTTGGTGGTAATATTAGTCATTGCAGTGACAGTAGTTGTTGCAATAGAAGCTTTTACCCTTAGAGTTGATCACATTAAAAGGCGTTTGTCAGTATTGGAGATTGCAGATGTGCTTTGGATTAACTCAAAGTCTTCCAATATATAGAGTTGTCATGTCTTGTGAATTCTGCTGAGCATCAAATTCCCCGTACAACTGATCGTTGTACTCAGTGGTGCATATAATATATATATATATATATATATATATATATATATATATATATATATATATATATATATATATATATATATATCAAAGTGCACATAATACTTCACTTGTACTAGAAAATACAGCAACATTGTTGTTGGTACTGTGCATGTACATACAAAGTGTTGATACCATGAATAAAAATGTAGCTGACACGCCTATTATTGTTCCGTGATGTCGTTGGTGCGCTCGGGTCTTATCTTGTCATATTTCCATAAATAGTATATTGTTGATGTGCAATGTTGAGCATGTCTACACACGCGTTCAGGTTACCGTACATATCCTGCATAATGTTATGAGCATCGTATATATATATATATATATATATATATATATATATATATATATATGTATGTATACGCATACACGCATACACACAAACACCCACACAAAACACGCATGCCCGAACACACGCATGCACGCACGCACTTACACACATACAAATATAAACACACGCATGCACCAGCGCACGCACACGCACATACGCACACGCACCAGAATCCAGCTACGATTCAAAATCCAGCTAAGATTGATCCAGGTAGTGCTCGCGTGGGTGTGTGTGTGTGAGTGTGTGTGTGTGTGTGTGTGTGTGTGTGTGTGTGTGTGTGTGTGTGTGTGTGTGTGTGTGTGTGTGTGTGTGTGTGTGTGTGTGTGTGTGTGTGTGTGTGTGTGTGTGTGTGTGTGTGTGTGTGTGTGTGTGTGTGTGTGTGTGTGTGTGTGTGTGTGTGGTTGTGTGTGTGTATGTGTGTGTGTGTGTGTTTGTTTGTGTGTGTGTGTGTGTGTTTGTTTGTGTGTGTGTGTGTGTGTGTGTGTGTGTGTGTGTGTGTGTGTGTGTGTGTGTGTGTGTGTGTGTGTGTGTGTGTGTGTGTGAGTGTGTTCGTTTGTGTGTGTGGGGGTGGGTGAGTGTGTGTTTGTGTGTGTGTGTGTTTGTGTGTGTGTGTGTTTGTGTGTGTGTGTGTGTTTGTGTGTGTATGTGTGTGTGTGTTTGTTTGTTTGTTTGTGTGTGTGTGTGTGTTTGTTTGTGTGTGTGTGTGTGAGTGTGTTCGTTTGTGTGTGTGTGTGTGGGGTGGGTGTGTGTGTGTGTGTGTTTGTGTGTGTGTGTGTGTATGTGTGTTTGTGTGTGTGTGTGTGTGTGTTTGTGTGTGTGTGTGTGTGTGTGTTTGTGTGTGTGTGTGTGTGTGTGTGTGTGTGTGTATGTGTGTGTGTGTGTGTGTGTGTGTGTGTGTGTGTGTGTGTGTGTGTGTGTGTGTGTGTACCTGGGTGAGTGCTTGTGCCTGTGTTTATATGTACACGTGCGGCATGTTTGTGTGTCCGTTTATGCGTGCGTTTGGGTATGTGTGTACATGCGTGCGTGCTTGTTTAAACCTCTGTGAATCAGCTAGTGATTCTAAATTATTATGAAACAAATAATCGTGAATCTATAAATGTATAAACATATTCATCTAATATAATAGTTAGGTATATATATAAACGCTTCGGAGATGTGTAAGGTATTGTTTCCACAGTACGAGTGGAGTAGCTCAGGCTAGTGTAGTGCTCTGACTATATCTAAAATATCGATTGGTATAATCGAGATATCGCATCAGACACGGCCCTTGCATGGGTTTCAGTTAGCGTGAGCAACGAAATATATTTGTGTTTTATAGAAGTAAACTCATATGTCGCGTCGATAAAATACATGTTATGACTAGATAACGCAGTGAACAAATACAACACAACTTTGACTACAGATATTGTTGTACTTGCAGTTTACAGGAAATACTCCTTTATGCTTTGTTTTATTTACCGTGTCTGTGCCAGGTCACGCGTGACCTAGCTAATCGCTTGGATCTGACCAAACCCGTTTCGTATCATACACTTAATAGAGTTTATACAAACTAACAATTTCCACATATATTCAATTTTTTAACGTCAGCGGTTTACTCAGAATGTGACCTTAAAGTCTAAAAATCTAACGAAATCCATGATGGCCTAGACACCACCATCTTAACCGGTGACGTATTCGTTTGGCTTGGCCTGGCCTATAAGCGCGCGGCATTCTAGGTCTCTGCTGAGGCCGGTCAGCTTCCTGCGACGTCACTACGCTTGCCTACGGCACTACAACATCGAGTCTTCGTTTAGTTGGCGTGACATGTAGCAGCTGCTTAGACCTAAACCTGTGGTCAACAAGTAATTATGAAGTAGACATATATTACCAGTTGATGGAACAAGATCCAACAAAACGTCGCCGACCGTCGTCTTCTTAAACCAGGGCAGTGCTGACAATATTTAGCCATGGATGGACCTAAACGCTAAACCGTCGAAGCAACGCATATATCAAGCTGGCCGAGACATCAATGATCAGATCGCAAGAAGGTTAGTATGATGTACTATTTTTTCTGTGTATTTAATTGTGTTTTTTTGCAGACGTCAAGCACACGTAACGTTTTTGTGCTGTTAAAAATAGTTTTAACCGCCGTAGACCGGCTATCGATTGATGATGGCTCGATTATCGATGTGTTGACGATGCCCGATGCCGATGTCCATCGATGACAGCTAATCTGTTTCTATGGTATATCACGTCCACATGTGTAAAGACTAAGATATACTTGAACCAAGCAATAGCAAAATTTATATCATCGCAGAATTTAGTACAATACAGAATAAACAATTTAGCCTTTAGAAGAAACTTGAATAACTGAACTTGAGCACGACACGTCTCATGGGTGATAATATGTCATCGGCGGAGGGACCGTGGCCTTGGATTGTCGTTGGCACTTCTTCGTAAATTCAGTAACCGCTCATAGTGACATAGACATTTATTTCCATCGATGTAAATGTAGGCTATGTCAGAGTAAGGTGACATTGATTAATACAGCTAGTAAAGCTTATGATCAGTGTGTTCAGA
>CBDHHR010000710.1:5000-8973 GCA_965263245.1 Metamycoplasmataceae bacterium | reverse complement strand
AAACAACAATATATCCTAAGTATGGCTTACACGATATTTCGTTTATTTTCTTCTTGGATTTTTACAGCGATTCGTGCATTTACAAGTGCAGCACATAATATACTCAAGCAAATGCTTTATTTGCAAATAATAACGGAGACACATATTAGGTATACCCATGTGATATTTCGCTAACCCGCACTTCGCTAGCAGACGTTTTAACTACCGTTATATTGGTGAACGATTGATTGTAATTTTATTTTTGATTGTAAATTTAAATCTAGCATGTAATGGTTGCTAATAGGAAATCATAGGGGGTTCTTGCTTACCTTAGTACTAATCAATAATTACATTTATTCTAGAAGTGTTCAGTCTCGTTGATGCCCATGCACGAGTTTGTTGTAATTGTTTGAAGTTACCGATTAATTCCTGTGGACATTCAATACAACATATAACGCATTATGTCGACATATTATTGCAGACAATAAAGTATAACAATGACATTCTCCTTAAATACTTCTGTAATGTGCCTGCATCAAACGAGAACAGTTGCACAGCAGTCAAATCTGTGCACGCCAATGTTAGACAGAGCGTATTCCAAGAACGTCTGTTAATCCTGTTAGCTGTTTCCTACACCTCGCAGCTCTCGACTCAAAGGACGTGGATTGAGCCGTATAAACAACGCAAGGTAATATGATTACAAACCCGGGGCGCCGATATAATTACAACTATCGGATCTTTGTCGTCTAACTGTCGCGCGTTCACCCACTTCAATCTTCGCCATTGCTTGAGGGCGCGACGCGCTTATGAAATATTGAATAGCCGACACTCGAAAGCATATCTCTGCTTACATCTCGCTTTAATCAGGTTGATTCAAGTACGTCGACTCTGAGAGGGTCGATGCAATTTGTTTCATCCATGTTCTGGTATTTGCATATTGCCAAACATCGATCGGCCTATCGGACCCTGTACCAGGCGATGACCGTGTCGTGTTTAGTGATCCACTTTACGCAGGAGTCTCCAGAGATGTAACCACATCCCATCGTAACAAACTGATTCCTTTAAATACGTCCCCTCAATTCCATTTTCTCTCGTTTTGTTTCAAATTCATGTTACAAACAAACAAGTCTGGTAGGCATCATGCACTTGTATGTCACATAGACACGGTCAACATTGGAGGAAGAGCGATGTCAAACTTGAAATTTGCTGATGACATCGATTGCGTAGCAGGATATGAGCAAGAACTGACTAACCTAGTAAAACGCTTGATGTCGTAGCAGGATATGAACAATAACTGCCTAACCTAGTAAAACGCCTGATGTCGTAGCAGGAGATAAGCAAGAATTGATTAACGTAGTAAAACGCCTAATGTAGCAGGATATGAGCAAGAACTGACTAACCTAGTAAAACGCCTAATGTAGCAGGATATGAGCAAGAACTGACTAACCTAGTAAAACGCCTGATGTCGTAGCAGGATATGAACAAGACCTGACTAACCTAGTAAAACGCCTAATGTAGCAGGATATGAGCAAGAACTGCCTAACCTAGTAAAACGCCTGATGTCGTAGCAGGAGATAAACAAGAATTGATTAACGTAGTAAAACGCCTAATGTAGCAGGATATGAGCAAGAACTGACTAACCTAGTAAAACGCCTGATGTCGTAGCAGGATATGAACAAGACCTGACTAACCTAGTAAAACGCCTAATGTAGCAGGATATGAGCAAGAACTGCCTAACCTAGTAAAACGCCTGATGTCGTAGCAGGAGATGAGCAAGACCTGACTAACCTAGTAAAACGCCTGATATCGTAGCGGGATATGAGCAAGAACTGACTAACCTAGTAAAACGCCTGATATCGTAGCAGGATATGAGCAAGAACTGACTAACCTAATAAAACGCCTGATGTCGTAGCAGGAGACGAGCAATAACTGATTAACCTAGTAAAACGCCTGATATCGTAGCAGGAGACGAGCAATAACTGACTAACCTAGTAAAACGCCTTATATCGTAGCAGGAGACGAGCAATAACTGACTAACCTAGTAAAACGCCTGATGTCGTAGCAGGAGACGAGCAATAACTGACTAACCTAGTAAAACGCCTTATATCGTAGCAGGAGACGAGCAATAACTGATTAACCTAGTAAAACGCCTTATATCGTAGCAGGCGACGAGCAATAACTGACTAACCTAGTAAAACGCCTTATATCGTAGCAGGAGACGAGCAATAACTGACTAACCTAGTAAAACGCCTTATATCGTAGCAGGAGACGAGCAATAACTGATTAACGTAGTAAAACGCCTGGTGTCGTAGCAGGAGACGAGCAATAACTGATTAACCTAGTAAAACGCCTGGTGTCGTAGCAGGAGACGAGCAATAACTGATTAATCTAGTAAAACGCTTGGTGTCGTAGCAGGATATGAACAAGAACTGACTAACCTAGTAAAACGCCTGATGTCGTAGCAGGAGACGAGCAATAACTGATTAACGTAGTAAAACGCCTGGTGTCGTAGCAGGAGACGAGCAATAACTGATTAACCTAGTAAAACGCCTGATGTCGTAGCAGGAGACGAGCAATAACTGATTAACCTAGTAAAACGCCTGATGTCGTAGCAGGAGACGAGCAATAACTGATTAACCTAGTAAAACGCCTGATGTCGTAGCAGGCGACGAGCAATAACTGATTAACCTAGTAAAACGCCTGGTGTCGTAGCAGGATATGAACAAGAACTGACTAACCTAGTAAAACGCCTGATGTCGTAGCAGGAGACGAGCAATAACTGAATAACCTAGTAAAACGCCTGATGTCGTAGCAGGAGACGAGCAATAACTGACTAACCTAGTAAAACGCCTTATATCGTAGCAGGAGACGAGCAATAACTGATTAACCTAGTAAAACGCCTGATATCGTAGCAGGAGACGAGCAATAACTGACTAACCTAGTAAAACGCCTTATGTCGTAGCAGGAGACGAGCAATAACTGATTAACCTAGTAAAACGCCTGATGTCGTAGCAGGCGACGAGCAATAACTGATTAACCTAGTAAAACGCCTGATGTCGTAGCAGGAGACGAGCAATAACTGACTAACCTAGTAAAACGCCTGATGTCGTACCAGGAGATGAGCAATAACTGACTAACCTAGTAAAACGCCTGATGTCGTAGCAGGATATGAGCAATAACTGACTAACCTAGTAAAACGCCTGATGTCGTAGCAGGAGATGAGCAATAACTGACCAACCTAGTAAAACGCCTGATGTCGTAGCAGGAGATGAGCAATAACTGACCAACCTAGTAAAACGCCTGATGTCGTAGCAGGAGACGAGCAATAACTGACTAACCTAGTAAAACGCCTGATGTCGTAGCAGGATATGACCAAGAACTGACTAACCTAGTAAAACGTCTGATATCGTAACAGGAGACGAGCAATAACTGAATAACCTAGCAAAACGCCTGATGTCGTAGCAGGAGACGAGCAATAACTGACTAACCTAGTAAAACGCCTGATATCGTAGTAAGATATGAGCAAGAACTGACTAACCTAGTAAAACGCCTGATATCGTAGCAGGAGACGAGCAATAACTGACTAACCTAGTAAAACGCCTGATGTCGTAGCAGGATATGACCAAGAACTGACTAACCTAGTAAAACGCCTGATATCGTAACAGGAGACGAGCAATAACTGACTTACCTAGTAAAACGCCTGATATCGTAACAGGAGACACGCAATAACTGACTAACCTAGTAAAACGCCTGATGTCGTAGCAGGATATGAGTAAGGACTGACTAACCTAGTAAAACGCCTGATGTCGTAGCAGGATATGACCAAGAACTGACTAACCTAGTAAAACGTCTGATATCGTAACAGGAGACGAGCAATAACTGACTTACCTAGTAAAACGCCTGATATCGTAACAGGAGACGAGCAATAACTGACTAACCTAGTAAAACGCCTGATGTCGTAGCGGGAGACGAGCAATAACTGACTAACATAGTA
>CBDHHR010000708.1:0-7417 GCA_965263245.1 Metamycoplasmataceae bacterium | reverse complement strand
CTGCGGCGAACAGAACTTTGCCTAACGTATACCGGACATAGGCCAGGAACACAGACTGGGAACTGACCTATTAACCAGGTGATCTTTTGCTTGGCAAATGCTCCGCCAAACCATCAAAAATTGAATGCCGAACACGCAGTGCGTTCTTACAACAGGTCGTATATTTTGTTGAAATGCTGATCGACAGTTTTCATGAGAAAATGCTTATCGCAAAAGTGTTTTCAATTGTGCAATGGTACAGGGGTAGAGCTTCGGACTGTCGACTAAGAGAATCCGGGTTCGAATCCGAGTTAAATCTTAGGCAAGTTTTTTTACTCTGCTGTATGAATTCATGTGTACCTGGCTATAGACACGTCACACTTGTGGATATTTGTACAAGTAGTCTTCGCGCATTAATTGCAGCGTGGTTGGAGAAGTTGAGATGGTGTTTGATTGGACAGGTCTTCCAGGGAGTAAAGTGCTGACGACAGGATACTGCGCTATGTAAGAACTTACCTTTACTTTTTTTTACCTTTTATGAGAAAATATTGACTGAGACGTATGCAAACCAGTACGTTGATGTAATCAGTCGTACTGGGTACATCAAGTGCGAAGCCTTAAACTCGACACTAACATCGAACAAGAATGTAAAACAACACACCGAACGTGAGCGAAAACATTACCGCAAGAACAAACATGACAACGAACAATTTCTCGCTACAACTGACGTAAACCTGCATCGTATTGGTAATCATTTTATTTTAAGCTCGCAGTTTATGAAAGGCATATAATCCCGTTAGTTGAACAAGTCCTTACCTGATGTGTGGGAATCTGTTGTTACAATATTCGTACCCGGCCTTGACGTAGCATGGACACTGACAGCTGTGGGCGTCGTCCCATGTCTCACACTGCCGGTAGGTGGCTCTCTCTCCTCCCTGCAGTCAAACAACACCCGTCTACATCCTCCCGTGGAACGACAGGCCAAGAACATCACAGTTGCACCGTTAGATTATTTTGTTCATGAGTTCGTTTACGCTGGCCACGTGATACATCCGGTCGAACGAGGACGCAGACGGGTGACGTCATCTGGCGAGGAGTTCCCTACACAACTAACTGCTTTCATTTTTTCGACGGGTAGGAAACGAACACGTAAGTAAATAACTGTAAATAACCACCTTTGTGTTTCTTAGCTAGACCGCTAGTTGGAAGATCAAACGACAATGGTTAATGGAAGAACACGCAGGCGCGGGAATACGCGCACACATACACACACGCACATACACACGTGCACACACGCACACGCACACACACACTCACGCACGCACACACACACGCACGCACGCACACAAGCACACACGCACGCACACACACACACACACACACACACACACACACACACACACACACACACACACACACACACACACACACACACACACACACACACACACACACACACACACACACACACACACACACACACACACACACACACACACACACACACACACACATTATCGTTTCAACCGTTACTACAATTGTTATTCATCTGTCCTATGTGTCTACATGATACCTACAGTTGCATCGGGTTAAACCAGTTTGGCAAATAGACCGGAACGGTCTCCTTGTGTTCAGACAGCCACACTTACGTCCGCGGTGCAGCTTTCACACGGCTGATATATGGACTGTGACACGAACTTTATGCCGAGGTAAATGTTCGTGTCTGGGACAAACTGCAGACGGTACTTCGGCCAGCTGCTGTTTACGCCTCCAGATTCCAACTGAAACAAAACTTATGGAATCAAATTCAAACTGAAACACAACGCAGTCAAATGGGTCAATATTTAACAAAAAGGAAAAACGGTGTCGCCAGCATTCAGTTAGTGTAGCGCAATTAATGTGTAAATATGTATTAGTTATGTATAGTATATATATTTAGATGTCTAAGCCATCATTGGATACTTTTCTCTTCTGGAAATTATTAGAAGAGAATAGGTAAATTGGTTTTCTGCTGAACAGATCTGCTTTGGAGAAAAGTGTAGTATACATAATGTTTCTTTCCTCAGTGACATAGCGGCACAGTTATCAGCTATTATTATGCTAATTTGAATTTCTTGAACAAACATTTTTGATAATGAGCTCTTCTGTTAACATATGTGCATAATTTAGAAAACAAACAATGTCTAAGTTGTTGATTACATAAATCATATGTTGCCTTTTTGTCAATAACGTAACGGTGGATTAAATACTACTTGATAAATTATAAAACATACGTTTGTTTCATATTATACCACACACCATTCAGCGAGAAGAAAAAATGCAACGCCGTCTATGTGTTTAAAGTGTATACATAACATTTCCCCAAATCGCCAGTGTGTCGTAATCAATGTATACAAACAATCCTGCCAGAAAATAGTTGTTAGTAATGAAATCTTTACGTATCTTGGAGTGTGTGTGTGTGTGTGTGTGTGTGTGTGTGTGTGTGTGTGTGTGTGTGTGTGTGTGTGTGTGTGTGTGTGTGTGTGTGTGTGTGTGTGTGTGTGTGTGTGTGTGTGTGTGTGTGTGTGTGTGTGTGTGTGTGTGTGTGTGTGTGTGTGTGTGTGTGTGTGTGTGTGTGTGTGTGTGTGTGTGTGTGTGTGTGTGTGTGTGTGTGTGTGTGTGTGTGTGTGTGTGTGTGTGTGTGTGTGTGTGTGTGTGTGTGTGTGTGTGTGTGTGTGTGTGTGTGTGTGTGTGTGTGTGTGTGTGTGTGTGTGTGTGTGTGTGCTTCTGCGCGCGTCCGTGCGTGCGCGCCTATAAGCGTTTGTATGTATGGGCTTGTGCGCATGTGCGCGTGAGCGTGAGTGTGAGCGTGCGCGTGAGCGTGAGCGTGAGCGTGAGCGAGTGCTTGCGTGCGTGTGTCTTGTGTATTATATACGCTTTATGTTTGCCCACCTTCCACGTGTAATGGATATTTTTCGTTGACAAAGATGTGCATCTTTCCTTCTTCATAAGACCCTTTTGGATTAAGTCGCGTGCGATGTCTGCCTCCTGGAAGAAAACAAGAAAACGACCAACGACATAATTATATAATATGTTATACTTAGTCATAAGAAATCCAATTTTTGCTACGGCCCTTTTGAGAATGCACTATTCATTGTTGGTATACCCACCAGAAAAAAGTATTTTCAACAGTATCTGAGCGTGCGCGCGTTCGGGTGAGCGAGCCTGCATGCATGCGGGTTCACAACGCAGTTACATTACAGATCTGACATCTGAATTTTTTGCTGGCTGTTAAGGAAAAGGTTAACTCTAATTTCAAATCTAAGGAAAACAAAGTTACCTGCAGTGGGCAGGCATTGGTCTAGGAAAATAAAAACACCGTTTACAAACCAGTGTTCAAGTGTTAGGTCTCAAATCATGTTTAAGAAGCCGGATTGGACAAACTACCAATTACCTCTTCATGTGAAACACGATTAGGAACCCCACAATGGTAATGTATTCACTGCCATTTGGTACGACGAGCATAAATCCGTTAGATTCGTCCACTATGACTATTCGCTGTCAGATGGTACCTTCTGAATGATGTGTATGTATTCCACCTCTTCGTTATGCTTGTGTGTGAAATCCTCATGGTACACCAGGTAACCGCTGGTGTCCACGATGAAGCAACTGTGAACGAAATGCATATTCGAAGGGGTTGTTTCTCTTCTGTCGTAACGGGTATAGCCACACGACATCCAATTAAATTTGACGAAAACATGCTGCATTGTAATAACATATCTTCACGACAATGTCACTCCGAAGTAGACATTACATCAAGTTATTATAACATGAATCAGCTTTTATCTTCTAGCTTGCAAAGAACAGGAGGGCTTATTGATAATTGATCTGAAACTGTCTAGTCAATGCAATCTTTGAATATGTTTATCGTTACGTATGCATGACATCGAGGATTCTATCTGATAGATTGTTAAGGTTGTGTACCTTGTCCGTGCATGGGAACAGTCAGGCATCACCTTCTTCAGCAGCCGTTCCAGGAACTGTACCTTCACGTCGAGTCCCATAACGCCGATAACCATGTCTTTTTTCGTATGCTGGCTACTGACCCTGAAGAGATGTAGCAGGTAGTGGTGTGTGTATGTGTGTGTGTGTGTGTGTGTGTGTGTGTGTGTGTGTGTGTGTGTGTGTGTGTGTGTGTGTGTGTGTGTGTGTGTGTGTGTGTGTGTGTGTGTGTGTGTGTGTGTGTGTGTGTGTGTGTGTGTGTGTGTGTGTGTGTGTGTGTGTGTGTGTGTGTGTGTAAGTGTGTGTGTGTGTGTGTGTGTGTGTGTGTGTGTGTGTGTGTGTGTGTGTGTGTGTGTGTGTGTGTGTGTGTGTGTGTGTGTGTGTGTGTGTGTGTGTGTGTGTGTGTGTGTGTGTGTGTGTAAGTGTGTGTGTGTGTGTGTGTGTGTGTGTGTGTGTGTGCGTGCGTGCGTGCGTGTGTGTGTGTGTATGTGGTGTGTGTGTGTGTATGTGTGTGTGTATGTGTGTGTGTGTGTGAGTGCGTGCGTGCGTGCATGCGTGCGTGTGTGCGTGTGTGGGTGTGCGTGTGTGCGTGTGTGTTTGTGTGTGCGGGCGTGCATACATACATGCCTATAATATACGTGTATATATATATATATATATATATATATATATTATAATGTTATATGTATGTATGAATGTATGAATACATGTATTATGCATATGTGTATGTATAAGTATACTTATATATGTGTATGTATGACAGTATGTATATATATATACATATTGCCATACATACATATATACATGTATGCATATTACATATACATACACATATGCATACACACATGTATTCATAAATACATATATATATAACATTATAATATATATATATATATATATATATATATATATATATATATATATTACAAAAACTATATATTTACTACATATCTACACCAGTGCTAAAGTAGTCTTGTGCTTGTGCATGTGCATAAACTGATTGGCCTGTATTTGCGTGGAAAATTTGCATTCTGCGTTTACAAAAGCTGTGGCTCAATAAATTGGCGCACACGTTCTTGGGACAACTACGTACTTGCCGTGGTACAGAACTCGGGCCAAAGTGACAACGAGATCGCCGTAGGTGGCGGTTTTATACGGTGTCGTCAATACGAGAGACCCGCGCTGAGCTAATGCCGAATGGTACCTTCGAAGCAACAGAAAACAAAAACATAAAACAGTTACAATTATTGACAAACCCTGAAGTATACAATACGTATGGAATTTATTATATAGAGTATATTGTATAGGGTATTTGCGGATGATTTTTCAATAGAGTAATGTTCTGTAGAAGTCAATAGAATGCGTCGATCTATAGACGAACACCACCGTGTATGCAATGCCTGTGTACTAATTTGTAATTTGTAGTGTAGTAATTTGTAATGACCTTAACTATTTCATGTAACTCTATGTCTTCATTTCATTAAAATTATGTTATATTAAACACTACTGATCTTGATAATATATCCCACATAAGTACATTTTGGTGTCAGTCCTAACACTCTGCAGATGTTTTATTGTAGCTTTATTGAATCTGTTTTAACATCTTGTCTTGTCTGCTGGTTTGGTACTTAGAGTGTGAAGAATAGAGGCAAGTTGAACAGTAATGTTATTAAAGGAAGTAAAGTTGTTTTTATTAATTAAAGGCATATAATTACATGAAATAATTACATTAGCTTGCGTACATTATAAAAAGTTTTCCATTATCAAAGAATCCATTTTTTATTATAATTTAGGACACGAAAGAATCCTTTTCGGGTCCCAAAGAATCCCTTTAGACCCCCCCCTCTCGCTTACCAAGGCCGCGTCGTGTGGTCGTATGGCTTCGGGAAGATGTCTGCGGGGAACTGCCGGATGACACCGTTGCTGAAGCCGACGTAACGCAGCAGGAGACTGGGGCTGTTCGTCGCCCTCCAGAAGTCGTCGATCTGTTCTGTCACCGCCACTATTTGTCGCACGCCTTTCTGTAGACGCATACGCAAAACACCTTGATTTGTTTGCAGTTCGTATGACACGGTTGATGAAAGTTGCAAATGTATTTTTTTCAAGATTACGTAATACTATGATGATGAACAAATACTATGATGATGGAGAAATATTGTTGCGCCTAAATCCCCTGGAACCACGATCAGTGGCGTATTAATAGAAAAGGATTTCAAAATCAAAAAGTAGTATTTAAGTTTTCAACAAATGGGTAAAAATACTCCTAGGCAACCTTGGTGGTTAAGCAAGGTTGTAAAATTAGTTTTAATTAACGAAGAGATGTTGTGATATGTTCATCTGATCGAACTTGCACATAATCAATATATTTGTTAAATTTGATAACTCGCAGCGATTTAGCGGTGGTTCTTATACTTCGAACGTGCCAATTTGTTACGTGATCAGGGATACACATGTATCCTAGGAGATGTGGTTTCATGAGCTTCAAAGTCGCACAACATGAAACAGAATCTGACTCTCTCGCCTTGGAACTGTGAGTCCAACTATGATGTTGTCGTTTGACGGCGCCTGTCTAGGCCTTAAACGCCACCACGCACACATTCACGAAGGACGCACACACGCACGGTATTGTGTTACACGTCCATTGTGTTTCTCGTCCTACTTCTTGGATTTGACTCTACGCCCCCGGATTTTACGGATGTTTCCGGGTTTTGTGAATCTCCTGGACTTCAGAAATGGAAGCAAATCTATCAGTTTTTAAATATCCCGAAGCTCATTCCAACGGGCGCAATGTCCCGGGATTTCCCTTCGGATCTCCTGTTGAGATTCACGAAAAATCTCCCAAACACCATTTTTGCGAACTTCAATTCAACAGGACACAACTGCTGAGCCTGGCGAAATGTTCTGAATCTCAAAAAAATTGAAAATAAAAAGTTACCAAGTTACTTGTTTGAAATTTCGACGACATTCATCAGCGGTTCTGCACACCGCCCATATCGCACGGCCTCGTCGCGCCTCTCTGATATTGATATCAGAAGAAAGGGATATGTTGGTGGAGATTTTCCGCGGCAGCTACAGCGGTTTTGCTCGTCTCAGCAAGTTCTCTACGGCATCGCCTTGTCCTACGTGATGACATCGGAAACGTGGCTGTGCTGTTGGAGGTCTGAGGCGAATATTCGGGAGATTTGCCTGCATTCCGGAAGATGGGCAGACAGACCTAAAATACTCCTAGAAATTCCGGAACAGTTGGCAAGAGTAAAGGTAATGGTAGACACCGAAAGCTTACTCTGAAGACGGTAGATCTGCCGTCTTCTCCTTTCATGTAGTTCTCGTATCTCCGCACCGTGTCGCTGTCCTCCTCCTTGTTATAGTATTTGTAAGCATTCCGAAAGGCGGCTCCAGTAAATTTAACAACAGAGTGCGCTGGACAAGAAGCAAAACATCTTAGTCACATCTCATG
>CBDHHR010000707.1:7500-21330 GCA_965263245.1 Metamycoplasmataceae bacterium | reverse complement strand
GTCTTTGGAATGTGTGTTTATAGTTACACAACAATTCAAAACACTATATGGTTTCGTGAAAATGTTCATAATCTTGGTTGTATATTATTCCAAACAAATTTCATAATTACACAACTAGCAATGCTCTACTAACTTCTACGTATAAATAGCTGAAAGAGGAGGACAATAATTACAGATGAACAATACAAGTACCTGTACCCTACAGCAGAGAATGTACCAAGAATGCATTATACTCCCAAAATCAATAAGTCAGACAATCCTCTTAGACCGATAGTTGACTACACATGGTCTGTAGGGTACAACGTGTCCAGATCACTGTCGGACCTGCTAGCACCTATTGTCGGGAAGACAACACACAACATTACAAACTCACAGCACTTAGCAATGAAATGGCATATGTGATGATCGAACAAGATGAAATGTTCTTGTCACATGATGTAGTGTCTATGTTCACCAACACCCCAATTGACGACACATTACACATTATCAGGAAACGATTGGAGCAGGACTCAACACTGAATTTAAGAACACATGTACAGGTGGGGGACATTATGGTGTTGTTGCAGTTTGTCGACTTCAACTTCAGGGACACTATTTACCAACATAAATTTGGCACAGCGATGGGAAGCCCAGTGTCACCGGTGATAGCCAATCTATTTGTGGAATGGCTGGAACAACAAGCCATCGCCACAACTCCAGTAACGTTGTCGCGCTTACGTTTTTCCGGTCGTTATAATCTTTCCAATTTACGTTTCTGCGCATGCGCGATAAATGTAACATCGTCAATTTGCAGCGAAACGACAAAGTATTTTTTGTTTAAATGCCGTGGACTGTTTGTTAACTCTTCTGTGATGATTACTGTGAAGAGTTGCTTAAAATGTTGTTCAATATTGCATTTGTTTAAATCACTGTCACGGATTAAGGCGCTCTACAGTCACGTGATTTACGCTTGCTATCAAAACATGCCTCAAAACTTGTTTGCCTCGTGACGTCTTGCGACAAATAACTTTGCAGAGAGGTTATATACATATTAACGAACAACCCGTAGTATGTATACCATAAATGCTTTGTTCTTTCGCTGTATATTGATGATTTTATATTTATCGCGCATGCGCAGAAATGTCAACCGGAACGGTTATAACGCCGAGGAAATGTAAGCGCTACAAGAGTCAGCCCAGACTATGGAAGCGACACGTGGATGACGTAATGGAGATCGTGAAGAAAGCGTGTGAACAATAATTGACAGCGCACCTAACCACCATAGATACCACAGGCAACACCAAGTTAACGTATGAAGAAGAGAGTGAGGGGCCACTGCCTTTCCTTGACACATTGATGGTACGGAAGGAGGATGGGACAATCAAACTCCTCGTGTATCGAAAGAAGACATACACCGACCAGTATCTGAACTTTAGTTCACATCACCCGCTACATCAGAAACTGGAAGTCATAAAATAGCACTACTAAACAGATGCAACGACATTGACACAGACCCAGAGGACAGACGGAAAGAAGAATAGTACATCACCAAGGCTCTACAGGAGTGTGGCTACCCTAAGTGGACTATAAGGACAATCAGAGAAAAGCAGCAAAGCCAGCGAAGAAAGACCAAGGATAAGAACAAAGAGAAGTCCAGATGTGTGGTTACACTACCATATGTCTAAGGTGTGACGTAATAGGTACAGCGTATCCTAAAACATCATGATGTAGCATCATCTGTCACAACAGAAACCTCAGACAAATACTGGTGCACCCAAAAGACAAAGTGGTAGACAAACACAAGACCGATTGTGTGTACCAAATCCCATGTAAGACCTGCAATATGTGTTACATAAGACTTACAAACACAAGACTGTACCAAATCCCATGTAAGACCTGCAATATGTGTTACATAAGACTTACAAACACAAGACTGTACCAAATCCCATGTACGACCTGCAATATGTGTTACATCGGTGAAACAGGAAGAACATTAATTTTGGTACGAGATTAGATTAACACAAAAAGAAGTTGAAACCATAACAACTAGATGTTTTATTCGAGAGACAAGGAAATGTTCGACAAACGTCGAACACAAATCGGCAAAAAAACGACCATGCGGACAGACACAACTGTGTGATAGACTGGGAGGAGGGAGCGAAAGTGGTGGATAAAGAGACGAACAGGTGTGTGCGTTGGATAAAAGAAGCCATCTGGATTAGGAAATCGGAACCAACTATGAACAGAGACGAGGGGAGCTATAGACTAACTCACGCGTGGGGCAGTCTGCTCGCCACGCCGTCTGGCGAGCAGTGATCACTGACCATTCAGTTCCTGAAGCCGCCGATGCTGGTCGAAACGCAGATATGTAATTATGAAATTTATTTGGAACTATATGTTTTTTCCGAGAGAATTGCAAGTAACAAAGGTAAATGATTTTTTGTTTTGCAATTTGCCAATTTCAGTTGATGTGCGACGCTTGGATACCGACTGTCCATGTTGACTCCGATGTACAAGGCCAGATGGTTATTGGTATTCATTCACTTGTACTTGCTGTTCTTCATATAACCAGGTATTAATACATAATTTCACAGTTTGTTATAGAAGACCCATACGGATGTCCTAATTCGTAAAAAGTTCAATGCAATTAGGTTTAAAGCAAAAAAGGCGTGATTTATCGTTAAAGGGAGGGATGTGGTCAGATGTGTTATTTACTTATTAGTGACTCATCTGATCCTATCGCTCTCTACACATGGAAAACTTCACATTATATACAGTTGTAAACAAAAAATAATAAATATCCCGAAACTGTTGAGCAAACACAGGAGAAGATCCACTCACCGTCCGTGGCGCCGTATACTTTAGTGCACGAATCGCCGGAGCAGGTCGTGACGTTGTCACCAATGGGATTTTCACAAGCGCTTGTGATTGGGTAGACACATTCGTAGCACGTGACGGCCTCGCCTTAAAGTGACATATACGAGCGTGGTTAGAAATTTGAGTGTTTATTTAGTCGATATGCAGTTTGATTATTATTTCACGAAATTAAATAATAATCTGACAAGGTTTTCTGCGCCGTCAGTCTAGTAATCGTATCAGGTCAGATGCGCATTACATCAAAGTAAAGGTTTCCTTTAAAACAGTAAATAGAAGTGCATATAAAAAATTAACGTATTAAATGTGTCAATATAAATAAATAGAATTAGTCATGCTAGTACTAACACAGTATTACTACTAAATACAATACGAGAAGAAATACTTCTTGTTTGGTGGTGGGCGATAACCCACGATCAGAATTAACCATTTCCAATGTAACGTTAACTCATAGCTTCAAAGTCGCTGAACGTTTTCAAATGTGTTGCTTTGACAGATCATTTGTGTAGTATTGCGTCTGGGATGGCAAATTAAATTCTATCCGGGTGGCGTCATAGCTCTGGTTACAGGAAGGTCAGAGTCTTTGTTAGTGAGCCAGACTTCACTAATTGCAACAAAGTCATATTCGTGGATATGACATAACATATTAGCTATTTTGTTGCAAACAGATCTTGCATTGAGGACGCATAATGAACCTGTTGTAGTCGGGCAGATTTGCAGATTCGATATTAGTGTGAAGGGAATTAGGTTGTCGTCGTGTTGGGAAGATAGCATACGCACATAGGTGCTGGCTGGTCGATGGCCGATTAGAGTGGGGATACCATGTTGATGTCCACCTCGGCAGCCATATTTGATTGGACACCTTACAGCAACATCAAGTTCACGTATGGTGTTCCAGCTACTATGAAGCAAGCGTGACGAATTGGGGTGTGGCGAAACTGGCATAACCGACAGGCACTTGATGTGTAGAGGGCTTGGTCAGACTTGGCCATGAAGTGTGAAATTCACTGATCCACAACGGTAGATCTGCAGTTGTCAACATACCGATTAGTTGTATGGTTGGTTCGTTGGTACATTCATTAGAAATTTACAAAGATGTTGCATATATTTGAATTCTTCCGTTGACACACATACTATATGTGCTGCCGGACACCTCTATCACAGCTCAATAAATACATCACTGCGCAATATTCAGTCACTCTGACTGCCCAAAACAATTCCAAAATTGCTTTACGCTCTCCTCTCTAGCAATGCTGTTAAACCGAGCCGACCGTCTTGACTTCTTTGGCAAACTTGAAACCATTATGTATTTACTGCACTAAGGTTATAAGTAGGTCCTAATCTAATCAGCTGAGTGACGTAGAGCAACGGAGAGTGAACGAACTTGACAACAGTTCGACGGAGCTTCATATAGTTCGAACGAGAGTTGTTTCGATTGAGGATTCGATACCCCAGCCGCTGTGCCACCGCGCTCCACGATGTTTAGAGCCGGTTTAATTATTGACGTCATCAACACGACAAACTAGACGCTTTTCCTGTCATTTCGTATGAAAGTTATAGAACGACGACATACCTGGCGCTACGGCTACAGCGACGAAGAAGAGAAGAAGGTTCACAAGAGACAACTGCATGTCGGCAGGTAGGTTGAACGGTAAACGAACAAGAACAGGTTATAGAGAACAAATTGTGCAATCTAGGTCATATGCTAGTGATGACAAAGTAAGTCCGCACAGTCGTTTGCAAAGCTAGATAGTGACACCAAGAGTCTTTCGCTGGGTGACCACGTGACTATAGGTAGCATGGTTCAACCAATGACCGTTCGCAAATATCGCGCACATGAACAAGTGCAAACAGGGCTATTACGAAATGCAGTCGCAACTAGGATGGGTCTAGTAACTACGTCACACTAGAATGGGGTGGAGCTGAACAGCGTGTCACGTACCGGGTTCTCAATAAACACGGCCTAACATGCTTAAAGATATAACATCGCTTGGTATCTTCAACTGTTACTGAAGAGTGTACACTTGCAATGCACCGAACATCCAGCGTGTGGACATAATTGTTTAGTATTAGTTATTTAGTATTTGATACGCACACGCACACGCACACGCACACGCACACGCACACGCACACGCACACGCACACGCACACGCACACGCACACGCACACGCACACGCACACGCACACGCACACGCACACGCACACGCACACGCACACGCACACGCACACGCACACGCACAAGCACAAGCACACGCACACGCACACGCACACGCACACGCACACGCACACGCACACGCACACGCACACGCACACGCACACGCACACGCACAAGCACACGCACACGCACACGCACACGCACACGCACACGCACACGCACACGCACACGCACACGCACACGCACACGCACACGCACACGCACACGCACACGCACACGCACACGCACACGCACACGCACACGCACACGCACACGCACACGCACACGCACACGTATAATATATATATATATATATATATATATATATATATATATATATATATATATATATATATATATGTGGATATGTATATATATATATATATATATATATATATATATATATATATACAAATATATAATATAATATATATATATATATATATACAAATATATAATATATATATATATATATATATATATGCATACATAATATGTAAATATATAATATGTAAAATAACTGATTGAGGAGTCATCACATCTTTATAAATTATATTCCCGTGTGCTCGTTATATCCACGCTATGTTCTTTAGTCGTTTTATTTCTGCCTTTCCTATGCAGGCTGCCAGCCATATCTACAACGTGTGTAAAATATGCTATGGTGTATGTAATCAATGAATGCGGCGTAACCAGGTAACAGGACATTGGCGGTTGACGGCACGAAGCGTGAGTTTCGTAACGGCGCCACCAGGGGCCTGTTCCATAGAACGGCGTAACTTAACTGTAAGCTGCACTGACTAGTCGCTGTTAGCTGCGACCAGTAGACTGCATAATTGCTCGTAATATTACGCGGCTCTTTGAAACTCGCCCCTGTTCTTGTTCATTTACCGTTCAACCTACCTGCCGACATGCAGTTGTTTCTTGCGAGCGTTCTTCTGCTCTTCGTCACTGTAGCTATAACGCCAGGTATGTCGTCATTCTGAATTATAACTTTTATACGAAATGACAGGAAAATGCGTCTAGTTTGTCGTGTTGATGATGACAATGATTAAAAACCGGCTCTGAACATCGTGGACGGCGGTGGAACAGCGGCTGATGTATCAGGTCATCGATCGAGACAACTCTCGTTCGAACTACATGTATGTGCAGCCGCGTCGAACTCTCGTCAAGTTCGTTCACTCTCAGATGCTTTGTATCATTCAGCTGAATGGATGATTAACTATTTATAATATATATATGCAATAGTTGCAGAATGGCGTCAAGCTTGCCAAAGAAGTTAAGACGGTGTACGGGTTAACAGCACTGCCAAGGGGGAGAGCGTACAGCAATTTCGGGCAGTCACAGTGTCTGCATATTGCGCAATGTGTTATATATTGAGCTCCGGCAGATATATATCCGGCAGCACATTTATTGTGTGTGTCAATCGATGAATTAATATATGTGCAACATCTTTGTCTGTTTGTAATGAATGTATCAACAAACTGTAACACTAATCGGTCAGCCGTGACGACAACTGTTGACAACTACCAGGCAGTCTGCAGATCCACCGTCGTGCATCAGTGAATTTCACACTGCATGGCCAAGTCTGAAAAAGCCTAGACACATTCTGTGAAAATCGTTTATACGAGTTTGGCCACACCACAATTCATCAGGCTTGCGTCATAGTACCTGGACCATCATACATGAACTCGGTGAGCTGTGAGGTGACCAATCAAGCGTGGCTGCCGAAGTAGGTATCAACAAGGTATATCCAGTGTAATCGGCTGTCGACCAGCCAGTCCCTGCGTGCGCATACTGTCTTCACAACAACACGACGACAACCTAATTCCCGTCACACTAAGGTCGAATCTGCAAATCTGCCCGACTACAACAGCTACATTACGCACCATGAGTGCAAGATCTGTTCGCAACAAGATAGCTACGATTTTATGCCATATCCACGAATGTGACTTGTCTTAGACAATGTTGCAATTACTGAAACCTGGCTCATTAATAAAGACTCTGACCCTAAACCAGAGTTGTGACGCCACATGGAGACAATTCAATTCACATTCCCAGACGCACCCGTCGCGGTGAAGATATTGCAATATTACACAAATTGTTTGTCAAAGCAACAACTTTGAAAACTTTCAGCGACATTCATTCTTTTTAAGCTATGAGTTAACGCTACACGGGAAATGGTAATTTTGATCGTGTTTTATCGCCCAACACCAAACAAGAAGAACGGATCATCTCTTGTCGTATTGTATTCAGTAGTAATAATGTGTTATTACTAGAATGACTAATATTATTTATTTATATTGACACTTTTATTACGTAATTGTTTTAAATGCACTTCTATTTTAACTTTTTGAAGGAACCCTTCATATTGATAGAAGTCGCCTCTGCGTGGCAACAATTACTATATTCCTGGCGTAGAACAATGTTATCAGATTATTATTATTATTTGCTTTCATGTAATCATGATCAAACTGCACTTTGACATACCTGAGTAAACATTCAAATTGTTACACACGCTTGTACATGTCACTTTAAGGCGAGGGCGTCAAGTGCTACACATGCAACTATCCAGTCACAAGCGGTTGTGACAATCCTATCGGTGACAACGTCAAGCATTGTTTCGGAGATTCATGCACAAAAGTAAACGGTACGAAGGACGGTGAGTGGATCTTCTCTTTGTGTTTGCTCAGCAGTGTCGGCGTAGGTAGCACCTTTATATTTATAACATCTACGAATATAAAAATGTCATGTTTTCTACGTGTAGAGAGCAATAGGATTAGATGAGTCACTTATAGGCAAATGACACATCTGACCACATTATTCTCTTAAAAATAAATGACTCTTGTGTTGCTTTAAACCTAAATGGACTGACATTTTACAAATTAGAACGTCCGGATGGGTCTGCTATAACATATTGTAAATTGTTTTATTAACACCTGGCTATACGAAGAACATTAACTACAAGTGAATACCAATGACCATCTGGCCTTGTACATCGGAGTCCGATTGGATAGTTGGTCGCCAAGCGTCGCTTATCAACTTAAATTGACAAATTATTCAAATGCATATACCTTGACCACTTGCAATTCCACCGGAAAAAAGTACGTAGTGTTTTGAATGTAAATATAAACACAAAGATTAAAGACCTGACGTGTATCACTACACTCTGAAATTCATTGCATTAATATCAAGTAGAATACGTACGTACCGGTTTGGAACCAACACACCGTTCAGGTGTGACGTATCGCTTTGACACTTCCTTATCACCGTTTGGCGATCTATCATGGCTCGGCAACATTCAGCGTGCCTCGCCCAGGGTCCCTTGTTTCATGCAAAACGAAACTGTACCGGCTTAAATAACCCGACGTGACTTTTTCGGAAAGTGATGGCTATTGACATCCGCTAAATATATGTGCACAGCTGCAACAATGTCGATGTTTTAAAGAGAAAATTGAATACTCACAACTTTAGCATAGCCTATGACTAACTTGTATATTTTACAATTTGTATTAGTTCTATACCTGCTAGTTACTTTTCTGACGTAGTTATTTTATAAAGTCTGTCGGATGTCTGTACATACATTATTAATTTTACTTATTCATTTTTACGCCAACACCAAATACATTTTTGTTCTGTTGTGTTCCATGTGAAATATACATACAGCGAGCGTGTGTCACTGAACAAGCAGAGGAGGACGAATGTAAGTCTGCCGATCTGTTTGGCATGAATGTGACGGTGTGCCTCTGCAAGTCTGCTCTCTGCAATGGCGCCTCGTTCCAGAGCATCTCCGTTGTTTCCATGGTTACTCTGATTTTATTTGCAGCCTATACCGCCAGGTGTCTGTAAGAAGCGTGCGTGATCTCGTTACATTGACGGTCGTGCTGTCTGTCAGCATATGCAATGGCACTTAAGTTGTTGCCAATATATGTCCTACTCATCACGGATATCTACAAAGACCAGCCTCAAGCAAGGACTTGTGATTGTGTATCATGCAGTAACTAATGTAACGCGTTATTCCTATCTGTAATTGCATATTTACTCTCTCCTGACGACTGGTGCCAAGACACGATTTGTATATTGTGGATGTCTTGGGACGATTTTTCTACACATTGGATCGTGCGTGTAATATGAAGTGAATAATTAATAATAAATAAATGAAAATGGTTTCACGTACTTGGGTTAGTATTTCACTGGAAGCCGAATACATTTTTCATAGCTCCAGTTAGCATTGTGAGGTGAGAGAATCCTTGGTTCCACATGGTTGTGAGAGTTATAAAATGACACAACCTCCGTCATCTTCCTTCGGAAATAAGCCCATCGTACAAAACTCTCGCTGGATAAATGCCAACGTGATTTCAGTCATATTGTTCAGGCTTCTGCAATATCCTTTTAGGGTATGCGGTGTTTCGCGTTTCTCCTAATACATTCTGAATTTGTGTCGTAACTGTGGCCTTTTCAGTGGCGTAAACTGGCCAAGTGCTGCAAGAGTGTAACAGAGTAGAAAAGGCCGTCCCACAAATAGAGAACAATTTTAATGCAACAACGGAATAGGTATTTCTTGTGGTATACATTTTGTTACTGCTTCATCGCAGTAACATATACACACACACACACACACATATATATATATATATATATATATATATATATATATATATATATATATATATATATATAACGCTTCGATTTATTGATTTAGCAGCTACACCACATTGCGGATACGTAATACATAATGTCCACACCATATCCAATGAAATTTATGGAAAATTTAAAAACCTTTCAACAAAACCTCTAATAGTAACAAACCAAGAATATAGAGGGGACACAGCGTGTCATCATCATCACTATCGTTGTGGTGCCGGAGTGCTGGCGGGTCGGTCGCTTGGCTAATTGGCGGATACAGATGTTCCTGTTCAACTCATTTCAACACGTTAAATATATCGCGCAATGTTATATATACATAGTGCCCGAACACCGACACTGCCTCTCAAGCTTATTTGTCACTTTTCAATGTCACCATAGACAATGCCGAGAAACTGTCATTAGGGCTGTTGCAAACTGTTGTCAAAATCACTCGTTTGTCGACTTGTGGAACGTCTATGACATAGACGAACCCTGAACGCGTAACAATTTTTATCAGGCGGGTTATCACTCACCTGCAGTTCTGAGATATCGGCTTTGGCATATACGTGTCACGCGTTGGAGATCTGCCAGAATATTGCCGGCATCTAGCGCGTTTTGTCACAGCCCGATTCATAGAAAATGTAGCAGCTCATCACAAAAACTGACAAGAATCAGTACATGTTTGTGTGGACCGGCATGGGTTCGTGAATAACAACCGGTGAAAATCGATTTGGCCGCACGTGTGTATATGGTAGTATTTTGAGTACCACACCCTCTAACGCCATATCGAGGGGGTCATTGTTTGACGAACCAGGGAGGTCCTGTACACAGTTATGAGGTATGATTATCGCGCTTGGCTTATATGCATATACATGCAAGTACACACACACAAAGGCTTGCACACACGCTGTACGTACGCATGCACGCACATACTTCACGTTGTCATTTGATATGATATTCAATCAATTATGGGTTTTTTCTTCAAAACTACCGGTCGCTACTACCGACAGCAGAACAACAAATATAACATAATGTGAATAAAGTTTATTAGGAGTTATGATTATTATTTCATTAAGGAAAATGAGTAATATAGACAAGTTGATTTAGCAGAAGTTTATTTATACAAAACCAGCGATCTCAGTACACCATTTTAACATACACAATCTCCAGTTACGTCCAAACGAACAGGGCGATATATATATATATATATATATATATATATATATATATATATATATATATATATATATATATGTATTATGACTATACGTCGATTGCTGATTTTTCAAAAAAAGATCAAAATCAAGACTTTACGCCAAACGAATAGCAACATTCCGTTCATGTTTATTTGTTTATACGAAAATGACGGATATTTTTATATATAAACTTGTATTTAGTGTGTGCGTGTGCGTGTGCGTGTGCGTGTGCGTGTGCGTGTGCGTGTGCGTGTGCGTGTGCGTGTGCGTGTGCGTGTGCGTGTGCGTGTGCGTGTGCGTGTGCGTGTGCGTGTGCGTGTGCGTGTGCGTGTGCGTGTGCGTGTGCGTGTGCGTGTGCGTGTGCGTGTGCGTGTGCGTGTGCGTGTGCGTGTGCGTGTGCGTGTGCGTGTGCGTGTGCTTGTGCTTGTGCGAGTGCGTGTGCGTGTCTGTGTTTGTGTTTGTGTTTGTGTTTGTGTTTGTGTTTGTGTTTGTGTTTGTGTTTGTGTTTGTGTTTGTGTTTGTGCTCGTGCTCGTGCTCGTGCTCGTGCTCGTGCTCGTGCTCGTGCTCGTGCTCGTGCTCGTGCTCGTGCTCGTGCTCGTGCTCGTGCTCGTGCTCGTGCTCGTGCGCGTGCGCGTGCGCGTGCGCGTGCGCGTGCGCGTGCGCGTGCGCGTGCGCGTGCGCGTGCGCGTGCGCGTGCGCGTGCGCGTGCGCGTGCGCGTGCGCGTGCGCGTGCGCGTGCGCGTGCGCGTGCGCGTGCGCGTGCGCGTGCGCGGGTGCGGGTGCGGGTGCGGGTGCGTGTGCGTGTGCGTGTGCGTGTGCGTGTGCGTGTGCGTGTGCGTGTGCGTGTGCGTGTGCGTGTGCGTGTGCGTGTGCGTGTGCGTGTGCGTGTGCGTGTGCGTGTGCGTGTGCGTGTGCGTGTGCGTGTGCGTGTGCGTGTGCGTGTGCGTGTGCGTGTGCGTGTGCGTGTGCGTGTGCGTGTGCGTGTGCGTGTGCGTGTGCGTGTGCGTGTGCGTGTGCGTGTGCGTGTGCGTGTGCGTGTGCGTGTGCGTGTGCGTGTGCGTGTGCGTGTGCGTGTGCGTGTGCGTGTGCGTGTGCGTGTGCGTGTGCGTGTGCGTGTGCGTGTGCGTGTGCGTGTGCGTGCGCGTGCGCGTGCGCGTGCGCGTGCGCGTGCGCGTGCGCGTGCGCGTGCGCGTGCGCGTGCGCGTGTGTGTGTGTGTGTGTATATATATATATATATATGTATATATTATATATATATGTATATATTATATATATGTATATATATATATATATATATATATATATATATATATGTATATATATATATATATATATATATATATATATACATATATATATATATATATATATACATATACATATATATATATATATATAATATATACATATATATATATATATATACATACATACATACATATGTGTTTGTGTTTGTGTTTGTGTTTGTGTTTGTGTTTGTGTTTGTGTTTGTGTTTGTGTTTGTGTTTGTGTTTGTGTTTGTGTTTGTGTTTGTGTTTGTGTTTGTGTTTGTGCTCGTGCTCGTGCTCGTGCTCGTGCTCGTGCTCGTGCTCGTGCTCGTGCTCGTGCTCGTGCTCGTGCTCGTGTTCGTGTTCGTGTTCGTGTTCGTGTTCGTGTTCGTGTTCGTGTTCGTGTTCGTGTGCGTGTGCGTGTGCGTGTGCGTGTGCGTGTGCGTGTGCGTGTGCGTGTGCGTGTGCGTGTGCGTGTGCGTGTGCGTGTGCGTGTGCGTGTGCGTGTGCGTGTGCGTGTGCGTGTGCGTGTGCGTGTGCGTGTGCGTGTGCGTGTGCGTGTGCGTGTGCGTGTGCGTGCGCGTGTGCGTGTGCGTGTGCGTGTGCGTGTGCGTGTGCGTGTGCGTGCGCGTGCGCGTGCGCGTGCGCGTGCGCGTGCGCGTGCGCGTGCGCGTGCGCGTGCGCGTGCGCGTGCGCGTGCGCGTGCGCGTGCGCGTGCGCGTGCGCGTGCGTGTGGTTGAATGGCTGATGGCCGTATACCAACAGATATGTTGAACTTGTCATTGAGACAAGCAACGTTGACCTATTATACCTCCATTAGAATGACACCAGCAAGCGAGATATGAAGATGGTGGGAATCAACATTAACAACTGGGAGACCGCCCCCAGTCATCGTAGTAATTGTAAATGTATAATCAAGAATTGCCGTTTGTCTGGCGCAGATACGGTAGAGATTGCCATGCCCGAATCCGATGTTTTCTCCTGACACCACGCAATGCATGTTTTATTCGACCTGATAATCGTTGCGACGCAAAACCATTGTTTGACAAGACAGACGAATGTAACATACAGTGTATATTGTTAATCTAAAAATGCAGGGACGTTTTGAAGACGGTGAAGCCCATTCGTGTAGTACATCGAAAATAGTTTTGAAATTATACCATAAAACTGTTCATGACTTAAATACAAGTTAAATGTAGCGAGTTTAATGTGAGACCAGTTTGGCGTGAAAATTGTGGGATATATTATCAGCGAAATGTTCATTGATCAATACGAATATTAAGTTGGCAAGTAAAATTACATCAAGCGATTATATAAATGGATACCGAATACGTGCGTTTAGTCGGATATTTGTTGCTGTTCTTGTTATGGGAGAGTTTTCGTTGTGAATTTATGAAAGCAAATCAGGGAAAACTGGTAATGTGACAAGTTTATGCAGTAATGTTTGGTGTAGGAGCTCTCATGCCGCTACAGCAATGTAACATATACACATACGTATAACCGTTATCAACATGTTTGGCAAACGTACGTTTGACGTAGGCCACGTGCATAATTTTGAATATGACGTAAGCAAACCACGACGTGCTGAAAACATTAATGCACGTTTACCGTCGTTAACCAGTGGACGTCCTACGTCCGAGAAAAAACAATTTAGAAATAGGCAAACCATGCCTACTTCCAAAGTGTGTGGGGACT
>CBDHHR010000707.1:0-5000 GCA_965263245.1 Metamycoplasmataceae bacterium | reverse complement strand
TATTTAGTATCACTCAGTACTATCAGACCATTCAATGATATATCAGTAGAACTCGGTGGTACTCTCAATGGTGATTTAAAATACCATTCAATTATGGACCTGTAAATCCGTTAGGGGCGCGTCGGTAGTTCTGCTGCAATTAGTGTCCACTAGGCTTTTCCGCTCATGAGGGGAGGCCCAGGGAAACTCCTATTAAGAACCTCGCATTAATGGTGAAACCACATTTTTCTGAGAACCAAGATTACAGAGAATGCCGCCGTGTGAATTGTAAAATTTTAAGTGAGTTATTTAATTTTTATTTTTATTTTGATGAGTGAATATGCGATATGTTCGGATAATTATATCTTCGTAGTATGTTGAGGAAGTTTTCTGAAGTTTGGCTAGTTGTTAGACGTATATGTAGAAAGAAGACTCTGAAAATTCCATACAAATCGCATGTAGCCCATTGTAGATAAGTCTTTTCGAATTTACTCACCATTATTTTCAGGATTGCACTGATGCAATGACGGCCATTTTTTCTAGTAATCTAATACACAATCTAACTGTATGTTTGAACATGATACTATTTAAAGACGCTATTTAGGCGTGGATGTATATTTAAATATATAATCTTTCTAATGAGGTTAATATTTTAAATGTGTGTGCTAATTTGAGCATCTTATCAATACATATTGGTATAGTGAGATTTCCTATGCTATTCAATACGCTGACTATGGTGACTGGTTCGTTACAAATTTATTTATGGAGAAACATCGCCAAGAGACGTGTCAATGTTGACAATCTGCTATTAAAGCATATGTGAAAGTTATTTAAGTCTGTCGCAAAACGGTACTTGTGCTGAGCCAGCTAACTTGCTTAAATACCTACATAAAATACTGAAAAGTCTCACAAGAAAATAGTAAATTATGTTAAGAGTACACGAGATTCCATCGAGGGTGCAAAACAATGTACTGGGCCCTAACGATAGTTGAATAGAAAACGTTGCTAAACGTCCGACAAATAATCCAGAAAATAGACCAAATAATATATGTAATATTGGAGGTAAAATGATATTTCAAGGTCACACCCATGTATATGTCACACTACATTAAGGTCAAAACATTGGGTGTTTTTTTACAAATATATCTGACAAACTATAAGGTTATAGCAGTTTGCAAGTGGATTTCAGTTGAGTGATCCAGACCCGGTATGAACGTATGCTACACAGCAGGCTGTTCAGTGGTCACAAATTTGGTATCATTTTCTGAAAGTTACAATTGCCATAAGTTTTGAATGCATAAAGATATTTAAATTCAGTAAACGATATCTTATTACCTATTATACATACAATCAATGTGCACCACCATAAACATGGTGAAGTTATTTTTTGAATTCAGGTTCCTAATTCAATACCACTGAACGGTAATATGAATCCAAAATATCATTCAAATACAAAGAAGAACGGGTACTTTTGTAGTTTAGGTTCGTACCTCAAAACACCATAAAAATGATCAGCTACGGTGACCATACTTCGCATGGTTTATCTACTATATCGATACTACTGGCACTTGTCATGTGATCACAAAATAATACTTAATGCGTACGTAAATAACGTGTTTTCCTCTTCGACTCATTACTGTCACAGTGAACTCGGCCAGGTGGCGCCACCAGCATGTTGCCGTTAAACCGTGGGGTCAGACAACAATTGTTTATGTAATCTCGTCACATATGAGCACATTATTTTGAACTACCAGGAAATAACCATAATAAAAAAACACAAGTGTGTTCTTCAAATATTCAAACCGAAATTATGCTACTGCGAGTTCAAGCACCAATACTCATTAGCCATGAACTGTTTTATTTTAATAGTTTAGTATGTAACACTTATAATATATATATATATATATATATATATATATATATATATATATATATATATATATATATGCAATACATATATACTTATATGTATAAGCATGTCATCATTGCATACATATACATTACACACACACAAACACACACAAACATATAAATATAAATAAATAAATAAATATATATATATATATATATATATATATATATATATATATATATATATATATATATATATATATATATATAAGTCGGACGCCTTCCCGGAAATCAACGCTATCACCTATGTCAGTGCGAGATGGGAGATTGTAGCACATGTCCTTAAGTCAGCGGCATAACTGAATTTTGGTCAGATCGCACCGCCGGCCAGCCGAAATGTACCATACTGTGTTGAAGGGGCAACAATGTCAGCTGAGCAACGGAAACTCAAACTGTGGCTACAGAACACCTCAAACGTGATCCGCCGATGGGAACTGACGCGCCAGCGCAACACCATCCTACACGCTATGCGCCGAAAAGCTCGCAGCAACAACCGAAGCGAGACTGGACATGCTGGCGTCAGACGTCGAGCGCCTCCACGACGGCGCAAATATGTTTCGCGTTGTTTTAGAAATGTCGAGGCAGCCGGCTGCAAAACGTACCATTCACGACGAAGCCGGACGTGTGTTATCCCACAATGCCGAAGTCAATGCGCGCGTGAAAACATTAGGGACGCCAGCGTTTACACGAATGCCGTCACGACTGGCAGAACGTATTACTCCAGAAGTTGTGCAGTGTGCAATCGGCTAAATAGCGGTCGAGCTAGTGGGTATGTCGGCATACCGGCCGAGCTTTTCAAATGTACGGCAGACCTGCTGGCGCATACCATTGCCAACAGTTTCAACGAAGCGCTAGAAGTCCACGAACAACTCGGACTTGGCAACGGTGTGCTAATTTTATTACAGAGACCGGGCAATCCTATAGGTCCGCTGACAAGTTTACGCCCAATAGTATTACTATCGGCGCTTCGGAAGACGCTTTCGCTAATTGTTCTAACGAGGATCACGCCGAAAACTGGGCTCATGTGCATGTCCCCAGACTAGCTTAGGCGCCGCACAGGCACTACCCTCCGACTAACTGTGCCGTGGCCTAGCGAGTGGTTCAGTCGGTATGCATGAGCTGGTCGCAGTGCGATTTAGCCGCCGCATAGTTGGTCTGCAGACCGCGATGCTGAGAGGCAATTGAAGAGCTATTACCGCTTCGAAACAGGGATTCCCCACGAACTGTGCCGCATTGGGCACGCGCGCGGTGACGCACAGGGTCAAAGCGGCGGTTCCTCGCACGAACGTGGGCAGTGTTTGTTCACATTAAGCTTGGCATGGAAGTCGACAATGGTCGGAAGCGCGTACAGAAAAAAGTTAAGCATAAGCCAACCTGTCGACATGACGAAATAATATGTTTAATTGAGGGAATCGGCAACGAAAAAAGTATTTTGATGAGTAAGTTACAACATTCGGTAACAAACAAGAAAAATGGAAGTTTGGCGAGAGGCGAGCTCACCGCAAAAATGAATTCGCTCGGGATGGCGCTAAGAACGGAGGACGACCTAAACAAAAAGGGAATTTTTTTTTAATCTGCGGCCTCTAACCGCACTACGTGATCAGGGAAAAGTGGTAGGCGGACCACCAAGCACACCTCCACTGTGTGCTGATATCATCATGGATACAATTGGTGAAGGAACCGATGCGACAACGGGAATTGATGGTGAGTATTCATACCTAGTCAAACGAATGATTACTGTCTGTGGTGTGTGTTGTACTTTCAAGTGTCACCGTATTATGTACAATTCCTTATTTACTACAGTGTCTTCTCTGCTAAAACAAGTAATAGAAATTAAACAAATGAAATAAAATCCCAGTCAGTGTTTTCTATTTAAATTTAATTATTTTATTTTGTGATATGTGTGCTTGTGACATATTACAACAGCATTAAGTGACCCTAAAGCGAAGATTGACTGTTTTTAGACTTGTTGATAGCATAAATTATAACACAACATGCATTTATATTAAAACATATACTAGTATATTTAATTATTGTTGAAGGACAGTTATAACAGCTTTAATTCTCATTTCGATAACAATTTACCAAATGCATTAATGGAACATATCATGACACTTTATTTATATAGTTCAACATCCATTAGTAAATCAAACACATATAATGGTTTGAGTGCCATAGACAGTTGTATTGTGAAAGAAACTCTTATGCAGAACTGTTATACAGAAATAATTATTATGTACAGTAATATGCTCATACTCATATACGATACAATGAAAATAACCTATTAACACAATACGTAAATATGTCATATTTACAAAACTTATAGTGTTCATGTTTCAGTGCAAGGCACAGACAGGTTCATGATGGACACAGGTGATGGCCAGGCTATGGCTCTACCAGTGGATGATGCATGAGGTGAGCAATCGCAATTAATGTTTGATTTTCATATCTAATTAGCAACGGCAAACAGCTTATGTAAACATTGAGGGTTGCATCAAGCATCTTAATAATGGAAACTTCCCAGTAGAAAGAGAGAGAGAGAGAGAGAGAGAGAGAGAGAGAGAGAGAGAGAGAGAGAGAGAGAGAGAGAGAGAGAGAGAGAGAGAGAGAGAGCCATCATACAATAGCACAGTGGTGGGACTCAAGTTACAGGCAGTCACCATAAAGTAGCAGGCATCCATGACCAGGGCTATTATACTACAATAGCACACACACGCACGCACGCACGCACGCACGCACGCACGCACGCACGCACGCACGCACGCACGCACGCACGCACGCACGCACGCACGCACGCACGCACGCACACACACACACACACACACACACACACACACACACACACACACACACACACACACACACACACACACCACATGTTGGTGGGTGGGAGTGTACATACATGTTTGATCAAGTGAACATCTTGTATATTACGTGAGTAAATAACATGTCGGGTAAGACTGAACCATGACAACATACAGGTATAGTTACTCTATTCTTCAGTTACAGAAAACATGATTGATTATGTCAATAACAAAGTGCATGTGCCTAATTCAAATAAGTTACTAAAGGAACATGTTTTGGCATTCCAGATGTATCATCATCTGCGA
>CBDHHR010000706.1:0-5000 GCA_965263245.1 Metamycoplasmataceae bacterium | reverse complement strand
CACCACACACACTCGCACGCATACACGCACACACACACACACACACACACACACACACACACACACACACACACACACACACACACACACACACACACACACACACACACACACACACACACACACACACACACACACACACATATATATATATATATATATATATATACATATATATATATATGTCTATATATGTCTATATATACCGAAATTACACATATAATGAACACGTGCTCTTATGTGTATTAGAGAATGTCTGCTTATAAGCAGCGCATAAAAGGGCTAAATGTGCCATTTTAATGAAACATGAGCTGAAATACCATGATATCCATACACAACAGTAGCATTACAGGAATTGTACAGCTTACCGAGACACATAATATCCTACCGCTGGTAAAGGATCGCGTCTAATTCAGGGCTTCTGCAGTGACACCAAATGGACTTAGACAACGGTTTAGTATTACGCATTGTTCGATAACGCCAAACTCACTGGGCAGATGTACCATGACCAAACCATGTATACGTTGTTAGTAAAGAGTTTATGTGATCTCGTTTTGAACTTTCATCTGAGCTCTCTCAGTTGAGGAAATATATCGGTACGCCGATTGATGAATATATTGTAGATTGTTGGTGTCCAGGTAATCTTCCGGAAGGTTTTTGACGTCTTTCTCAAAACATTTTCATCATGAAATGTATGTATGATAGATCTCGATGATACTCAGATCTTCGTTATTTGTGCCCGGCCTTTCAATGAAACTTCTCACATCTGTTTATAATAAAACATAACGTCTTCCTCCACAACATTACAACTGGTGTGTCTTAATTTGTCATAAATATATGTTGTATAATTCTTCTCCGTGCGTGTATGCGTGTGTGTGTTTACGGTGTGTGTGTTAATGTGTTTGCGGGTATGTTTGTGTGTATGTGTAACATAGTGAATGTATATGTATGTGCATGTGTGGTATGCGCCCGCACGCACACGTGTTCGTTTGTGTGTATGTGTGTATTTGTCCGTGTGTACTCTCATGTGTGTTTGTTATTTTGTATGCGCATATGTCCATGCGAACGTGTGTCGATGACTTACATGAAACCAACTAAATATGTATTTACACGCTCAAGTCCAGCAAACATTTCTGCGAGTGGGGCACTATTTATGGACGTTGTAGTAAGACTGTTTTGATGGCACTGTTTATTGTGATGATCTATTTGACATGCAATGTTTATGCTGTACTACGCAACACATTTCTCAACGCCTAAATATATGATATGATCGTTATTTTATATTGTTGTGATTGTTGCGATGTCTTCTGAGATCGACGTAGAACTCAGCAAATGGTATATAAGCATGCATTATCATGTTTCCTTATGGCACTGCTTAACCATAGCCTAATGAACACCTTGGTCCGGTCTCAGTCTAAACAGATGCAGAAGTGTTGAATTTCATGGTTTTTGTTTTACACGCAATACTCATGCGGTGAAATGGCAGCGTATTACCATGCTTGTGGCTCCACACAGCGTTTGTATGAAAGACTACAAATCAAGGAATCATTGTTATTGTAAGTGTAGTCGCTAGATGGCAGAAGCGCTGTTCAGTGCTGATATTATATATATATATATATATATATATATATATATATATATATATATATATATATATATATATATATATATATATATATATATATATATATATATATATAATAATTATTATTATTATAAGAACTTACGTTTTTTAAGTTGTTGTCTGTATAAAATCGACCGGCTAATAGGATTCTTATTACAATCCTTATGAATACTTGATACGTTACTTGTTATTTCCGGTATTTAGCTAACTGTTTTCCCACGCCAGTGGGAAGGGTGGGGTTGTAGATCAGCGTTTCATAACCTCATTTAGGCGTGGGATAACTGTTGTGCAATTCTCTCTACTCTGTCCAAAGCTTTTGATTAAGTAACAATTTTAATGAATGTTCGCGGGTGATATCGTATTCAATGTATCACTTTTTTAGTCAAATTATGACTTGGCCATGCACCGTCTCATCATAAACAGGCACAGTTAAAACTAGGGCCGGTTTGTTTACGCGTCACATATACGTTTGCCTTTTTCGAACAAATCCCTGTACCATCGAAACAGCTTTGACCTTAAGGCTATATGCTAACTGTACTCGATATGATCACGAGGGTGTATTTACAAAGGTCTACCGCACACTGACAATACAATGATCTTCATGTCTTTTCTCTGTAATAAAAACCTTACAAAACACGATGTGTCAGCGTTTTCTGTGACAAATGGTTGATCACACTTCATAGATGTTTCCCACCAATCCCCAGGTCACTTTGCTTTCTCCACTAGATTGTTAAGGTACCTAGTAACCGACGTGTCTCTGCTTAACTTTCTTCTCTGTTATTCACACACCTGTAGATTGCTAAACACATTTTTCTGCAATGCGCAAACACCGCGATGTTTAAACAGTTACTTGTCGTTTCCTGTCGTATCGTTAGACGAACGGTATCATTATTTATAAAATAAACAATATAATTGTGTAAAGCATATTCCATTATTAACATAATGCAGGCTATTTACATAATGTTTGCTAATATCTGCTGTCCACACTTACTACCATATAATGTATTCAGTTGATAACGGTGTAATACTTAAAATGGTACTTAATTCAAGTTATACTAGATCAAAGGTATTATAATAGTGACTTTAACAATACAACCGATTCGGCATATATGTTAAAACTATTTCAATGGGTTACTCGGCCAACAAATGATAAACCGAACGCTTGAAGATCACAACTTATTAAATCAACTCCCAAAACAATAAAATGTTTGCTTACGCATAGGCTTACCGATGTATTTACGTTGCCAGTGTCAATCTATTTCAAAGATATGTTTGCTTGGCTTCCTCTATACACATTCGCGATAAGGACGTGCGATTATCGTGACAACTATATCAGTTATGACCGGTTGTGGAGCATTGATAAACGGTTAGCTACCAGGGGTGTCATCATCTGTCGCATTCGACAAATCTCATCTGTTAAACAGGTAAGTCTTATTTAGTAAATGGTTTACCTCTCATGAAATGTTTTTGGTTTCTCCGTATAAGGAAGTCTTGGTAAAAACATTGGACAATATTTCCATCCAGATCATTAAGCGTAGATCGGGAAATATCCTCCGTCGTTCGAATCAACACGCGCCCTCAACTCACATATTCACTAGAACTGAAAACTTTGCCATTTGACAACCAACACTTTAGACAGTGTGATTCTCGTTCACAGGCGACACATTCACACGGCCAGCTTGAATCAACGCAACGATGAACGTCAGGACTGTGTGCGTTCTCCTCCTGGTGCTGTCGCTCGTGTTACCGACGTCAGCCGGCTGGCTGTGGAGGCGACGTCGAAGAGGCTGCAGCGCGCGGCACTGCGCGTGGAACAACTGGGGACGGTGGAGCCAGTGCGACAGAGTGTGCGGCGGCCAAGGCGTCCAGTTCCGGCAGCGCACCATAGCACAGACGGCGGATTGCGGAGGGAAGGTGTGTGCCGGAAACCGGGAGGAGAAGAGGTCTTGCAACCGGCTGTGTTACAACGGCGGCACTCTTCTGTTGGACGGCCGGTGTCAATGTGCCAGTCGCTACTATGGCTTGTGTTGTGAGCATCATTTCAACCCATTAAAGAGCTCAGCCAAAGCCAATTGAAACCGGAATGGCAAATCCAGCAAAGTCATATATAACAGAGAAAATGTCATTATGATAACAGTTTTGTCACACATCGTGTTTTGATTAATATTCATGAGATTGATTCTTAAACTGCATCTAGATCATCAAATCAATACACATCACACGTTACGTGTTTTGATTTGATGGTAAAAAAGAATGTTTTATCTGGACTTGATAAGTTGTGAACACTATCTTTTGGACAAAGTCCAATTGCATAGGAGCTTTAATTTTGGTTTGTTATGGGGCCGATTCTCGAACTGCCGCAAGATAATGTAATGTATAAATAAGTGTTTCAGTTAATAAGTTTTACCATTTATTTTAGAAGCTGAAATGATATAAATCGGTGAAACAATGTTTGTTGAATTGTGTTATATTGTCACTTACAGACAGAGCTAATAAAAGTGTTATACTGACACATTATGGGATAATGCTAATAAAAATTGTGTAGGTACCGATGCCACTGCCAAAACCTTGACAAGTTAATGGCCGGTTTTGACCATCTTAAGACGAATGTAAAATGCAAGTTATTCAAACAACATTTCTGCTCTTAGTATGGAGCCCCACTGCGGGATCATCAGAGTGTGTTGGCACTATTTGCTTTGCATGGCGAAACGCGATTAGAACGTTGTGAGGGCTAGCACAGTGGTGCTATAGCTTTATTGATGTATCATTTGCCTTTATTGGTGTGGCTTTGAGTGAACGTTTTGTACAATCTAGGTTCACATGGACTAATTCACGGTAATGTGACAATGGATATTTGCGATTTGAATTAAAACAGGATTTAATTTTACAACGGATGTTATATAGTGATAAATATTCTTCAAATCTTCTTAGCGTAACGGTCCCTAATGGCATCCCGACAACAAATACTCTGATGAGGTATTGTTGAATTGTATACACCATACACCATTTGTGTTCTTTCGTTTATAGCTCAGTCGCCGTCCTGCTACGTTTACGAGATCTTTTAGTAGTGAAATCTACGCTGACCTGCACCAAGAGATACATACATATTCTTCAAATTAACTCGAACATCAGTTCATTGCCACGAACTTTGAGTGAGCTGTATATTAGGACTAAACTGACATGTTGCTTTACCTACATAAACCTTGCAAAAAGCATAAAAGCCGGTGTATGCAACACTATTGTAATATAAATAATTGTATTTTGTTCTGAATATGCGATGCTTTCCGATTCCTTTAATACAACGTCAGGGAACCAACTGGTTCTTAACCAAGTCAGCTGCACCTGTAAAAAGGATTGTACAATTTGAGATAAAAAC
>CBDHHR010000705.1:0-7054 GCA_965263245.1 Metamycoplasmataceae bacterium | reverse complement strand
ATGGACACGAGTGACTATAGACACTGTACGATTGTTCATCAACGTAGTTTGTGAAGAAGGACACGAGTGACTATAGACACTGTACGATTGTTCATCAACGTAGTTTGTGAAGAAGGACACGAGTGACTATAGACACTGTACGATTGTTCATCAACGTAGTTTGTGAAGAAGGACACGAGTGACTATAGACACTGTACGATTGTTCATCAACGTAGTTTGTGAAGATGGACACGAGTGACTATAGACACTGTACGATTGTTCATCAATGTAGTTTGTGAAGAAGGACACGAGTGACTATAGACACTGTACGATTGTTCATCATCGTAATTTGTGAAGAAGGACACGAGTGACTATAGACACTGTACGATTGTTCATCAACGTAGTTTGTTGTGAAGATGGACACAAGTGACTATAGACACTGTACGATTGTTCATCAACGTAGTTTGTGAAGAAGGACACGAGTGACTATAGACACTGTACGATTGTTCATCAACGTAGTTTGTTGTGAAGATGGACACAAGTGACTATAGACACTGTACGATTGTTCATCAACGTAGTTTGTGAAGAAGGACACGAGTGACTATAGACACTGTACGATTGTTCATCATCGTAGTTTGTGAAGAAGGACACGAGTGACTATAGACACTGTACGATTGTTCATCAACGTAGTTTGTGAAGATGGACACGAGTGACTATAGACACTGTACGATTGTTCATCAACGTAGTTTGTGAAGAAGGACACGAGTGACTATAGACACTGTACGATTGTTCATCAACGTAGTTTGTGAAGATGGACACGAGTGACTATAGACACTGTACGATTGTTCATCAACGTAGTTTGTGAAGATGGACACGAGTGACTATAGACACTGTACGATTGTTCATCAACGTAGTTTGTGAAGAAGGACACGAGTGACTATAGACACTGTACGATTGTTCATCAACGTAGTTTGTGAAGATGGACACGAGTGACTATAGACACTGTACGATTGTTCATCAACGTAGTTTGTGAAGATGGACACGAGTGACTATAGACACTGTACGATTGTTCATCAACGTAGTTTGTGAAGAAGGACACGAGTGACTATAGACACTGTACGATTGTTCATCAACGTAGTTTGTGAAGATGGACACGAGTGACTATAGACACTGTACGATTGTTCATCAACGTAGTTTGTGAAGAAGGACACGAGTGACTATAGACACTGTACGATTGTTCATCAACGTAGTTTGTGAAGATGGACACGAGTGACTATAGACACTGTACGATTGTTCATCAACGTAGTTTGTGAAGAAGGACACGAGTGACTATAGACACTGTACGATTGTTCATCAACGTAGTTTGTGAAGAAGGACACGAGTGACTATAGACACTGTACGATTGTTCATCAACGTAGTTTGTGAAGAAGGACACGAGTGACTATAGACACTGTACGATTGTTCATCAACGTAGTTTGTGAAGAAGGACACGAGTGACTATAGACACTGTACGATTGTTCATCAACGTAGTTTGTGAAGATGGACACGAGTGACTATAGACACTGTACGATTGTTCATCAACGTAGTTTGTGAAGAAGGACACGAGTGACTATAGACACTGTACGATTGTTCATCAACGTAGTTTGTGAAGAAGGACACGAGTGACTATAGACACTGTACGATTGTTCATCAACGTAGTTTGTGAAGATGGACACGAGTGACTATAGACACTGTACGATTGTTCATCAACGTAGTTTGTGAAGAAGGACACGAGTGACTATAGACACTGTACGATTGTTCATCAACGTAGTTTGTGAAGATGGACACGAGTGACTATAGACACTGTACGATTGTTCATCAACGTAGTTTGTGAAGAAGGACACGAGTGACTATAGACACTGTACGATTGTTCATCAACGTAGTTTGTGAAGAAGGACACGAGTGACTATAGACACTGTACGATTGTTCATCAACGTAGTTTGTGAAGATGGACACGAGTGACTATAGACACTGTACGATTGTTCATCAACGTAGTTTGTGAAGAAGGACACGAGTGACTATAGACACTGTACGATTGTTCATCAACGTAGTTTGTGAAGAAGGACACGAGTGACTATAGACACTGTACGATTGTTCATCAACGTAGTTTGTGAAGAAGGACACGAGTGACTATAGACACTGTACGATTGTTCATCAACGTAGTTTGTGAAGAAGGACACGAGTGACTATAGACACTGTACGATTGTTCATCAACGTAGTTTGTGAAGAAGGACACGAGTGACTATAGACACTGTACGATTGTTCATCAACGTAGTTTGTGAAGATGGACACGAGTGACTATAGACACTGTACGATTGTTCATCAACGTAGTTTGTGAAGAAGGACACGAGTGACTATAGACACTGTACGATTGTTCATCAACGTAGTTTGTGAAGATGGACACGAGTGACTATAGACACTGTACGATTGTTCATCAACGTAGTTTGTGAAGAAGGACACGAGTGACTATAGACACTGTACGATTGTTCATCAACGTAGTTTGTGAAGAAGGACACGAGTGACTATAGACACTGTACGATTGTTCATCAACGTAGTTTGTGAAGATGGACACGAGTGACTATAGACACTGTACGATTGTTCATCAACGTAGTTTGTGAAGAAGGACACGAGTGACTATAGACACTGTACGATTGTTCATCAACGTAGTTTGTGAAGATGGACACGAGTGACTATAGACACTGTACGATTGTTCATCAACGTAGTTTGTGAAGAAGGACACGAGTGACTATAGACACTGTACGATTGTTCATCAACGTAGTTTGTGAAGAAGGACACGAGTGACTATAGACACTGTACGATTGTTCATCAACGTAGTTTGTGAAGATGGACACGAGTGACTATAGACACTGTACGATTGTTCATCAACGTAGTTTGTGAAGAAGGACACGAGTGACTATAGACACTGTACGATTGTTCATCAACGTAGTTTGTGAAGAAGGACACGAGTGACTATAGACACTGTACGATTGTTCATCAACGTAGTTTGTGAAGAAGGACACGAGTGACTATAGACACTGTACGATTGTTCATCAACGTAGTTTGTGAAGAAGGACACGAGTGACTATAGACACTGTACGATTGTTCATCAACGTAGTTTGTGAAGAAGGACACGAGTGACTATAGACACTGTACGATTGTTCATCAACGTAGTTTGTGAAGAAGGACACGAGTGACTATAGACACTGTACGATTGTTCATCAACGTAGTTTGTGAAGATGGACACGAGTGACTATAGACACTGTACGATTGTTCATCAACGTAGTTTGTGAAGAAGGACACGAGTGACTATAGACACTGTACGATTGTTCATCAACGTAGTTTGTGAAGAAGGACACGAGTGACTATAGACACTGTACGATTGTTCATCAACGTAGTTTGTGAAGAAGGACACGAGTGACTATAGACACTGTACGATTGTTCATCAACGTAGTTTGTGAAGAAGGACACGAGTGACTATAGACACTGTACGATTGTTCATCAACGTAGTTTGTGAAGAAGGACACGAGTGACTATAGACACTGTACGATTGTTCATCAACGTAGTTTGTGAAGAAGGACACGAGTGACTATAGACACTGTACGATTGTTCATCAACGTAGTTTGTGAAGAAGGACACGAGTGACTATAGACACTGTACGATTGTTCATCAACGTAGTTTGTGAAGAAGGACACGAGTGACTATAGACACTGTACGATTGTTCATCAACGTAGTTTGTGAAGATCACAAGTGACTATAGACACTGTACGATTGTTCATCAACGTAGTTTGTGAAGAAGGACACGAGTGACTATAGACACTGTACGATTGTTCATCAACGTAGTTTGTGAAGAAGGACACGAGTGACTATAGACACTGTACGATTGTTCATCAACGTAGTTTGTGAAGAAGGACACGAGTGACTATAGACACTGTACGATTGTTCATCAACGTAGTTTGTGAAGATGGACACGAGTGACTATAGACACTGTACGATTGTTCATCAACGTAGTTTGTGAAGAAGGACACGAGTGACTATAGACACTGTACGATTGTTAGTCACTCGTGTCCTTCTTCACAAACTACGTTGATGAACAATCGTACAGTGTCTATAGTCACTCGTGTCCTTCTTCACAAACTACGTTGATGAACAATCGTACAGTGTCTATAGTCACTCGTGTCCTTCTTCACAAACTACGATGATGAACAATCGTACAGTGTCTATAGTCACTCGTGTCCTTCTTCACAAACTACGTTGATGAACAATCGTACAGTGTCTATAGTCACTCGTGTCCATCTTCACAACAAACTACGTTGATGAACAATCGTACAGTGTCTATAGTCACTCGTGTCCTTCTTCACAACAAACTACGTTGATGAACAATCGTACAGTGTCTATAGTCACTCGTGTCCATCTTCACAACAAACTACGTTGATGAACAATCGTACAGTGTCTATAGTCACTCGTGTCCTTCTTCACAAACTACGTTGATGAACAATCGTACAGTGTCTATAGTCACTCGTGTCCTTCTTCACAAACTACGTTGATGAACAATCGTACAGTGTCTATAGTCACTTGTGTCCATCTTCACAACAAACTACGTTGATGAAAAATCGTACAGTGTCTATAGTCACTCGTGTCCTTCTTCACAAACTACGTTGATGAACAATCGTACAGTGTCTATAGTCACGCGTGTCCTTCTTCACAAACTACGTTGATGAACAATCGTACAGTGTCTATAGTCACTCGTGTCCTTCTTCACAAACTACATTGATGAACAATCGTCCAGTGTCTATAGTCAGCTTGCTTAACCGACTCTCGCTCTCTTCGTAAACTCGTGAAGAGTCTGGTTAAAATATGTACTCTGACTGCTTTCTGCCGCCAGGTGGCTGCATATGAATGGTGGTATACGAGGGCAAACACAGGACTGTTGTGTTGGGGGTTTCTAAATGAGTAGAACTGGATGTTACATGTCATCATTCATTGTACGTTGACATTTCTACTATATGAGTTGTGGTGGGTTTCCGGACGAAGAGAAACCCCCATATTATATGTTTCGATAACGAAATTAAGTTGTAAAATACATGTATACAAAATAAAAACAGTAGAAGATGAAATAAAAGTTATCGTACGATGCGCCATATTACGACTATGCGGGTTTTATGACACACAAACCAGCAACGATACAAAAAATGTTGGTTTATTATATTATGTGACTTGTTTCAGTAAAATTATGTGTTAAATGTTGACTGTTAAATGTTGAGAGTTTTGCAAGACAATATGTCAGACTAGAAGTTTTGCAATCAGTCAGCAAATACACATTACACAACAATCTACTAACAACTGAATGTCAACGTCATCTGGGGACTATTTCAATGACGTTGTTAAGAGCTCTTACACCCGATATTGCACTTTAAAATCAATTTTGATCCTTCGTGATCTTGAATACCTGACAACTGTTAACACGCGCCAGCTGAACGTTGTCACTTGTGTGTCTTGGAGACAGTGTCCACGGTAATATGGCAATTGATATTTGCGTTTTTACAAATCTTCCATGATTTAACAACGGATTTTGTTTAAGGATTCATTTTCCTTAGAAGCTATTTATCTTAGTGAAATGGTCACGTGGTGTCCGTTGCTTTGCATGTTAAACACCTGACCGTCTACTCCGCAGGCATTGAAGTGTTGCCGGGTCCTGGCGCCTACAACTCCCACGCCACCAAGGCGGGCTTCCTGAGCAAGGAGAACTACGTCCCCTCGATCACGATGTCTGCCCACACGAGGAGTGGATTCAGGCACGAGGCACCACCTCCGAACAGCTACACCCTCCCGGACACCCTCGGACAATGTATGTTACACTTGTGACACCCTCGGACAATGTATGTTACACTTGTGACACCCTCGGACAATGTATGTTACATTTGTGACACCCTCAGACAATGTATGTTACACTTATGACACCCTTTAAAGGGATACTCCAGTCAGTGAGAGGTTCACAGTATTAACGTACATATGTGCACTATGTTGGTTGTGCCTTGTAACTGTCCACAAAGATCGTTAATAAACAATTAGTTATAGTTTAATTATATCAAAAACATGCTGCCTTAGAGTTAGATTCAGGGCGCTGCCATCTTGAGACTTATGCGCCAGTGACGTGATAGTGACGTAAGCAATCCGCGACGTACTGAATACATTAATACCATTGGACAAACATAGGATGTTCTAACGTGCATGCGCCAGTGACGTAAGCGGTTTACGTCACTGGCGCATAAGTCTCAAGATGGCAGCGCCCTGAATCCAACATGGAGTGTTTCTGGTACAATTATACTATAATTAATTGTTTACGATCTTTGTGCACAATTACTCTGCACAACCAATATATTATACAGATGTAAGTAAATGCTGTTAATATCTCACTGACTGGAGTATCCCTTTAAGATATGCCTTACTAGTTATCTAAGGTAATTGTTACAATTATTATTTCGAAATAACTGTAATAGGTTTGGGGCAAATGTCGTGAGTATAAAAACACACACATCAAGTCAGGGTTAGTAATGATAACATACTGTCTGTGTTTGTTTAGTGGGCGTGGCCAAGAAGGGAGCTCCCCACTGGACTCTCCGCGGACGAACCAACCACGGCAACTTCCAGTATCAGCAGGCGAAGAAAGGCACGCCGGGGCCGGCCGGGTATGGGGCAACTGATGCCGGCATCTACAGGGTCAAGTCGAGCAGCTACTCGATGCAGCCACGGACCCGCTTTAGGACGTACAACTCGGCCAAGGAGAACCCAGGACCCGGGGCCTACAATCCCGAGAAACCACGCACTGTACGCGGGGGGTCGTACATGGGAATCAGGCATTCGACGTACACACTGCCGCTCATCTCAGACGCCGACATATACTGAAGTACTGGCAGTCTGTCAGTTTGTCAGTCTGTCTGTCTGTCCGTCGTCGTCCGTCAGTGTGTCAGTCAAACATACAGTCTTTTTAAGCGAGTTACACACCAAATATGTACTCAGTATTATATTCAACTACCCC
>CBDHHR010000704.1:5000-7500 GCA_965263245.1 Metamycoplasmataceae bacterium | reverse complement strand
GTAATGTAATGTAATGTAATGTAATGTAATGTAATGTAATTATAATGTAATTATAATGTAATTATAATGTAATATAATATAATATAATATAATATAATATAATATAATATAATATAATATAATATAATATAATATAATATAATATAATATAATATAATATATAATATAATATAATATAATTATATATATATATGTACATAACGCATAATACATATAATACTGTATACATAATTATATATATATTATGTTAAAATGTTTTTTTATTGTTTATTGTTAGTGCCTTTGAGAAGATTTATTATCCGGATAAATGGCGCAACCAAACATTTCCAAATAAAATATGCATATTATAAAATATATATATATATATTATATATATATATATATATATATATATATATATATATATATATATATATATATATATATATATATATATAATCCTCAAAGCAATGTATGCTATCTTGTGGAAGTGCTAGGGCGCGGTACTTACGTCTCGTGACATTTCCGGCTTCGTTTTCTTCAGTTGATGTATATCTGTAAGCAGCACATGGCACGTAGATACGAAGTACATTAAGTCTTTATTATAAGTACAATTCTTATAAAACAACACTGCAATATTTTACGTTACTCATTTGATTACTATGGTATTACTCTGTTCTAGTATATTACTTTGATATGCTGAAGGTTGTGTTGTGACTGACTTACAATATCAACGTGTAAAAGGTCGCGCGAAGTCCCGATACGTAGCATTTTCTAGGAGTTACATAACTGAATCATCCATATACCTACACACACATGTATACAGGGTTGCCACTGGTCAGGGAAAAGTCAAGGGAATTCAAGGTCAGGGAAAAGTCAGGGAATTGTGTGCTGGGTCAGGGAAATTTGAGATTTTGAGAAAAGTCAGGGAAATAAAGGAAAATCCCTTGAAAGTCAGGGAAATTTGACTTTCTCGTGTCATACGCGTAACGCCGCGATGCCGCGAACTCGAATTCATTACGCGTAACGATCCCGTGAAACAGTGTTGATGCCACATTGTGTGTTACTGTGTAACTGTTGAGGCTGGGATGTTTTAAAATATGTACTATGTATCTTGACCAACTGGGCCCAATCAATCTACTGTGTGTGAATATGTGTACATATTATCAATGTACAAGTTAAATTGTTACACTGTTATGTCAATGACTTTGTGTCATTTAGTGGTATAGGCATTGAACTAGGTAATCTGAGTGGGCATCGAACACTGATTACATTTTCTAAGTTAATTGCTAATTATATGTACATCGCGCATACATTTTCATGATTATTCAGCCAGCATGGTTAGGGAAAATGAAACTTTGAGTCAGGGAAAATTCAGGGAATTGTGAAAGATTCCATGAGTGGCAACCCTGGTATACACATATATACACATATAATTATATATATATATGTGTGTGTGTGTGTGTGTGTGTGTGTGTGTGTGTGTGTGTGTGTGTGTGTGTGTGTGTGTGTGTGTGTGTGTGTGTGTGTGTGTGTGTGTGTGTGTGTGTGTGTGTGTGTGTGTGTGTGTGTGTGTGTGTGTGTGTGTGTGTGTGTGTGTGTGTGTGTGTGTGTGTGTGTGTGTGTGTGTGTGTGTGTGTGTGTGTGTGTGTGTGTGTGTGTGTGTGTGTGTGTGTGTGTGTGTGTGTGTGTGTGTGTGTGTGTGTGTGTGTGTGTGTGTGTGTGTGTGTGTGTGTGTGTGTGTGTGCATTACTCCGTACAGTACGCATTACTGTTTATAATAAAATAAAACGAAATACGGATTATTAAATTAGAACAAATTACTGTAAAATAAATAACCAAGGACGTGTTACTTTGTTCCATATTGCCCTTTTGTCTTGATATTTACTAGATATTGTATTGATGCCAATAGATGCAGACTTAGCTCGGTCGATCGTCCACACTCAGACAGCTAGTAGTCACACGCCGTAATGTTTTCGTTTTGTATGGCTTGTTCCCTCGTCATTGGCTGTTCGACCCACTGTTTTACGTCCTGACGAGTCTGTCAACATCGCGGAAGTAACTTCTATGCAATGTAGAATATTGTTGTTCAACGTAAACCAACACATACAGAGTGAATAAGTGGATTTGAACGCTCTATCGGGTCTGACGTTCTACTGTGCGACCACCGCTCTCCATCAAGTCTATGTGATCATCCGACAACCTCTTTGTGTATTATTATTTCATCTGACTGCAACATCACTGACGTGACAAAATAACTATGCATGACATGATACAATATTAAGTTAGCGTAACCCACGTTGATTTGTTCTTGATACTGTTTAAGGTCGTTTAGTATGAACGGTTGGTGTAATGTTACTAAATGACTAAAGACAGGTATGACTTGCTTCCAATTTAACGCCTGTATCTGTCAAATGTTACTGACATACCAGATTTGTATATGGATTGTCGTCGTGATATGGGTTATAGGTATTGCTTTGATTTTGTATCACAACATGGTCCCATTTTACGTCATGCCACT
>CBDHHR010000703.1:10000-16034 GCA_965263245.1 Metamycoplasmataceae bacterium | reverse complement strand
ATGCGGGTATACAGATGTGCACGAATGCAACTATGTATGCATATATGAATAATAACAATAATGCACAGTTGTATTTTACTTAGTTTAGTGCCTGATCCAATTCTGTTCCTGGTGCTTCACGTCTACGTTTGTGGGATAGCGAATGGTCGTCATCGTATTCAAGATTGTAATAATTATACTAACGCTTAAGCTCAGAACATTATTACCGCACCTGACCGTAACGCCAGCGCCAGGACAACACGTCATCACGTGATGGTTGCAGTAGGTGTTTACATTGTGCACAACGATGCTCTTGATGACACGCCATAGCTTTTCCCACTGAAACACACGGACACTACAATCATAGTAGCGTGGAGTGATGTAAAGTGGCGTTGTGTTGCGTTGCGTTGCGTTGCGTTGCGTTGCGTTGCGTTGCGTTGCGTTGCGTTGCGTTGCGTTGCGTTGCGTTGCGTTGCGTTGCGTTGCGTTGCGTTGCGTTGCGTTGCGTTGCGTTGCGTTGCGTTGCGTTGCGTTGCGTTGCGTTGCGTTGCGTTGCGTTGCGTTGCGTTGCGTTGCGTTGCGTTGCGTTGCGTTGCGTTGCGTTGCGTTGCGTTGCGTTGCGTTGCGTGGCGTGGCCTTGTGTGGCGTGGCCTTGTGTGGCGTGGCCTTGTGTGGCGTGGCCTTGTGTGGCGTGGCCTTGTGTGGCGTGGCCTTGTGTGGCGTGGCCTTGTGTGGCGTGGCCTTGTGTGGCGTGGCCTTGTGTGGCGTGGCCTTGTGTGGCGTGGCCTTGTGTGGCGTGGCCTTGTGTGGCGTGGCCTTGTGTGGCGTGGCCTTGTGTGGCGTGGCCTTGTGTGGCGTGGCGTGGCGTGGCGTGGCGTGGCGTGGCGTGGCGTGGCGTGGCGTGGCGTGGCGTGGCGTGGCGTGGCGTGGCGTGGCGTGGCGTGGCGTGGCGTGGCGTGGCGTGGCGTGGCGTGGCGTGGCGTGGCGTGGCGTGGCGTGGCGTGGCGTGGCGTGGCGTGGCGTGGCGTGGCGTGGCGTGGCGTGGCGTGGCGTGGCGTGGCGTGGCGTGGCGTGGCGTGGCGTGGCGTGGCGTGGCGTGGCGTGCGTGGCGTGGCGTGGCGTGGCGTGGCGTGGCGTGGCGTGGCGTGGCGTGGCGTGGCGTGGCGTGGCGTGGCGTGGCGTGGCGTGGCGTGGCGTGGCGTGGCGTGGCGTGGCGTGGCGTGGCGTGGCGTGGCGTGGCGTGGCGTGGCGTGGCGTGGCGTGGCGTGGCGTGGCGTGGCGTGGCGTGGCGTGGCGTGGCGTGGCGTGGCGTGGCGTGGCGTGGCGTGGCGTGGCGTGGCGTGGCGTGGCGTGGCGTGGCGTGGCGTGGCGTGGCGTGGCGTGGCGTGGCGTGGCGTGGCGTGGCGTGGCGTGGCGTGGCGTGGCGTGGCGTGGCGTGGCGTGGCGTGGCGTGGCGTGGCGTGGCGTGGCGTGGCGTGGCGTGGCGTGGCGTGGCGTGGCGTGGCGTGGCGTGGCGTGGCGTGGCGTGGCGTGGCGTGGCGTGGCGTGGCGTGGCGTGGCGTGGCGTGGCGTGGCGTGGCGTGGCGTGGCGTGGCGTGGCGTGGCGTGGCGTGGCGTGGCGTGGCGTGGCGTGGCGTGGGGGTGGTGGGTTGGTTTGGTTTGGTTTGGTTTGGTTTGGTTTGGTGTGGTTTGGTTTGGTTTGGTTTGGTTTGGTTTGGTTTGGTTTGGTTTGGTTTGGTTTGGTTTGGTTTGGTTTGGTTTGGTTTGGTTTGGTTTGGTTTGGTTTGGTTTGGTTTGGTTTGGTTTGGTTTGGTTTGGTTTGGTTTGGTTTGGTTTGGTTTGGTTTGGTAGTAAAGTAGAGTAGAATGTTGTAGATTAGGGTACTTTACAACAATTTGTCTTTAACTACACTACAATCACATTAACCACTATTTCTTATGTTACCCGGAAGAAACACCTACCGCTACAATGGGTGCGCGGACTCTCAAGATAACTCCGACCCTTGCCTGCGCTCGACTTTCTACAACAAAGGAAAACATAAATAGATATAAACCATGTAAAGAAACATTGCTTCAGCTCATAAGGGAATTGTATTTGGCTTGGAATAGTAGAATAATGCACATATAACAAAGAAAGCAATCAATTAAAGTCACATCATCTGTACACGTGACCTCTTATTCAATTTGCAACAAGAAGATCACACCGTGTGTACGTTACAATATATGTACGTTACTCTGTATGTACGTTACACTGTATGTACATTACGCCGTATCTGGTAAAATGTCCTATGGATATATTACGCCAGTGCGCATAGTGGCTCGTTTGATTTAATTACTAAACTGTCGAATTAAATCATTTTTGAATGTGATCATAGATTTATTATTACGTGATACAATGGAGGTAGATAAATTCACTCTTATTGTGGTTGTGAAATAGCTGTTTGTACGAAATGATTTCTATATTAATGTGCGCATCTAATGTTGCGTTTGATAGGATGATTTGGTGTATATATATATATATATATATATATATATATATATATATATGTCTATATAGTTGCACAGCCAGGATTTTGCATTGAAGGGAACCACAACCAAGCAAACAGTGTGCATATGTATATATATATATATATATATATATATATATATATATATATATATATATATATATATATATATATATATATATATATATATATATATATATATATATATGTGTGTATGTGTGTGTGTATTTGTGATTGTGAAATTGCAATAGCCAGGTTCTTACTTATGCAGCTGACTGAGCGGGATCGATGCTCGGGGATCTTACATCCCCAATGGGGAAGCTTCGATACGGCATCACATCATTTGGACCCTAGATATATTTGCTGAGAGTTATATTTGCTGAGAGTATGACGTCTTAGTAACTGAGCCTCTGCGCTCCACACACATATTTATCTGCTAAATGTGCATAAGACACAAATTACAATTATATTACACTAACCTTCACAATTAGTTCCTTGCCAGTCCGCTGTGCAGCGACACTTGCACATATCCTTCTCCACGTAAGACGTGCCGCCATTTTGACACGTTACTCCCCCACAGGGAGTCGATGGGGCGACGGTCGTTGTCGTCGATGTAGCAGTTGTTGTAGTTTTGGTTGTTGGTAATATTGTAGGTATATTTGTTTTGGTTGGTGTCGCCGTCGTTGTTGTTGTAGATGTCGTTGTTGTTGTTTTCATTGTTGTCTGGTCGCATTTTGCGTTTGGATCCTCTGCTTCTGTAAGCATGCGCATGACACATTTCTAAACATGTCATGTCAAACTTCAAAAGACTTTGTGTGTTTTTAAACTTACGTTATCTTATATTTGGTAAAGTAGAAGCATTTTACGACCAATTAGTACTCCTGACATTACATTCCCTGTCAGACGTGTTCCTTCAAACAACTCATTGATTTTCGTTTACTGGTAAGTATTCAGCCATGCTTACTGTAAATAAGTATTCGTAGACAAAATCCGGTTGTAATATCAATATAATAGTTTTCGAAAAGAAATACTTAGTTAGGACAGTTTGACTGGTAGACTGATATTTTTATAGTGTCATTAAAATTCATTACACTTCTTCTACACACATCGTTCAAACACATACATCGTGTGCATAAGTCATGCGTGATGTATATATCCATATATAAATACCGTATTCATAAGATAATGTTATGTACAGGGTGTACACGTATACAACTATCGTATGACAAATGAAGGAGCTAACCGCACAACCCGCACAACAACAGGCATTTATCTAGCATAACACTGTACGTCGGATTATTGCACATATTCTTTGGCCATCCAGGATTGGCCCCGCACCATTTGTGGTAGTCGGCACATTTGCCTACAATGAGAACGTCATCAATAAAACAATATGTCACTGTATTACCATTATGATGCAGCTATCTCGTTCTGGTAGTCATTGGCTCCTAGTTTTATTTTAACTGGAGAGGCGATAACATACCATTCTGGAAATGTTTGTGTGCGCGCGTGCATGTGTGCGCGTGCGTGCGTGCGTGCGTTTGGCAATATTGACGTGAAGCTATCAGTTCGATCACATTTAATTCGCAATATATATGTATGTATTACAATATATATATATATATATATATATATATATATATATATATATATATATATATATATATATATATATATATATATATTCCAATGGCATACAGTACACAGTACACAGATACATCGCTGCTCTAAATAGTGTACGTTTGTAAGTTAGTTAAGTAGTATGCAATGAGAATGGAACGTACGAGTGCAGTCGGGACCAGTCCACCCCTTCGCGCAAGTGCACGAACACTGGGTTTTGTCCAGTGTTCCACAATTGGCGCACGTTGCCTTGCACTCTGTAAGGATAGGACGACATTACACTGGAGAGATCGTGTAGTTGTAACAATGGCGGAGATGATCGAGCGTTAATTTATGGTGGATTTAGGTGTCGATGTTGGGAGAAATCAAAAGAAAACATTCCGGAAATAAACCGACAGTTTGGATTGAAAAAGTCACTGGGAATAAAGTTACATAAAAAAAAAAAAATTATTCGACGACTATGTATGTGATGGTTAAGATGAGTGTTCAAAAGATATTCAGGCAGAGTATTACTTATTATATATATATACATGTTTCTCTGTTTGTCTGTACATTTTTTGGCAATATTGACGGGATCCCATCATTTATTGCTCGTTATTGAACATACGCCGTTTAATAAATGACGATAGTGAATGTTCCAAAGGAAATGTGATATTTTCATTTACATTTGTGGAGCAAACTAGGCCGTTTTGGCTCTTTATCGCGAATTTCGCTGTTTAACAGTGATTTCCTTACAATGAATACATTACGTTAACACCATTTAAATATATTCTTTAATTATTTACGAACTGACGAACTTACTGAAATGGTCACTCGAGTAAAGTGAAGTTTATTTTTAGACCATCATACACTCATGGTAACAGAAAGAGTTTATGCACATGTTGCTGCGTGGGTGATTTAGGGAGGTCTGCGCTAAGACCTGACAGAGCGTTGTCATAAAGGCATATCAATACATAAAGACTATGGTACAGATGTCATTATCAATGCTGCTTGACACGTTTTTAACATACGTGCATATACAAACAACCCATATAACGGTGCTAATAGTTCTAGCAAAACTAATACTACAACAATATAGTTAGTCACTGTTAGTGATGCCTGACTAGTCTACAGGTTTCAACAGACGAGCGTTTACAAACTAAATATTGAAGGAAGTACTGATAGTTGTAATATTACTATAAAACAGAATGTAAATAAAATCAGAGACTGGTTAGGGATGCTCTTACTGAATCTGTATTAATGCAGCATTATATAATGTGGTGTTACTGTCTGCCAAGAATGCACGTGCTGATTGTTTACATAGAAAGGAGGGTTGGGGTGATATAATGGTTACTTACCGCAGTTGTCACTAGGTTGGCAATCTGGAACAACACAAGCGGGATTTAGGAAGTGTAACGGCCCCTGGTATTCCGACATTACTTGTTTTGTTCAGCATGATGAATTGGTGATAGAGTTAAGTATTTAAACGAGGGAGCCAGGGCCTAGGTTTAATTTTCCATTTACTACTACCTTCTTATGCATGTTGAATATTTACTACCTGGCAATGTCAGTTTAATTACTTTATTAAGCACGGATAAGTGTCCGCAATTTTAACTATTACGCCCGCAAAACGACAAATGGTAAACAAAACATCCAGTCTAAACACAAAATTGATTGGCAATAATATCGAGGTGAGCAGGATTAACAGCAATACCTTTTGATGTTTAAATTACCCACGTTCTAGACAACATACTACGAGTTACCGCTGCGCCAATTCTGAGCAAATGAGCTAGTACTCTCCCTTTAAGCTATGCGAATTGACAAGAAATGTGTATAACTAGTTTTAGTGGACGAGTGTCGAACTGCAATAGTGTTTACGTAACGCGTATGAAACGCGGCAGCTCGATTTATACTTCAATGACATGTGTAATCGATTTTACAATATGTCGG
>CBDHHR010000703.1:0-5000 GCA_965263245.1 Metamycoplasmataceae bacterium | reverse complement strand
TTGTTTTCTATCAATAAGCCATTTTTCTTTCCAAGTAATCATACAATTTCGTATGCCATGGGCCTTTAGTTTAAGTAGTAATCTTTGATGTGGCATTTTGCCAAGGCTTTTGTTTTAAATCTAAGTAGATTATATCTACTGGTGATCCCTCATCTACCCACTTTGTGACATCTTCCAAAAAACATAGCATGTTTTTAAAAACATAACACGCTTTTAAAAACCCATGTTGAGATGGGTTTATTAATTTATTTTTAACAAGAAAATCTACCATGTGATCTTTAATTAGTCTTTCTAATAGTTTGCATATCACCGTTGTTAAACTCATTGGTCTATAGTTCTCTGACTTGTTTCTCGAACCTTTTTTAAATAATGGTATAATGTTTGCTTCTTTCCATTCTAACGGAACTATTCCCTCCTCTAATGACAAATTGAACACTGTCGGAAGCGGCATGCTGATTTGTTCTACAATTTCCAATAGAAATTTGGGAGGAATCCCATCCTCTTTGATATATGTCCTAGTTGGTACACACATTATCCACACACAAAATAGTAATACGTCATACCATTCTAATGTAGTTTGAGTTCTTTATGTGCGGTGACACTGACGTAGTTAAGGTAACATCTCTACACCCCAGCGAACTGTGTGTACAGTTCCCGTTCCTGGGCTTAGACGACACCAAGGCAACAGCTCGTGACATGGAAAACAGACCTTCCAAAACACGCTGCCAGACAGAAACGAACGTGGAACGTTGTTTGCAAAACAAAATGTGTATTATAAAATGCGTCCTTTGACGATGTCGTGAGATACAACTGTTAGAACCAGATGATGTGTTAGCCTTGGTTACCCAGGCTCCGTGAGGTGGCTGCACGTTTAAGCACCTCAACTCTGCTTGGGGAAAGAAACGTTCTGCACTTGCTACGGCCTTACCCCAGACTAGGGTAGAGACGCTGATTGGCTCTCAGGCCAATATGAAATAAAAATTCAAATAATGATATACTTTTACAAGATAATGATATCCTATGAAAAGTATTCAACATTGAAGTTATATTAACACAAAAATAAGTAGCAATTCAAATTTGTAGTTGTTTATAAAATAAGAATTACGGCAAGATTAATCAGTATCCGTGAGGTGGAAGCATTGTTTAGCCCAACACGAATAACATACACATTAAATAATGCTGTATTATAAAAACTATTCAAAACTAAACTTCTATTAACACAAAATAAATAGAAATACAAATTTGCAGTTGTTTATAAAAATTGAAATTACGGCAGGATTAACCAGTGTCCGTGAGGTGGCAGCATTGTATAGATCACGCGGATAAACAAACAAAAGCCTGGAGATTCACTAGACTGTCTTCTCGGCGTAGTTCAGCAGCCGACCGACAGTAGTTTAAGCGAGACTAATGATGTGCATATTACACCTTGATTTGATCGAGTGATTGGCAATGTGGTAAGACAAGTTCCACATATCCGAAGATAACATTTCACGCAACTTCATTTTGGCTTAATTCAGGCCACGACGCCGGATTCATGACAGTTTACACCGTGTTACTTAACACTCTTAACTAAGGATGTTTCTGTTTGTGTGAATGCATCAGCATCAGCGGTCGTTGGGGCATATTTGATGACATCTGTACAATCTGTTTTTATCTCTGCCAGTCGCTTGTTACCATTTGGAGAAGTCGAAGCGTGTCCACTCTTTAAAGTTGTCTTGCCAGTTTTTTTCTGTCTACCTCTTCTCCCCCCACCGGGTTGGGTTTTTCCCGGCCTTTAAATCACGTGACGTGTCCATACCATCTCAGTTTGCGTCTTATGACTGTTGACACAATGTTCTTGTTCGATGATTCCAGCGATTGCTTGTCTCACTTCGTCTCAATGTTGACTGGGTCTCTTTTGTAACGCGCACATTGTTTCGATAACATCTCCTATAGTTGGCTTGTATTCTTCATTTTAGTTCTGCGTTTAATTTATGTATAAGCATAGGCACATCTGCATTTAATATTAAATACCATCGAATGCTCATATAGATACTCTTCGGATATTATAAGGATAAAAAACACGCATATTTTAAGAAGGCCTGTGAATGTCACAACGCCGGATGCAACATAGTTTATTACCCGGTATCGCGATCCCTACTTTTTAAAGCATGCACATGTTAGTGTTAATGTGTCGGTGATGCCGAAAATAGAACTTCTTTCTGAATACAATAGTGTAAAAAAACAAGACCAGATGCAGAGTCTTTGGGAAGGGTTGTCAAAAGTGATGCTATTTATGTGAACTATAAATAATTACAGAGAAAAGAAAATGTACAAAGGCGTATTGAGTAATGAGTATTTTTACTAAACCATTAGTCTAAACATACTAGACACTTGAACTTGTATAGTTCGATCACCACGGCCGGATGCTCCCATGTAGTGTGCTAGACAAGCAACTCGACAGACGCACAAAAAAAGAGTAGTACAATCTTACTGTGTCTAAAGGGCTCTGTAAATTAAAATAAACAAATCCAAATAACACAAGGAAATTGTATAGTATTGACTGACTGTCTGACTGACTGTCTGACTGACTGACTGACTGACTGACTGACTGACTGACTGACTGACTGACTGACTGACTAACTAACTGATTGAGTGAGTGAATTAGTGATTGAAAGAGTGATTAAGTGCATGAGTTAGCGAATGAGTGAGTTGAATGAATGAGTGAATGAGTTAGTGGGTGAGTGAGTGAATGAGTGAGTGAGTGAGTGAATGAGTGAGTGAATGAGTGAGTGATTGAGTGAGTGAATGGGTGAGTTGAGTGGGCGAGTGACTGACTGACTGACTGACTGAATAAGTTAATTGAGTGAATGAATAGGTGGGTGGGTGGGTGGGTGGGTGGGTGGGTATGTGGGTGGGTTGGTGAGTGGGTGGGTTGGTGAGTGAGTGAGTGTATGAGTGAATGAGTGAGTGAGTGAGTGAATGAGTGAGTGAGTGAGTGAGTGAGTGAGTGAGTGAGTGAGTGAGTCTGTCTGTCAGTCAGTCAGTCAGTCAGTCAGTCAGTCAGTCAGTCAGTCAGTCAGTCAGTCAGTCAGTATGTGTGGGTGCGTGCGTGCGTGCGTGCGTGCGTGCGTGAGTAAGTGCGTGCGATCATGCATTATGTGTGTCATGTGCGTTCGTGCGTCAGTGCGCTCGCGGGTGTGTGCAAAATGCGCGTGTGTGCGTGTCGGTGTGTGCGTGGTTGCATGGGCGTCCATGCTTTTAGTGAGCATACGTATGTGTGGTGCGCATGTTTATCGGAGCGTGACCAGCGCCGTTTGTCATCGATGTGTTGATGAGATTGTCGCGTCGTGTGCAAAGTCACTTGTCGACGCGTCTTGAAGTCAACGTCGATGACGTCGTCTTATGTAACACCAGTCACCAGTCATCGAGTCCCTGGTGGTGTCATTAATTGCGCTGGTTGAAAGCGTTTTGTGTCGCAGTCACCAAACAGTCCGTTCATCACCTTCACAATGCGCCTCTGTCACCATCTCGCCACCTGGGTGTGATCCCACACAAACCTCCTGTGAGAAATGACATTTCTACTGAGAACACCCAAGTATGTAGTCATTGATGGCTCCGGGCGTGGATCACGACGATGTCTGCATACACAGCCTAGTTGTAATTTTACTTACTCGGGTTATATATTCCATTTATATTTCAATAACCTATTTTACTAAATATTCTATTTTAATAAATGTCTTAGAATTTGTTTCTTCCGACTCAATAAACTGTTAATATGTATATGTTCATATTATAGGCCATTTTCTGTTTTATTATCATTTTGTGTCGTTTATAATTTTACTAGATATTCTAATTAATAACAGTGTTATATATAGTGAGAAACAAAACGTTACTGAACTAACCATATGTTCCATGTTAGAAGCTTTTGCGAGTCGTCGCAGTTCGTTGTGTTTCACGACAATCTCCGTCTGTTCCGCGGGTGTCATCGCCTCTGAGACACCCAACAACTCGGCGACGACAACGATGGCCAACCAATTCCACCAGCGCATCTTCTCCGAGTTCGCTGATGTCTTCATCCGGTGAATCTCGAGGAAGTCGATCTGGAGTAGCGACACCAGATCTATAAGTTGTGCGGGATTAACAATGCTTCGCATCCACCAGAAATACTGTTTCAGTCGGCGCGGTATATCAATTTATATCCAGTGGACACGCATGGCTGCACTTGAAGGCGGTCCTTCTGTCGTGCTTGAGTGAGTGTAAACGCTCGACTCAATTGAAATGACCTTGTTGACATATCTTCCTGGTGTCTGTAATGGATTTATTAAGTAGACATTGAAATACTGTGGTTAACAGCAGAATAAAATGAGTATTTATGTATGTATTTGCTACTTGTGTTAAGTGCATTATCAATTTCGTGTGAAAGAAGTTAATTGTTTCTTGAATGCACCAGTAACGATGCGTTAACATGATGGCGTCGTAACAAACCGTAACCAGCATATATGGCAGCCGTGGTACAAACAATTACTTCTAACAAACATTTCATGAAACTTTTATTATTATTTAATACGCTGAACTTGTTGACGATTTAAACAAATACAAAAACATTTATTTCAATTTTCATCGTAAATGTTCCATGTATACGTAACGAGTAATGTTCATGTAAAAGTTGAAATGGATATGCTTGAAGCTAAATAACTTATGAGATAATACACCCATTGTTACCAATACACAATACATTTCTTCAGTAAGCAGATTTTAGCATTATTTACATAATAATATGTATTCATGTAATTTCCTTTATCACACATTAATGATACCAACACTAAATCAGCACAAAATCACTACTCAAGTTACATTTCTGTATTGTTCTAACATATTATGTTCAATTGAATATAAACTATATTGCAATAAAAGCTACATTGTATTAACATATTTAAATTATTTCGCAAGAACATGAACATTATCTACAACCTTAAAATGCAGTTGTAACTGAAGAGTAATTAAGTGTCGTATACAAT
>CBDHHR010000702.1:0-34717 GCA_965263245.1 Metamycoplasmataceae bacterium | reverse complement strand
AAACGGGGAAACGGAGACACGGAGAAACGGAGACACGGAGACACGGAGAAACGGAGAAACGGGGAAACGGAGAAACGGAGAAACGGAGACACGGAGACACGGAGACAGGGAGAAACGGAGAAACGGAATAACGGAGAAACGGAATAACGGGGAAACGGGGAAACGGGGAAACGGAGAAACGGGGAAACGGAGAAACGGAGAAACGGAGAAACGGGGAAACGGGGAAACGGGGAAACGGAATAACGGAGAAACGGAATAACGGGGAAACGGGGAAACGGGGAAACGGGGAAACGGAGAAACGGAGAAACGGAGAAACGGGGAAACGGGGAAACGGGGAAACGGAGAAACGTGGAAACGGGGAAACGGTATAACGGAGAAACGGAGAAACGGAATAACGGAGAAACGGAGAAACGGGGAAACGGGGAAACGGAGAAACGGAGACACGGAGAAACGGAGATACGGAGAAACGGAGAAACGGAATAACGGAGAAACGGGGAAACGGAGAAGCGGAGAAGCGGAGAAGCGGAGAAACGGAGATACGGAGAAACGGAGATACGGAGATACGGAGATACGGAGAAACGGAGAAACGGGGAAACGGGGAAACGGAGAAACGGAGAAACGGGGAAACGGAGAAACGGAGAAACGGAGAAACGGAGAAACGGAATAACGGAGAAACGGAATAACGGAGAAACGGAGAAACGGAGAAACGGGGAAACGGGGAAACGGAGAAACGGAATAACGGAGAAACGGAATAACGGAGAAACGGGGAAACGGGGAAACGGAATAACGGAATAACGGAGAAACGGAATAACGGAATAACGGAATAACGGAATAACGGAGAAACGTAGAAACGGAGAAATGTAGAAACGGAGAAACGGAATAACGGAGAAACGGAATAATGGAGAAACGGAGAAACGTAGAAACGGAGAAAGGGAGAAACGGAGAAAGGGAGATACGGAGAAACGGAGAAACGGAGAAACGGAGAAACGGGGAAACGGGGAAACGGAGAAACGGAGAAACGTAATAACGGAATAACGGAGAAACGGGGAAACGGGAAACGGAGAAACGGAGAAACGGAGACACGGAGAAACGGAGATACGGAGAAACGGACAAACGGAATAACGGAGAAACGGGGAAACGGAGAAGCGGAGAAGCGGAGAAACGGAGATACGGAGAAACGGAGATACGGAGATACGGAGAAACGGAGAAAAGGGGAAACGGGGAAACGGAGAAACGGAGAAACGGGGAAACGGAGAAACGGAGAAACGGAGAAACGGAGAAACGGAATAACGGAGAAACGGAATAACGGAGAAACGGAGAAACGGAGAAACGGAGAAACGGGGAAACGGGGAAACGGGGAAACGGGGAAACGGAATAACGGAATAACGGAGAAACGGAATAACGGAATAACGGAATAACGGAATAACGGAGAAACGTAGAAACGGAGAAACGGAGAAATGTAGAAACGGAGAAACGGAATAACGGAGAAACGGAATAATGGAGAAACGGAGAAACGTAGAAACGGAGAAAGGGAGAAACGGAGAAAGGGAGAAACGGAGATACGGAGAAACGGAGAAACGGAGAAACGGAGAAAAGGAGAAACGGAGAAACGGAGAAACGGAATAACGGAGAAACGGAATAACGGAGAAACGGAATAACGGAGAAACGGAGAAACGGAGAAACGGAGAAACGGGGAAACGGGGAAACGGAGAAACGGAGAAACGTAATAACGGAATAACGGAGAAACGGAGAAACGGGGAAACGGGGAAACGGAGAAACGGGGAAACGGAGACACGGAGAAACGGAGAAACGGAGACACGGAGACACGGAGAAACGGGAAACGGAGACACGGAGAAACGGAGACACGGAGACACGGAGAAACGGAATAACGGAGAAACGGAATAACGGGGAAACGGGGAAACGGGGAAACGGAGAAACGGGGAAACGGAGAAACGGAGAAACGGAGAAACGGGGAAACGGGGAAACGGGGAAACGGAATAACGGAGAAACGGAATAACGGGGAAACGGGGAAACGGGGAAACGGAGAAACGGGGAAACGGGGAAACGGAGAAACGGAGAAACGGAGAAACGGAGAAACGGGGAAACGGGGAAACGGGGAAACGGAGAAACGTGGAAACGGGGAAACGGTATAACGGAGAAACGGAGAAACGGAATAACGGAGAAACGGAGAAACGGGGAAACGGAGAAACGGAGAAACGGAGACACGGAGAAACGGAGATACGGAGAAACGGAGAAACGGAATAACGGAGAAACGGGGAAACGGAGAAGCGGAGAAGCGGAGAAACGGAGATACGGAGAAACGGAGATACGGAGATACGGAGAAACGGAGAAACGGGGAAACGGGGAAACGGAGAAACGGAGAAACGGGGAAACGGAGAAACGGAGAAACTGAGAAACGGAGAAACGGAGAAACGGAATAACGGAGAAACGGAATAACGGAGAAACGGAGAAACGGAGAAACGGAGAAACGGGGAAACGGAGAAACGGAATAACGGAGAAACGGAATAACGGAGAAACGGAGAAACGGGGAAACGGGGAAACGGGGAAACGGAATAACGGAATAACGGAATAACGGAATAACGGAATAACGGAGAAACGTAGAAATGGAGAAACGGAGAAACGGAGAAACGGAATAACGGAGAAACGGAATAACGGAGAAACGGAGAAACGGGGAAACGGGGAAACGGGGAAACGGGGAAACGGGGAACGGAGACACGGAGACACGGAGACACGGAGAAGCGGAGAAACGGAGAAGTGAGAAGCGGAGAAACGGAGAAACGGAGAAACGGAATAACGGAGAAACGGAGAAACGGAATAACGGAATAACGGAGAAACGGAGAAACGGAGAAACGGAGAATCGGAGAAACCGAGAAACGGAGAAACGGAGAAACGGAGAAGTGGAGAAACGGAGAAACGGAGAAACGGAGAAACGGAAAAACGGAGAAACATAGAAACGGAGAAACGGAGGAACGGAGAAACGGAGAAACGGAGAAAGGGAGAAACGGAGAAACGGAGAAAGGGAGAACCGGAGAAACGGAGAACCGGAGAAACGGAGAAACGGAGAAACGGAGAAAGGGAGAAACGGAGAAACGGAATAACGGAGAAACGGAATAACGGAGAAACGGAGAAACGGGGAAACGGGGAAACGGAGAAACGGAGAAACGGCGTAACGGAGAAACGGAGAAACGGAGAAACGGAGAAACGGAATAACGGAGAAACGGAATAACGGAATAACGGAATAACGGAATAACGGAGAAACGTAGAAACGGAGAAACGGAGAAACGGAGAAACGGAGAAACGGAGAAACGGAGAAACGGAGAAACGGAGAAAGGGAGAAAGAAAAAAAGGAGAAAGGGAGAAAGGGAGAAAGGGAGAAAGGGAGAAACGGAGAAACGGGGAAACGGAGATACGGGGAAACGGGGAAACGGAGGAACGGAGGAACGGAGAAACAGGGAAACGGGGAAACGGGGAAACGGGGAAACGGAATAACGGAAAAACGGAATAACGGAATAACAGGGAAACGGGGAAACGGGGAAACGGGGAAACGGGGAAACGGGGAAACGGAGAAACGTGGAAACGGGGAAACGGGGAAACGGTATAACGGAGAAACGGAGAAACGGAGAAACGGGGAAACGGGGAAACGGGGAAACGGAGAAACGGAGACACGGAGAAACGGAGATACGGAGAAACGGAGAAACGGAGATACGGAGAAACGGAGAAACGGAGAAACGGAATAACGGAGAAACGGGGAAACGGGGAAACGGAGAAGCGGAGAAGCGGAGAAGCGGAGAAGCGGAGATACGGAGAAACGGAGAAACGGAGAAACGGAGAAACGGAGAAACGGGGAAACGGGGAAACGGGGAAACGGAGAAACGGAGAAACGGAGAAACGGAGAAACGGAGAAACGGAATAACGGAGAAACGGAATAACGGAGAAACGGAGAAACGGTGAAACGGGGAAACGGGGAAACGGAGAAACGGAGAAACGGAATAACAGAGAAACGGAATAACGGAGAAACGGAGAAACGGGGAAACGGAGAAACGAAGAAACGGAATAACGGAATAACGGAATAACGGAATAACGGAGAAACGTAGAAACGGAGAAACGGAGAAACGTAGAAACGGAGAAACGGAGAAACGGAATAACGGAGAAACGGAATAACGGAGAAACGGAGAAACGGGGAAACGGGGAAACGGTAAAACGGGGAAACGGGGAAACGGGGAAACGGAGAAACGGAGAAACGGCGTAACGGAGAAACGGAGAAACGGAGAAACGGAGAAAGGGAGAAACGGAGAAACGGAGAAACGGAGAAGTGGAAAAGTGGAGAAGCTGAGAAACTGAGAAACTGAGAAACGGAGAAACGGAGACACGGAGACACGGAGACACGGAGAAGCGGAGAAACGGAGAAGTGAGAAGCGGAGAAACGGAGAAACGGAGAAACGGAATAACGGAGAAACGGAGAAACGGAATAACGGAATAACGGAGAAACGGAGAAACGGAGAAACGGAGAAACGGAGAAACGGAGAAACGGAGAAACGGGGGAAACGGAGAAACGGAGAAACGGCGTAACGGAGAAACGGAGAAACGGAGAAACGGAGAAAGGGAGAAACGGAGAAACGGAGAAACGGAGGAACGGAGAAGTGGAGAAAGTGGAGAAGCTGAGAAACTGAGAAACGGAGAAACGGAGACACGGAGACACGGAGACACGGAGAAGCGGAGAAAGGGAGAAAGGTGAGAAGCGGAGAAAGGGAGAAAGGGAGAAACGGGGAAAAGGAGAAACGGAGAAACGGAGAAACGGAGAAACGGGGAAACGGGGATAACGGGGAAACGGGGAAACGGAGAAACGGAGAAACGGAGAAACGGAGAAACGGAGAAACGGAGAAACGGAATAACAAAATAACGGAGATAACGGAATACACGGAATAAGCGGAATAACGGAATAACGGAATAACGGAGAAACGGAGAAACGGAGAAACGGAGAAACGGAGATAACGGAGAAACGGAGATAACGGGGATAACGGGGATAACGGAGAAACGGAGAAACGTAATAAAGGAATAACGGAGATAACGGAGAAACGGAGATAACGGAGATAACGGAATAACGGAATAACGGAGAAACGTAGAAACGGAGAAAGGGAGAAACGGAGAAAGGGAGAAACGGGGAAACGGAGAAACGGGGAAACGGAGAAACGGAGACACGGAGAAACGGAGAAACGGAGATAACGGAGAAACGGAGAAACGGAGAAACGGGGAAACGGGGAAACGGAGACACGGAGAAACGGAGAAACGGAATAACGGAATAACGGAGAAACGGAGAAACGGAGAAGCGGAGAAACCGAGAAACGGAGAAACGGAGAAACGGAGAAACGTGGAGAAACGGAGAAACGGAGAAACGGAGAAACGGAGAAACGGAAAAACGGAGAAACATAGAAACGGAGAAACGGAGAAACGGAGAAACGGAGAAAGGGAGAAACGGAGAAAGGGAGAAACGGAATAACGGAGAAACGGAATAACGGAGAAACGGAGAAACGGGGAAACGGGGAAACGGGGAAACGGAGAAACGGAGAAACGGCGTAACGGAGAAACGGAGAAACGGAGAAACGGAGAAACGGAGAAACGGAGAAACGGAATAACGGAGAAACGGAATAACGGAATAACGGAATAACGGAATAACGGAGAAACGTAGAAACGGAGAAACGTAGAAACGATGAAACGGAGAAACGGAGAAACGGAGAAACGCAGAAACGGAGAAACGGAGAAACGGAGAAACGGAGAAACGGAGAAAGGGAGAAAGGGAGAAAGGGAGAAAGAAAAAAAGGACAAAGGGAGAACGGGAGAAAGGGAGAAAGGGAGAAACGGAGAAACGGGGAAACGAAGATACGGGGAAACGGGGAAACGGAGGAACGGAGGAACGGAGAAACGGGGAAACGGGGAAACGGGGAAACGGAATAACGGAAAAACGGAATAACGGAATAACGGAGAGGGAAACGGAGAAACGGAGAAACGGAGAAACGGAGAGGAGAACGGAGAAACGGAGAAACGTAATAAACGGAATAACGGAATAACGGAGATAACAGAGAACGGTAAACGGAATAACGGAGAAACGGAGAAACGGAGAAACGGAGAAACGGGAGAAACGGAGAAAGGGAGAAACGGGGAAACGGAGAAACGGAGAAACGGAGAAACGGAGAGACGGAGAAACGGAGAAACGGAGAAACGGAGAAACGGAGAAACGGAGAAACGGGGAAACGGGGAAACGGAATAACGGAATAACGGAGATAACGGAGATAACGGAGAAACGGAGAAACGGAGAAACGGAGAGACGGAGAGACGGAGAGACGGAGAGACGGAGAGACGGAGATAACGGAGATAACGGAGATAACGGAGATAACGGAGATAACGGAGATAACGGAGAAATGGGGAAACGGGGAATCGAGGAGAGGGGAAACGGGGAGACGGAGAGACGGGGAGACGGGGAGACGGGGAGACGGGGAGACGGAGAGACGGAGAGACGGAGAGACGGAGAAACGGAGAAATGGGGAAACGGGGAATCGGAGGAAACGGGGAAACGGGGAAACGGGGAAACGGGGAAACGGGGAAACGGGGATAACGGGGATAACGGGGATAACGGAGATAACGGAGATAACGGAGATAACGGAGATAACGGAGAAACGGAGAAACGGAGAAACGGAGAAACGGAATAAACGGAGATAACGGAATAACGGAATAACGGAATAACGGAATAACGGAATAACGGAATAACGGAATAACGGGAGAAACGGAGAAACGGAGAAACGGAGAAACGGAGATAACGGAGATAAGGGAGATAAGGGAGATAAGGGAGATAACGGGGATAACGGAGATAACGGAGATAAGGGAGATAAGGGGGAAACGGGGAAACGGAGAAACGGGGAAACGGGGAAACGGGGAAAGGGGGAAAGGGGGAAAGGGGGAAACGGGGAAACGGAGAAAGGGAGAAAGGAAGAAAGGGAGAAACGGGGAAACGGGGAAACGGGGAAACGGGGAAACGGGGAAACGGGGAAACGGGGAAACGGGGAAACGGAGAAACGGAGAAACGGAGAAACGAAGAAACGGAGAAATTGGGGAAACGGGGAAACGGAGAAACGGGGGAACGGAGGAAACGGAGAAACGGGGAAAGGGGGAAAGGGAGAAAGGGAGAAAGGGAGAAACGGGAGAAACGGGGAAATTGGAGAAACGGGGAAACGGAGAAACGGAGGAACGGACGGAACGGAGAAACGGGGAAACGGGAGAAAGGGGGAAACGGGAGAAACGGGAGAAAGGGAGAAACGGGGAAAAGGAGAAACGGAGAAACGGAGAAACGGAGAAACGGGGAAACGGAGAAACGGAGAAACGGAGAAACGGGGAAACGGGGATAACAGAGATAACGGGGATAACGGAGATAACGGAGATAACGGAGATAACGGAGATAACGGAGATAACGGAGAAACGGAGAAACGGAGAAACGGAGAAACGGAATAACAGAATAACGGAGAAACGGAATAACGGAAACGGGGAAACGGAGAAACGGAGAAACGGAGAAACGGAGAAACGGAGAAACGGAGAAACGGGGAAACGGGGAAACGGAGAAACGGAGAAACGGAGAAACGGAGAAACGGAGAAACGGAGAAACGGAATAACGGAGAAACGGAGAAACGGAGAAACGGAGAAACGGAGAAACGGAATAACGGAATAACGGAATAACGGAATAACGAATAACGGAATAACGGAGAAAACGGAGAAACGGAGAAACGGAGAAACGGAGAAACGGAGAAAGGGAGAAAGGGAGAAAGGGAGAAACGGGGAAACGGGGAAACGGGGAAACGGGGAAACGGGGAAACGGGGAAACGGGGAAACGGGGAAACGGGGAAACGGAGAAACGGAGAAACGGAGAAACGAAGAAACGGAGAAACGGGGAAACGGAGAAACGGAGAAACGGAGAAACGGAGAAACGGAGAAACGGGGAAACGGGGAAACGGAGAAACGGAGAAACGGAGAAACGGAATAACGGAATAACGGAATAACGGAATAACGGAATAACGGAATAACGGAATAACGGGGAAACGGAGAAACGGAGAAACGGAGAAACGGAGAAACGGAGAAAGGGAGAAAGGGAGAAAGGGAGAAACGGGGAAACGGAGAAAGGGAGAAAGGGAGAAAGGGAGAAACGGGGAAACGGGGAAACGGGGAAACGGGGAAACGGGGAAACGGGGAAACGGGGAAACGGGGAAACGGAGAAACGGAGAAACGGAGAAACGAAGAAACGGAGAAACGGGGAAACGGGGAAACGGGGAAACGGGGAAACGGGGAAACGGAGAAACGGGGAAACGGGGAAACGGAGAAACGGAGAAACGGAGAAACGGAGAAACGGAGAAATTGGGAAACGGGGAAACGGAGAAACGGAGGAACGGAGGAACGGAGAAACGGAGAAAGGGAGAAAGGGAGAAAGGGAGAAAGGGAGAAAGGGAGAAACGGGGAAAAGGAGAAACGGAGAAACGGAGAAACGGAGAAACGGGGAAACGGGGAAACGGGGAAACGGGGAAACGGGGAAACGGGGAAACGGAGAAACGGGGAAACGGAGAAACGGAGAAACGGAGAAACGGAGAAACGGAGAAACGGAGAAACGGAGAAACGGAGAAACGGAATAACAGAATAACGGAATAACGGAATAACGGAATAACGGAATAACGGAATAACGGAATAACGGAGAAACGGAGAAACGGAGAAACGGAGAAACGGAGAAACGGAGAAACGGAGGGGAAACGGAGAAACGGAGAAACGGAGAAACGGAGAAACGGAGAAACGGAGAAACGGAGAAACGGAGAAACGGAGAAACGGAGAAACGGAGAAACGGAGAAACGGAGAAACGGAGAAACGGAGAAACGGAATAACGGAATAACGGAATAACGGAATAACGGAGAAACGGAATAACGGAGAAACGGAGAAACGGAGAAACGGAGAAACGGAGAAACGGAGAAACGGAGAAAGGGAGAAACGGGGATAACGGAATAACGGGGAAACGGGGAAACGGGGAAACGGGGAAACGGGGAAACGGGGAAACGGGGAAACGGAGAAACGGAGAAACGGAGAAACGGAGAAACGGAGAAACGGGGAAACGGAGAAACGGGGAAACGGAGAAACGGGGAAACGGGGAAACGGAGAAACGGAGATAACGGAGAAACGGGGATAACGGAGAAACGGGGAAACGGAGAAACGGAGAAACGGGGAAACGGAGAAACGGAGAAACGGAGAAACGGAAACGGAAACGGAGAAACGGAGAAACGGAGATAACGGAGAAACGGAGATAACGGGGAAACGGGGAAACGGGGAAACGGAGAAACGGGGAAACGGAGAAACGGAGAAACGGAGAAACGGAGAAACGGAGAAACGGGGAAACGGGGAAACGGGGAAACGGGGAAACGGGGAAACGGGGAAACGGTATAACGGAGAAACGGAGAAACGGAATAACGGAGAAACGGAGAAACGGGGAAACGGGGAAACGGAGAAACGGAGAAACGGAGAAACGGAGAAACGGAGAAACGGAGAAACGGAATAACGGAGAAACGGGGAAACGGAGGAAACGGAGAAACGGAGAAACGGAGAAACGGAGAAACGGAGAAACGGAGAAACGGAGAAACGGAGAAACGGAGAAACGGGAAACGGAAAACGGAGAAACGGAGAAACGGGGAAACGGAAACGGAGAAACGGAGAAACGGAGAAACGGAGAAACGGAGAAACGGAGAAACGGTAACGGAGAAACGGAGAAACGGAGAAACGGAGAAACGGAGAAACGGAGAAACGGGGAAACGGAGAAACGGAGATAACGGAGAAACGGAATAACGGAGAAACGGAGAAACGGGGAAACGGAGAAACGGGGAAACGGAATAACGGAAAACGGAATAACGGAATAACGGAATAACGGAGAAACGGAGAAACGGAGAAACGGAGAAACGGAGAAACGGAATAACGGAGAAACGGAGATACGGAGAGACGGAGAACGGAGAAACGGAGAAACGGAGAAACGGGGAAACGGAATAACGGAAACGGAATAACGGAATAACGGTATAACGGAATAACGGAGAAACGGAGAAACGGAGAAACGGAGAAACGGAGAGACGGAGAAACGGAGAAACGGAGAAACGGAAAACGGAGAAACGGAGAAACGGAGATAACGGAATAACGGAGAAACGGAGAAACGGAGAAACGGAGAAACGGAGAAACGGAAAACGGAGAAACGGAGAAACGGCGAAACGTGGAGAAACGGAGAAACGGAGAAACGGAGAAACGGAAACGGGGAAACGGGGAAACGGAGAAACGGAGAAACGGAGGAAACGGAGAAACGGAGAAACGGAGAAACGGGGAAACGGAGAAATGGAGAAACGGAGGAACCGGAGAAACGGAGAAACGGAGAAACGGAGAAACGGAGAAACGGAGAAACGGAGAAACGGAGAAACGGAGATAACGGAGAAACGGAGATAACGGAGAAACGGAGAAACGGGGAAACGGGGAAACGGAGAAACGGAGAAACGGCGAAACGGAGAAACGGAGAAACGGAGAAACGGAGAAACGGAGAAACGGAGAAACGGAATAACGGAATAACGGAGATAACGGAAAACGGAGAAACGGAGAAACGGAGAAACGGAGAAACGGAGAAACGGAGAAACGGAGAAACGGAGAAACGGAGAAACGGAGATAACTGAATAACGGAATAACGGAATAACGGAGAAACGGAGAAACGGAGAAACGGAGAAACGGAGAAACGGAGAGACGGAGAAACGGAGATACGGGGAAACGGGGAAACGGAGGAAACGGAGGAACGGAGAAACGGGGAAACGGGGAAACGGGGAAACGGGGAAACGGGGATAACGGGGAAACGGGGAAACGGAATAACAGGAGAAACGGAGAAACGGAGAAACGGGAAACGGAGAAACGGAGAAACGGAGAAACGTGAGAAACGGAGAAACGGAATAACGGAATAACGGAATAACGGAGAAACGGAGAAACGGAGAAACGGGGAAACGGGGAAACGGGGAAACGGAGAAACGGGGAAACGGAGAAACGGAGATACGGGGAAACGGGGAAACGGAGAAACGGAGATACGGAGAAACGGAGAAATTGGGAACGGAGAAACGGAGATAACGGAGAAACGGAGAAACGGAGAAACGGAGAAACGGAGAAACGGAGAAACGGAGAAACGGAGATACGGAGAAACGGAGAAACGGAGAAACGGAGAAACGGAGAAACGGAGAAACGGGGAAACGGGGAAACGGAGAAACGGAGAAACGGAGAAACGGAGAAACGGAGAAACGGAATAACGGAGAAACGGAATAACGGAGAAACGGAGAAACGGTGAAACGGGGAAACGGGGAAAGGGAGAAAGGGAGAAACGGAATAACAGAGAAACGGAATAACGGAGAAACGGAGATACGGGGAAACGGAGAAACGAAGAAACGGAATAACGGAATAACGGAATAACGGAATAACGGAGAAACGTAGAAACGGAGAAACGGGGAAACGTAGAAACGGAGAAACGGGGAAACGGAATAACGGAAAAACGGAATAACGGAGATAACAGGAGAACCGGGGAAACGGGGAAACGGTAAAACGGGGAAACGGGGAAACGGGGAAACGGAGAAACGTGAGAAACGGCGTAACGGAGAAACGGAGAAACGGAGAAACGGAGATAGGGAGAAACGGAGAAACGGAGAAACGGAGAAGTGGAAAAGTGGAGAAGCTGAGAAACTGAGAAACTGAGAAACGGAGAAACGGAGACACGGTTACACGGAGACACGGAGAAGCGGAGAAACGGAGAAGTGAGAAGCGGAGAAACGGAGAAACGGAGAAACGGAATAACGGAGAAACGGAGAAACGGAATAACGGAATAACGGAGAAACGGAGAAACGGAGAAACGGAGAAACGGAGAAACGGAGAAACGGAGAAACGGAGAAACCGAGAAACGGAGAAACGGAGAAACGGAGAAGTGGAGAAACGGAGAAACGGAGAAACGGAGAAACGGAAAAACGGAGAAACATAGAAACGGAGAAACGGAGGAACGGAGGAACGGAGAAACGGAGAAACGGAGAAACGGAGAAACGGAGAAACGGAGAACCGGAGAAACGGAGAAACGGAGAAACGGAGAAACGGAGAAACGGAGAAACGGAGAAACGGAGAAACGGAGAAACGGAGAAACGGAGAAAGGGAGAAAGGGAGAAAGGGAGAAACGGAGAAAGGGAGAAAGGGAGAAACGGAGAAAGGGAGAAAGGGAGAAACGGAGAAGCGGAGAAGCGGAGAAAGGGAGACACGGAGACACGGAGAAACGGAGACACGGAGAAGCGAGAAGTGAGAAGCGGAGAAGCGGAGAAGCGGAGAAACGGAGAAACGGAATAACGGAGAAACGGAATAACGGAATAACGGAATAACGGAGAAACGGAGAAACGTAGAAACGGAGAAAGGGAGAAACGGAGAAAGGGAGAAAGGGAGAAAGGGAGAAAGGGAGAAAGGGAGAAACGGAGAAACTGAGAAACGGAGACCCGGAGACACGGAGAAACGGAGACACGGAGAAACGGAGAAACTGAGAAACGGAATAACGGAGAAACGGAATAACGGGGAAACGGGGAAACGGGGAAACGGAGAAACGGCGAAACGGAGAAACGGAAGAAACGAAGAAACGGAGAAACGGGGAAACGGGGAAACGGGGAAACGGGGAAACGGGGAAACGGGGAAACAGTATAACGGAGAAACGGGGAAACGGAGAAACGGAGATACGGAGAAACGGAGAAACGGAGAAACGGAGAAACGGAGATAACGGAGAAACGGAGAAACGGGGAAACGGAGAAACGGAGAAACGGAATAACGGAGAAACGGAGAAACGGAGAAACGGAGAAACGGAGAAACGGGGAAACGGGGATAACGGAGAAACGGAGAAACGGAGAAACGGCGTAACGGAGAAACGGAGAAACGGAGAAACGGAGAAACGGAATAACGGAGAAACGGAGATAACGGAATAACGGAGATAACGGAATAACGGAGAAACGTAGAAACGGAGAAACGTAGAAACGGATGAAACGGAGAAACGGAGAAACGGAGAAACGCAGAAACGGAGAAACGGAGAAACGGAGAAAGGGAGAAAGGGAGAAAGGGAGAAAGGGAGAAAGGGAGAAAGGGAGAAAGGGAGAAAGAAAAAAAGGAGAAAGGGAGAAAGGGAGAAAGGGAGAAAGGGAGAAACGGAGAAACGGGGAAACGGAGATACGGGGAAACGGGGAAACGGAGGAACGGAGGAACGGAGAAACGGGGAAACGGGGAAACGGGGAAACGGGGAAACGGAATAACGGAAAAACGGAATAACGGAATAACAGGGAAACGGGGAAACGGGGAAACGGGGAAACGGGGAAACGGAGAAACGGAGAAACGGAGAAACGTAATAAAGGAATAACGGAATAACGGAGAAACGGAATAACGGAATAACGGAATAACGGAATAACGGAGAAACGTAGAAACGGAGAAAGGGAGAAACGGAGAAAGGGAGAAACGGGGAAACGGAGAAACGGGGAAACGGAGAAACGGAGACACGGAGAAACGGAGAAACGGAGATACGGAGAAACGGAGAAACGGAGAAACGGGGAAACGGGGAAACGGAGACACGGAGAAACGGAGAAACGGAATAACGGAATAACGGAGAAACGGAGAAACGGAGAAGCGGAGAAACCGAGAAACGGAGAAACGGAGAAACGGAGAAACGTGGAGAAACGGAGAAACGGAGAAACGGAGAAACGGAGAAACGGAAAAACGGAGAAACATAGAAACGGAGAAACGGAGAAACGGAGAAACGGAGAAAGGGAGAAACGGAGAAAGGGAGAAACGGAGATAACGGAGAAACGGAATAACGGAGAAACGGAGAAACGGAGGAAACGGGGAAACGGAGGAAACGGAGAAACGGAGAAACGGCGTAGACGGAGAAACGGAGAAACGGAGAAACGGAGAAACGGAGAAACGGAGAAACGGAATAACGGAGAAACGGAGATAACGGAATAACGGAATAACGGAATAACGGAGAAACGTAGAAACGGAGAAACGTAGAAACGGATGAAACGGAGAAACGGAGAAACGGAGAAACGCAGAAACGGAGAAACGGAGAAACGGAGAAAACGGAATAACGGAGAAACGGAGAAACGGGGAAACGGGGAAAGGGAGAAACGGAGAAACGTAAAACGGAATAACGGAGAAACGGAGAAACGGGGAAACGGGGAAACGGAGAAACGGGGAGAAACGGAGAAACGGAGACACGGAGACACGGAGAAACGGAGAAACGGGGAAACGGAGAAACGGAGAAACGGAGACACGGAGACACGGAGACAGGGAGAAACGGAGAAACGGAATAACGGAGAAACGGAATAACGGGGAAACGGGGAAACGGGGAAACGGAGAAACGGGGAAACGGAGAAACGGAGAAACGGAGATACGGGGAAACGGGGAAACGGGGAAACGGAATAACGGAGAAACGGAATAACGGGGAAACGGGGAAACGGGGAAACGGGGAAACGGAGAAACGGAGAAACGGAGAAACGGGGAAACGGGGAAACGGGGAAACGGAGAAACGTGGAAACGGGGAAACGGTATAACGGAGAAACGGAGAAACGGAATAACGGAGAAACGGAGAAACGGGGAAACGGGGAAACGGAGAAACGGAGACACGGAGAAACGGAGATACGGAGAAACGGAGAAACGGAATAACGGAGAAACGGGGAAACGGAGAAGCGGAGAAGCGGAGAAGCGGAGAAACGGAGATACGGAGAAACGGAGATACGGAGATACGGAGATACGGAGAAACGGAGAAACGGGGAAACGGGGAAACGGAGAAACGGAGAAACGGGGAAACGGAGAAACGGAGAAACGGAGAAACGGAGAAACGGAATAACGGAGAAACGGAATAACGGAGAAACGGAGAAACGGAGAAACGGGGAAACGGGGAAACGGAGAAACGGAATAACGGAGAAACGGAATAACGGAGAAACGGGGAAACGGGGAAACGGAATAACGGAATAACGGAGAAACGGAATAACGGAATAACGGAATAACGGAATAACGGAGAAACGTAGAAACGGAGAAATGTAGAAACGGAGAAACGGAATAACGGAGAAACGGAATAATGGAGAAACGGAGAAACGTAGAAACGGAGAAAGGGAGAAACGGAGAAAGGGAGATACGGAGAAACGGAGAAACGGAGAAACGGAGAAACGGGGAAACGGGGAAACGGAGAAACGGAGAAACGTAATAACGGAATAACGGAGAAACGGGGAAACGGGGAAACGGAGAAACGGAGAAACGGAGACACGGAGAAACGGAGATACGGAGAAACGGACAAACGGAATAACGGAGAAACGGGGAAACGGAGAAGCGGAGAAGCGGAGAAACGGAGATACGGAGAAACGGAGATACGGAGATACGGAGAAACGGAGAAAAGGGGAAACGGGGAAACGGAGAAACGGAGAAACGGGGAAACGGAGAAACGGAGAAACGGAGAAACGGAGAAACGGAATAACGGAGAAACGGAATAACGGAGAAACGGAGAAACGGAGAAACGGAGAAACGGGGAAACGGGGAAACGGGGAAACGGGGAAACGGAATAACGGAATAACGGAGAAACGGAATAACGGAATAACGGAATAACGGAATAACGGAGAAACGTAGAAACGGAGAAACGGAGAAATGTAGAAACGGAGAAACGGAATAACGGAGAAACGGAATAATGGAGAAACGGAGAAACGTAGAAACGGAGAAAGGGAGAAACGGAGAAAGGGAGAAACGGAGATACGGAGAAACGGAGAAACGGAGAAACGGAGAAAAGGAGAAACGGAGAAACGGAGAAACGGAATAACGGAGAAACGGAATAACGGAGAAACGGAATAACGGAGAAACGGAGAAACGGAGAAACGGAGAAACGGGGAAACGGGGAAACGGAGAAACGGAGAAACGTAATAACGGAATAACGGAGAAACGGAGAAACGGGGAAACGGGGAAACGGAGAAACGGGGAAACGGAGACACGGAGAAACGGAGACACGGAGACACGGAGAAACGGGGAAACGGAGACACGGAGAAACGGAGACACGGAGACACGGAGACACGGAGAAACGGAATAACGGAGAAACGGAATAACGGGGAAACGGGGAAACGGGGAAACGGAGAAACGGGGAAACGGAGAAACGGAGAAACGGAGAAACGGGGAAACGGGGAAACGGGGAAACGGAATAACGGAGAAACGGAATAACGGGGAAACGGGGAAACGGGGAAACGGAGAAACGGGGAAACGGGGAAACGGAGAAACGGAGAAACGGAGAAACGGAGAAACGGGGAAACGGGGAAACGGGGAAACGGAGAAACGTGGAAACGGGGAAACGGTATAACGGAGAAACGGAGAAACGGAATAACGGAGAAACGGAGAAACGGGGAAACGGAGAAACGGAGAAACGGAGACACGGAGAAACGGAGATACGGAGAAACGGAGAAACGGAATAACGGAGAAACGGGGAAACGGAGAAGCGGAGAAGCGGAGAAACGGAGATACGGAGAAACGGAGATACGGAGATACGGAGAAACGGAGAAACGGGGAAACGGGGAAACGGAGAAACGGAGAAACGGGGAAACGGAGAAACGGAGAAACGGAGAAACGGAGAAACGGAGAAACGGAATAACGGAGAAACGGAATAACGGAGAAACGGAGAAACGGAGAAACGGAGAAACGGGGAAACGGAGAAACGGAATAACGGAGAAACGGAATAACGGAGAAACGGAGAAACGGGGAAACGGGGAAACGGGGATAACGGAATAACGGAATAACGGAATAACGGAATAACGGAGAAACGTAGAAATGGAGAAACGGAGAAACGGAGAAACGGAATAACGGAGAAACGGAATAACGGAAAACGGAGAAACGGGGAAACGGGGAAACGGGGAAACGGGGAAACGGGGAACGGAGACACGGAGACACGGAGACACGGAGAAGCGGAGAAACGGAGAAGTGAGAAGCGGAGAAACGGAGAAACGGAGAAACGGAATAACGGAGAAACGGAGAAACGGAATAACGGAATAACGGAGAAACGGAGAAACGGAGAAACGGAGAATCGGAGAAACCGAGAAACGGAGAAACGGAGAAACGGAGAAGTGGAGAAACGGAGAAACGGAGAAACGGAGAAACGGAAAAACGGAGAAACATAGAAACGGAGAAACGGAAACGGAGGAACGGAGAAAGGGAACGGAGAAACGGAGAAAGGGAAACCGGGAAACGAAACGGAGAAACGGAAACGGAGAAACGGAGAAAGGGAGAAACGGAGAAACGGAATAACGGAGAAACGGAATAACGGAGAAACGGAAACGGGGAAACGGGGAAACGGAGAAACGGAGAAACGGAGAAAACGGAGAAACGGAGAAACGGAGAAACGGAATAACGGAGAAACGGAATAACGGAATAACGGAATAACGGAATAACGAGAAACGTAGAAACGGAGAAACGGAGAAACGGAGAAACGGAGAAACGGAGAAACGGAGAAACGGAGAAACGGAGAAACGGAGATAACGGAGAAACGGAGAAACGGAGAAACGGAGAAAGGGAGAAACGGAGAAACGGGGAAACGGAAACGGGGAAACGGGGAAACGGAGAACGGACGGAGAAACGGGAAACGAAACGGGGAAACGGGGAAACGGAATAACGGAAAAACGGAATAACGGAAACGGGAAACGAAACGGAGAAACGGGGAGAAACGGAGAAACGGAAACGAAACGGAGAAACGGGAGAAACGGAGAAACGGAGAAACGGAGAAACGGAAAAAACGGAGAAACGGAGATAAAACGGAGATACGGAGAAACGGAGAAACGGAGATACGGAGAAACGGAGAAACGGAGAAACGGAATAACGGAGAAACGGGGAAACGGAGGAAACGGAGAAACGGAGAAGCGGAGAAACGGAGATACGGAGAAACGGAGAAACGGAGAAACGGAGAAACGGGAAACGGGGAAACGGGAAACGGGGAAACGGGGAAACGGAGAAACGGAGAAACGGAGAAACGGAGAAACGGAATAACGGAGAAACGGAATAACGGAGAAACGGAGAAACGGAGAAACGGAGAAACGGGGAAACGGAGAAACGGAGAAACGGAATAACGGAGAAACGGAATAACGGAGAAACGGAGAAACGGGGAAACGGAGAAACGGAAACGGAGATAACGGAATAACGGAATAACGGAATAACGGAGAAACGTAGAAACGGAGAAACGGAGAAACGTAGAAACGGAGAAACGGAGAAACGGAATAACGGAGAAACGGAATAACGGAGAAACGGAGAAACGGGGAAACGGGGAAACGGTAAAACGGGGAAACGGGGAAACGGGGAAACGGAGAAACGGAGAAACGGAGTAACGGAATACGGAGAAACGGAGAAACGGAGAAACGGAGAAACGGAGAAACGGAGAAACGGAGAAGTGGAAAAGTGGAGAAGCTGAGAAACTGAGAAACTGAGAAACGGAGAAACGGAGACACGGAGACACGGAGACACGGAGAAGCGGAGAAACGGAGAAGTGAGAAGCGGAGAAACGGAGAAACGGAGAAACGGAATAACGGAGAAACGGAGAAACGGAATAACGGAATAACGGAGAAACGGAGAAACGGAGAAACGGAGAAACGGAGAAACGGAGAAACGGAGAAACGGAGAAACCGAGAAACGGAGAAACGGAGAAACGGAGAAGTGGAGAAACGGAGAAACGGAGAAACGGAGAAACGGAAAAACGGAGAAACATAGAAACGGAGAAACGGAGAAACGGAGGAACGGAGAAACGGAGAAACGGAGAAAGGGAGAAACGGAGAAACGGAGAAAGGGAGAACCGGAGAAACGGAGAAACGGAGAAACGGAGAAACGGAGAAACGGAGAAACGGAGAAACGGAGAAACGGAGAAAGGGAGAAAGGGAGAAAGGGAGAAACGGAGAAAGGGAGAAAGGGAGAAACGGAGAAAGGGAGAAAGGGAGAAACGGAGAAGCGGAGAAGCGGAGAAACGGAGACACGGAGACACGGAGAAACGGAGACACGGAGAAGCGAGAAGTGAGAAGCGGAGAAGCGGAGAAGCGGAGAAACGGAGAAACGGAATAACGGAGAAACGGAATAACGGAATAACGGAATAACGGAGAAACGGAGAAACGTAGAAACGGAGAAAGGGAGAAACGGAGAAAGGGAGAAAGGGAGAAAGGGAGAAAGGGAGAAACGGAGAAACTGAGAAACGGAGACACGGAGACACGGAGAAACGGAGACACGGAGAAACGGAGAAACTGAGAAACGGAATAACGGAGAAACGGAATAACGGGGAAACGGGGAAACGGGGAAACGGAGAAACGGCGAAACGGAGAAACGGAGAAACGAAGAAACGGAGAAACGGGGAAACGGGGAAACGGGGAAACGGGGAAACGGGGAAACGGGGAAACGGGGAAAACGGAGAAACGTGGAAACGGGGAAACGGGGAAACAGTATAACGGAGAAACGGGGAAACGGAGAAACGGAGATACGGAGAAACGGAGAAACGGAGATACGGAGAAACGGAGAAACGGAATAACGGAGAAACGGAGAAACGGAGAAACGGGGAAACGGAGAAACGGAGAAACGGAATAACGGAGAAACGGAATAACTGAGAAACGGAGAAACGGGGAAACGGGGAAACGGGGAAACGGAGAAACGGCGTAACGGAGAAACGGAGAAACGGAGAAACGGAATAACGGAGAAACGGAATAACGGAATAACGGAATAACGGAGAAACGTAGAAACGGAGAAACGTAGAAACGATGAAACGGAGAAACGGAGAAACGGAGAAACGCAGAAACGGAGAAACGGAGAAACGGAGAAACGGAGAAAGGGAGAAAGGGAGAAAGGGAGAAAGGGAGAAAGAAAAAAAGGAGAAAGGGAGAAAGGGAGAAAGGGAGAAAGGGAGAAAGGGAGAAACGGGGAAACGGAGATACGGGGATACGGGGAAACGGAGGAACGGAGGAACGGAGAAACGGAGAAACGGGGAAACGGGGAAACGGGGAAACGGGGAAACGGAATAACGGAAAAACGGAATAACGGAATAACAGGGAAACGGGGAAACGGGGAAACGGGGAAACGGGGAAACGGAGAAACGGAGAAACGGAGAAACGTAATAAAGGAATAACGGAATAACGGAGAAACTGAATAACGGAATAACGGAATAACGGAATAACGGAGAAACGTAGAAACGGAGAAAGGGAGAAACGGAGAAAGGGAGAAACGGGGAAACGGAGAAACGGGGAAACGGAGAAACGGAGACACGGAGAAACGGAGAAACGGAGATACGGAGAAACGGAGAAACGGAGAAACGGGGAAACGGGGAAACGGAGACACGGAGAAACGGAGAAACGGAATAACGGAATAACGGAGAAACGGAGAAACGGAGAAATGGAGAAGCGGAGAAACCGAGAAACGGAGAAACGGAGAAACGGAGAAACGGAGAAACGGAGAAGTGGAGAAACGGAGAAACGGAGAAACGGAGAAACGGAGAAACGGAAAAACGGAGAAACATAGAAACGGAGAAACGGAGAAACGGAGAAACGGAGAAAGGGAGAAACGGAGAAAGGGAGAACCGGAGAAACGGAGAAACGGAGAAACGGAGAAACGGAGAAAGGGAGAAAGGGAGAAAGGGAGAAAGGGAGAAAGGGAGAAAGGGAGAAAGGGAGAAAGGGAGAAAGGGAGAAAGGGAGAAACGGAGAAAGGGAGAAAGGGAGAAACGGAGAAAGGGAGAAAGGGAGAAACGGAGAAGTGGAGAAGCGGAGAAACGGAGACACGGAGAAACGGAGACACGGAGAAACGGAGAAACGGAGAAGCGAGAAGTGAGAAGCGGAGAAGCGGAGAAGCGGAGAAGCGGAGAAACGGAATAACGGAGAAACGGAGAAACGGAATAACGGAATAACGGAATAATGGAGAAACGGAGAAACGTAGAAACGGAGAAAGGGAGAACCGGAGAAATGGAGAAACGGAGATACGGAGAAACGGAGAAACGGAGAAAAGGAGAAAAGGAGAAACGGAGAAACGGAGAAACGGAATAACGGAGAAACGGAATAACGGAGAAACGGAATAACGGAGAAACGGAGAAACGGGGAAACGGGGAAACGGAGAAACGGAGAAACGTAATAACGGAATAACGGAGAAACGGAGAAACGGGGAAACGGGGAAACGGAGAAACGGGGAAACGGAGACACGGAGAAACGGAGACACGGAGACACGGAGAAACGGAGAAACGGGGAAACGGAGAAACGGAGAAACGGAGACACGGAGACACGGAGACAGGGAGAAACGGAGAAACGGAATAACGGAGAAACGGAATAACGGGGAAACGGGGAAACGGGGAAACGGAGAAACGGGGAAACGGAGAAACGGAGAAACGGAGAAACGGGGAAACGGGGAAACGGGGAAACGGAATAACGGAGAAACGGAATAACGGGGAAACGGGGAAACGGGGAAACGGGGAAACGGAGAAACGGAGAAACGGAGAAACGGGGAAACGGGGAAACGGGGAAACGGAGAAACGTGGAAACGGGGAAACGGTATAACGGAGAAACGGAGAAACGGAATAACGGAGAAACGGAGAAACGGGGAAACGGGGAAACGGAGAAACGGAGACACGGAGAAACGGAGATACGGAGAAACGGAGAAACGGAATAACGGAGAAACGGGGAAACGGAGAAGCGGAGAAGCGGAGAAGCGGAGAAACGGAGATACGGAGAAACGGAGATACGGAGATACGGAGATACGGAGAAACGGAGAAACGGGGAAACGGGGAAACGGAGAAACGGAGAAACGGGGAAACGGAGAAACGGAGAAACGGAGAAACGGAGAAACGGAATAACGGAGAAACGGAATAACGGAGAAACGGAGAAACGGAGAAACGGGGAAACGGGGAAACGGAGAAACGGAATAACGGAGAAACGGAATAACGGAGAAACGGGGAAACGGGGAAACGGAATAACGGAATAACGGAGAAACGGAATAACGGAATAACGGAATAACGGAATAACGGAGAAACGTAGAAACGGAGAAATGTAGAAACGGAGAAACGGAATAACGGAGAAACGGAATAATGGAGAAACGGAGAAACGTAGAAACGGAGAAAGGGAGAAACGGAGAAAGGGAGATACGGAGAAACGGAGAAACGGAGAAACGGAGAAACGGGGAAACGGGGAAACGGAGAAACGGAGAAACGTAATAACGGAATAACGGAGAAACGGGGAAACGGGGAAACGGAGAAACGGAGAAACGGAGACACGGAGAAACGGAGATACGGAGAAACGGACAAACGGAATAACGGAGAAACGGGGAAACGGAGAAGCGGAGAAGCGGAGAAACGGAGATACGGAGAAACGGAGATACGGAGATACGGAGAAACGGAGAAAAGGGGAAACGGGGAAACGGAGAAACGGAGAAACGGGGAAACGGAGAAACGGAGAAACGGAGAAACGGAGAAACGGAATAACGGAGAAACGGAATAACGGAGAAACGGAGAAACGGAGAAACGGAGAAACGGGGAAACGGGGAAACGGGGAAACGGGGAAACGGAATAACGGAATAACGGAGAAACGGAATAACGGAATAACGGAATAACGGAATAACGGAGAAACGTAGAAACGGAGAAACGGAGAAATGTAGAAACGGAGAAACGGAATAACGGAGAAACGGAATAATGGAGAAACGGAGAAACGTAGAAACGGAGAAAGGGAGAAACGGAGAAAGGGAGAAACGGAGATACGGAGAAACGGAGAAACGGAGAAACGGAGAAAAGGAGAAACGGAGAAACGGAGAAACGGAATAACGGAGAAACGGAATAACGGAGAAACGGAATAACGGAGAAACGGAGAAACGGAGAAACGGAGAAACGGGGAAACGGGGAAACGGAGAAACGGAGAAACGTAATAACGGAATAACGGAGAAACGGAGAAACGGGGAAACGGGGAAACGGAGAAACGGGGAAACGGAGACACGGAGAAACGGAGAAACGGAGACACGGAGACACGGAGAAACGGGGAAACGGAGACACGGAGAAACGGAGACACGGAGACACGGAGACACGGAGAAACGGAATAACGGAGAAACGGAATAACGGGGAAACGGGGAAACGGGGAAACGGAGAAACGGGGAAACGGAGAAACGGAGAAACGGAGAAACGGGGAAACGGGGAAACGGGGAAACGGAATAACGGAGAAACGGAATAACGGGGAAACGGGGAAACGGGGAAACGGAGAAACGGGGAAACGGGGAAACGGAGAAACGGAGAAACGGAGAAACGGAGAAACGGGGAAACGGGGAAACGGGGAAACGGAGAAACGTGGAAACGGGGAAACGGTATAACGGAGAAACGGAGAAACGGAATAACGGAGAAACGGAGAAACGGGGAAACGGAGAAACGGAGAAACGGAGACACGGAGAAACGGAGATACGGAGAAACGGAGAAACGGAATAACGGAGAAACGGGGAAACGGAGAAGCGGAGAAGCGGAGAAACGGAGATACGGAGAAACGGAGATACGGAGATACGGAGAAACGGAGAAACGGGGAAACGGGGAAACGGAGAAACGGAGAAACGGGGAAACGGAGAAACGGAGAAACTGAGAAACGGAGAAACGGAGAAACGGAATAACGGAGAAACGGAATAACGGAGAAACGGAGAAACGGAGAAACGGAGAAACGGGGAAACGGAGAAACGGAATAACGGAGAAACGGAATAACGGAGAAACGGAGAAACGGGGAAACGGGGAAACGGGGAAACGGAATAACGGAATAACGGAATAACGGAATAACGGAATAACGGAGAAACGTAGAAATGGAGAAACGGAGAAACGGAGAAACGGAATAACGGAGAAACGGAATAACGGAGAAACGGAGAAACGGGGAAACGGGGAAACGGGGAAACGGGGAAACGGGGAACGGAGACACGGAGACACGGAGACACGGAGAAGCGGAGAAACGGAGAAGTGAGAAGCGGAGAAACGGAGAAACGGAGAAACGGAATAACGGAGAAACGGAGAAACGGAATAACGGAATAACGGAGAAACGGAGAAACGGAGAAACGGAGAATCGGAGAAACCGAGAAACGGAGAAACGGAGAAACGGAGAAGTGGAGAAACGGAGAAACGGAGAAACGGAGAAACGGAAAAACGGAGAAACATAGAAACGGAGAAACGGAGGAACGGAGAAACGGAGAAACGGAGAAAGGGAGAAACGGAGAAACGGAGAAAGGGAGAACCGGAGAAACGGAGAACCGGAGAAACGGAGAAACGGAGAAACGGAGAAAGGGAGAAACGGAGAAACGGAATAACGGAGAAACGGAATAACGGAGAAACGGAGAAACGGGGAAACGGGGAAACGGAGAAACGGAGAAACGGCGTAACGGAGAAACGGAGAAACGGAGAAACGGAGAAACGGAATAACGGAGAAACGGAATAACGGAATAACGGAATAACGGAATAACGGAGAAACGTAGAAACGGAGAAACGGAGAAACGGAGAAACGGAGAAACGGAGAAACGGAGAAACGGAGAAACGGAGAAAGGGAGAAAGAAAAAAAGGAGAAAGGGAGAAAGGGAGAAAGGGAGAAAGGGAGAAACGGAGAAACGGGGAAACGGAGATACGGGGAAACGGGGAAACGGAGGAACGGAGGAACGGAGAAACAGGGAAACGGGGAAACGGGGAAACGGGGAAACGGAATAACGGAAAAACGGAATAACGGAATAACAGGGAAACGGGGAAACGGGGAAACGGGGAAACGGGGAAACGGGGAAACGGAGAAACGTGGAAACGGGGAAACGGGGAAACGGTATAACGGAGAAACGGAGAAACGGAGAAACGGGGAAACGGGGAAACGGGGAAACGGAGAAACGGAGACACGGAGAAACGGAGATACGGAGAAACGGAGAAACGGAGATACGGAGAAACGGAGAAACGGAGAAACGGAATAACGGAGAAACGGGGAAACGGGGAAACGGAGAAGCGGAGAAGCGGAGAAGCGGAGAAGCGGAGATACGGAGAAACGGAGAAACGGAGAAACGGAGAAACGGAGAAACGGGGAAACGGGGAAACGGGGAAACGGAGAAACGGAGAAACGGAGAAACGGAGAAACGGAGAAACGGAATAACGGAGAAACGGAATAACGGAGAAACGGAGAAACGGTGAAACGGGGAAACGGGGAAACGGAGAAACGGAGAAACGGAATAACAGAGAAACGGAATAACGGAGAAACGGAGAAACGGGGAAACGGAGAAACGAAGAAACGGAATAACGGAATAACGGAATAACGGAATAACGGAGAAACGTAGAAACGGAGAAACGGAGAAACGTAGAAACGGAGAAACGGAGAAACGGAATAACGGAGAAACGGAATAACGGAGAAACGGAGAAACGGGGAAACGGGGAAACGGTAAAACGGGGAAACGGGGAAACGGGGAAACGGAGAAACGGAGAAACGGCGTAACGGAGAAACGGAGAAACGGAGAAACGGAGAAAGGGAGAAACGGAGAAACGGAGAAACGGAGAAGTGGAAAAGTGGAGAAGCTGAGAAACTGAGAAACTGAGAAACGGAGAAACGGAGACACGGAGACACGGAGACACGGAGAAGCGGAGAAACGGAGAAGTGAGAAGCGGAGAAACGGAGAAACGGAGAAACGGAATAACGGAGAAACGGAGAAACGGAATAACGGAATAACGGAGAAACGGAGAAACGGAGAAACGGAGAAACGGAGAAACGGAGAAACGGAGAAACGGAGAAACCGAGAAACGGAGAAACGGAGAAACGGAGAAGTGGAGAAACGGAGAAACGGAGAAACGGAGAAACGGAAAAACGGAGAAACATAGAAACGGAGAAACGGAGGAACGGAGAAACGGAGAAACGGAGAAAGGGAGAAACGGAGAAACGGAGAAAGGGAGAACCGGAGAAACGGAGAACCGGAGAAACGGAGAAACGGAGAAACGGAGAAACGGAGAAACGGAGAAACGGAGAAACGGAGAAACGGAGAAAGGGAGAAAGGGAGAAAGGGTGAAAGGGAGAAAGGGAGAAAGGGAGAAACGGAGAAAGGGAGAAAGGGAGAAACGGAGAAGCGGAGAAGCGGAGAAACGGAGACACGGAGACACGGAGAAACGGAGACACGGAGAAGCGAGAAGTGAGAAGCGGAGAAGCGGAGAAGCGGAGAAACGGAGAAACGGAATAACGGAGAAACGGAATAACGGAATAACGGAATAACGGAGAAACGGAGAAACGTAGAAACGGAGAAAGGGAGAAACGGAGAAAGGGAGAAAGGGAGAAAGGGAGAAAGGGAGAAACGGAGAAACTGAGAAACGGAGACACGGAGACACGGAGAAACGGAGACACGGAGAAACTGAGAAACTGAGAAACGGAATAACGGAGAAACGGAATAACGGGGAAACGGGGAAACGGGGAAACGGAGAAACGGCGAAACGGAGAAACGGAGAAACGAAGAAACGGAGAAACGGGGAAACGGGGAAACGGGGAAACGGGGAAACGGGGAAACGGGGAAACGGGAAAACGGAGAAACGTGGAAACGGGGAAACGGGGAAACAGTATAACGGAGAAACGGGGAAACGGAGAAACGGAGATACGGAGAAACGGAGAAACGGAGATACGGAGAAACGGAGAAACGGAATAACGGAGAAACGGAGAAACGGAGAAACGGGGAAACGGAGAAACGGAGAAACGGAATAACGGAGAAACGGAATAACTGAGAAACGGAGAAACGGGGAAACGGGGAAACGGGGAAACGGAGAAACGGCGTAACGGAGAAACGGAGAAACGGAGAAACGGAATAACGGAGAAACGGAATAACGGAATAACGGAATAACGGAGAAACGTAGAAACGGAGAAACGTAGAAACGATGAAACGGAGAAACGGAGAAACGGAGAAACGCAGAAACGGAGAAACGGAGAAACGGAGAAACGGAGAAAGGGAGAAAGGGAGAAAGGGAGAAAGGGAGAAAGAAAAAAAGGAGAAAGGGAGAAAGGGAGAAAGGGAGAAAGGGAGAAAGGGAGAAACGGGGAAACGGAGATACGGGGAAACGGGGAAACGGAGGAACGGAGGAACGGAGAAACGGGGAAACGGGGAAACGGGGAAACGGGGAAACGGGGAAACGGAATAACGGAAAAACGGAATAACGGAATAACAGGGAAACGGGGAAACGGGGAAACGGGGAAACGGGGAAACGGAGAAACGGAGAAACGGAGAAACGTAATAAAGGAATAACGGAATAACGGAGAAACTGAATAACGGAATAACGGAATAACGGAATAACGGAGAAACGTAGAAACGGAGAAAGGGAGAAACGGAGAAAGGGAGAAACGGGGAAACGGAGAAACGGGGAAACGGAGAAACGGAGACACGGAGAAACGGAGAAACGGAGATACGGAGAAACGGAGAAACGGAGAAACGGGGAAACGGGGAAACGGAGACACGGAGAAACGGAGAAACGGAATAACGGAATAACGGAGAAACGGAGAAACGGAGAAATGGAGAAGCGGAGAAACCGAGAAACGGAGAAACGGAGAAACGGAGAAACGGAGAAACGGAGAAGTGGAGAAACGGAGAAACGGAGAAACGGAGAAACGGAGAAACGGAAAAACGGAGAAACATAGAAACGGAGAAACGGAGAAACGGAGAAACGGAGAAAGGGAGAAACGGAGAAAGGGAGAACCGGAGAAACGGAGAAACGGACAAACGGAGAAACGGAGAAAGGGAGAAAGGGAGAAAGGGAGAAAGGGAGAAAGGGAGAAAGGGAGAAAGGGAGAAAGGGAGAAAGGGAGAAACGGAGAAAGGGAGAAAGGGAGAAACGGAGAAAGGGAGAAAGGGAGAAACGGAGAAGTGGAGAAGCGGAGAAACGGAGACACGGAGAAACGGAGACACGGAGAAACGGAGAAACGGAGAAGCGAGAAGTGAGAAGCGGAGAAGCGGAGAAGCGGAGAAGCGGAGAAACGGAATAACGGAGAAACGGAGAAACGGAATAACGGAATAACGGAATAATGGAGAAACGGAGAAACGTAGAAACGGAGAAAGGGAGAACCGGAGAAATGGAGAAACGGAGATACGGAGAAACGGAGAAACGGAGAAAAGGAGAAAAGGAGAAACGGAGAAACGGAGAAACGGAATAACGGAGAAACGGAATAACGGAGAAACGGAATAACGGAGAAACGGAGAAACGGGGAAACGGGGAAACGGAGAAACGGAGAAACGTAATAACGGAATAACGGAGAAACGGAGAAACGGGGAAACGGGGAAACGGAGAAACGGGGAAACGGAGACACGGAGAAACGGAGACACGGAGACACGGAGAAACGGAGAAACGGGGAAACGGAGAAACGGAGAAACGGAGACACGGAGACACGGAGACAGGGAGAAACGGAGAAACGGAATAACGGAGAAACGGAATAACGGGGAAACGGGGAAACGGGGAAACGGAGAAACGGGGAAACGGAGAAACGGAGAAACGGAGAAACGGGGAAACGGGGAAACGGGGAAACGGAATAACGGAGAAACGGAATAACGGGGAAACGGGGAAACGGGGAAACGGGGAAACGGAGAAACGGAGAAACGGAGAAACGGGGAAACGGGGAAACGGGGAAACGGAGAAACGTGGAAACGGGGAAACGGTATAACGGAGAAACGGAGAAACGGAATAACGGAGAAACGGAGAAACGGGGAAACGGGGAAACGGAGAAACGGAGACACGGAGAAACGGAGATACGGAGAAACGGAGAAACGGAATAACGGAGAAACGGGGAAACGGAGAAGCGGAGAAGCGGAGAAGCGGAGAAACGGAGATACGGAGAAACGGAGATACGGAGATACGGAGATACGGAGAAACGGAGAAACGGGGAAACGGGGAAACGGAGAAACGGAGAAACGGAAACGGAAAACGGAGAAACGGAGAAACGGAGAAACGGAGGAGAAACGGAATAACGGAGAAACGGAGAAACGGAGAAACGGAGGAAACGGGGAAACGGAGAAACGGAGATAACGGAGAAACGGAATAACGGAGAAACGGGGAAACGGAGAAACGGAATAACGGAATAACGGAGAAACGGAAATAACGGAATAACGGAAAACGGAGAAACGTAGAAACGGAGAAATGTAGAAACGGAGAAACGGAAAACGGAGAAACGGAGAAACGGAGAAACGGGAGAAACGGAGAAACGGAGGAAACGGGAAACGGAAACGGAGAAACGGGGAAACGGGGAAACGGGGAAACGGAGAAACGGAGAAACGTAATAACGGAATAACGGAGAAACGGAGAAACGGGGAAACGGAGAAACGGAGAAACGGAGACACGGAGAAACGGAGATACGGAGAAACGGACAAACGGAGATAACGGAGAAACGGGGAAACGGAGAAACGGAGAAACGGAGAAACGGAGATACGGAGAAACGGAGATACGGAGATACGGAGAAACGGAGAAACGGGGAAACGGGGAAACGGAGAAACGGAGAAACGGGGAAACGGAGAAACGGAGAAACGGAGAAACGGAGAAACGGAATAACGGAGAAACGGAATAACGGAGAAACGGAGAAACGGAGAAACGGAGAAACGGGGAAACGGGGAAACGGGGAAACGGGGAAACGGAATAACGGAATAACGGAGAAACGGAATAACGGAATAACGGAATAACGGAATAACGGAGAAACGTAGAAACGGAGAAACGGAGAAATGTAGAAACGGAGAAACGGAATAACGGAGAAACGGAATAATGGAGAAACGGAGAAACGTAGAAACGGAGAAAGGGAGAAACGGAGAAAGGGAGAAACGGAGATACGGAGAAACGGAGAAACGGAGAAACGGAGAAAAGGAGAAACGGAGAAACGGAGAAACGGAATAACGGAGAAACGGAATAACGGAGAAACGGAATAACGGAGAAACGGAGAAACGGAGAAACGGAGAAACGGGGAAACGGGGAAACGGAGAAACGGAGAAACGTAATAACGGAATAACGGAGAAACGGAGAAACGGGGAAACGGGGAAACGGAGAAACGGGGAAACGGAGACACGGAGAAACGGAGACACGGAGACACGGAGAAACGGGGAAACGGAGACACGGAGAAACGGAGACACGGAGACACGGAGAAACGGAGAAACGGAGATAACGGAGAAACGGAATAACGTGGAAACGGGGAAACGGGGAAACTGAGAAACTGAGAAACTGAGAAACGGAGAAACGGAGACACGGAGACACGGAGAAACGGGGAGACGGAATAACGGAGAAACGGAATAACGCGGAAACGGGGAAACGTGAGAAGCGGAGAAGCGGGGAAACGGGGAAGCGGAGAAGCGGAGAAACGGAGAAACGGAGAAACGGGGAAACGGGGAAACGGAGAAACGGAGAAACGTGGAAACGGGGATAACGGAATAACGGAGAAACGGAGAAACGTAGATAACGGAGAAAGGGAGAAACGGAGAAACGGGAGAAAGGGAGAAAGGGAGAAACGGAGAAACGGAGAAACGGAGAAACGGAGAAACGGAATAACGGAGAAACGGAATAACGGGGAAACGGGGAAACGGAGAAACGGCGAAACGGAGAAACGGAGAAACGGAGAAACGAAGAAACGGAGAAACGGGAAACGGGGAAACGGGGAAACGGGGAAACGGGGAAACGGAAAACGGAGAAACGTGGAAACGGGGAAACGGGGAAACAGTATAACGGAGAAACGGAGAAACGGGGAAACGGGGAAACGGAGAAACGGAGACACGGAGAAACGGAGATACGGAGAAACGGAGAAACGGAGATACGGAGAAACGGAGAACGGAATAACGGAGAAACGGAGAAACGGAGAAACGGAGAAACGGGGGAAACGGAGAAACGGAATAACGGAGAAACGGAATAACGGAGAAACGGAGAAACGGAGAAACGGGGAAACGGGGAAACGGAGAAACGGAGAAAGACACGGCGTAACGGAGAAACGGAGAAACGGAGAAACGGAGAAACGGAATAACGGAGAAACGGAATAACGGAATAACGGAATAACGGAATAACGGAGAAACGTAGAAACGTAGAAACGGAGAAACGGAGAAACGGAGAAACGGAGAAACGGAGAAACGGAGAAACGGAGAAACGGAGAAACGGAGAAAGGGAGAAAGGAACGGAGAAAGGGAGAAAGGGAGAAACGGAGAAACGGAGAAACGGAGAAACGGAGAAACGGAGATACGGAGAAACGGAGAAACGGAGAAAGGGAGAAAGGGAGAAACGGAGAAAGGGAGAAACGGAGAAACGGAGAAACGGAGAAACGGGGAAACGGGGATACGGGGTAACGGAGAAACGGAGGAACGGAGAAACGGGGAAACGGGGAAACGGGGAAACGGGGAAACGGGGAAACGGAGATAACGGGGAAACGGGGATAACGGGGAAACGGAGATAACGGAGATACGGAGAAACGGAGAAACGGAGAAACGGGGAAACGGGGAAACGGAGAAACGGAGAAACGGGGAAACGGAGAAACGGAGAAAGGAGAAACGGAGAAACGGAGAAACGGAATAACGGAATAACGGAATAACGGAATAACGGAATAACGGAATAACGGAATAACGGGGAAACGGAGAAACGGAGATAACGGAGAAACGGAGAAACGGAGAAAGGGAGAAAGGGAGAAAGGGAGAAACGGGGAAACGGGGAAACGGGGAAACGGGGAAACGGGGAAACGGGGAAACGGGGAAACGGGGAAACGGAGAAACGGAGAAACGGAGAAACGGAGAAACGGGGAAACGGGGAAACGGGGATAACGGGGAAACGGGAAACGGAGAAACGGGGAAACGGGGAAACGGAGAAACGGAGAAACGGAGAAACGGAGAAATTGGGAAACGGGGAAACGGAGAAACGGAGCAACGGAGGAACGGAGACACGGAGAAACGGAGATACGGAGAAACGGAGAAACGGAGATACGGAGAAACGGAGAAACGGAGAAACGGAGAAACGGAGATAACGGAGAAACGGAGAAACGGAGAAACGGAGAAAGGGAGAAAGGGAGAAAGCGGAGAAAGCGGAGAAACGGGGAAAAGGAGAAACGGAGAAACGGAGAAACGGGGAAACGGAGAAACGGGGAAACGGGGAAACGGGGAAACGGGGAAACGGAGAAACGGAGAAACGGAGAAACGGAGAAACGGAGAAACGGAGAAACGGAGAAAGGGAGAAACGGAGAAACGGAGAAACGGAGAAACGGAGAAACGGAGAAACGGAGATAACGGAGAAACGGAATAACGGAGATAACGGAGATAACGGAGATAACGGAGATAACGGAATAACGGAATAACGGAATAACGGAGAAACGGAGAAACGGAGAAACGGAGAATACGGAGAAACGGAGAAACGGAGAAACGGAGAAACGGAGAAACGGGGAAACGGGGAAACGGGGAAACGGGAAACGGAGAAACGGAGAAACGTGGAAACGGAGAAACGGTAGAAACGGGGAAACGGGGAAACGGAGAAACGGAGAAACGGAGAAACGGAATAACGGAATAACGGAGATAACGGAATAACGGAATAACGGAATAACGGAATAACGGGGAAACGGAGAAACGGAGAAACGGAGAAACGGAGACAACGGAGAAAGGGAGAAAGGGAGAAAGGGAGGAACGGGGAAACGGGGAAACGGGGATAACGGGGAAACGGGGAAACGGGGAAACGGGGAAACGGGGAAGCGGGGAAACGGAGAAACGGAGAAGCGGAGAAACGAAGAAACGGAGAAACGGGGAAACGGGGATACGGGGAAACGGGGAAACGGGGATACGGGGATACGGAGAAACGGGGAAACGGGGAAACGGAGAAACGGAGAAACGGAGAAACGGAGAAATTGGGAAACGGGGAAACGGAGAAACGGAGGAACGGAGGAACGGAGAAACGGAGAAACGGAGAAACGGAGAAACGGAGAAACGGAGAAACGGAGAAACGGAGAAACGGAGAAACGGAGAAACGGAGAAAGGGAGAAAGGGAGAAAGGGAGAAAGGGAGAAAGGGAGAAACGGGGAAAAGGAGAAACGGAGAAACGGAGAAACGGAGAAACGGGGAAACGGGGAAACGGGGAAACGGGGAAACGGGGAAACGGAGAAACGGAGAAACGGAGAAACGGAGAAACGGAGAAACGGAGAAACGGAGAAACGGAATAACAAAATAACGGAATAACGGAATAACGGAATAACGGAATAACGGAATAACGGAATAACGGAGAAACGGAGAAACGGAGAAACGGAGAAACGGAGAAACGGAGAAACGGAGAAACGGGGACACGGGGAAACGGGGAAACGGAGAAACGGAGAAACGGAGAAACGGAGAAACGGAGAAACGGAGAAACGGAATAACGGAGATAACGGAATGACGGAATAACGGAATAACGGGGAAACGGAGAAACGGAGAAACGGAGAAACGGAGAACCGGAGAAACGGAGAACGGGAGAAACGGAGAAACGGAGACACGGGGAAACGGGGAAACGGGGAAACGGGGAAACGGGGAAACGGGGAAACGGGGAAACGGGGAAACGGGGAAACGGAGAAACGGAGAAACGGAGATAACGAAGAAACGGAGATAACGGGGAAACGGGGAAACGGGGAAACGGGGAAACGGGGAAACGGAGAAACGGGGAAACGGGGAAACGGAGAAACGGAGAAACGGAGAAACGGAGAAATTGGGAAACGGGGAAACGGAGAAACGGAGGAACGGAGGAACGGAGAAACGTGAGAAACGGAGAAACGGAGAAACGGAGTATAACGGAGAAACGGAGAAACGTAGAAACGGAGAAACGGAGAAACGGAGAAACGGAGAAACGGAGAAACGGGGAAACGGGGAAACGGGGAAACGGGGAAACGGGGAAACGGGGAAACGGGGAAACGGGGAAACGGGGAAACGGGGAAACGGGGAAACGGGGAAACGGAATAACGGAATAACGGGGAAACGGGGAAACGGGGAAACGGGGAAACGGGGAAACGGAGAAACGGAGAAACGGAGAAACGGAGAAACGGAGAAAACGGAGAAACGGAGAAACGGAGATACGGAGAAACGGAGAAACGGGGAAACGGAGAAGCGGAGAAACGGAGAAAGGGAGAAAGGGAGAAAGGGAGAAACGGGGATACGGGGAAACGGGGAAACGGAGGAACGGAGGAACGGAGAAAGGGAGAAAGGGAGAAAGGGAGAAAGAAAAAAGGAGAAAGGGAGAAAGGGAGAAAGGGAGAAAGGGAGAAAGGGAGAAACGGGGAAACGGAGATACGGGGAAACGGGGAAACGGAGGAACGGAGGAACGGAGAAACGGGGAAACGGGGAAACGGGGAAACGGGGAAACGGGGAAACGGAATAACGGAAAAACGGAATAACGGAATAACAGGGAAACGGGGAAACGGGGAAACGGGGAAACGGGGAAACGGAGAAACGGAGAAACGGAGAAACGTAATAAAGGAATAACGGAATAACGGAGAAACTGAATAACGGAATAACGGAATAACGGAATAACGGAGAAACGTAGAAACGGAGAAAGGGAGAAACGGAGAAAGGGAGAAACGGGGAAACGGAGAAACGGGGAAACGGAGAAACGGAGACACGGAGAAACGGAGAAACGGAGATACGGAGAAACGGAGAAACGGAGAAACGGGGAAACGGGGAAACGGAGACACGG
>CBDHHR010000701.1:0-10751 GCA_965263245.1 Metamycoplasmataceae bacterium | reverse complement strand
CCGCGGGAACTTTCTATTTCGAGTTGTGTGAAGATCGGATGAGTTATGTCTGTATTGTTTGTTCTTTTGTCTCTATTATTTCGGCAAAAGATCCTGGTTTGCTATTTATTTGAAATCGGTTCTAGGGAATTGAGGCTTACAGGGTGTATTGGTATTATTTTAAACAACTATATATATATATATATATATATATATATATATATATATATATATATATATATATATATATATATATATATATATATATATATATATATAAACTCATTTAGTCAATAACATTTTCGTTGATGTAGTATGTCTAATTTTCTTTCTAAGGTTTTAAGTTACTCTAATAATTTGTTACTCTACTCGTATGCCATGAGCTCAATTTTATGTTTGTATTTTCTGTATTGTTTTCGTTTTCGGCGTTATAATGGGCATCATCATCATCATCACCACCATCATCACCATCATCATCACCCATCATCATCACCACCATCACCACCATCACCACTATCATCACCACCATCATCACCACCATCATCACCACCACCATCATCACCACCATCATCACCACCATCATCATCATCACCACCATCATCATCATCATCATCACCATCATCATCACCACCATCACCATCATCACCACCATCATCACCACCATCATCACCACCATCATCACCACTATCATCACCATCATCATCACCACCATCACCATCATCACCACCATCATCATCATCATCATCACCACCATCATCACCACCATCACCAATATCACCACCATCATCACCACCATCATCATCACCACCATCACCACCATCACCACCATCACCACCATCACCACCATCATCACCACCATCATCACCACCATCATCACCACCATCATCACCACCATCATCACCACCACCATCATCACCACCATCATCACCACCATCATCACCATCATCACCACCATCAGCATCATCACCACCATCATCACCACCATCATCACCACCATCATCACCACCATCATCAACACCATCACCATCATCACCACCATCATCACCATCCTCTCCATCGCCATCGCCATCCTCGCCATCGCCATCGCCATCGCCATCGCCATCGCCATCGCCATCGCCATCGCCATCGCCACCGCCACCGCCACCGCCACCGCCACCGCCACCGCCACCATTGGTCAGTCGGGGTCATAGCATGGGTGAGGTCGGTTGTTCATTAATGTTGGGAGGTATGTCTCTTCAAGGTCAAGACTTTCACAGGTCAGCTTGGTGCGTGTGTGCGCGTGTGCGCGTGTGCGCGTGTGCGCGTGTGCGCGTGTGCGCGTGTGCGCGTGTGCGCGTGTGCGCGTGTGCGCGTGTGCGCGTGTGCGCGTGTGCGCGTGTGCGCGTGTGCGCGTGTGCGCGTGTGCGCGTGTGCGCGTGTGCGCGTGTGCGCGTGTGCGCGTGTGCGCGTGTGCGCGTGTGCGCGTGTGCGCGTGTGCGCGTGTGCGCGTGTGCGCGGTGTCTTCTTCTATCATCTTCTCTGTCTTGTAATGAGTGAATGTCCACTTGTAAATAACGACACAGTATCTTATTCCGTGTTCCCACAGCAGTGACCACAGCAGTGACCACAGCAGTGACCACAGCAGTGACCACAGCAGTGACCACAGCAGTGACCACAGCAGTGACCACAGCAGTGATCAGCTAGTTGTAGACACCTGAGACGAATTTGTTATTTTAGCACCGACAATAACGTATTTTATATTTGATTCGTCTCAGCCCCAGCGGCGGGTCTATCAATACACATACAGACCTTTGCGTCAAACATGACAGTCTATCTACATACAACACGCGCCAACCCGGAAGTGGGCCAGTAACTCGTTCCTTTACACTTCTTGCATTAATCGGATTGTATCGGAACTGATTGTGTTTGATAATTGATCGCTGTCGCGGTTTGCGAGGCTATAAAGGCAGCAATCAATTGTTGCGGTCAACCCGACCCGTGACATTGATTGCGACGGTTCGTCTTGCTGACGCCACAAACCATTTCCTCGAGCGTCTTCGAAGGGTGTCTTCAAAGCGTAGCCTCGAGTTCTCACGTCGTACGAATGTACGATGTTTCCACCGCGTTCTAATTTAGTCGTACACGTGTTGGACGCGCGCCAGTCGCACGATTGGATTTCCAGACCCGTCCAGACGGGCGAGAACATTGCCTTTTAGTAATTGACTTCCTGTTACGACAGACGCAGAATCGACTCGAGTCTCGACGGGGGGCGCAAGGATTCGACGGATCATACGACCGATTTGTCGTAATAACCGTCGCCGGGTCTCTGGTGGTTCCCGTAAGCGTTGGCCCCTGGATAGCGACCAAGCCCCCTGGATGGTAAACCGTAAATGCCGGGTGGTTCTCCATAAAAGGGTGTGTTTTAATTGACCGGAGCTGGTTGCGTGAGCCTGAACGACGCGATTTGATCTCGGTTTTGCGCAGAGCCACTTAATGCTAACACTCTATCTCTGTCTCTGCCTCAGCCTCTGCCTCTGCCTCTGCCTCTGCCTCTGCCTCTGTCTCTGTCTCTGCCTCTGTCTCTGTCTCTGTCTCTGCCTCTGCCTCTGCCTCTGCCTCTGCCTCTGCCTCTGCGTCTGCGTCTGCCTCTGCCTCTGCCTCTGCCTCTGCCTCTGCCTCTGCCTCTGCCTCTGCCTCTGCCTCTGCCTCTGCCTCTGCCTCTGCCTCTGCCTCTGCCTCTGCCTCTGCCTCTGCCTCTGCCTCTGCCTCTGCCTCTGCCTCTGCCTCTGCCTCTGCCTCTGCCTCTCCCTCTCCCTCCTTCCCCCCTCTCTCTATTTCTCTCTCCTTGTTATACTCCTTCCCTACTCGTTCTTCGTCTCATGTCTTTCTCTTCCCTTCTTACTCCGTCTCTCCTCTTTCCTCTCTTCCCTCACCTCTTAACTACCTCCACTCTCAGCTCTTGGCGCTCGTCTCTATTATCTACTGTCAGCTCTCTGCTCTGCCCTAATATAAAATGCACACTGTTGTTCGAGACAACTGCTACAGTCCAGGGACGTGTCGCTATGATTCGTAGAAGTCACAGATTCCGGAATATCTCCAGATCACAATGCGACTGTGGCGAGGTTTCTCGGTCACTTATCTGAATTAAGTTCGAGACCAGTGCGATCTGTCACTACCTGTCTAGCAAATGTCCACAGATTGAATGGCATCTGCAGTGAGACGCAATTTACATCTAGGGCGAAAATGGAAACAAATCGTACTGTTGTCAACCATATTAAATTCTATACAAATCTATATTGTTACTACATAAATGCAGGCATAACACGATGTGCGCTGATTATTCAAATGGAAGCGAAAGCATTGTTGTTGGTGGTTTACCGGAAAATAGAACACATGCGTACAGACAAGGCCTATATTAAGGCACGGAGGCTTGCTAAAACTCTCCAACTGCACAACTTTGTCATTAAAAACCTCCAATTACACTCACCAAAACTCCCAATTGCACCCTTTTACCGGAACTATTTCGTCCATCCACCCTACCCGCGTCCAGTACCGATATGTCCCTTCTAATGATTCGGTTTAGTTTCGACACACCGCAAACACAAGTACGCGTTCGTAATGCGTGTCACGTGACCTGTTGTTTGCTAAACATAGTTCGCGATACTATCTCACATCAACTTAATTACGTTCGGTGATCACAGGACATGCATTATTTGTGTATTTTGTTACAGCGACCCATTCGTTTTTTGCACGGGTCACGTGCCTGTTCGACGACAACGATGCTCGGGCAGAACGGGTCCTGGATATGTGCCATTATCGGAAATTCGGCGCCGCCAACGAAAGTTGACGGGAGACCGCGCAGCTTAAATGATACGACGTCTACTGCGTTGTGACAGCCATCGCAGCAATCTCTCGATTCTGTCAAGTGGCTTCCTTTTAAAAAGAGAAAATAGATTATCTATTCGAAATAGGGGACGACTGCGTTGTGCGCGCGACAGATTTTAGGCTAAACCCTGGACGCGATGGCGAACGCGCACAAACGCAAGCGCCGGCGCAAACACTCACCAATACACACGGCACGCATTCGCACACACGTTTCACGCATTACGCGCGCGAACGTACGCGTGCACGCACCGCACCAACACCAACACTACACACACATGCACACACATGCACACACACACACACACACACAGACACTCACTCGCACTCGCACGTGCACGTGCACGTGCACTTGCACTTGCACTTGCACTTGCACTTGCACTTGCACTTGCACGCGCACGCGCACGCGCACGCGCACGCGCACGCGCACGCGCACGCGCACGCGCACGCGCACACGCACACGCACACGCACACGCACACGCACACGCACACGCACACGCACACGCACACGCACACGCACACGCACACGCACACGCACACGCACACGCACACGCACACGCACACGCACACGCACACGCACACGCACACGCACACGCACACGCACACGCACACGCACACGCACATGTTTCACCCATTTCGCGCGCGAACGTACGCGTGCACGCACCGCACCAACACCAACACTACACACACATACACACACATGCACACACACACACACACGCACACAGACACTCACACACACACACACACGCGCGCGCGCGCTCACGCACTCGCACGCACGCGCACGCGCACGCGCACCCGCACCCGCACGCGCACTCGCTCTCGCACGCGCACGCGCACGCACACGCACACGCCCACGCACACGCACACGCACACGCACACGCACACGCACACGCACACGCACACGCACACGCTCACACACACACACACACACACACACACACACACACACACACACACACACACACACACACAAACACACACACATACACACACACACACACACACACACACACACACACACACACACACACACACACACACACACACACACACACACATACACACACACATGCCTGAGACTACTTTTTTGCGAAGAACAAATGTTGTTCTACCTTCGCCTCGACACCGTGCAACACGACGCGATGTTTGTATTAATTAATCAACAAGTTCCCAGGGCCGCATGTCTCCGGCTGTCAACCGACACGACGAGTTGACAGCCGCCTCAGTCTCCCGAACGACGTGACCGAAATTACTCTCCCTTGTCTTCGACTCCCGTCGCGAGCAACAGACCTTGAGCTGCCGGCACCGAGCGTCTCGCGGGCGGCCGCCTCGAGTGTGATCTGTGCGACGTGTCGAAGGCAGGTTTTTGTTCTGTTGACTGTTCTACTCGTTTTTGTAGAGCCTACTTAGAAAGTTTGCGATGACATGTTTCAGTGTTTGTTTTCTGTAGAATGGCGATGATCCAGTTGCCTTATTGTCGCGTATACTAGTCGCCTTCCTTTGAAGTTTGGCGATGTTGATTGGTTGACAGCCCACAGCTCAAGTCTTGAGTCTTGATGATTACGTCTATTGTTGTAGTTTTTGCAATTACATTCCATTACAGTAATGGTGTAATTTATGATTAGTTATACAAATAGCTTTGCTAACCCCTTTCGCGTCTAATATGATCATGGTTCACTAACAAGATCCTAATCCGTCTACATGATCCCTCTCCGATTCACCTACATGACTACATTATCAAAGTTCACCTACATGATCCAGGTTCCCCGCATGACCCCGGTTCACATACATATATCTATGGTTCGGATTCGTCTATATGATCCCGGTTCTCCTACATGATCCCAGTTCACTAACACGATCCTAATTCATCTACACGATCCTGGTTCATTAACAAGATCCTAGTTCACTATACAACATGATCCTCGTTCACTAACATGATCCTAGTTCATCTACATGATCCTTGTCCACCTTGATCCAGGATCCTCTATACGACAATACATGATGCAGGTTCTCCCACATGATCCTGATTCACTAAAAAACCATAGTTCATCTACTTGATATGTGTCCACCTACATGATCCAGGTTCATATGTAGGATTAGTGTTAACCTACACAGACCTCTCCCCATTCCCGGCCTTCCGTCGTTTCCCTACGCCAACACCCTCTGATTACCGGCCTCGTTTTCACATGCCCCGTTCTCCGTCTTCTCAATACCTTGAAGGTCGTTCATCTTCCGCATCTTCAGCGCCAAGGTCACCCACATCATATACTTCAGCCCATATTTGCCAGCGTCACTCGTCACTCGCACCTGACACAATACATTCTCAATCCGCGCTCCCCGCCAAGAGTATCGCCCTGCGCGCGGCAGAGAGCTCTCCGTTAGAGCGAGCCGAGTTGTTAATCGGCTCGCGACGAACGCGGAATTTCAACGAGCGATCTGGCGACACACAACGTCGGCGCAACCACCGTGATACCGCCCGGCCACTGTCGCCGCGGCTGATACAGCGACGGCGCGACCACGACTGTGTGTGTAATCTGCTCTGACCGATGGTTCTGTTTTGTCGGATCGACCTTGACGCCGTCATCGCTATTCTTTTTCCGCAATATCCGGTGGCGTTATCTACTTCCGGTTGTGCGCAATACGGTTGTCGTCGTGTTTGTGGTTTGACGCCGTTATCTTGTGCCGGGACAACGTGCTTCTTCCTGTTTTTCCGTCTACGTCATGTCGTCAGTGCCGCGTAGTGATTGATAGGTTTTAGTAACCATAAATGTTCTACTTTCTCCTCGCTCTGTTCAATCGACCTGTATCAATGTGACGACCACTTCTATCTAAGTCGTCGTCATCGTCGTGGTTGGAGTAGTCGATATCATCATCATCATCATCACCGTCATCAGTATCTTCATTAGTCGTTATCATCATCTTACTCAACACAACCACCACCATAATAACAGCAGTAGTAATGACAACAGAACCGACGACAATAAAAACGACGCCGATGACGACGATAAGCTCAATAAGACAGCGACAGCGACAGCGACAGCGACAGCGACAGCGACAGCGACAGCGACAGCGACAGCGACAGCGACAGCGACAGCGACAGCGACAGCGACAGCGACAGCGACAGCGATAGCAGCGACGACAACAACAACTACGACAACGACGACAACAACGACAACAAGAACAATGACTACGACGACAACAACAACAACAACAACAACGACGACGACGACGACAACAACAACAACAACAACAACTACAACTACAACTACAACTACAACTACAACTACAACTACAACTACAACTACAACTACAACTACAACAAATACTACAACAACAACAACAACAACAACAATGACGACGACGACAACAACAACATCGACGACGACGACGACGACGACGACGACGACGACTACGACAACGACAACGACAACGACAACGACAACGACGACGACGACGACGACGAAGACGATGACGATGACGATGACGATGGCGATGGCGATGGCGATGGCGATGGCGATGGCGATGGCGATGGCGATGGCGATGGCGATGGCGATGACGATGACGATGACAACGATGACGATGACAACAATAACAACAGCAACAACAACAACGACATCAAACGACAACAGTAGCAGCAGCAACAACAACAAAACATCAACAGCATCAACAAGAATAACATCATCACAATCATTCTTAGTCCCCCTTATTGTGTCCCCGTCACCACCCCGTCGTCCCCGGGTTGCCGCCGTCAGCGTGAGCGTAGGCCGTACGCCACAGTGACAGTCCGCGAGGCTCTCACGGCCGCTGGAGTCAGGTGAGATTTCTTGCCGTGTAGATGGCTAAAACCAATCAAGACACAACAGTCTCGACGCTTTGTTTCTATTCTCGGGTGTCTTAATAACACAATGACGTGGCGATGACGCACGTTACGGCTTGTGGCGTATCGCGAGGCACTCTCCGCTCTCCATGCGGAGACTCGTTTCCGTTCGCGAGTTCCTTCCAACACTCGCAGGGAGCGGCCGACCGGATGGGGTTGTGTTTGGAGGTTGATCGCAAACCTTGGCCTAGTCTGGAAGACAGGTCGGGAATACGTTGAACTGTGGGGATATTGAACGATTCTCACGGCGTTCGAAGGGTCCACATGTAACTCTGTAATGCTGTATATTACAATGCGTTATTACTGACGTGTCCAGTACACTCTGTTTGGTAGACATAGTCGTGCAATTGTGATTTTATTATCATTATATTCGTAGAGTTGTGACGGAAACGTTTTGTTACGTCACGACACGTCATTGCGTTCATAATTTTCACAAAGAACAGTAAACGAATGGAAGAGATTATCAGCTGATTGTGTAGGTGCTAGTAGTGTTAATATATTTAAAAATAAAATCGACATATACCTAAGACGGGCGGGGTATACTTAGATAGATAGGTTGGACTCTCGATAAGCCAAATGGCTTCCTAGTCCACCTGCCATCTAGAGTTGAATATCTAGGTGGCAATCTTGTTAAATCTTGTTAAATCTGGTTAAATCTGGTTAAATCTTGTTAATTAAATTATAATAAGACGTAATTACGCGCATTACTCCGCCACCATTACACACTAGTAGCGCCAATGTCCTCCGAATCCAGACGTACCATTACTTTCGATATACACGGAAATTAGAAGATCGTGTGTGAACCTTTACTAAAACTACACAACATTCGTGGGGTTGAGAACATCCACGAACCCACGACTGTGGGTCCCACCAAAATCCTTAAGTTGAGGCTCCCAAAACCACACAATCCTGCTCTACAAAACATTTACACCCTTCTTCGAGACACCCAAAAACCGTCAAACTCATCAAACCATAAATTTGCATCCCTGAATCGACCCTTCAGTACATATTGACAAGCCATTCCTATATCCAGCCTTCCACCTTGATTTTAGCGGACAACGGTTTTTTAAACCAACGTGTTTTCCTTGAATTTATCGAAATCGTGCAGCCACACGCGCAGCAGCGATGATTCGTGCGTGGCCGAGCGATGACGCGAGTTGTGCGTTGTTTATATCAGCTGGTGCTAAACGCTGGCTCGGGAGAAGCATAGACTATTAATAATGAACGACGGCTGATGATCTACGCAAAGCATTTCGGAGTCTCGAGGCAAAGCGATCTTCACGTAATGACGACCCACACACAGCTTTGCCGATCCTGCGTCGATTACTGTTGTCGGCAAGAGTGTGATTTGTGCTTCGGTTGAGTTCTGTTTGCGATTCAAGATTCAACATTCAAAAGATTTTATTGTCCGTTGTAAACATCGCATTAAAACGGAATTCTTTCTTTAGTTGCCCACTAAATTGCCAGTAATAAAATTGGTGATCCAGATAAAGTTTAAAAGATACATTAAAATGATAATAATGCTAATCTATATACATATATGTGTGTATGTGTGTGTATATGTATGTGTATATATATATATATATATATATATATATATATATATATATATATATATATATATATATATATAATTATATATATATATATATATATATATATATATATATATATAATTATATATATATATATATAATTATATATATATATATATATATATATATATATATATATATATACATATATATACATATATATATATATAAATACAACAATAAAGTATAATAAATAAATAAGCAGGTCATATATCTGAAAGGTTTTATGCTAAGACAGAATATAATAACATTAATAATATGTACTAACATTTGTAAACAAATGATTGTAAATAAATCAGTACAATCACTATATGGAATATAAAATACTAATAACATCACACAAATCTTCCTGCGTGAATTATGTTGTATACAGTACGTTACAATTTAGCATTTTGTATTGAAATGGTAGAAGGTATAAACGATTTCTTGACAAGAAACGTAACAATCGCCTATGTTTTTGCCGGTCCTATGCCAGTTTCTGTTGTCGTCGAGCGCGTCGTTGACACTTCGGTTGAGTGATGCTTGTGATATCATCAACTATCACTACGATCCGAACGCTTGTAGTGCAAGGGATTCATCAACTGATGGATACCCTGGAAAAATTTGCATTTCCAATAAACTGCTGACGTAGCTTCTGCGTCTGTTGCAAATCAATTAGTTTTTTTTACTAACTGGTATGCGTGTAGTCACTTAAGTAACCACGAGAAAAACATGTCGCTTTTTAATAACTAATCAGCGTGGCCAATTATGTGTGCATAAACAACGTGATTACATCGACTACGGTAAATATTTGCATTTTCAATAAATAGCTGACGTCTAAACTGCAACTGTTGTTGATGCAAGTCGGTCTTAATAAATAGTTCGCGCAGCCTCTTAAGTCATAACACAAGTGGATGTTTAATAAGTATTACTCGTAAATTAACAACTGTTTTTGTTACGTTTCAATCTAATCGTTTAATATAATTGAGTGCATGTGGATTTACATTGACTGTATTTATCCACTCAGCACAATTATTTACGTAGCAGTTGGTGATGCATAAACATAAACAACTCAAGTTGAGTTTTAATAACAAGTTTTCGCGCATTAATTGTAGTGTGGCTGGATGTTTCAAAAATAGGTCGAGGTGATGTTCGATTGAACAGATCTGCCAGGGAATGAAATTCAAAGCGCTTTGAACAGTCATAATGACTGGTACTGCACTATATAAGAACTTACGATACCTTTTGGTCAACATTTTAGTCAGCCTTCTTTTCTTTACATTTTCTATTTATGGTGATGATATATTTACTGCCAGGCGCGATGTAACACCGATATTCAAAAGATCAATAAGTCGTCACAAGAGAGGCATGTGTCAAATTATGACAGATGTCAGTCGATGCATTGCTGCTTATTAATGCAGGTGTCATTTTGCTTAGTGGTGTAATCAAATGCCAAG
>CBDHHR010000700.1:0-9621 GCA_965263245.1 Metamycoplasmataceae bacterium | reverse complement strand
TGGACATGATTGTACGCGGGTGGGAGGATGGATGGGTGGGTGGCTGGATGGGTGGGTGGGTGGGTGGGTGGATGGGTGGGTGGGTGGATGGGTGGGTGGGTGGATGGGTGGGTGGGTGGATGGATGGACACACAAAAACACGCTCCGTCAAACAAGTCTTTATTGGGCAATAAAATGTCCCGAAATAGCTTTGTTTTGTCAGTTAAAGTAAGAAGTATGGTTCGTTTGGCTCGTGTAGGACTGTAGGAATAGTCGTGGGAATTACGACACTTAGATGTCACGTTGTCAACAGTTTTGTCACTTGTCATCAGTCGCGCATCACGTATTAGTAGTACTTTAATTAAATACTGTACCAAATAGTTAACTGTGATTAGTGCCGAATAACAATATAATTTATACTTAAAATTAATTTATAATTTTAACCAAATACATAACAACAACATTTTTGAGTTGTTATCTTCTGTTATAATATAACACGGTTTCCCGAAGCATATCGCAGTAACAACGCCCCATCTGGGACAAGTGGTGCCGTCTGGCGAGCGGTATATCGTGTAACGAGTTGGTCATTCACGAGTCGTCTGGACTCTTGAGTATCGAGATATTGTATTTATATGTTTACTCACTGACCAGTATCGACACACTGTATTTATATGTTTACTCACTGACCAGTATCGAGATATTGTATTTATATGTTTATTCACTGACCAGTATCGACATACTGTATTTATATGTTTACTCACTGACCAGTATCGAAAGACTGTATTTATATGTTTACTCACTAACAAGTATCGACATACTGTATTTATGTTTACTTACTGCCCAGTATCGAAAGACTGTATTTATTTGTTTACTCACTGACCAGTATCGTAAGACGGTATTTATATGTTTACTCACTGACCAGTATCGTAAGACTGTATTTATATGTTTACTCACTGACCAGTATCGAAATACTGTATTTATATGTTTACTCACTGACCAGTAGCGAAAGACTGTATTTATTTGTTTACTTACTGACCAGTATCGAAAGACTGTATTTACATGTTTACTCACTAACCAGTATCGAAAGACTGTATTTATATGTTTACTCACTCAGAAGTATCGAAAGACTGTATTTATATGTTTATTCACTGACCAGTATCGAAAGACTGTATTTATATGTTTACTCACTAACAAGTATCGACATACTGTATTTATATGTTTACTTACTGAATAGTATCGAGAGACTGTATTTATATGTTTACTCACTGACCAGTATCGAAAGACAGTATTTATATGTTTACTCACTGACCAGTATCGAAAGACTGTATTTATTTGTTTACTTACTGACCAGTATCGAAAGACTGTATTTACATGTTTACTCACTAACCAGTATCGAAAGACTGTATTTATATGTTTACTCACTAACAAGTATCGACATACTGTATTTATATGTTTACTTACTGAATAGTATCGAGAGACTGTATTTATATGTTTACTCACTGACCAGTATCGAAAGACTGTATTTATATGTTTACTCACTGCCCAGTATCGAAAGACTGTATTTATTTGTTTACTCACTGACCAGTATCGAGAGACTGTATTTATATGTTTACTCACTGACCAGTATCGAGAGACTGTATTTATTTGTTTACTCACTGACCAGTATCGAGAGACTGTATTTATTTGTTTAATCACTGACCAGTATCGAGAGACTGTATTTATTTGTTTACTCACTGACCAGTATCGACATACTGTATTTATATGTTTACTCACTGACCAGTAGCGAAAGACTGTATTTATTTGTTTACTTACTGACCAGTATCGAAAGACTGTATTTACATGTTTACTCACTAACCAGTATCGAAAGATTGTATTTATATGTTTACTCACTCACAAGTATCGAAAGACTGTATTTATATGTTTATTCACTGACCAGTATCGAAAGACTGTATTTATATGTTTACTCACTCACAAGTATCCAAAGACTGTATTTATATGTTTACTCACTACCCAGTATCGAAAGACTGTATTTATATGTTTACTCACTGACCAGTATCGAAAGACTGTATTTATATGTTTACTCACTGCCCAGTATCGAAAGACTGTATTTATTTGTTTACTCACTGACCAGTATCGAGAGACTGTATTTATATGTTCACTCACTGAATAGTATCGAGAGACTATATTTATATGTTTACTCACTCACAAGTATCGAAATACTGTATTTATGTTTACTCACTGACCAGTATCGAGAGACTGTATTTATATGTTCACTCACTGAATAGTATCGAGAGACTATATTTATATGTTTACTCACTCACAAGTATCGAAAGACAGTATTTATGTTTACTCACTAACCAGAATCGAAAGACTGTATTTATATGTTTATTCACTGACCAGTATCGAAAGACTGTATTTATATGTTTACTCACTAACAAGTATCGACATACTGTATTTATATGTTTACTTACTGAATAGTATCGAGAGACTGTATTTATATGTTTACTCACTGACCAGTATCGAAAGACTGTATTTATATGTTTACTCACTGCCCAGTATCGAAAGACTGTATTTATTTGTTTACTCACTGACCAGTATCGAGAGACTGTATTTATATGTTTACTCACTGACCAGTATCGAAAGACTGTATTTATATGTTTACTCACTGACCAGTATCGAAAGACTGTATTTATATGTTTACTCACTGCCCAGTATCGAAAGACTGTATTTATTTGTTTACTCACTGACCAGTATCGAGAGACTGTATTTATATGTTTACTCACTGACCAGTATCGAAAGACTGTATTTATATGTTTACTCACTGACCAGTATCGAAATACTGTATTTATATGTTTACTCACTGACCAGTAGCGAAAGACTGTATTTATTTGTTTACTTACTGACCAGTATCGAAAGACTGTATTTACATGTTTACTCACTAACCAGTATCGAAAGACTGTATTTATATGTTTACTCACTCACAAGTATCGAAAGACTGTATTTATATGTTTATTCACTGACCAGTATCGAAAGACTGTATTTATATGTTTACTCACTAACAAGTATCGACATACTGTATTTATATGTTTACTTACTGAATAGTATCGAGAGACTGTATTTATATGTTTACTCACTGACCAATATCGAAAGACTGTATTTATTTGTCTACTTACTGACCAGTATCGAAAGACTGTATTTACATGTTTACTCACTAACCAGTATCGAAAGACTGTATTTATATGTTTACTCACTAACAAGTATCGACATACTGTATTTATATGTTTACTTACTGAATAGTATCGAGAGACTGTATTTATATGTTTACTCACTGACCAGTATCGAAAGACTGTATTTATATGTTTACTCACTGCCCAGTATCGAAAGACTGTATTTATTTGTTTACTCACTGACCAGTATCGAGAGATTGTATTTATATGTTTACTCACTGACCAGTATCGAGAGACTGTATTTATTTGTTTACTCACTGACCAGTATCGACATACTGTATTTATATGTTTACTCACTGACCAGTAGCGAAAGACTGTATTTATTTGTTTACTTACTGACCAGTATCGAAAGACTGTATTTACATGTTTACTCACTAACCAGTATCGAAAGATTGTATTTATATGTTTACTCACTCACAAGTATCGAAAGACTGTATTTATATGTTTATTCACTGACCAGTATCGAAAGACTGTATTTATATGTTTACTCACTCACAAGTATCCAAAGACTGTATTTATATGTTTACTCACTACCCAATATCGAAAGACTGTATATATATGTTTACTCACTGACCAGTATCGAAAGACTGTATTTATATGTTTACTCATTGACCAGTATCGAAAGACTGTATTTATTTGTTTACTCACTGACCAGTATCGAGAGACTGTATTTATATGTTCACTCACTGAATAGTATCGAGAGACTATATTTATATGTTTACTCACTCACAAGTATCGAAATACTGTATTTATGTTTACTCACTGACCAGTATCGAGAGACTGTATTTATATGTTTACTCACTGACCAGTATCGAGAGACTATATTTATATGTTTACTCACTGACCAGTATCGAAATACTGTATTTATATGTTTACTCACTGACCAGTATCGAAATACTGTATTTATATGTTTACTTACTGACCAGTATCGAAATACTGTATTTATATGTTTACTCACTGAATAGTATCGAGACACTGTATTTATATGTTTACTCACTCACAAGTATCGAAAGACTGTATTTATATGTTTACTCACTGACCAGTATCGAGAGACTGTATTTATATGTTTACTCACTGACCAGTATCGAAATACTGTATTTATATGTTTACTCACTGACCAGTATGGAAATACTGTATTTATATGTTTACTTACTGACCAGTATCGAAATACTGTATTTATATGTTTACTCACTCACAAGTATCGAAAGACTGTATTTATATGTTTACTCACTGACCAGTATCGAGAGACTGTATTTATATGTTTACTCACTGACCAGTATCGAGAGACTATATTTATATGTTTACTCATCGACCAGTATCGAAATACTGTATTTATATGTTTACTCACTGACCAGTATCAAAATACTCTATTTATATGTTTACTTACTGACCAGTATCGAAATACTGTATTTATATGTTTACTCACTGAATAGTATCGAGAGACTATATTTATATGTTTACTCACTGACCAGTATCGAAAGACTGTATTTATATGTTTACTCACTGACCAGTATCGAAATACTATATTTATATGTTTACTCACTGACCAGTATCGAAATACTGTATTTATATGTTTACTTACTGACCAGTATCGAAATACTGTATTTATACGTTTACTTACTGACCAGTATCGAAATGCTGTATTTATATGTTTACTTACTGACCAGTATCGAGAGACTGTATTTATATGTTTACTCACTGACCAGTATCGAAATACTGTATTTATATGTTTACTCACTGACCAGTATCGAAATACTGTATTTATATGTTTACTTACTGACCAGTATCGAAAGACTGTATTTATATGTTTACCCACTGACCAGTATCGAGAGACTATATTGATATGTTTACTCACCGAATTCTTTGTAGGAAAAGAGCACCAGGAACAAATGTAACGGACAACATACCAGGAGATTTGTATTACTATCTTATACAATATACATTATAAAAAGTATTTTTTACATCAACGCGTCATTTGTTTGAAAGGTATATATATATATTTATATATATATATATATATATATATATATATATATATATATATATATATATATATATATATATATTGATATATCAAATTGATTAAATTTAAAAGAATAAATGTTATTGAACTCTAACAATAAAAAGGACAGAACCACTGCGACAGGATGACACTTGAATAGACGTACACTCTGTTGACAAATATGCTGAGAACAATTACGTAGTTATTGTGCTGAAATTTAACAAACATAATATGACATATATTGTATTCCTAATTAAGAGGCCGTTCGTAAATGTCAACATATTCCAAAGTGTACAAACCGTACGCTAGGCTTGGGAGATGTGTACGCTAGGCGGGAGGGTGTGTACGCTAGGAGGGAGGGTGTGTACGCTAGGCGGGAGGGTGTGTACGCTAGGCAGGAGGGTGTGTACGCTAGACGGGAGGGTGCGTTCACTAGGCGGGAGAGTGCGTTCACTAGGCGGGAGGGTGTGTACGCTAGGCGGGAGGGTGCGTACGCTAGACGGGAGGGTGCGTACGTTAGACGGGAGAGATGTGTACGCTAGACGGGAGGGTGCGTTCGCTAGGCGGGAGGGTGTGTACGCTAGGGGGAGGGTGTGTACGCTAGGGGGAGGGTGTGTACGCTAGGCGGGAGGGTGTGTACGCTAGGCGGGAGAGATGCGTTCGCTAGACGGGAGGGTGTGTACGGTACGCGGGAGGGTGTGTACGCTAGACGGGAGGGTGCGTACGCTAGACGGGAGGGTGTGTACGCTAGGCGGGAGGGTGCGTTCACTAGGCGGGAGAGTGCGTTCACTAGACGGGAGGGTGTGTACGCTAGGCGGGAGGGTGCGTTCACTAGGCGGGAGGGTGCGTACGCTAGGCGGGAGGGTGTGTACGCTAGGCGGGAGGGTGCGTACGCTAGGCGGGAGGGTGTGTACGCTAGGCGGGAGGGTGCGTTCACTAGGCGGGAGGGTGCGTTCACTAGGCGGGAGGGTGCGTACGCTAGACGGGAGGGTGCGTACGCTAGACGGGAGAGATGTGTACGCTAGGTGGGAGGGTGCGTACGCTAGACGGGAGAGATGCGTACGCTAGACGGGAGAGATGTGTACGCTAGACGGGAGGGTGCGTTCGCTAGACGGGAGAGATGCGTACGCTAGACGGGAGGGTGCGTACGCTAGACGGGAGAGATGCGTACGCTAGAAGGGAGGGTGCGTACGCTAGACGGGAGAGATGTGTACGCTAGGTGGGAGGGTGCGTACGCTAGACGGGAGGGTGCGTACGCTAGACGGGAGAGATGTGTACGCTAGGTGGGAGGGTGCGTACGCTAGACGGGAGAGATGCGTACGCTAGACGGGAGGGTGCGTTCGCTAGACGGGAGGGTGCGTACGCTAGACGGGAGAGATGCGTACGCTAGACGGGAGGGTGTGTACGCTAGGCGGGAGGGTGAGTACGCTAGGTGGGAGGGTGAGTACGCTAGGCGGGAGGGTGTGTACGCTAGGCGGGAGGGTGTGTACGCTAGGTGGGAGGGTGTGTACGCTAGGCGGGAGGGTGTGTACGCTAGGCGGGAGGGTGTGTACGCTAGGTGGGAGGGTGTGCACGCTAGGCGGGAGGGTGTGTACGCTAGGCGGGAGGGTGAGTACGCTAGGTGGGAGGGTGGTTACGCTAGGTGGGAGGGTGCGTACGCTTGACGGGAGAGATGTGTACGCTAGACGGGAGGGTGCGTTCGCTAGACGGGAGGGTGCGTACGCTAGGCGGGAGGGTGTGTACGCTAGGTGGGAGGGTGAGTACGCTAGGTGGGAGGGTGAGTACGCTAGGTGGGAGGGTGAGTACGCTAGGCGGGAGGGTGTGTACGCTAGGCGGGAGGGTGAGTACGCTAGGTGGGAGGGTGTGCACGCTAGGCGGGAGGGTGTGTACGCTAGGCGGGAGGGTGAGTACGCTAGGTGGGAGGGTGGGTACGCTAGGTGGGAGGGTGCGTACGCTAGACGGGAGAGATGTGTACGCTAGACGGGAGAGATGTGTACGCTAGACGGGAGGGTGCGTTCGCTAGACGGGAGAGATGCGTACGCTAGACGGGAGGGTGCGTACGCTAGACGGGAGGGTGAGTAAGCTAGACGGGAGAGATGCGTACGCTAGGCGGGAGGGTGAGTAAGCTAGACGGGAGAGATGCGTACGCTAGGCGGGAGGGTGAGTACGCTAGACGGGAGGGTGTGTACGCTAGGCGGGAGGGTGAGTACGCTAGGTGGGAGGGTGAGTACGCTAGGCGGGAGGGTGTGTACGCTAGGCGGGAGGGTGAGTACGCTAGGTGGGAGGGTGTGCACGCTAGGCGGGAGGGTGTGTACGCTAGGTGGGAGGGTGTGTACGCTAGGCGGGAGGGTGAGTACGCTAGGTGGGAGGGTGTGTACGCTAGGCGGGAGGGTGTGTACGCTAGGCGGGAGGGTGCGTACGCTTAACAACTGTTGTAGCCTACTTGTCGTTGTTGGTACGTATTAGGGACAACAATCAATACTTAGTGTTCTCTTTGGGGAGGAAACTGTTGACAATTATTAGCGACCCCAAATATGTTATTTTACGCTTTGTTTTACTTTCCTTCATTTCCCATTTCTCTAGCTAATACTATATTTTAATTTTCGCTTACCCTCTTTCGTACTACATTTATTCATAGCACAATTGTACTTTTATGTAATATATTGTATTCCCCCCACTGTCTGTGTGTGTGTGTGTGTGTGTGTGTGTGTGTGTGTGTGTGTGTGTGTGTGTGTGTGTGTGTGTGTGTGTGTGTGTGTGTGTGTGTGTGTGTGTGTGTGTGTGTGTGTGTGTGTGTGAGTGTGAGTGTGTGTGTGTGTGTGTGTGTGTGTGTGTGTGTGTGTGTGTGTGTGTGTGTGTGTGAGTGTGAGTGTGAGTGTGTGTGTGTGTGTGTGTGTGTGTGTGTGAGTGTGTGTGTGTGTGTGTGTGTGTGTGTGTGTGTGTGTGTGTGTGTGTGTGTGTGTGTGTGTGTGTGTGTGTGTGTGTGTGTGTGTGTGTGTGTGTGTGTGTGTGTGTGTGTGTGTGTGTGTGTGTGTGTGTGTGTGTGTGTGAGTGTGTGTGTGTCACATGTAAATACATATTTAGTATTATTCTTTTGCATTTTGCGATCACAAGCTTTCGCTAGTTTAAGCAAAAACATCTGAATTTTACACGCCCAATATAACTCTCATTATTATGTTTAGTGAAGAATATCGTTTTACTAGGAAAGGCTTTGCATCCGCGGAAGGTGTATAATTGAATATCCAACATTTCTGGTGGGGTTTGAGATAGAATGTTCATCATGTTACGACGCTAAAGTAGACATAAGTTACTTAATATTATTAATGTTCATAGTTCGTCGTGATTAAACAAATGACGAATGTTAATTGTGTCCCCTGTCAATCCCGCAAGTGCATGTATTGTGGGCGAGTGACGCCAGGACGCGAGGGTATCAGTGTCCGCCATCACAAGGGGGCCGGCTAAACGGCGGGTCACTGGTTGGACGGACCATTTGTTACTGCCGCAAACCACTTTCATCTCAGGCCGATCGCGCTGATTGTCCGTCGTGTCGTATAGATCATGTTCACAAGTGCGTAGTTGGCACTTGTTTGGCACGCCATTTAATACGATTGCGAATTTTTTTTAGAAAGGATAATTTGATGTGATATTTAATAGGGCACATCAAGCAAAACTGCACCGCGGCGAAACGATGTAACATGGTGTTTGAAAAACACCGCTAAGCGAATGTTTGAGTAATGTTGTACCGACCGACCGACCGACCGACCGACCGACCGACCGACCGACCGACCGACCGACCGACCGACCGACCGACCGACCGACCGACCGACCGACCGACCGACCGACCGACCGACCGACCGACCGACCGACCGACCGACCGACCGACCGACCGACCGACCGACCGACCGACCGACCGACCGACCGACCGACCGACCGACCGACCGACCGACCGACCGACCGACCGACCGACCGACCGACCGACCGACCGACCGACCGACCGACCGACCGACCGACCGACCGACCGACCGACCGACCGACCGACCGACCGACCGACCGACCGACCGACCGACCGACCGACCGACCGACCGACCGACCGACCGACCGACCGACCGACCGACCGACCGACCGACCGACCGACCGACCGACCGACCGACCGACCGACCGACCGACCGACCGACCGACCGACCGACCGACCGACCGACCGACCGACCGACCGACCGACCGACCGACCGACCGACCGACCGACCGACCGACCGACGACCGACCGACCGACCGACCGACCGACCGACCGACCGACCGACCGACCGACCGACCGACCGACCGACCGACCGACCGACCGACCGACCGACCGACCGACCGACCGACCGACCGACCGACCGACCGACCGACCGACCGACCGACCGACGCACATGCACA
>CBDHHR010000699.1:7500-12855 GCA_965263245.1 Metamycoplasmataceae bacterium | reverse complement strand
GTGATGAATTAATAATTATGTCACCATCTGTAATTGGATTACAGGTGTAGTGTAATTCTCAGACATGTTTTTCTGCATCCTACGTTAATCGGGTGATTTTATTCTGTATGTGGTGACATGCAAGGAATATCAGACAGATAGTGTTTGCAAAGTCTAGGTCATTCAATTGTTCATAAACGTCCTGTTACACATTGCGTTCATTTTGAACTTGTTATTCGTTACTATTAGTAAGATTAGTATTGATAGAGTGCCGCGTGTCTCAGTTCAGCCTTTTCTTTCATGTATCAGACAGTTTCCTAATCAGTATAACTTAGCACGTAGAATGTACATACATATACGCTGAATTGGTTATTTTTCAAAGCTTTGCAGGTATACCTTACTGGCACGTTAACATTCGTGTTTTAGTGTGCGTGTGTGTGTGTGTGTGTGTGTGTGTGTGTGTGTGTGTGTGTGTGTGTGTGTGTGTGTGTGTGTGTGTGTGTGTGTGTGTGTGTGTGTGTGTGTGTGTGTGTGTGTGTGTGTGTGTGTGTGTGTGTGTGTGTGTGTGTGTGTGTGTGTGTGTGTGTGTGTGTGTGTGTGTGTGTGTGTGTGTGTGTGTGTGTGTGTGTGTGTGTGTGTGTGTGTGTGTATGCGTGTGTGTATTGTTACAGTCACTTAAGGAAATCGTAAATTGCCAAGTTTTCAAAATGTTGTTGTATTGATCATTTTACTGTTCGAGCCCAGCCGTGCGTTGGCTTAAAATATCAATCTCACATTATATAAATACTCGCTCCTGCTACCCTTATAGAAAGACCCCTTCCTCCTCTTATATAAAAGAACTCTCTCCCTCTCCTCTGTCCATAGACTGACCCTACTTCCCCAGTGGTGGCGTACAGTTACAGCGGCACGCCATTTCTACAATCCTACACACCCCTATGGGTCTCCCAACGCCATTGTTGTATTTCGACCTGAACCAAAAACAACCAAGCGAAGTGTAACTATAAAATGTACGCATTATTCATTGCATCGATCCCCCGAGAAATCATGACGCGACCAACTGCCGTTGGCTTTCTGGAGCCGTCACTGACGCTCAAAAACAAACACACCAACCAGTTGACGTCATACCGTTAACAAGCGTTTCGCGTTGTCTGTTTGTTTGTATCGCTCGTCAATAATTTAATGTTTCCATTACCGATATTGGTCTAGTCGCGGTCCCTAGCTGTCGTTGTGTTTGCGAGCGGCAGGCTCGTGTGCGCTAGATGCTACAAAGGGCACGGTCTGTCCGGTGATCAGGACTAATCTATGTATTCCCATTGTTTCTAACCGATTCTGTGATAGCGAGAACCTTTATATTAGATTTGATAATGGTGAGCAATTCTACGGCCAGCTTAAATGCCTTGCGGCTGTGTCTGGCATAATTTATGAGGCTACAGCTGATCATCTTTCAGTTCTTGTTTTCTCTAACGCTGAATACAGATTACTGCGTTTTTATTATTAGTGATCCTTTGTGGCAGTCGCTTGACTCGAATAGAACACATCGCTATGTCACATTATGGCAGACAAGGTGCTGGCAGCCTGTGTTGACAGGTTGTTACACCTACGCTTGACAAACACTAGCAGACAGACAGACAGACAGACAGACAGACAGACAGACAGACAGACAGACAGACAGACAGACAGACAGACAGACAGACAGACAGACAGACAGACAGACAGACAGACAGACAGACAGACAGACAGACAGACAGACAGACAGACAGACAGACAGACAGACAGACAGACATACAGACAGACAGACAGACAGACAGACAGACAAACAGACAGACAGGCAGACAGACAGACAGACAGACAGACAGACAGACAGACAGACAGACAGACAGACAGACAGACAGACAGGCATGGGGACAGACAGAAAGACAGACATACGGACATACAGACATACGGACAGACAGACAGACCGACAGGCATGGGGACAGACAGAAAGACAGACATACGGACACACAGACAGACATACGGACCAGACAGAAAGACTGGCAGGCAGGCAGGCAGGCAGGCAGGCAGGCAGGCAGGCAGGCAGGCAGGCAGGCAGGCAGGCAGGCAGGCAGGCAGGCAGGCAGGCAGGCAGGCAGGCAGGCAGGCAGGCAGGCAGGCAGGCAGGCAGGCAGGCAGGCAGGCAGGCAGGCAGGCAGGCAGGCAGGCAGGCAGGCAGGCAGGCAGGCAGGCAGGCAGGCAGGCAGGCAGGCAGGCAGGCAGGCAGGCAGGCAGGCAGTGTAAAATCACAATGTCTTGTCATGCCGTGTGACAACTGTATAAATAAGTTCTTCAACTTAAACATTATCTAACAACAGACTCACCCCACGACCACGTGATGCGAAGACCTCTTTGGATACTCTACCCCTGTCTACAGATCAACTCCCCCGAGGTTGTATTTCGATGTCGGACCCCGGCCCGTGACGGATATTATGTACCATTGCAAACACAACGTCACACACGACGGATCCTTAAACGTGACAAGGTTTTACTTTGCGATGCCTACCTTTTGACAAGGACCCCCGCGATGATGGACCCTTAAATGTAACAAGGTTGCATCGTGCGATGCATACCTTTTGACAAGGACCCCGCGATGATGGACCCTTAAATGTAACAAGGTTGCATCGTGCTATGCATACCTCTTGACGAGGACCCGGCAATGATGGAACTTAAATGTGACAAGGTTGTTCGGTGCGATGCCTACCTCTTGGCGAGGACCCCCGCGATGATGGACCCAATAAGACCACACAGCAGCTGCACCATGAACACCCAGCTGATGTCAGCCATTGTGCTGTCCGTCTGACATCCGAGGTCGAGCAGTGTCGGACCCAGAAAGGCGACACACATGCCGAAACTCCAGAAGGCGGCGCAACAGACGACAGTCTCATGCCAGTGTCTTAGGAACAGTTCCCAGAACCCCACTCGCGTACTCCCCGGGGCGGCAAGGACGGGACGCCCGTCACCGTTGCTGGTTGGACCAGGAACTGCCCCGTTGTCGTCGGTCCTCGCGTCGCTATTCAGAGTGTCCAGAGCCACGCCAGTTGACCCTGTCGTGTCCGTGCGCCAGCGTCCATAACTGTCGCTGTCTCTGTCTCCGTCCGCCATAACGGACTGTCTCCACAAACACACAACACGACCTGTTTGGTGTGACGAGCTGTTGGCTCATGAACTCCGATAGATGTATCTTCACACGGTTGATATTCGACAAATTAATGTTGTTATTTCACCGAGCCAGCCAGATTCGTTATCACGACCCAGCATCTGAACGTATGACGAGTGCAAAACGATTCATCGGTCTGTTAAAAAGCGACATCGTCCGTGTAGTTATTGAACACGATCTGAACGTGACACGGCAAACCACATCGCGAGTCATGTGCCATCAGATATCGCATACTCATCTATCTACTAATTAACGTCGCGCTTCGATGATTCCACCGGTTCATGTGCGGACTTTTGACGCCGTCACGCCTGGCTGCATCCCTGTTGACAACCGCCCCCGGTAACGTACCAGGAATATCGTTTCTCGGCAGACATCGAATCGCCGCATCCCATTCAACGAGTCGCCCACGGACCCTATCACGCAACGGTTACAAGCCGACGGAGATGCCGCAGCGTTATATAATGTATATATAGAGCGATTAGAGTGACGATAGAGCGACCGCGTGGGCCGACTCTTGTACCTGCATCAATGACCTTTATCGATGATCGCTTGAACGCGCACACGGCTGTGCCATCAATTACGCGAGTCGGTCCCCCGATGGAGTCTGTCTCTGTGCGCGCCTGTGAGCGCCGTGCACGCAACAGGTGCGACGAGCCGCTTTTCTAATTTAATAATGTTACCGCAGCGCGCTACAAGCCACTTATTAGCTGATTGTGTTTTCATTAAAAAAGAGAAAGGCATTGTTAATGTCGTGCAAAAACGCATAATGGATGTGTACGCGCACTCTCAAAGAAACGAATATACACGAGCGCGCGCGCGCGCACGCACACACACACACACACACACAAACGCACACACACACACACACACACACACAAACGCGCACACACAAACGCGCACACACACACACACACACACACACACACACACACACACACACACACACACACACACACTCACAAACGCGCACATACACTCACACACACACACACACACACACACACACACACACACACACACACACACACACACACACACACACACACACACACACACACACACACACACACACACACACACACACACACACACACACACACACACACACACACAACACACACACACACACACACACACACACACACACACACACACACACACACACACACACACACATTTTATTATATATTTATTTCGGGGGTGACAGCAAAACAACTTTCTTAGGATAAACCTAGACATGTGGTTGTATTAACGACGACGACGACGACGACGACGACGACGACGACGACGACGACGACGACGACGACGACGACGACGACGACGACGACGACGACGACGACGACGACGACGACGACGACGACGACGACGACGACGACGACGACGACGACGACGACGACGACGACGACGACGACGACGACGACGACGACGACGACGACGACGACGACGACGACGACGACGACGACGACGACGACGACGACGACGACGACGACGACGACGACGACGACGACGACGACGACGACGACGACGACGACGACGACGACGACGACGACGACGACGACGACGACGACGACGACGACGACGACGACGACGACGACGACGACGACGACGACGACGACGACGACGACGACGACGACGACGACGACGACGACGACGACGACGACGACGACGACGACGACGACGACGACGACGACGACGACGACGACGACGACGACGACGACGACGACGACGACGACGACGACGACGACGACGACGACGACGACGACGACGACGACGACGACGACGACGACGACGACGACGACGACGACGACGACGACGACGACGACGACGACGACGACGACGACGACGACGACGACGACGACGACGACGACGACGACGACGACGACGACGACGACGACGACGACGACGACGACGACGACGACGACGACGACGACGACGACGACGACGACGACGACGACGACGACGACGACGACGACGACGACGACGACGACGACGACGACGACGACGACGACGACGACGACGACGACGACGACGACGACGACGACGACGACGACGACGACGACGACGACGACGACGACGACGACGACGACGACGACGACGACGACGACGACGACGACGACGACGACGACGACGACGACGACGACGACGACGACGACGACGACGACGACGACGACGACGACGACGACGAC
>CBDHHR010000699.1:0-5000 GCA_965263245.1 Metamycoplasmataceae bacterium | reverse complement strand
TTGGGATGTGATGTTTGTTCTGTTGCAACTCGCTGATTATGACCTGAAGAGCTTTGAACAATGTTGGCTAAGGTCAGCGAAAATTCTTCCGACGCCGGTGTATGTGTTGTTGCATTATAATCACTCATATATATATATATATATATATATATATATATATATATATATATATATATATATATATATATACATACATACATACATTCATACAAACACTGGCATGCTTAGTCATTTCCTACTTCCCCTTTCCTTCTGACAGACCGTATCGTCCTCTCCCTCTTGCAAACAATATCCTAGATACGCCGCTGTCATATTTGCAGATTTTAACGTTCCGTCACTTCTTGCAACCTCAGTAATGATAGTTACCTCTTTCTGGCAAAATCGGTTGACCTCTGTGTACCAAACGTTCTGTTTACTGCCCATAAATAACATACTAACTCGCTTCCCACCTTTACCTCAGTATCTCCTCCCCCTGGTGCTCTGTTGTCCCCCACCTTTTCTCTCTACCGCCGTCTCTCTTTCTCCGTCTACGTCTCTCACTCTATGACAGACACAGTCGGTTCAATGGCCACGTATGTGATTGATGATCCAGTTCAAAGCGACTTTCTGTGCTGCTTACGGCAGTGTCTGGCACGTTCTGTTCTCTACGTGAGACTCGGTGCCGCTGGGTACGCTGTGTATGTCAAAGTACCGGCGACATTATCTCGCTCGCTCTAACGTAACTAGATCTAAATTGGTAGTTCTGTGAACTGAAACTCAAAAGGCTATAGAGTGTGGAGTGCGTGGAGTGCGTAGTCATTGTTTGCGTATGAATACACCTTTAGTTATAATGTGACTTTAGTTGTATGTATTGACCGTCCTGACTGGCACATTTTTCTTCTATGTGCCATGTCTGTCACAGGGTTGGCTGTCTTGGCCCTCCAAGACGTGCAAATTGTAGCCAGTTTGTTGTGCTCCATCCACACCATGTCGACAGGCATCTATTAGCTTTATTCTAGTATGCTACTATTTAGCATTCGATAGAGCCTGGCACGATGAACTACGCCAGGTCTTTAGAGGGTCAACACAGAGCAACGACTTATTCAATTCGTAGACACTCCGTACACAGATGCCAGCAGTGGTCCTCGTAAACAACCGGATTGGGGAATTCTTTAAAACAACAGTGGATGTCCGACAAAGATGCTCGCTCGCCACAGTGCTCTTTCACATATTCCTGGAGAATGTCACTCCACACAACAAGCATTGTTTAACAAGATTTAACAAGATTGCCACCTAGAAAATCAACTCTAGATGGCAGGTGGACTAAGCAGCCATTTGGCATATCGAGAGTCCAACCGATCTATTTAAGTGTACCCCGCCTGTCTTAGGTATATGTCTATTTTATTTCTAAACATAATTAACACTACTAGCACCTACACAATCAGCTGATAATCTGTTCCATTCGTTTACTGTTCTTTGTGAAAGTGAGAATTTTCTAATATCTAGTCTACACTGCTTCTTTGCTAATGTAACTCCATATCCTCTACTCTTAATTAACCGAGAAAAAAATATTTCTGTCAATATTTTCATACCCATTCAATATTTTAAATACTTCTATCTGATCTCCTCTCAATCTCCTGGTTTCTAGTGTTGTTAAACCACATTAATTTAGACGCATTTCATAACTAATATTTCTGAGTTTTTATAAAATTTTGGTTGCTCTCCTTTGTACTCTTTCTAGCATATTAATATCCTTCTTGCGATATGGCGTCCATGCTTGTATACAATATTCTAAATGCGGCCTAAAGTTTTGTACAGCGGTATTATATTATTAGTTCTTATTCCTTGTACGTTATATTTCGCCTAATTAATCGAAAAATGTGGTTTCCCTTCGCTGCTGCAATTCGATACTGCTCCGATACCTTCATGTTCCATCTCCATCGGTGGCAGATCCGTCTCCAGCCTTCCTTCGCTGACAACATCGATCTTATGGTTGTTACCAACAGACTGGTCCAGAGTCCAGGAACTTACGGTGTGGACGTCAGCACACAGATGAGCAGTCGTAGTCAACGGCTCAAACAATTCCAGTGCAGGCGTTATCATGAATGACGAAGCAATAGAAGAAAGTAGCTTCAAATAGTTTGGAGTAACCTCGTATTAGGATGGTAGCTACATTAGATAAATTCGTATCAGGGTTGCCCAGTCAACGGCAGCCATGGTCAGACTGGAGATGATGTGGAGAAGTGCACTATAGTAACCTACGTTTTACAACTAAGTACAATCTTATTCCTATCAATTGTACTCTCTATCAATATATATGAATGTGAAAATAGATACTTCTTGTCGATGCTGAGAAAAAGACTAAGTGCCTCGGGAAGCTGCTCCGCTTTTCTTGCATGGAGCACAGATCCAACGAATATGTACGTAACATGACCACGTTCCTGGGTGAGCTCACACGTATCTTTACTGGCAACTGTCAAGAGAAGGACATTGGCATGGTTAGGGCTTGTAACACGACACATTAGCTTTCCCAAACGGTCCTGAAGGGCAGACGACGAGAGCTGGTTGAACACAATTTTGGAATGGACGACTCTCTCAAAGCCAGAGCTCCTCAACACCGCTACTGACGACAGGAATGGAGAAAGATCACAGCTGCAGCATCGCTTAATTCCATCCCGACGACCAAATCGGTGAAGGGACTAAATAAGAAAAGTAAGTAAGTTGTAACTTTTTTCTCATGATATGACTTAAAGATCATTCTAAAAAGACGCATATGTATTACCTCACACGAACAGGTGATCTTTTCGTATAAGCGTCTTCATAGGTTTCTAAAAGACTGACATCGTATCTCCTAGTTGACTTCACGACTGTGGTATCAAAGAATCTGATTCCGGTTACTACCTTGGTTATCAACTGTATGGAAGCAACATAGACAGATATCATCATTGGTAGACTTACTCGATATACTTGCTTGTTTCATCGCTTAGCCCGTGGCCAGACATCTCAACCTCTTCTTGAATATGCTCAACGAGGCCGTTGTTACTACTTCTTGTGGCGGCCTGTTACAAGAGTCAACTGTCCGATTTGTGAGGAAGTGATTACGGATATCCGTGCGCGAGTAGCACTTATGTAATGTTAGACTATGTCCTCTCAGATCCGTAGTACGATTGAAGAATTGATCTTGATTGATTCTGCCGAGGCCTCTTATGTATTTAAATACCTGGCAAAGGTCTGCCTCACGTCGTCTGTTCTAAAGATACACATTCCGCTGGTGGTCTGCTGAGTTTTTTTCAAGTTGAGCTATGTCCTTTTAATAATAAGGGTCCGAGGCTGGTGACGAATGTACTCCAGCAGCGGCCTAATCATAGATTCGTACAACGTCTTTATTTACTTTTCAGATCTATTTCCGAAATAGCGTTTCATTAATCCAATGCGTTGATTTGTCTTTGTTGCTATATGTTTTATATGTGAGCCTATTTTTAAATTATTATTACAGTGTAACTCCTAAGTCTTACTGTTCATCTACTACTTGTAATATTTTTCCGTGAAGAATGTATACATAGCTTTTGTTATTTATCTACATTAATGCACCCACTAAAGTGGTCCCACCGTTCTTTATCCAACATCGTATTAACTCCATATGGTAGGCTAATTCCTGTTCACCTGCGTGACCACTTGAGAGCCCATGCATTTAGCCGACTACACGGATGGTAAGCTTTCACTACTAAATTCCCATATGTGTTCTTAGGTAGAAGACGTGTATGCATAATCTAATAACGTAATCTCACAATTTCTTCTCGATTTTCCATTGTTCAACGGACACACCTGAACACGCAATTTCGTTGTAATCCTCCTCAGTGCCGAGTCACTTTGTCTGGGGTATTAATTAGCAGAGTCACCAGAGCGTGACGAGACGACACTGGCCTGGGGTATGTACTGGTCGTCTAATAGGTGTGCGACTAGCGCCAAAGCCACAAACATATGGGCAAGTCGTGTCACCTTTGATGCTTAGTTGTAAGGGATTAAGTCACTTGCGCCATTTCTGGAATGGAGATATATGATGTTCTTTATAAATTTTCCTAAATTAACACGTTATATATATATTTGCATAGGAAATGATTAGTTATTTTGTATAGATATTATTTATAATAAATATATATTTTGTTATGAAAGTATATCTGTATTGTTACCGACTGGTATAACTGTATTATCATGACCATTGTAACATTGGCAGAGAGGCATACACTTAGTCGTAGTCTCTTTCACACTGGCTCAAGACCTCTCCTTTGTTGAAGGTGTTCAGATGTTGTGCTTACACAATATCCTCAGAAAGTGCGTTCCTCAAAAAGGTTTCTAGAATGTGTGTATGGCACTATGACTTCCTGCAACCTCTAAGGTCTCTACTACAGTGTGTATTGATTCAAACTTGCTTTTGAATTAGGTATGTTTAAACATATATATATATATATATATATATATATATATATATATATATATATATATATATATATATATATATATATATATATATAAGGCTAAATGCTGCATAGGGAGACCAGTGCATATACGACCGCCTACAGGAGACCGGCCGTATATTTTTATGTAACTGATTTTCCAATTACATCAAATTGGAACATTGTCTGTAATACAAATACACACCATATACTACAATATTGTTATATTATTGTAATAAATAACATATATACACACAAATCGGTCTCCTTAAAACCTATATGCCTAGATGCCGTGTACGGGAGACCGGTGTGTAATCGGAAGTTAGTTATTAATTATACTTATTTGCAGTAGTATATATTAAATGGCGACCTGGTATATCCAAAAACCAATACAATGATAACAATAACAACGTAAATACATATGCAGATATGCAACCTGACAGCGCCGAATTATAACGTATAACTAGGAAATCCGTCAAATAGTTTTTTTATTAATGTGTGTATATATTTATTAAAATTAATACATATCAAACAAGCACATAATACACTGATCACGGAATGCTAACC
>CBDHHR010000698.1:0-3338 GCA_965263245.1 Metamycoplasmataceae bacterium | reverse complement strand
TAAGTCCGCACGCAAACATACATGCTTCATTTCAGTATACGCCAACACGATATAATTGGTTTCGCTGAGATCGAAGTAATCATCATAACACGTTCTGTTCACTCATCAGTGGGTCAATGTTGTAGAACTACCTGGGAATTCGTTATCCGAGTTGTTGAAGTGTGTGTTATTTTTATTCTATTTATGTTCCTCCGTGCGGGTAATGTTCCTCCGTGCGAGTAATGTTCCTCCGTGCGGGTAATGTTCCTCCGTGCGGGTAATGTTCCTCCGTGCGGGTAATGCTTCTCTATGCGGGTAATGTTCCTCCGTGCGGGTAGTGTTCCTCCGTGCGGGTAATGCTCCTCCATGCGGGTAATGTTCCTCCGTGCGGGTAATGTTCCTCCGTGCGAGTAATGTTCCTCCATGCGGGTAATGTTCCTCCGTGCGGGTAATGTTCCTCCGTGCGAGTAATGTTCCTCCGAGCGGGTAATGCTTCTCCATGCGGGTAATGTTCCTCCGTGCGGGTAATGTTCCTCCGTGCGAGTAATGTTCCTCCATGCGGGTAATGTTCCTCCGTGCGGGTAATGTTCCTCCGTGCGAGTAATGTTCCTCCGTGCGGGTAATGTTCCTCCGTGCGGGTAATGTTCCTCCATGCGAGTAATGTTCCTCCTTGTGTGTAATGTTCCTCCGTGCGAGTAATGTTCCTCCATGCGAGTAATGTTCCTCCGTGCGGGTAATGTTCCTCCGTGCGAGTAATGTTCCTCCATGCGGGTAATGTTCCTCCGTGCGGGTAATGTTCCTTTGTGTGGGTAATGTTCTTCCGTGCAGGTAATGTTCCTCCGTGCGGGTAATGTTCCTCCGTTCTGAAGTTGTGGTTTTCCATAACTTGAAGGAATGTTATTAAAAATAATACACGTGATATGCAAAAAGGTTCCTTCGGAGTTAGAGTGACTAGGCCTATGATCCCCGGCAGCCAACGGCTGGTACTGACAGCGTTTGTCATCGTCTCACGTTCTCAGCTCGTTTATGCACCAATTTGTCATAATTTGTTTATAAAACATTATAAAGCGCCGGCACATATGAGTCTATATTGGAAGTGATGATCCTTTAAATCCTGCTGGACAAGTTGCATTAGTTCGTGGTATAACTTCCCTTATTAGCTTCTTAGGGATGATTTTTGTAGATGAACATCTGATCCGTGGAACGATTCTGCGATAGTTCAATCAGCTATGTTTCTAGGGGTGACAACTCGCAATTTTGCCAAATATCCTTTGATTCGAATTGGCACTGAGTCAGATTATATGTATGTATGTATGTATGTATGTATGTATGTATGTATGTATGTATGTATGTATGTATGTATGTATGTATGTATGTATGTATGTATGTATGTATGTATGTATGTATGTATGTATGTATGTATGTATGCATGCATGCATGCATGCATGCATGCATGCATGCATGCATGCATGCATGTATGTATGTATGCATGCATGTATGCATGCATGCATGCATGTATGTATGTATGTATGTATATATATATATATGTATATATATATATATATATATATATATATATATATATATATATATATTGAGGCCTTCGCCCAACCACGGGACACTATGGCTGCATGACTATGATGATGATGATGATGATGATGATGATGATGATGATGATGATGATGATGATGATGATGATGATGATGATGATGATGATGATGATGATGATGATGATATACATATATATATATATATATATATATATATATATATATATATATATATATATGCACGCCCACACAATATGCCTACGTATACTGCATTTCAGTCTAGTGACTATGACCAATACAAGCATTTTCATCAATGTCTGTGCCATGATTACTCAACAATCTGGCGCTGATGAGTTCTTTGGTCGAACGGTGATTGTTTATTGATAAAAAAAACTGATCGCGTGTCGCATGGGTAAAACAGATTTATAGATGAACCGTCAACAGTGGCGATCACTATTGACAATACGAATGGACAGGTTTTGGGATTTCCATTCATGTATTGCTACAATACTGATAATTACATTACTATTTGCATACCTATCGTTATGCCAATACTTTTGAGTAATATTTGAACAATTTTACATTCCCGGGCACAACCCCAGACCAAATGTGAATTTATTTGCTGTACGTGTTGAGTTTTTATTACATCTATAATATCAAGTTATATTGTAAAACAAACATGTGAGTTCAATTCAATATACAATTATACGAAATTTATCTATATATCCCTATACTCATATTTACTAAATAAATTGCATTTGTTATTATGTTTACTAATGCCTTTTTTCATGCTTAATATAATTGGACACTATGCATAGGCATGTTCTTCGAATCATACGTTGAGCAAAATCATTGACGTAGATTCCTATTCAATTCCAATTCACGTGTATTTAATCAACGACCAATTAACATTAAAATCAATGCGTTATCACGTACACCGATTCCAATTCAATTAATTTGATCAATTTAATCTAAACTCAAAATCGACTTCACTGAGGGCCTAACATTATCCCAGTGTTTACAAAGAATATGATTCTATGATCATGTTCTGAAGTGGAGCACATTTGTGAGTTGAGTCTTATGTGAATGTGTTTTTACACATGTGCACCTTATACCGAGAGGGCATGCTGTGGCTAGCCGTGATCACAAGTACTATTTGTTGAGAGGGTGGACGGCCACCTGCCGATGCCCGGGGATCAATATCTCCTGTGTACTTCGACCAGACTGCAAGCTGATACCAGACTATATTGGTGCACGTTGATTCACTAGTCGCCATGTTTGTTCAGACGATGGCTGTTACAGTTTCTTGGCATGTTCCTTTGTGACAATAAGACATACGTGCTGTGACTGACTCTGATGATTGATCATTTTATTATGTGGGAATGCTATAGCATATTAAACAACTAAACAAATGAAACATAACACAAATATATTAAGGAACGTTGGTGGATAAGGTGTGTATTCTAATAATTTATTAGGTTTTTCTTCTAGGGCACATTACTGTTGAAATGAAATATTATCGGAAAAAAAGTATAATTCGTTGTACGAGTTGCGTACTGTTAGATCGCCTGTCGTTTGAATACAATTTCCAGTCAATCAACATGCTTTGTGCACTATGATGTGTACATTACTTTCCTTAACAGCAAGTGTAATTTGTATACACATTTTACCCATGATACAACGCCGCCAAAGGGAATCATGCAAAACATTACAATATTACACAAACGTTTATTACCCCACGACGATCGTATCGGCCACATCGCAAAAACAACATTTATTCGAATAACACAATAAATGTCAAAACGATGT
>CBDHHR010000697.1:0-26717 GCA_965263245.1 Metamycoplasmataceae bacterium | reverse complement strand
AAAACAGTAAAAAAACCGGTCGAAACAAGTCGAAACGAGCCGAAACCAGTCTCTACCACCAACTACCAGTCTCGACCAGTCTCAACCAGTCGAAACGAGTCGAAACAAGTAAAAACAAGTAAAAACCGGTCGAAATCACTCGAAACCAGCTGAAACCAGTCAAAACCAGCCGAAACCAGTCTAAACCAGTCACTACCACTCTCAACCAGTCTCTACCAGTCTCTACCAGTCTCTACCAGTCGAAACGAGTCGAAACAAGTAAAAAGCCAGTAAAAACCGGTCTAAACCCGTCTAAACCAGTCGAAACTAGTGTCAACCAGTCTCTACCAGTCTACCAATCTCTACCAGTCGATACCAGTCGAAACCAGTAAAAACCGGTCGAAACCAGTCGAAATCAGTCTGAAACAGTCTCAACTACTTTCAACCAGTCCCTATCAGTCTCTACCAGTCACAAGCAGTCTCTACCAGTCGAAACGAGTCGAAACCAGTAAAAAGCCAGTAAAAACCGGTCTAAACTCGTCTAAACCAGTCGAAACTAGTGTCGACCAGTCTCTACCAGTCTCTACCAGTCTCAACCAATCTCTACCAGTCGAAACCAGTCGAAAACAGTAAAAAACTTGTCGAAACAAGTCGAAACGAGCCGAAACAAGTCTAAACCAGTCATTACCAGTCTCTACCAGTGTAAACCAGTCTCTACCCGTCTCAACCAGTCTCTACGAGTCACTACCAGTCTAAACCAGTCTCTACCAGTCGAAACAAGTCGAAACCAGTCGAAAACAGTAAAAACCAGTCGAAACGAGTCTAAACCAGTAAAAACCAGTAAAAACCGGTCGAAACCTGTCGAAACCAGTCGAAACTAGTCTAAACCAGTCTCTACCACTCACTACCAGTCTCTACCCGTCTCAACCAGTCTCTACCAGTCGAAACCAGTGGAAAACAGTAAAAACCGGTCGAAACAAGTCGAAACAAGCCGAAACCAGTCTAAACCAGTCACTACCGGTCTCAACCAGTCTCTACGAGTCACTACCAGTCTAAACCAGTCTCTACCAGTCTCTACCAGTCGAATCGAGTCAAAACCAGTAAAAACCGGTCGAAACCAGTCGAAATCAGTCTGAAACAGTCTCAACTACTTTCAACCACTCCCTACCAGTCTCTACCAGTCACAAGCAGTCTCTACCAGTCGAAACGAGTCGAAACCAGTAAAAAGCCAGTAAAAACCGGTCTAAACTCGTCTAAACCAGTCGAAACTAGTGTCAACCAGTCTCTACCAGTCTCTACCAGTCACAAGCAGTCTCTACCAGTCGAAACGAGCCGAAACCAGTAAAAAGCCAGTAAAAACCGGTCTAAACCCGTCGAAACCAGTCGAAACTAGTGTCAACCAGTCTCTAACAGTCTCTACCAATCTCTACCCGTCGGAACCAGTCTCTACCAGTCGAAACCAGTCGAAAACAGTAAAAACCGGTCGAAACAAGTCGAAACGAGCCGAAACCAGTCTAGACCAGTCGCTACCAGTCTCAACCAGTCTCAACGAGTCACTACCAGTCTAAACCAGTCTCTACCAGTCTCTACCAGTCTTTACCAGTCTCTACCAGTCTCTACCAGTCTCTACCAGTCGAAACGAGTCGAAACCAGTAAAAACCGGTCGAAACCAGTCGAAATCAGTCTGAAAGTCTCAACTACTTTCAACCAGTCCCTTCCAGTCTCTACCAGTCTCAACCAGTCTCTACCAGTCGAAACCAGTCGAAAACAGTAAAAAAACCGGTCGAAACAAGTCGAAACGAGCCGAAACCAGTCTCTACCACCAACTACCAGTCTCGACCAGTCTCAACCAGTCGAAACGAGTCGAAACAAGTAAAAACAAGTAAAAACCGGTCGAAATCACTCGAAACCAGCTGAAACCAGTCAAAACCAGCCGAAACCAGTCTAAACCAGTCACTACCAGTCTCAACCAGTCTCTACCAGTCTCTACCAGTCTCTACCAGTCGAAACGAGTCGAAACAAGTAAAAAGCCAGTAAAAACCGGTCTAAACCCGTCTAAACCAGTCGAAACTAGTGTCAACCAGTCTCTACCAGTCTACCAATCTCTACCAGTCGATACCAGTCGAAACCAGTAAAAACCGGTCGAAACCAGTCGAAATCAGTCTGAAACAGTCTCAACTACTTTCAACCAGTCCCTATCAGTCTCTACCAGTCACAAGCAGTCTCTACCAGTCGAAACGAGTCGAAACCAGTAAAAAGCCAGTAAAAACCGGTCTAAACTCGTCTAAACCAGTCGAAACTAGTGTCGACCAGTCTCTACCAGTCTCTACCAGTCTCAACCAATCTCTACCAGTCGAAACCAGTCGAAAACAGTAAAAAACCTGTCGAAACAAGTCGAAACGAGCCGAAACAAGTCTAAACCAGTCATTACCAGTCTCTACCAGTGTAAACCAGTCTCTACCAGTCTCAACCAGTCTCATCGAGTCACTACCAGTCTAAACCAGTCTCTACCAGTCTCTACCAGTCTCTACCAGTCTCTACCAGTCTCTACCAGTCTGTACCAGTCTCTACCAGTCGAAACGAGTCGAAACCAGTAAAAACCGGTCGAAACCAGTCGAAATCAGTCTGAAAGTCTCAACTACTTTCAACCAGTCCCTACCAGTCTCTACCAGTCTCAACCCGTCTCTACCAGTCGAAACCAGTCGAAAACAGTAAAAAAACCGGTCGAAACAAGTCGAAACGAGCCGAAACCAGTCTCTACCACCAACTACCAGTCTCGACCAGTCTCTACCAGTCGAAACGAGTCGAAACAAGTAAAAACAAGTAAAAACCGGTCGAAATCACTCGAAACCAGCTGAAACCAGTCGAAACCAGTCACTACCAGTCTCAACCAGTCTCTACCAGTCTCTACCAGTCTAAACCAGTCTCTACCAGTCTCTACCAGTCGAAACGAGTCGAAACCAGTAAAAAGCCAGTAAAAACCGGTCTAAACCCGTCTAAACCCGTCTAAACCAGTCGAAACTAGTGTCAACCAGTCTCTAACAGTCTCTTCCAGTCTCTACCAGTCCCAACCAGTCAATACCAGTCGAAACCAGTCAAAAACGGTAAAAACCGGTCGAAACAAGTCGAAACGAGCCGAAACCAGTCTAAACCAGTCACTACCAGTCTCAACCAGTCTCTACCAGTCTAAACCAGTCTCTACCAGTCTATACCAGTCGAAACGAGTCGAAACCAGTAAAAACCGGTCGAAACCAGCCGAAAACAGTGGAAACCAATCACTACCAGTCCCTACCAGTTTCTACCAGTCACAAGCCGTCACTACCAGTCGAAACGAGTCGAAACAAGTAAAAAGCCAGTAAAAACCGGTCTAAACCCGTCTAAACCAGTCGAAACTAGTGTCAACCAGTCTCTACCAGTCTCTACCAGTCTCAACCAGTCTCTACCAGTCGAAACCAGTCGAAAACTGTAAAAAAAACCGGTCGAAACAAGTCGAAACGAGCCGAAACCAGTCTAAACCAGTCACTACCAGTCTCAACCAGTCTCTACCAGTCGAAACGAATCGAAATCAGTAAAAAGCCAGTAAAAACCGGTCTAAACCCGACGAAACCAGTCGAAACTAGTGTCAACCAGTCTCTAACAGTCTCTACCAGTCTCTACCAGTCTCAACCAGTCTCTACCAGTCGAAACCAGTTGAAAACAGTAAAAACCGGTCGAAACAAGTCGAAACGAGCCGAAACCAGTCTAAACCAGTCACTACCAGTCTCTACCAGTGTAAACCAGTCTCTACCAGTCTCAACCAGTCTCATCGAGTCACTACCAGTCTAAACCAGTCTCTACCAGTCTCTACCAGTCTCTACCAGTCTCTACCAGTCTCTACCAGTCTGTACCAGTCTCTACCAGTCGAAACGAGTCGAAACCAGTAAAAACCGGTCGAAACCAGTCGAAATCAGTCTGAAAGTCTCAACTACTTTCAACCAGTCCCTACCAGTCTCTACCAGTCTCAACCAGTCTCTACCAGTCGAAACCAGTCGAAAACAGTAAAAAAACCGGTCGAAACAAGTCGAAACGAGCCGAAACCAGTCTCTACCACCAACTACCAGTCTCGACCAGTCTCTACCAGTCGAAACGAGTCGAAACAAGTAAAAACAAGTAAAAACCGGTCGAAATCACTCGAAACCAGCTGAAACCAGTCGAAACCAGTCACTACCAGTCTCAACCAGTCTCTACCAGTCTCTACCAGTCTAAACCAGTCTCTACCAGTCTCTACCAGTCGAAACGAGTCGAAACCAGTAAAAAGCCAGTAAAAACCGGTCTAAACCCGTCTAAACCCGTCTAAACCAGTCGAAACTAGTGTCAACCAGTCTCTAACAGTCTCTTCCAGTCTCTACCAGTCCCAACCAGTCAATACCAGTCGAAACCAGTCAAAAACGGTAAAAACCGGTCGAAACAAGTCGAAACGAGCCGAAACCAGTCTAAACCAGTCACTACCAGTCTCAACCAGTCTCTACCAGTCTAAACCAGTCTCTACCAGTCTATACCAGTCGAAACGAGTCGAAACCAGTAAAAACCGTCGAAACCAGCCGAAAACAGTGGAAACCAATCACTACCAGTCCCTACCAGTTTCTACCAGTCACAAGCCGTCACTACCAGTCGAAACGAGTCGAAACAAGTAAAAAGCCAGTAAAAACCGGTCTAAACCCGTCTAAACCAGTCGAAACTAGTGTCAACCAGTCTCTACCAGTCTCTACCAGTCTCAACCAGTCTCTACCAGTCGAAACCAGTCGAAAACTGTAAAAAAAACCGGTCGAAACAAGTCGAAACGAGCCGAAACCAGTCTAAACCAGTCACTACCAGTCTCAACCAGTCTCTACCAGTCGAAACGAATCGAAATCAGTAAAAAGCCAGTAAAAACCGGTCTAAACCCGTCGAAACCAGTCGAAACTAGTGTCAACCAGTCTCTAACAGTCTCTACCAGTCTCTACCAGTCTCAACCAGTCTCTACCAGTCGAAACCAGTTGAAAACAGTAAAAACCGGTCGAAACAAGTCGAAACGAGCCGAAACCAGTCTAAACCAGTCACTACCAGTCTCAGTCAGTCTCTACGAGTCTCTACCAGTCTAAACCAGTCTCTACCAGTCTCTACCAATCTCTACCAGTCGAAACCACTCGAAACCAGTCGAAAACAGTAAAAACCGGTCGAAACCAGTCGAAATCAGTCTGAAACAGTCTCAACTACTTTCAACCAGTCCCTACCAGTCTCTACCAGTCACAAGCAGTCTCTACCAGTCGAAACGAGTCGAAACCAGTAAAAAGCCAGTAAAAACCGGTCTAAACCCGTCTAAACCAGTCGAAACTAGTGTCAACCAGTCTCTACCAGTCTCTTCCAGTCTCTACCAGTCTAAACCAGTCTCTACCAGTCTCTACCAGTCTCTACCAGTCGAAACGAGTCGAAACCAGTAAAAACCGGTCGAAACCAGTCGAGACGAGCCGAAACCAGTGGAAACCAGTCACTACCAGTCTCAACCAGTCCCTACCAGTCACTACCAGTCTCAACCAGTCCCTACCAGTCTCTACCAGTCTCTACCAGTCTAAACCAGTCTAAACCAGTAAAAACCATTCTAAACCTGTCAAAACCAGTCGAAACTAGTCTAAACCAGCCTCTACCACTCACTACCAGTCTCGACCAGTGTCTAGCAGTCGAAACGAGTCGAAACCAGTAAAAAGCCAGTAAAAAGCCAGTAATAACCGGTCTAAACCCGTCGAAAACAGTCGAAACTAGTGTCAACCAGTCTCTACCAGTCTCTACCAGTCTCAACCAGTCTCTACCAGTCGAAACCAGTCGAAAACTGTAAAAAAAACCGGTCGAAACAAGTCGAAACGAGCCGAAACCAGTCTAAACCAGTCACTACCAGTCTCAACCAGTCTCTACCAGTCGAAACGAATCGAAATCAGTAAAAAGCCAGTAAAAACCGGTCTAAACCCGTCGAAACCAGTCGAAACTAGTGTCAACCAGTCTCTAACAGTCTCTACCAGTCTCTACCAGTCTCAACCAGTCTCTACCAGTCGAAACCAGTTGAAAACAGTAAAAACCGGTCGAAACAAGTCGAAACGAGCCGAAACCAGTCTAAACCAGTCACTACCAGTCTCAGTCAGTCTCTACGAGTCTCTACCAGTCTAAACCAGTCTCTACCAGTCTCTACCAATCTCTACTAGTCGAAACCACTCGAAACCAGTCGAAAACAGTAAAAACCGGTCGAAACCAGTCGAAATCAGTCTGAAACAGTCTCAACTACTTTCAACCAGTCCCTACCAGTCTCTACCAGTCACAAGCAGTCTCTACCAGTCGAAACGAGTCGAAACCAGTAAAAAGCCAGTAAAAACCGGTCTAAACCCGTCTAAACCAGTCGAAACTAGTGTCAACCAGTCTCTACCAGTCTCTTCCAGTCTCTACCAGTCTAAACCAGTCTCTACCAGTCTCTACCAGTCTCTACCAGTCTCTACCAGTCGAAACGAGTCGAAACCAGTAAAAACCGGTCGAAACCAGTCGAGACGAGCCGAAACCAGTGGAAACCAGTCACTACCAGTCTCAACCAGTCCCTACCAGTCACTACCAGTCTCAACCAGTCCCTACCAGTCTCTACCAGTCTCTACCAGTCTAAACCAGTCTAAACCAGTAAAAACCATTCTAAACCTGTCAAAACCAGTCGAAACTAGTCTAAACCAGCCTCTACCACTCACTACCAGTCTCGACCAGTCTCTAGCAGTCGAAACGAGTCGAAACCAGTAAAAAGCCAGTAAAAAGCCAGTAATAACCGGTCTAAACCCGTCGAAAACAGTCGAAACTAGTGTCAACCAGTCTCTACCAGTCTCTACCAGACTCAACCAGTCTCTACCAGTCGAAACCAGTCGAAAACAGTAAAAAAACCGGTCGAAACAAGTCGAAACGAGCCGAAACCAGTCTCTACCACCAACTACCAGTCTCGACCTGTCTCTACCAGTCGAAACGAGTCGAAACAAGTAAAAACAAGTAAAAACCGGTCGAAATCACTCGAAACCAGCTGAAACCAGTCGAAACCAGCCGAAACCAGTCGAAACCAGTCACTACCAGTCTCAACCAGTCTCTACCAGTCTCTACCAGTCTAAACCAGTCTCTACCAGTCTCTACCAGTCGAAACGAGTCGAAACCAGTAAAAAGCCAGTAAAAACCGGTCTAAACCCGTCTAAACCCGTCTAAACCAGTCGAAACTAGTGTCAACCAGTCTCTAACAGTCTCTTCCAGTCTCTACCAGTCCCAACCAGTCAATACCAGTCGAAACCAGTCAAAAACGGTAAAAACCGGTCGAAACAAGTCGAAACGAGCCAAAACCAGTCTAAACCAGTCACTACCAGTCTCAACCAGTCTCTACCAGTCTAAACTAGTCTCTACCAGTCTCTACCAGTCTATACCAGTCGAAACGAGTCGAAACCAGTAAAAACCGGTCGAAACCAGCCGAAAACAGTGGAAACCAATCACTACCAGTCCCTACCAGTTTCTAACAGTCACAAGCCGTCACTACCAGTCGAAACGAGTCGAAACAAGTAAAAAGCCAGTAAAAACCGGTCTAAACCCGTCTAAACCAGTGGAAACTAGTGTCAACCAGTCTCTACCAGTCTCTACCAGTCTCAACCAGTCTCTACCAGTCGAAACCAGTCGAAAACTGTAAAAAAAACCGGTCGAAACAAGTCGAAACGAGCCGAAACCAGTCTAAACCAGTCACTACCAGTCTCAACCAGTCTCTACCAGTCGAAACGAATCGAAACCAGTAAAAACCGGTCGAAACCAGTCGAAATCAGTCTGAAAAAGTCTCATCTACTTTCAACCAGTCTCTACCAGTCTCTACCAGTCACATGCAGTCTCTACCAGTCGAAACGAGTCGAAATCAGTAAAAAGCCAGTAAAAACCGGTACAAACCCGTCGAAAACAGTCGAAACTAGTGTCAACCAGTCTCTAACAGTCTCTACCAGTCTCTACCAGTCTCAACCAGTCTCTACCAGTCGAAACCAGTTGAAAACAGTAAAAACCGGTCGAAACAAGTCGAAACGAGCCGAAACCAGTCTAAACCAGTCACTACCAGTCTCAGTCAGTCTCTACGAGTCTCTACCAGTCTAAACCAGTCTCTACCAGTCTCTACCAATCTCTACCAGTCGAAACCAGTCGAAACCAGTCGAAACCAGTAAAAACCGGTCGAAACCAGTCGAAATCAGTCTGAAACAGTCTCAACTACTTTCAACCAGTCCCTACCAGTCTCTACCAGTCACAAGCAGTCTCTACCAGTCGAAACGAGTCGAAAAGCCAGTAAAAACCGGTCTAAACCCGTCTAAACCAGTCGAAACTAGTCTAAACCAGTCTCTACCACTCACTACCAGTCTCTACCCGTCTCAACCAGTCTCTACGAGTCACTACCAGTCTAAACCAGTCTCTACCAGTCGAAACAAGTCGAAACCAGTCGAAAACAGTAAAAACCAGTCGAAACGAGTCTAAACCAGTAAAAACCAGTAAAAACCGGTCGAAACCTGTCGAAACCAGTCGAAACTAGTCTAAACCAGTCTCTACCACTCACTACCAGTCTCTACCCGTCTCAACCAGTCTCTACCAGTCGAAACCAGTCGAAAACAGTAAAAACCGGTCGAAACAAGTCGAAACAAGCCGAAACCAGTCTAAACCAGTCACTACCGGTCTCAACCAGTCTCTACGAGTCACTACCAGTCTAAACCAGTCTCTACCAGTCTCTACCAGTCGAATCGAGTCAAAACCAGTAAAAACCGGTCGAAACCAGTCGAAATCAGTCTGAAACAGTCTCAACTACTTTCAACCACTCCCTACCAGTCTCTACCAGTCACAAGCAGTCTCTACCAGTCGAAACGAGTCGAAACCAGTAAAAAGCCAGTAAAAACCGGTCTAAACTCGTCTAAACCAGTCGAAACTAGTGTCAACCAGTCTCTACCAGTCTCTACCAGTCACAAGCAGTCTCTACCAGTCGAAACGAGCCGAAACCAGTAAAAAGCCAGTAAAAACCGGTCTAAACCCGTCGAAACCAGTCGAAACTAGTGTCAACCAGTCTCTAACAGTCTCTACCAATCTCTACCCGTCGGAACCAGTCTCTACCAGTCGAAACCAGTCGAAAACAGTAAAAACCGGTCGAAACAAGTCGAAACGAGCCGAAACCAGTCTAAACCAGTCACTACCAGTCTCAACCAGTCTCTACGAGTCACTACCAGTCTAAACCAGTCTCTACCAGTCTCTACCAATCTCTACCAGTCTCTAAACCAGTCGAAACCAGTCGAAACCAGTAAAAACCGGTCGAAACCAGTCGAAATCAGTCTGAAACAGTCTCAACTACTTTCAACCAGTCCCTACCAGTCTCTACCAGTCACAAGCAGTCTCTACCAGTCGAAACGAGTCGAAATCAGTAAAAAGCCAGTAAAAACCGGTCTAAACCCGTCGAAAACAGTCGAAACTAGTGTCAACCAGTCTCTACCAGTCTCTACCAGTCTCTACCAGTCTCAACCAGTCTCTACCAGTCGAAACCAGTCGAAAACAGTAAAAACCGGTCGAAACAAGTCGAAACGAGCCGAAACCAGTCTAAACCAGTCACTACCAGTCTCAGTCAGTCTCTACGAGTCTCTACCAGTCTAAACCAGTCTCTACCAGTCTCTACCAATCTCTACCAGTCGAAACCAGTCGAAACCAGTCGAAACCAGTAAAAACCGGTCGAAACCAGTCGAAATCAGTCTGAAACAGTCTCAACTACTTTCAACCAGTCCCTACCAGTCTCTACCAGTCACAAGCAGTCTCTACCAGTCGAAACGAGTCGAAACCAGTAAAAAGCCAGTAAAAACCGGTCTAAACCCGTCTAAACCAGTCGAAACTAGTCTAAACCAGTCTCTACCACTCACTACCAGTCTCTACCCGTCTCAACCAGTCTCTACCAGTCGAAACCAGTCGAAAACAGTAAAAACCGGTCGAAACAAGTCGAAACAAGCCGAAACCAGTCTAAACCAGTCACTACCGGTCTCAACCAGTCTCTACGAGTCACTACCAGTCTAAACCAGTCTCTACCAGTCGAAACCAGTCGAAACCAGTCGAAAACAGTAAAAACCAGTCGAAACGAGTCTAAACCAGTAAAAACCAGTAAAAACCGGTCGAAACCTGTCGAAACCAGTCGAAACTAGTCTAAACCAGTCTCTACCACTCACTACCAGTCTCTACCCGTCTCAACCAGTCTCTACCAGTCGAAACCAGTCGAAAACAGTAAAAACCGGTCGAAACAAGTCGAAACAAGCCGAAACCAGTCTAAACCAGTCACTACCGGTCTCAACCAGTCTCTACGAGTCACTACCAGTCTAAACCAGTCTCTACCAGTCTCTACCAGTCGAATCGAGTCAAAACCAGTAAAAACCGGTCGAAACCAGTCGAAATCAGTCTGAAACAGTCTCAACTACTTTCAACCACTCCCTACCAGTCTCTACCAGTCACAAGCAGTCTCTACCAGTCGAAACGAGTCGAAACCAGTAAAAAGCCAGTAAAAACCGGTCTAAACTCGTCTAAACCAGTCGAAACTAGTGTCAACCAGTCTCTACCAGTCTCTACCAGTCACAAGCAGTCTCTACCAGTCGAAACGAGCCGAAACCAGTAAAAAGCCAGTAAAAACCGGTCTAAACCCGTCGAAACCAGTCGAAACTAGTGTCAACCAGTCTCTAACAGTCTCTACCAATCTCTACCCGTCGGAACCAGTCTCTACCAGTCGAAACCAGTTGAAAACAGTAAAAACCGGTCGAAACAAGTCGAAACGAGCCGAAACCAGTCTAGACCAGTCGCTACCAGTCTCAACCAGTCTCAACGAGTCACTACCAGTCTAAACCAGTCTCTACCAGTCTCTACCAGTCTTTACCAGTCTCTACCAGTCTCTACCAGTCTCTACCAGTCGAAACGAGTCGAAACCAGTAAAAACCGGTCGAAACCAGTCGAAATCAGTCTGAAAGTCTCAACTACTTTCAACCAGTCCCTACCAGTCTCTACCAGTCACATGCAGTCTCTACCAGTCGAAACGAGTCGAAATCAGTAAAAAGCCAGTAAAAACCGGTCTAAACCCGTCGAAAACAGTCGAAACTAGTGTCAACCAGTCTCTAACAGTCTCTACCAGTCTCTACCAGTCTCAACCAGTCTCTACCAGTCGAAACCAGTTGAAAACAGTAAAAACCGGTCGAAACAAGTCGAAACGAGCCGAAACCAGTCTAAACCAGTCACTACCAGTCTCAGTCAGTCTCTACGAGTCTCTACCAGTCTAAACCAGTCTCTACCAGTCTCTACCAATCTCTACCAGTCGAAACCAGTCGAAACCAGTCGAAACCAGTAAAAACCGGTCGAAACCAGTCGAAATCAGTCTGAAACAGTCTCAACTACTTTCAACCAGTCCCTACCAGTCTCTACCAGTCACAAGCAGTCTCTACCAGTCGAAACGAGTCGAAACCAGTAAAAAGCCAGTAAAAACCGGTCTAAACCCGTCTAAACCAGTCGAAACTAGTCTAAACCAGTCTCTACCACTCACTACCAGTCTCTACCCGTCTCAACCAGTCTCTACCAGTCGAAACCAGTCGAAAACAGTAAAAACCGGTCGAAACAAGTCGAAACAAGCCGAAACCAGTCTAAACCAGTCACTACCGGTCTCAACCAGTCTCTACGAGTCACTACCAGTCTAAACCAGTCTCTACCAGTCGAAACCAGTCGAAACCAGTCGAAAACAGTAAAAAACAGTCGAAACGAGTCTAAACCAGTAAAAACCAGTAAAAACCGGTCGAAACCTGTCGAAACCAGTCGAAACTAGTCTAAACCAGTCTCTACCACTCACTACCAGTCTCTACCCGTCTCAACCAGTCTCTACCAGTCGAAACCAGTCGAAAACAGTAAAAACCGGTCGAAACAAGTCGAAACAAGCCGAAACCAGTCTAAACCAGTCACTACCGGTCTCAACCAGTCTCTACGAGTCACTACCAGTCTAAACCAGTCTCTACCAGTCTCTACCAGTCGAATCGAGTCAAAACCAGTAAAAACCGGTCGAAACCAGTCGAAATCAGTCTGAAACAGTCTCAACTACTTTCAACCACTCCCTACCAGTCTCTACCAGTCACAAGCAGTCTCTACCAGTCGAAACGAGTCGAAACCAGTAAAAAGCCAGTAAAAACCGGTCTAAACTCGTCTAAACCAGTCGAAACTAGTGTCAACCAGTCTCTACCAGTCTCTACCAGTCACAAGCAGTCTCTACCAGTCGAAACGAGCCGAAACCAGTAAAAAGCCAGTAAAAACCGGTCTAAACCCGTCGAAACCAGTCGAAACTAGTGTCAACCAGTCTCTAACAGTCTCTACCAATCTCTACCCGTCGGAACCAGTCTCTACCAGTCGAAACCAGTCGAAAACAGTAAAAACCGGTCGAAACAAGTCGAAACGAGCCGAAACCAGTCTAGACCAGTCGCTACCAGTCTCAACCAGTCTCAACGAGTCACTACCAGTCTAAACCAGTCTCTACCAGTCTCTACCAGTCTTTACCAGTCTCTACCAGTCTCTACCAGTCTCTACCAGTCGAAACGAGTCGAAACCAGTAAAAACCGGTCGAAACCAGTCGAAATCAGTCTGAAAGTCTCAACTACTTTCAACCAGTCCCTACCAGTCTCTACCAGTCTCAACCAGTCTCTACCAGTCGAAACCAGTCGAAAACAGTAAAAAAAACCGGTCGAAACAAGTCGAAACGAGCCGAAACCAGTCTCTACCACCAACTACCAGTCTCGACCAGTCTCAACCAGTCGAAACGAGTCGAAACAAGTAAAAACAAGTAAAAACCGGTCGAAATCACTCGAAACCAGCTGAAACCAGTCAAAACCAGCCGAAACCAGTCTAAACCAGTCACTACCACTCTCAACCAGTCTCTACCAGTCTCTACCAGTCTCTACCAGTCGAAACGAGTCGAAACAAGTAAAAAGCCAGTAAAAACCGGTCTAAACCCGTCTAAACCAGTCGAAACTAGTGTCAACCAGTCTCTACCAGTCTACCAATCTCTACCAGTCGATACCAGTCGAAACCAGTAAAAACCGGTCGAAACCAGTCGAAATCAGTCTGAAACAGTCTCAACTACTTTCAACCAGTCCCTATCAGTCTCTACCAGTCACAAGCAGTCTCTACCAGTCGAAACGAGTCGAAACCAGTAAAAAGCCAGTAAAAACCGGTCTAAACTCGTCTAAACCAGTCGAAACTAGTGTCGACCAGTCTCTACCAGTCTCTACCAGTCTCAACCAATCTCTACCAGTCGAAACCAGTCGAAAACAGTAAAAAACCTGTCGAAACAAGTCGAAACGAGCCGAAACAAGTCTAAACCAGTCATTACCAGTCTCTACCAGTGTAAACCAGTCTCTACCAGTCTCAACCAGTCTCATCGAGTCACTACCAGTCTAAACCAGTCTCTACCAGTCTCTACCAGTCTCTACCAGTCTCTACCAGTCTCTACCAGTCTGTACCAGTCTCTACCAGTCGAAACGAGTCGAAACCAGTAAAAACCGGTCGAAACCAGTCGAAATCAGTCTGAAAGTCTCAACTACTTTCAACCAGTCCCTACCAGTCTCTACCAGTCTCAACCCGTCTCTACCAGTCGAAACCAGTCGAAAACAGTAAAAAAACCGGTCGAAACAAGTCGAAACGAGCCGAAACCAGTCTCTACCACCAACTACCAGTCTCGACCAGTCTCTACCAGTCGAAACGAGTCGAAACAAGTAAAAACAAGTAAAAACCGGTCGAAATCACTCGAAACCAGCTGAAACCAGTCGAAACCAGTCACTACCAGTCTCAACCAGTCTCTACCAGTCTCTACCAGTCTAAACCAGTCTCTACCAGTCTCTACCAGTCGAAACGAGTCGAAACCAGTAAAAAGCCAGTAAAAACCGGTCTAAACCCGTCTAAACCCGTCTAAACCAGTCGAAACTAGTGTCAACCAGTCTCTAACAGTCTCTTCCAGTCTCTACCAGTCCCAACCAGTCAATACCAGTCGAAACCAGTCAAAAACGGTAAAAACCGGTCGAAACAAGTCGAAACGAGCCGAAACCAGTCTAAACCAGTCACTACCAGTCTCAACCAGTCTCTACCAGTCTAAACCAGTCTCTACCAGTCTATACCAGTCGAAACGAGTCGAAACAAGTAAAAAGCCAGTAAAAACCGGTCCCGTAAACCCGTCTAAACCAGTCGAAACTAGTGTCAACCAGTCTCTACCAGTCTCTACCAGTCTCAACCAGTCTCTACCAGTCGAAACCAGTCGAAAACTGTAAAAAAAACCGGTCGAAACAAGTCGAAACGAGCCGAAACCAGTCTAAACCAGTCACTACCAGTCTCAACCAGTCTCTACCAGTCGAAACGAATCGAAATCAGTAAAAAGCCAGTAAAAACCGGTCTAAACCCGTCGAAACCAGTCGAAACTAGTGTCAACCAGTCTCTAACAGTCTCTACCAGTCTCTACCAGTCTCAACCAGTCTCTACCAGTCGAAACCAGTTGAAAACAGTAAAAACCGGTCGAAACAAGTCGAAACGAGCCGAAACCAGTCTAAACCAGTCACTACCAGTCTCAGTCAGTCTCTACGAGTCTCTACCAGTCTAAACCAGTCTCTACCAGTCTCTACCAATCTCTACCAGTCGAAACCACTCGAAACCAGTCGAAAACAGTAAAAACCGGTCGAAACCAGTCGAAATCAGTCTGAAACAGTCTCAACTACTTTCAACCAGTCCCTACCAGTCTCTACCAGTCACAAGCAGTCTCTACCAGTCGAAACGAGTCGAAACCAGTAAAAAGCCAGTAAAAACCGGTCTAAACCCGTCTAAACCAGTCGAAACTAGTGTCAACCAGTCTCTACCAGTCTCTTCCAGTCTCTACCAGTCTAAACCAGTCTCTACCAGTCTCTACCAGTCTCTACCAGTCGAAACGAGTCGAAACCAGTAAAAACCGGTCGAAACCAGTCGAGACGAGCCGAAACCAGTGGAAACCAGTCACTACCAGTCTCAACCAGTCCCTACCAGTCACTACCAGTCTCAACCAGTCCCTACCAGTCTCTACCAGTCTCTACCAGTCTAAACCAGTCTAAACCAGTAAAAACCATTCTAAACCTGTCAAAACCAGTCGAAACTAGTCTAAACCAGCCTCTACCACTCACTACCAGTCTCAACCAGTGTCTAGCAGTCGAAACGAGTCGAAACCAGTAAAAAGCCAGTAAAAAGCCAGTAATAACCGGTCTAAACCCGTCGAAAACAGTCGAAACTAGTGTCAACCAGTCTCTACCAGTCTCTACCAGTCTCAACCAGTCTCTACCAGTCGAAACCAGTCGAAAACTGTAAAAAAAACCGGTCGAAACAAGTCGAAACGAGCCGAAACCAGTCTAAACCAGTCACTACCAGTCTCAACCAGTCTCTACCAGTCGAAACGAATCGAAATCAGTAAAAAGCCAGTAAAAACCGGTCTAAACCCGTCGAAACCAGTCGAAACTAGTGTCAACCAGTCTCTAACAGTCTCTACCAGTCTCTACCAGTCTCAACCAGTCTCTACCAGTCGAAACCAGTTGAAAACAGTAAAAACCGGTCGAAACAAGTCGAAACGAGCCGAAACCAGTCTAAACCAGTCACTACCAGTCTCAGTCAGTCTCTACGAGTCTCTACCAGTCTAAACCAGTCTCTACCAGTCTCTACCAATCTCTACTAGTCGAAACCACTCGAAACCAGTCGAAAACAGTAAAAACCGGTCGAAACCAGTCGAAATCAGTCTGAAACAGTCTCAACTACTTTCAACCAGTCCCTACCAGTCTCTACCAGTCACAAGCAGTCTCTACCAGTCGAAACGAGTCGAAACCAGTAAAAAGCCAGTAAAAACCGGTCTAAACCCGTCTAAACCAGTCGAAACTAGTGTCAACCAGTCTCTACCAGTCTCTTCCAGTCTCTACCAGTCTAAACCAGTCTCTACCAGTCTCTACCAGTCTCTACCAGTCTCTACCAGTCGAAACGAGTCGAAACCAGTAAAAACCGGTCGAAACCAGTCGAGACGAGCCGAAACCAGTGGAAACCAGTCACTACCAGTCTCAACCAGTCCCTACCAGTCACTACCAGTCTCAACCAGTCCCTACCAGTCTCTACCAGTCTCTACCAGTCTAAACCAGTCTAAACCAGTAAAAACCATTCTAAACCTGTCAAAACCAGTCGAAACTAGTCTAAACCAGCCTCTACCACTCACTACCAGTCTCAACCAGTGTCTAGCAGTCGAAACGAGTCGAAACCAGTAAAAAGCCAGTAAAAAGCCAGTAATAACCGGTCTAAACCCGTCGAAAACAGTCGAAACTAGTGTCAACCAGTCTCTACCAGTCTCTACCAGTCTCAACCAGTCTCTACCAGTCGAAACCAGTCGAAAACTGTAAAAAAAACCGGTCGAAACAAGTCGAAACGAGCCGAAACCAGTCTAAACCAGTCACTACCAGTCTCAACCAGTCTCTACCAGTCGAAACGAATCGAAATCAGTAAAAAGCCAGTAAAAACCGGTCTAAACCCGTCGAAACCAGTCGAAACTAGTGTCAACCAGTCTCTAACAGTCTCTACCAGTCTCTACCAGTCTCAACCAGTCTCTACCAGTCGAAACCAGTTGAAAACAGTAAAAACCGGTCGAAACAAGTCGAAACGAGCCGAAACCAGTCTAAACCAGTCACTACCAGTCTCAGTCAGTCTCTACGAGTCTCTACCAGTCTAAACCAGTCTCTACCAGTCTCTACCAATCTCTACTAGTCGAAACCACTCGAAACCAGTCGAAAACAGTAAAAACCGGTCGAAACCAGTCGAAATCAGTCTGAAACAGTCTCAACTACTTTCAACCAGTCCCTACCAGTCTCTACCAGTCACAAGCAGTCTCTACCAGTCGAAACGAGTCGAAACCAGTAAAAAGCCAGTAAAAACCGGTCTAAACCCGTCTAAACCAGTCGAAACTAGTGTCAACCAGTCTCTACCAGTCTCTTCCAGTCTCTACCAGTCTAAACCAGTCTCTACCAGTCTCTACCAGTCTCTACCAGTCTCTACCAGTCGAAACGAGTCGAAACCAGTAAAAACCGGTCGAAACCAGTCGAGACGAGCCGAAACCAGTGGAAACCAGTCACTACCAGTCTCAACCAGTCCCTACCAGTCACTACCAGTCTCAACCAGTCCCTACCAGTCTCTACCAGTCTCTACCAGTCTAAACCAGTCTAAACCAGTAAAAACCATTCTAAACCTGTCAAAACCAGTCGAAACTAGTCTAAACCAGCCTCTACCACTCACTACCAGTCTCGACCAGTCTCTAGCAGTCGAAACGAGTCGAAACCAGTAAAAAGCCAGTAAAAAGCCAGTAATAACCGGTCTAAACCCGTCGAAAACAGTCGAAACTAGTGTCAACCAGTCTCTACCAGTCTCTACCAGACTCAACCAGTCTCTACCAGTCGAAACCAGTCGAAAACAGTAAAAAAAACCGGTCGAAACAAGTCGAAACGAGCCGAAACCAGTCTCTACCACCAACTACCAGTCTCGACCTGTCTCTACCAGTCGAAACGAGTCGAAACAAGTAAAAACAAGTAAAAACCGGTCGAAATCACTCGAAACCAGCTGAAACCAGTCGAAACCAGCCGAAACCAGTCGAAACCAGTCACTACCAGTCTCAACCAGTCTCTACCAGTCTCTACCAGTCTAAACCAGTCTCTACCAGTCTCTACCAGTCGAAACGAGTCGAAACCAGTAAAAAGCCAGTAAAAACCGGTCTAAACCCGTCTAAACCCGTCTAAACCAGTCGAAACTAGTGTCAACCAGTCTCTAACAGTCTCTTCCAGTCTCTACCAGTCCCAACCAGTCAATACCAGTCGAAACCAGTCAAAAACGGTAAAAACCGGTCGAAACAAGTCGAAACGAGCCAAAACCAGTCTAAACCAGTCACTACCAGTCTCAACCAGTCTCTACCAGTCTAAACTAGTCTCTACCAGTCTCTACCAGTCTATACCAGTCGAAACGAGTCGAAACCAGTAAAAACCGGTCGAAACCAGCCGAAAACAGTGGAAACCAATCACTACCAGTCCCTACCAGTTTCTAACAGTCACAAGCCGTCACTACCAGTCGAAACGAGTCGAAACAAGTAAAAAGCCAGTAAAAACCGGTCTAAACCCGTCTAAACCAGTGGAAACTAGTGTCAACCAGTCTCTACCAGTCTCTACCAGTCTCAACCAGTCTCTACCAGTCGAAACCAGTCGAAAACTGTAAAAAAAACCGGTCGAAACAAGTCGAAACGAGCCGAAACCAGTCTAAACCAGTCACTACCAGTCTCAACCAGTCTCTACCAGTCGAAACGAATCGAAACCAGTAAAAACCGGTCGAAACCAGTCGAAATCAGTCTGAAAAAGTCTCATCTACTTTCAACCAGTCTCTACCAGTCTCTACCAGTCACATGCAGTCTCTACCAGTCGAAACGAGTCGAAATCAGTAAAAAGCCAGTAAAAACCGGTACAAACCCGTCGAAAACAGTCGAAACTAGTGTCAACCAGTCTCTAACAGTCTCTACCAGTCTCTACCAGTCTCAACCAGTCTCTACCAGTCGAAACCAGTTGAAAACAGTAAAAACCGGTCGAAACAAGTCGAAACGAGCCGAAACCAGTCTAAACCAGTCACTACCAGTCTCAGTCAGTCTCTACGAGTCTCTACCAGTCTAAACCAGTCTCTACCAGTCTCTACCAATCTCTACCAGTCGAAACCAGTCGAAACCAGTCGAAACCAGTAAAAACCGGTCGAAACCAGTCGAAATCAGTCTGAAACAGTCTCAACTACTTTCAACCAGTCCCTACCAGTCTCTACCAGTCACAAGCAGTCTCTACCAGTCGAAACGAGTCGAAACCAGTAAAAAGCCAGTAAAAACCGGTCTAAACCCGTCTAAACCAGTCGAAACTAGTCTAAACCAGTCTCTACCACTCACTACCAGTCTCTACCCGTCTCAACCAGTCTCTACGAGTCACTACCAGTCTAAACCAGTCTCTACCAGTCGAAACAAGTCGAAACCAGTCGAAAACAGTAAAAACCAGTCGAAACGAGTCTAAACCAGTAAAAACCAGTAAAAACCGGTCGAAACCTGTCGAAACCAGTCGAAACTAGTCTAAACCAGTCTCTACCACTCACTACCAGTCTCTACCCGTCTCAACCAGTCTCTACCAGTCGAAACCAGTGGAAAACAGTAAAAACCGGTCGAAACAAGTCGAAACAAGCCGAAACCAGTCTAAACCAGTCACTACCGGTCTCAACCAGTCTCTACGAGTCACTACCAGTCTAAACCAGTCTCTACCAGTCTCTACCAGTCGAATCGAGTCAAAACCAGTAAAAACCGGTCGAAACCAGTCGAAATCAGTCTGAAACAGTCTCAACTACTTTCAACCACTCCCTACCAGTCTCTACCAGTCACAAGCAGTCTCTACCAGTCGAAACGAGTCGAAACCAGTAAAAAGCCAGTAAAAACCGGTCTAAACTCGTCTAAACCAGTCGAAACTAGTGTCAACCAGTCTCTACCAGTCTCTACCAGTCACAAGCAGTCTCTACCAGTCGAAACGAGCCGAAACCAGTAAAAAGCCAGTAAAAACCGGTCTAAACCCGTCGAAACCAGTCGAAACTAGTGTCAACCAGTCTCTAACAGTCTCTACCAATCTCTACCCGTCGGAACCAGTCTCTACCAGTCGAAACCAGTCGAAAACAGTAAAAACCGGTCGAAACAAGTCGAAACGAGCCGAAACCAGTCTAGACCAGTCGCTACCAGTCTCAACCAGTCTCAACGAGTCACTACCAGTCTAAACCAGTCTCTACCAGTCTCTACCAGTCTTTACCAGTCTCTACCAGTCTCTACCAGTCTCTACCAGTCGAAACGAGTCGAAACCAGTAAAAACCGGTCGAAACCAGTCGAAATCAGTCTGAAAGTCTCAACTACTTTCAACCAGTCCCTTCCAGTCTCTACCAGTCTCAACCAGTCTCTACCAGTCGAAACCAGTCGAAAACAGTAAAAAAACCGGTCGAAACAAGTCGAAACGAGCCGAAACCAGTCTCTACCACCAACTACCAGTCTCGACCAGTCTCAACCAGTCGAAACGAGTCGAAACAAGTAAAAACAAGTAAAAACCGGTCGAAATCACTCGAAACCAGCTGAAACCAGTCAAAACCAGCCGAAACCAGTCTAAACCAGTCACTACCACTCTCAACCAGTCTCTACCAGTCTCTACCAGTCTCTACCAGTCGAAACGAGTCGAAACAAGTAAAAAGCCAGTAAAAACCGGTCTAAACCCGTCTAAACCAGTCGAAACTAGTGTCAACCAGTCTCTACCAGTCTACCAATCTCTACCAGTCGATACCAGTCGAAACCAGTAAAAACCGGTCGAAACCAGTCGAAATCAGTCTGAAACAGTCTCAACTACTTTCAACCAGTCCCTATCAGTCTCTACCAGTCACAAGCAGTCTCTACCAGTCGAAACGAGTCGAAACCAGTAAAAAGCCAGTAAAAACCGGTCTAAACTCGTCTAAACCAGTCGAAACTAGTGTCGACCAGTCTCTACCAGTCTCTACCAGTCTCAACCAATCTCTACCAGTCGAAACCAGTCGAAAACAGTAAAAAACCTGTCGAAACAAGTCGAAACGAGCCGAAACAAGTCTAAACCAGTCATTACCAGTCTCTACCAGTGTAAACCAGTCTCTACCAGTCTCAACCAGTCTCATCGAGTCACTACCAGTCTAAACCAGTCTCTACCAGTCTCTACCAGTCTCTACCAGTCTCTACCAGTCTCTACCAGTCTGTACCAGTCTCTACCAGTCGAAACGAGTCGAAACCAGTAAAAACCGGTCGAAACCAGTCGAAATCAGTCTGAAAGTCTCAACTACTTTCAACCAGTCCCTACCAGTCTCTACCAGTCTCAACCCGTCTCTACCAGTCGAAACCAGTCGAAAACAGTAAAAAAACCGGTCGAAACAAGTCGAAACGAGCCGAAACCAGTCTCTACCACCAACTACCAGTCTCGACCAGTCTCTACCAGTCGAAACGAGTCGAAACAAGTAAAAACAAGTAAAAACCGGTCGAAATCACTCGAAACCAGCTGAAACCAGTCGAAACCAGTCACTACCAGTCTCAACCAGTCTCTACCAGTCTCTACCAGTCTAAACCAGTCTCTACCAGTCTCTACCAGTCGAAACGAGTCGAAACCAGTAAAAAGCCAGTAAAAACCGGTCTAAACCCGTCTAAACCCGTCTAAACCAGTCGAAACTAGTGTCAACCAGTCTCTAACAGTCTCTTCCAGTCTCTACCAGTCCCAACCAGTCAATACCAGTCGAAACCAGTCAAAAACGGTAAAAACCGGTCGAAACAAGTCGAAACGAGCCGAAACCAGTCTAAACCAGTCACTACCAGTCTCAACCAGTCTCTACCAGTCTAAACCAGTCTCTACCAGTCTATACCAGTCGAAACGAGTCGAAACCAGTAAAAACCGGTCGAAACCAGCCGAAAACAGTGGAAACCAATCACTACCAGTCCCTACCAGTTTCTACCAGTCACAAGCCGTCACTACCAGTCGAAACGAGTCGAAACAAGTAAAAAGCCAGTAAAAACCGGTCTAAACCCGTCTAAACCAGTCGAAACTAGTGTCAACCAGTCTCTACCAGTCTCTACCAGTCTCAACCAGTCTCTACCAGTCGAAACCAGTCGAAAACTGTAAAAAAAACCGGTCGAAACAAGTCGAAACGAGCCGAAACCAGTCTAAACCAGTCACTACCAGTCTCAACCAGTCTCTACCAGTCGAAACGAATCGAAATCAGTAAAAAGCCAGTAAAAACCGGTCTAAACCCGACGAAACCAGTCGAAACTAGTGTCAACCAGTCTCTAACAGTCTCTACCAGTCTCTACCAGTCTCAACCAGTCTCTACCAGTCGAAACCAGTTGAAAACAGTAAAAACCGGTGGAAACAAGTCGAAACGAGCCGAAACCAGTCTAAACCAGTCACTACCAGTCTCTACCAGTGTAAACCAGTCTCTACCAGTCTCAACCAGTCTCATCGAGTCACTACCAGTCTAAACCAGTCTCTACCAGTCTCTACCAGTCTCTACCAGTCTCTACCAGTCTCTACCAGTCTGTACCAGTCTCTACCAGTCGAAACGAGTCGAAACCAGTAAAAACCGGTCGAAACCAGTCGAAATCAGTCTGAAAGTCTCAACTACTTTCAACCAGTCCCTACCAGTCTCTACCAGTCTCAACCCGTCTCTACCAGTCGAAACCAGTCGAAAACAGTAAAAAAACCGGTCGAAACAAGTCGAAACGAGCCGAAACCAGTCTCTACCACCAACTACCAGTCTCGACCAGTCTCTACCAGTCGAAACGAGTCGAAACAAGTAAAAACAAGTAAAAACCGGTCGAAATCACTCGAAACCAGCTGAAACCAGTCGAAACCAGTCACTACCAGTCTCAACCAGTCTCTACCAGTCTCTACCAGTCTAAACCAGTCTCTACCAGTCTCTACCAGTCGAAACGAGTCGAAACCAGTAAAAAGCCAGTAAAAACCGGTCTAAACCCGTCTAAACCCGTCTAAACCAGTCGAAACTAGTGTCAACCAGTCTCTACCAGTCTCTTCCAGTCTCTACCAGTCTAAACCAGTCTCTACCAGTCTCTACCAGTCTCTACCAGTCTCTACCAGTCGAAACGAGTCGAAACCAGTAAAAACCGGTCGAAACCAGTCGAGACGAGCCGAAACCAGTGGAAACCAGTCACTACCAGTCTCAACCAGTCCCTACCAGTCACTACCAGTCTCAACCAGTCCCTACCAGTCTCTACCAGTCTCTACCAGTCTAAACCAGTCTAAACCAGTAAAAACCATTCTAAACCTGTCAAAACCAGTCGAAACTAGTCTAAACCAGCCTCTACCACTCACTACCAGTCTCAACCAGTGTCTAGCAGTCGAAACGAGTCGAAACCAGTAAAAAGCCAGTAAAAAGCCAGTAATAACCGGTCTAAACCCGTCGAAAACAGTCGAAACTAGTGTCAACCAGTCTCTACCAGTCTCTACCAGTCTCAACCAGTCTCTACCAGTCGAAACCAGTCGAAAACTGTAAAAAAAACCGGTCGAAACAAGTCGAAACGAGCCGAAACCAGTCTAAACCAGTCACTACCAGTCTCAACCAGTCTCTACCAGTCGAAACGAATCGAAATCAGTAAAAAGCCAGTAAAAACCGGTCTAAACCCGTCGAAACCAGTCGAAACTAGTGTCAACCAGTCTCTAACAGTCTCTACCAGTCTCTACCAGTCTCAACCAGTCTCTACCAGTCGAAACCAGTTGAAAACAGTAAAAACCGGTCGAAACAAGTCGAAACGAGCCGAAACCAGTCTAAACCAGTCACTACCAGTCTCAGTCAGTCTCTACGAGTCTCTACCAGTCTAAACCAGTCTCTACCAGTCTCTACCAATCTCTACTAGTCGAAACCACTCGAAACCAGTCGAAAACAGTAAAAACCGGTCGAAACCAGTCGAAATCAGTCTGAAACAGTCTCAACTACTTTCAACCAGTCCCTACCAGTCTCTACCAGTCACAAGCAGTCTCTACCAGTCGAAACGAGTCGAAACCAGTAAAAAGCCAGTAAAAACCGGTCTAAACCCGTCTAAACCAGTCGAAACTAGTGTCAACCAGTCTCTACCAGTCTCTTCCAGTCTCTACCAGTCTAAACCAGTCTCTACCAGTCTCTACCAGTCTCTACCAGTCTCTACCAGTCGAAACGAGTCGAAACCAGTAAAAACCGGTCGAAACCAGTCGAGACGAGCCGAAACCAGTGGAAACCAGTCACTACCAGTCTCAACCAGTCCCTACCAGTCACTACCAGTCTCAACCAGTCCCTACCAGTCTCTACCAGTCTCTACCAGTCTAAACCAGTCTAAACCAGTAAAAACCATTCTAAACCTGTCAAAACCAGTCGAAACTAGTCTAAACCAGCCTCTACCACTCACTACCAGTCTCGACCAGTCTCTAGCAGTCGAAACGAGTCGAAACCAGTAAAAAGCCAGTAAAAAGCCAGTAATAACCGGTCTAAACCCGTCGAAAACAGTCGAAACTAGTGTCAACCAGTCTCTACCAGTCTCTACCAGACTCAACCAGTCTCTACCAGTCGAAACCAGTCGAAAACAGTAAAAAAAACCGGTCGAAACAAGTCGAAACGAGCCGAAACCAGTCTCTACCACCAACTACCAGTCTCGACCTGTCTCTACCAGTCGAAACGAGTCGAAACAAGTAAAAACAAGTAAAAACCGGTCGAAATCACTCGAAACCAGCTGAAACCAGTCGAAACCAGCCGAAACCAGTCGAAACCAGTCACTACCAGTCTCAACCAGTCTCTACCAGTCTCTACCAGTCTAAACCAGTCTCTACCAGTCTCTACCAGTCGAAACGAGTCGAAACCAGTAAAAAGCCAGTAAAAACCGGTCTAAACCCGTCTAAACCCGTCTAAACCAGTCGAAACTAGTGTCAACCAGTCTCTAACAGTCTCTTCCAGTCTCTACCAGTCCCAACCAGTCAATACCAGTCGAAACCAGTCAAAAACGGTAAAAACCGGTCGAAACAAGTCGAAACGAGCCAAAACCAGTCTAAACCAGTCACTACCAGTCTCAACCAGTCTCTACCAGTCTAAACTAGTCTCTACCAGTCTCTACCAGTCTATACCAGTCGAAACGAGTCGAAACCAGTAAAAACCGGTCGAAACCAGCCGAAAACAGTGGAAACCAATCACTACCAGTCCCTACCAGTTTCTAACAGTCACAAGCCGTCACTACCAGTCGAAACGAGTCGAAACAAGTAAAAAGCCAGTAAAAACCGGTCTAAACCCGTCTAAACCAGTGGAAACTAGTGTCAACCAGTCTCTACCAGTCTCTACCAGTCTCAACCAGTCTCTACCAGTCGAAACCAGTCGAAAACTGTAAAAAAAACCGGTCGAAACAAGTCGAAACGAGCCGAAACCAGTCTAAACCAGTCACTACCAGTCTCAACCAGTCTCTACCAGTCGAAACGAATCGAAACCAGTAAAAACCGGTCGAAACCAGTCGAAATCAGTCTGAAAAAGTCTCATCTACTTTCAACCAGTCTCTACCAGTCTCTACCAGTCACATGCAGTCTCTACCAGTCGAAACGAGTCGAAATCAGTAAAAAGCCAGTAAAAACCGGTACAAACCCGTCGAAAACAGTCGAAACTAGTGTCAACCAGTCTCTAACAGTCTCTACCAGTCTCTACCAGTCTCAACCAGTCTCTACCAGTCGAAACCAGTTGAAAACAGTAAAAACCGGTCGAAACAAGTCGAAACGAGCCGAAACCAGTCTAAACCAGTCACTACCAGTCTCAGTCAGTCTCTACGAGTCTCTACCAGTCTAAACCAGTCTCTACCAGTCTCTACCAATCTCTACCAGTCGAAACCAGTCGAAACCAGTCGAAACCAGTAAAAACCGGTCGAAACCAGTCGAAATCAGTCTGAAACAGTCTCAACTACTTTCAACCAGTCCCTACCAGTCTCTACCAGTCACAAGCAGTCTCTACCAGTCGAAACGAGTCGAAACCAGTAAAAAGCCAGTAAAAACCGGTCTAAACCCGTCTAAACCAGTCGAAACTAGTCTAAACCAGTCTCTACCACTCACTACCAGTCTCTACCCGTCTCAACCAGTCTCTACGAGTCACTACCAGTCTAAACCAGTCTCTACCAGTCGAAACAAGTCGAAACCAGTCGAAAACAGTAAAAACCAGTCGAAACGAGTCTAAACCAGTAAAAACCAGTAAAAACCGGTCGAAACCTGTCGAAACCAGTCGAAACTAGTCTAAACCAGTCTCTACCACTCACTACCAGTCTCTACCCGTCTCAACCAGTCTCTACCAGTCGAAACCAGTCGAAAACAGTAAAAACCGGTCGAAACAAGTCGAAACAAGCCGAAACCAGTCTAAACCAGTCACTACCGGTCTCAACCAGTCTCTACGAGTCACTACCAGTCTAAACCAGTCTCTACCAGTCTCTACCAGTCGAATCGAGTCAAAACCAGTAAAAACCGGTCGAAACCAGTCGAAATCAGTCTGAAACAGTCTCAACTACTTTCAACCACTCCCTACCAGTCTCTACCAGTCACAAGCAGTCTCTACCAGTCGAAACGAGTCGAAACCAGTAAAAAGCCAGTAAAAACCGGTCTAAACTCGTCTAAACCAGTCGAAACTAGTGTCAACCAGTCTCTACCAGTCTCTACCAGTCACAAGCAGTCTCTACCAGTCGAAACGAGCCGAAACCAGTAAAAAGCCAGTAAAAACCGGTCTAAACCCGTCGAAACCAGTCGAAACTAGTGTCAACCAGTCTCTAACAGTCTCTACCAATCTCTACCCGTCGGAACCAGTCTCTACCAGTCGAAACCAGTCGAAAACAGTAAAAACCGGTCGAAACAAGTCGAAACGAGCCGAAACCAGTCTAGACCAGTCGCTACCAGTCTCAACCAGTCTCAACGAGTCACTACCAGTCTAAACCAGTCTCTACCAGTCTCTACCAGTCTTTACCAGTCTCTACCAGTCTCTACCAGTCTCTACCAGTCGAAACGAGTCGAAACCAGTAAAAACCGGTCGAAACCAGTCGAAATCAGTCTGAAAGTCTCAACTACTTTCAA
>CBDHHR010000696.1:0-10704 GCA_965263245.1 Metamycoplasmataceae bacterium | reverse complement strand
ACTGATGCCTAAAAGGAAACATTAACGTAGCGCTAGACGCAAAGCATGCTTAGCTTCTGCAACTGGCGCCCTCTTTTGGCTAAACGAAACCTTCATGACATTTGAACAATATGCAATAGAACCCTATATAAGTAATAAATGTGATCATAAACTCTGAATATTATATGTAAATCAATAATGCTTATTAAGCAGTCATAATTGGAAGCGAACAATTGTCTGTGTGTGGCCAGAGGCACTCATAGTTGCCCGTGAACTTTTCACTTGTTGCTTGGGTAACAACGTAATAATTATAGGTCCAAAAGTACATTAAAAGTCAATATATTTGAAGAACAGCGAAATAAGATTAGGAAGGCTACTATATATACACTTGCTTGTCGTATCATAAGCAAGTGTGCATCGGACGTGGTGGGATATTTCCCACATGCGAATTAAGTTACTGGGTGTAAAGTATCATAATAATACGTGCATGCATTTATTTAACACAACATTAAAGTATAATTAACAGTTATCAAAAATAACCAATTAAAACAGTTGCCATATAAAACGAAGTAATCCATCAACACGCGCCTGCGTATATGACTTTGAATGACATCCATATATGAAGACGCATGTTTGCTAGCGGAGTGTGTGTGTGTGTGTGTGTGTGTGTGTGTGTGTGTGTGTGTGTGTGTGTGTGTGTGTGTGTGTGTGTGTGTGTGTGTGAGTGTGTGTGAGTGTGTGTGTGTGTGTGTGTGTGTGTGTGTGTGTGTGTGTGTGTGTGTGTGTGTGTGTGTGTGTGTGTGTGTGTGTGTGTGTGTGTGTGTGTGTGTGTGTGTGTGTGTGTGTGTGTGTGTGTGTGTGTGTGTGTGTGTTTATATGTTTGTGTGTGTGTGTACGTGCCAACTAAAAGAACGCAATGTTAATGTGATGAAGTTGGTATTGAACATTCTTAAAAGGAGTCCCACCGTCTCCCACCATAGCCGTCTTTGACACGGTATTATGTATGTACACTAGTTACAAACTAATCGTAGACGAAATGACCACCTTCATATGATTTCAAAATACCATCCTCTTGCTAACATGGTCAGACATACCCTCCCTTCTGTACGCGTTGTCCGTAGCTTTGTTCAGCTGCCTCACTGTTGCGTGATATCGCGGAGAAACAAACGATCACACGAGAATGCTATCTGAAGAGTGAGTTTGTTCACACTGCCCTCTTGCCAAGGTTCTTGCTTTGACGTTGACTGAACTCGGTGCTATGTCTTGACTACTCGCTGTGCTGTAAATGTAAGATCGTCCATGTTCGACGTGCCTTCAGGCAGAGCCGTGCCTTGTGCGACGGCCTCTCGCCGTCTACGCAATCAGCTCCTCTCCGTCGACTGCCCCGGGCGGCAGTACCCTCTTGGTACCGAAGAACGACGTGTCGAACGTGTTGCGCAGAATCCCCTCCTCCTTCTTCCGGTTCCGGAATTGGCACGCGACGACAGCGATGATGACGATGACGATGATGATGACAGCCAGGATGACGAGAAGGATGACGATCAGCATGGTGGTGTTGTTGCTCTTGCCGTTATCATCTACGCGACTGGCGGCATGTTCTGGAAACGACACGCGATGACGGTGACGATAACGAACAAAAACAACGACTGTCGTGTTAGCAGTTAACTGTGTGTGTTGAAGACAATAACGCTAACGCTAACTGGTCCATGTGTTACTGTTGTAAACACGTAGTCGGTGAATTTATTATGGTGACTCGGGGGAGATAACGTGCGAAATTATGCTACAGCTGCTCAACCAATACAATAGTAATAATAATAAGCTGTAATAATAATAAAAAAATATTATTAAAATAGATTTGCATCGCGATGTAAATGGTATGACTAGAGTCATCAACAAAGCTCGATCCAATGAACGCAGAACGTGTGGACGACGTGAGACAAATGACCCTACCTTGACATCGGTCCCCTGAGTAGCCGGTCGGGCATTCACAATCACTGGTCCCATGGACACACGTGCCTCCGTTCTGACACAGACACGGTGACTCGGTCTCTTCGGCGTGTGGCGAGGCCGTCGACATGTCGGCTGTTGAGGTCGCCGGCGCTGGTCTTGTGGTTGGTTTCTTCGTTGTTGTTGTTGTCGTCGTTGTTGATGTCGTTGTTGTTGTCGGAGGTTTTGTTGTTGTTATTGTCGGAGGTTTTGTTGTTGTTGTCGGAGGTTTTGTTGTTGTTGTCGGAGATTTTGTTGTTGTTGTTATCGTCGTCGACGTTTTTGGAGATGGTGTCGACGTTGTCGGTGGAGCCGTGGTTGTTGTCTGCGTTGTTGTTGTTGGTGGTTTGACGGTGGTTGTTGTCGTAGTGGTCGGCTGTCCCGGTCGAGTCGTGGACGGCACCGGTTTCGCTGAAAGAGAACAACGCGTCAACAGTCAGCGGGTAATAAGGGTTAATGTTGTCATAACGAGATGTGTCGGCAACAGTCAGTAAGTTTTCTCAACCCAGACACACCAGGTGAAAAAATACATCAGCATACATCAAATGATTCATACTGGTGTCTGCATAGAGACATCCAATTTGTAGTTTGTTAACACATACGCTTAAGTCGTCCATGTACACAGCTAACAGGTGTGGAGAAAGGATGTCACCTTGTTTGACAGTAGGTTTTTTGTTCGATATTTACCTTTCAATACTAAGGCAACGAATTTGCCGGGTTCGGCGGAGGTTTCCGTTTGCGCCTTGGTACAATTGGCTTTTTTTGGGTCTAATACATCAAGTGATAGCTTGACCGTCTCACTTTCCACCTTGTATCGCTGCAAAATTAAATAACACAATTATAGCGATGTTTGTAACAAACAGTGTGACAGTTGTCTATGTATACCGAAGATGACATATCTCACTTTATATCTCGGGTACCCATTTAGGTTATTTTACTACTTTCAATAAACCTACAAAAGATCAAAACATATACCGTTTTATAAACATGGGCATAGATATATTTCTAATAGTGTTTTAGTTAGTTTAATTTTGCGATGTGAGTAATATCACCAGACGTAATCAACAAATGTATGACGCTATTACGTCATTACCACGCACCGCACAATAGAACCGAATAGGTGTTGTGGTGAAATCTCCCAGCAACATGATTTCTCCGTTGGCTTCAGAGTCGAGAATCTTTCCGGTCACGTGCTCCAACATTGTCAGAGTTGTCTTCAGCGGTTTTTCTGTAGGAAACTCTCATTATTAACTTGATGTTTGGTGTTCACATAACTTATTACTTTAGATATTGCAGTGGTTAAGCGATTATTCACTAAAATGTAAAACCTGACATATACGTAGGCATAAATGTTAACGAAGCTGTGATGAAATTAGCGACAGAACACTGTGCGAGTATGCAATTTCTTCCACCAGGGGTCGTTACTAGCATCTCTTCAACCTGTTCTCTCTGCTACATCCAGGTAGAAGTGATGTCTCATGAACTTTAATAACGGAAATTATTTGGCAAATTGCATCACGATCATTACGTAAAATTAAACAACTATCATTTACTAAACAGATGGGCGGAAGGTTTTGAATAGTAGGCATTCTAAGTTGGTGGCGATGAGTGTGTGTGTGTGTGTGTGTGTGTGTGTGTGTGTGTGTGTGTGTGTGTGTGTTTGTGTGTGTGTGTGTGTGTGTGTGTGTGTGTGTGTGTGTGTGTGTGTGTGTGTGTGTGTGTGTGTGTGTGTGTGTGTGTGTGTGTGTGTGTGTGTGTGTGTGTGTGTGTGTGTGTGTGTGTGTGTGTGTGTGTGTGTGTGTGTGTGTGTGTGTGTGTGTGTGTGTGTGTGTGTGTGTGTGTGTGTGTGTGTGTGTGTGTGTGTGTGTGTTAACCTACCATAAGAGGTATTTCCTGAGAAACACGTGTCCAGTTGGATTTTGTTTCCTACGACCACGGCCATGGATGTTTTGTCCCCGCTACACTGGGTGTCGCCCGCCGACTCGGAGTAGGTCGCGTAGTAGGTGTTTGAAGGAATCGGACTCAGTTTCTCATTCGTGTCGCTAAATGGATCTGTACGTACCGGAAAACAAGGTGGAACATTAGTCAATCATAATAAGTAGCCCTGCATTACATATACAAATAGTAGCCTTACGTAACGTCACAAAATTGTTGACGTTCCGTAAGGCTACGATTTTAATAGTAGTGGCACGCGGTGACATATCTCTTATACAACGTATGCCAAAATTTAGGTAAATGTTTTTCATTTTCAATATTACTTCAAATACTGACAGTAACATGGTAAACATTGCGTCTCTGAATAAAATACACACACACACACACACACACACACACACACACACACACACACACACACACACACACACACACACACACACACACACACACACACACACACACACACACACACACACACACACACACACACACACACACACACACACACACACACACACACACACACACACACACACACACACACACACACACACACACACACACACACACACACACACACACACACACACACACACACACACATACACAGTGCAATATCCAGTCCTCACGACTGCTCAAAGCGTTTCACACTTTACTCCCTGGCAGATATGTTCAATCTTTCTTCAAAACTCTGATTAGATTGCGACGTACATGCAAATGGGTATGGCCAACGACGGTCAACATTGAGAAAGTACATACGTTTGACGAGCCACGTGGCCGTAGTCGCTGAATCCATGGCCGACGGACAAATGTCTGTGGTATTCACCGCCGCTGCTGCAAAATGAAATCAAAACGTAAATGCAAACCATCACAGTCGTGGTACATTTAATGTTACAAGTTTGCAGTGTGTTCAAGAAAAGTATGTATTGTAATCATCGTGCTATGTAATATTTACCATTAGCCGAGGCATCCAGCGATGCATGTGAAAAAAGGCAGTCACCCGTGCCAAAACGTTTGAAAATGGCGTTGTTGCAGTGTGTCACGGAAATAGATCGCGCATGCGCACGACGCAACACAATGATAACATGCAGCATAGAGACTTGTTGCAGACTTTCGCGATTTAAAAAACGCCACTAACCTAATCTATAATGCAGTGACATAGTTGTAGATTGCACAGTTACCTTTACGGTGACATCTTTTGAAGTATTGACCCCCAAATTATCCAAAGGACGAAATAAATATATAAATCTACGAATTATCTCAAAGGGCCCGCTAGATCATATGCAACATATCAGTCCAATAGATGCAAAACTGACGCGGAGGTGTGGGTACACTTACGAACATGCAGAGAAACACTTATTTATAACATATTTATGATTCTTGTAATAATGTAATATATTGATGGATAACTCGCATGGAAATGCAACGTTGACTGACAGGTGTTGTTAGAAAAAGACGTGGAAATGAACACTTCATTAGGAAAACTCGTATTGAAACTTCAGAAACAGGACAACTTACACTTGCTGGTAATCGAACGCCACCCATAAATAGAGCGCTCGGACATTTGACAATATAATGCTTACCCAATTCCTTAGTCCGCTGTAGTATCGCCCTATCCGTTGACACGGCTTCCACACATTCATAAGACGACCCAATCTGTCGTACATAATATGTGTATGACTCGTTGTTAACACTGGCGACACATTTATATTCTGCAAGAGAAACATACACCATAGTAATGATTATATTACAACAAACAATCCGCTCTGTGGTTCTCGCTAAGTCTGAGAGGCAAGCTAGTCTAGTCGCAAATAAGAATACAAAAACTAACGGAGATATGGGCCCACAACCCAACATGTATACAGAGATAATTGATCGTTATTTTAACAAATGGGTTCTCTCTTTCTCGTGTGTTACATATATTACATAATGGCTATGAAACATAATAATTATAACAATGTAAAGAGAACTATTTTTTTTCTTTTTTTTCCTACAGTGTATCAACAAATAAAAATAAAAATACATACCATCACACTGATTAACAACGGGGACACGTCTGAATTTTTACATGTAATTTATGTCCACGTAAATATTCATAACCATCCAATACAGGTGCAGTACCACAATTCGCGTAAGCGTATACTCACTAACAGCCACGCCGCTTCCAACCGGCTGCAATGTGATGTTTTCACTGCCGAACGAGTACGACCACTTGACGTCACTTGTTTTGTCGTATTGCGAGAACCAGGTCGTGTTTGGTGTATTCCAGTTAAGCGGGAGCACACACCCTATAACAACAACGACAGCAGTGAACACCCAGCACACACGCACCTGTGTGTGTGTGTGTATGTGTGTGTGTGTGTGTGTGTGTGTGTGTGTGTGTGTGTGTGTGTGTGTGTGTGTGTGTGTGTGTGTGTGTGTGTGTGTGTGTGTGTGTGTGTGTGTGTGTGTATGTGTGTGTATGTGTGTGTCTGTGTGTGTCTGTGTGTGTCTGTGTGTGAGTGTGAGTGTGAGTGTGAGTGTGAGTGTGAGTGTGAGTGTGAGTGTGAGTGTGAGTGTGAGTGTGAGTGTGAGTGTGAGTGTGAGTGTGAGTGTGAGTGTGAGTGTGAGTGTGAGTGTGAGTGTGAGTGTGTGTGTGTGTGTGTTTATTATGCGTGTGTGAGTATGTATGTGAAAGTGTGATGCATGTTTGGTATATATCGTACACCATTTAAACACACATACAGTCCTTACCATCTGGACTGCGATGGCTAAACACCACTACCCTACGTATAGGATGACGTAATTTGTCATTTGTATTGTTAAATCAACATGTCACGTCCAGCGTGTCTTTGCATGTTACGAAACGCCTTGACTTGGATATGCAAGTTGTGTGTAATAATACAACTTTACAGGTTTACAAGAGAAGTACGACCAAGTGAATACATACTCTGGGAAGTTGCCAGCTGAACCTGAAACAGAAAAAGAATGTTAACTATATCAAAACATAAAATGTACGCAAAAACACCGAATATACCTTATAAATTGGTAACAAATATTGACTTTTGCGAATAATTTTACCCCTATCTTATGGTATTATTATTATTATTTTATTCTAACCATGTGCACATATTACTGTTTTTATATACCTTTATACATATTTCTTATTTAATTATAGTTTTTCTGTTAACACTTGTATTAATTGCGGCGTACGATCCTGTACTTAGAATTGTTTTTTATACACTTGTTATATATGTTTTCTTTCCCCGATCGCAAACTAACAACGCCTGTAATGCCTTTCGTGGTTAAAGCTGTTCACAACGGTATGTGTCATCACTGAATTGGGAGTGTCCACTGTTTTAAAGGGTGCGATTGAGCAATTATTAAAGGCAACTACCACGTCAACAACTCAACATTCAGCCTTTGTTCTTCCCTGTCTTATGTTGAAGAGTGGTAGAGAAGAGATTACTTACATAACTCGCAAAAAGAACGAGTCCCCAAATCAACGTCATGCTTGTTGTTGGCAGTGCGCTTTCAAAATCTGCAAGAAAAAGTCACACTAGTTAATTTATGCTACATACGTTGCACACGAGGAACAAACACATGGTTCTTTGTGATACGTTCTAGTACCTGCACAGCTGATGGAAATGTCGACTGGCAAATTTGAAATGTTGCCAAATCGTATCTGACACAAAGTAAACGTCGTATGTGCCTAGGCAAACAAGTAGATTTCGTTTTGCTGCTACACACGGAAAGGCCAGACACGACCATGCGGATACGGTTGAGTAGCTATATCCGGGTGACAACTCGGCTAAAGTTGGCACTGATTCACTACATTAAAACACTGCACGTAGGATGAGTTACTGCGAACATCGTAGGGCCTACAGCCCAACTGCCATATCGACCGAAATATTACGAATTAAACATGGACGTAAGTCGTCGTTTGTCGCTCTCAGAAATATTTCATTTATATCGTTATTATAGTTTCCACTCATGTGTGTGTGTGTGTGTGTGTGTGTGTGTGTGTGTGTGTGTGTGTGTGTGTGTGTGTGTGTGTGTGTGTGTGTGTGCGTGCGTGCGTGCGTGCGTATGTGTGTTACACGCTCTGTATGTGTGTTACACGCTCTGTGTGTGAATATGTGAATTTAAATGTTTAAATTGATTCAGGATGTTGCTTTAATGTAGTGTCATATTATTAATAATGTATTATTGTGAACTGTATATGTTATCACAAAGTTGTATCGATATGGATGTAACAATGAATCAAGTGTTCTAATCAAATTCACATGGTGAAATGTGACATGGTCACCATCATTAAATAAAGCTTTTACTGTGAACTCCAGAATGTGTGCAGGCAATTGCATGTTGTACCCTGACCTTAATAATCAGCCAGACACACAACCGTGACGCCAGCTATTCGCTGTAATCATTGCTGTGTTGTGTGATATGGATCATTAGTTTACGTATGGATTGGTTATAAACGAATACATGTGATTTTGAGACACTCGAACAGTTGTTTTATCTCATGAAAATAGTGGAAAACCATTGCAAATATGTTGCTTACTATGTCACTTCTGTTGGATATATAGTTGTGTTAATTTTTTGGTTCGCCTGCATTGCTAACTAATGCACGAATCCAAATAGGTTATGTGAAAAAATATGTGACGCATATTTCGTGGTATTTGTTGTCGAGTAAAATATTTTACTAAAATGCTAAATCATACAAGTTAAAAATCGATGTGAGAATGTGTATTTTTAAGACTTACTGCGTGTTCATGCATACATGCTGTATACACACATTATATATATATATATATATATATATATATATACACACACACACACACACACACACACACATTTTCTACACATTTGTGAAGCATTCAACTTCACTGTAATTAGTCAAGACTATTCGTTCGCACATATCCGAACAGCAAGTTACTCATTTATAGCTCACTGAACTGAAGAAAGACAGACGGAACTAAATCTGCCACGCTTTGAGTTGGCAGGAAGACGGTTCGAACAAGTTCTCCGTCGACTGACAGTGCGGTCTTGTCTTGGTTGCATACTGACCCCCACTCGTGTAAGGTCAAAGGTTCATCGGTTGGGCGCGCATGCCGTTTAGTCGTGCATGATTTGGGAGTGCGTCAATTAAAACGATGGTGCCAACACCTAGGGTTTATTTTTTCATTTAATATTACGTTCTTATGACCACAACATGCAGGTTGAAGATTTACTGCCTGCTAAGTTGTGTCCAGTTACTTTATTAAGCTCGGGACAATGTTCGCAGTTTGTAAGATTCCGTCTGCAACAGGTTCAAATGGGAAACAAAACATCCAGTTTCAAACAAAATTTAATAGCAATAAAGCCAAATGTTAATAGCAATAAAGCCAAGGCGAGCCGAGGTAACAGCAATAGTACCTTTTAACGTTTAACTTTCCCACAATCTAGACAGGAGATTTCCCGTTACAAATTACTGATCGGCCAATTATGGGCAGATGAGCTGGCACCCTCCATTTAAGACCTGTTGGAATTGCCGTGGATCTGTGATGCAGCGTGCGCCGGCTGACTATGATTTCGACTATTTTGTTGTTCCGGGAAAACATCGAAACGGTTCTTTTTGCTGTGGATGGCGTTTAAGAATTTGCTATTAATTTTAAATGTCACGCTATATGTTGGAGGAGATTGCGGTCAGGACTTTGGGTGGTTTTATGGCTACTTTGTTCTTCCAATGATTACTAATTGTTTATAACACGCCAAACACACATCGCCGGATGTGTAGCCGTTGAGGCAAAACCGAGCTACCCGTCTTTGAATCATTTCCATTCGATTGACGCGAACCTGGGTGTGGACGACCCAGTGTCCTAAACAGTACGTCACCGCGCCCTACACGACTGCACGAAGCAGTAAATATGTAGTCAGTGAGTGAATTGTCACTGTGCAAGTCACATTATCACATCCGCAGGTGGGTTATCGGAGTGATCAGTACCGTGTAGAACCAGAGGCGGTCGGTGATTCATCGCACATACCACGCGTATCTGGCGTGTGTTTCTGACCAGGGTCAGTCACGCGTGTCCACCCTGTGTGACCCGGTACTGCTCGCGGCACAAAGAGGTTGTCCCACAATAGAGCACAATGACGACATCTTCACAAATAACACACACACACACACACGTACTGGCTCGATACGAATCTACTTTTTCCGAGTCTACCTGAGATGTATCACTCCAGCCAACGAATCAGTAACTCTGTTATCCGTACGTGCGTATCTGGCGTGTGTTTCGTACCAGCGTCAGTCACGCGTGTCCACCCTGTGTGACCCGGTACATGCTGGTTTGCTTGACACTTATTTGAACGGATTAGTTTGACAATATATCACTGGTGTTCGCACTCTTCAGCACATTTGAACACAAACTACATATTTACATGTGCCTCGGTGTGATCTCTCCTGTCTCGACGATATAGACGAGTCAGACTGGGACAAAGTCTATGTCATATCTTCGTCGTGTACTTTATTCAGCCTTGGGCATTATATCTTAACATGGTCTCTTTCAAATATCGTTCACTCTCTCCACATCTATCTGTATGTATGTATGTATGTATGTATGTATGTATGTATGTATGTATGTATGTATGTATGTATGTATGTATGTATGTATGTATGTATGTATGTATGTATGTATGTATGTATGTATGTAATGTATGTATATATATACATATATATATATATATATATATATATATATATATATATATATATAATATATATATATATATATATATATATATATATATGTAATATATATATATATACATATAGAG
>CBDHHR010000695.1:0-3607 GCA_965263245.1 Metamycoplasmataceae bacterium | reverse complement strand
TCACTATTCATCCAGAACTTCTCTGTGATGTTGTGTCTGTCTTATGTGTTCCTGTGGTGAGGGTATCACTATTCATCCAGAACTTCTCTGTGATGCTGTGTGTCTCTTTTATGTGTTCCAGTGGTGAGGGTATCACTATTCATCCAGAACTTCTCAGTGATGTTGTGTCTGTCTTATGTGTTCCAGTGGTGAGGGTATCACTATTCATCCAGAACTTCTCAGTGATGCTGTGTCTGTCTTATGTGTTCCAGTGGTGAGGGTATCACTATTAATCCAGAACTTCTCTGTGATGCTGTGTCTGTCTTGTGTGTTCCAGTGGTGAGGGTATCACTATTCATCCAGAACTTCTCTGTGATGCTGTGTGTCTGTCTTATGTGTTCCAGTGGTGAGGGTATCACTATTCATCCAGAACTTCTCTGTGATGTTGTGTCTGTCTTATGTGTTCTAGTGGTGAGGGTAGCACTATTCATCCAGAACTTCTCAGTGATGTTGTGTCTGTCTTATGTGTTCTAGTGGTGAGGGTATCACTATTCATCCAGAACTTCTCAGTGATGCTGTGTGTCTGTCTTGTGTGTTCCAGTGGTGAGGGTATCACTATTCATCCAGAACTTCTCTGTGATGTTGTGTCTGTCTTATGTGTTCTAGTGGTGAGGGTAGCACTATTCATCCAGAACTTCTCTGTGATGTTGTGTCTGTCTTATGTGTTCCAGTGGTGAGGGTATCACTATTCAGCCATAACTTCTCTGTGATGTTGTGTCTGTCTTATGTGTTCCAGTGGTGAGGGTATCACTATTCATCCAGAACTTCTCAGTGATGCTGTGTGTCTGTCTTATGTGTTCCAGTGGTGAGGGTATCACTATTCATCCAGAACTTCTCTGTGATGTTGTGTCTGTCTTATGTGTTCCAGTGGTGAGGGTATCACTATTCATCCAGAACTTCTCAGTGATGCTGTGTCTGTCTTATGTGTTCCAGTGGTGAGGGTATCACTATTCATCCAGAACTTCTCAGTGATGTTGTGTCTGTCTTGTGTGTTCCAGTGGTGAGGGTATCACTATTCATCCAGAACTTCTCTGTGATGTTGTGTCTGTCTTATGTGTTCCAGTGGTGAGGGTATCACTATTCATCCAGAACTTCTCTGTGATGTTGTGTCTGTCTTATGTGTTCCAGTGGTGAGGGTATCACTATTAATCCAGAACTTCTCAGTGATGCTGTGTGTCTGTCTTATGTGTTCCAGTGGTGAGGGTATCACTATTCATCCAGAACTTCTCTGTGATGTTGTGTCTGTCTTATGTGTTCTAGTGGTGAGGGTAGCACTATTCATCCAGAACTTCTCAGTGATGTTGTGTCTGTCTTATGTGTTCCAGTGGTGAGGGTATCACTATTCATCCAGAACTTCTCAGTGATGCTGTGTGTCTGTCTTATGTGTTCCAGTGGTGAGGGTATCACTATTCATCCAGACCTTCTCAGTGATGCTGTGTGTCTGTCTTATGTGTTCCAGTGGTGAGGGTATCACTATTCATCCAGACCTTCTCAGTGATGCTGTGTGTCTGTCTTATGTGTTCCAGTGGTGAGGGTATCACTATTCATCCAGAACTTCTCAGTGATGCTGTGTGTCTGTCTTATGTGTTCCAGTGGTGAGGGTATCACTATTAATTCAGACCTTCTCAGTGATGCTGTGTGTCTGTCTTATGTGTTCCAGTGGTGAGGGTATCACTATTAATCCAGAACTTCTCTGTGATGCTGTGTCTGTCTTATGTGTTCCAGTGGTGAGGGTATCACTATTCATCCAGAACTTCTCAATGATGCTGTGTCTGTCTTATGTGTTCCAGTGGTGAGGGTATCACTATTCATCCATGACTTCTCAGTGATGCTGTGTGTCTGTCTTATGTGTTCCAGTGGTGAGGGTATCACTATTCATCCAGAACTTCTCTGTGATGCTGTGTCTGTCTTGTGTGTTCCAGTGGTGAGGGTATCACTATTCATCCATGACTTCTCAGTGATGCTGTGTGTCTGTCTTATGTGTTCCAGTGGTGAGGGTATCACTATTCATCCAGAACTTCTCTGTGATGCTGTGTCTGTCTTGTGTGTTCCAGTGGTGAGGGTATCACTATTCATCCAGTACTTCTCTGTGATGCTGTGTCTGTCTTGTGTGTTCCAGTGGTGAGGGTATCACTATTCATCCAGAACTTCTCAGTGATGCTGTGTCTGTCTTATGTGTTCCAGTGGTGAGGGTATCACTATTCATCCAGAACTTCTCAGTGATGTTGTGTCTGTCTTATGTGTTCCAGTGGTGAGGGTATCACTATTCATCCAGAACTTCTCAGTGATGCTGTGTCTGTCTTATGTGTTCCAGTGGTGAGGGTATCACTATTAATCCAGAACTTCTCTGTGATGCTGTGTCTGTCTTGTGTGTTCCAGTGGTGAGGGTATCACTATTCATCCAGAACTTCTCTGTGATGCTGTGTGTCTGTCTTATGTGTTCCAGTGGTGAGGGTATCACTATTCATCCAGAACTTCTCTGTGATGTTGTGTCTGTCTTATGTGTTCTAGTGGTGAGGGTAGCACTATTCATCCAGAACTTCTCAGTGATGTTGTGTCTGTCTTATGTGTTCTAGTGGTGAGGGTATCACTATTCATCCAGAACTTCTCAGTGATGCTGTGTGTCTGTCTTGTGTGTTCCAGTGGTGAGGGTATCACTATTCATCCAGAACTTCTCTGTGATGTTGTGTCTGTCTTATGTGTTCTAGTGGTGAGGGTAGCACTATTCATCCAGAACTTCTCTGTGATGTTGTGTCTGTCTTATGTGTTCCAGTGGTGAGGGTATCACTATTCAGCCATAACTTCTCTGTGATGTTGTGTCTGTCTTATGTGTTCCAGTGGTGAGGGTATCACTATTCATCCAGAACTTCTCAGTGATGCTGTGTGTCTGTCTTATGTGTTCCAGTGGTGAGGGTATCACTATTCATCCAGAACTTCTCTGTGATGTTGTGTCTGTCTTATGTGTTCCAGTGGTGAGGGTATCACTATTCATCCAGAACTTCTCAGTGATGCTGTGTCTGTCTTATGGGTTCCAGTGGTGAGGGTATCACTATTCATCCAGAACTTCTCAGTGATGTTGTGTCTGTCTTGTGTGTTCCAGTGGTGAGGGTATCACTACTCATCCAGAACTTCTCTGTGATGTTGTGTCTGTCTTATGTGTTCCAGTGGTGAGGGTATCACTATTCATCCAGAACTTCTCTGTGATGTTGTGTCTGTCTTATGTGTTCCAGTGGTGAGGGTATCACTATTAATCCAGAACTTCTCAGTGATGCTGTGTGTCTGTCTTATGTGTTCCAGTGGTGAGGGTATCACTATTCATCCAGAACTTCTCTGTGATGTTGTGTCTGTCTTATGTGTTCTAGTGGTGAGGGTAGCACTATTCATCCAGAACTTCTCAGTGATGTTGTGTCTGTCTTATGTGTTCCAGTGGTGAGGGTATCACTATTCATCCAGAACTTCTCAGTGATGCTGTGTGTCTGTCTTATGTGTTCCAGTGGTGAGGGTATCACTATTCATCCAGAACTTCTCAGTGATGCTGTGTCTGTCTTATGTGTTCCAGTGGTGAGGG
>CBDHHR010000694.1:0-12500 GCA_965263245.1 Metamycoplasmataceae bacterium | reverse complement strand
GCGTCAATCTTATCCCGGAATGATCAACACCCTGTGAATATGAATATTATGAAAAGGATTTTTTGGTGGTCATCTATGTTACTTCCCATAAGTTACCACATTTGTATTGTAGTTACTTTAAATGTTGCTTGTCAAATTAGTAATTACTGATTTGTTTAAAACATACACAATCTACTCAAGTCACAGTGGTCACGTGTGATCCGTTGGCGGGAACTGTTTCCAACTGCCACAGGCCCACAGTCAGTGTCCCAACGTTCACCATTACAGTAACACCACATGCTGTTTGGGTAAGTTTCAAGCTATATTTTATGCATGATAGAGTAACATTTTCAATTTATTATTACACTGTGACGAGGCATGGTATAATTGTGCATCCTTAAATGTAAACTGAATTATATGTTTGGCTATAGTGACTTTTTTGGAAAATGGAACTTCAGGGAAGAGTGTACGTCTGGCCAGTGGTTGCGCGGGGTATAATTAGGTTCTGGAAGCTGATCTCTGAGAGTAGTTTTTGAATTATACTACGGTAGATTTGGTTTAATCGGGATTAGTTTTGTAAAATGTAATGCACATATACTAGTTATAGTATGATAACATTGAATGGTTGCATTACATTTGGTTTGAGCACGTAGGTATATCTGGTTACATCATGACTTGACTTGTTAAGCCAGCTTCAGACTGCCAACTCCCTTCTTTGGATGTTATCATGATTAATCACACACAGAGGTTCATACCACATAGATTCTGTAGCGTGTACACTGAATAATGGGATCGAAACCAGCTTTGCACCGAATTCAAACTGGAAGTGTGAACGTAGTTTTAAGGCAAATCAAGTGAATTGATAGTTTTTATCTGTAACGACGCCTGCTTAATTCCCGAGGAGCATTCACACTACAACATCTAAACATGCTCAGTAGTTTAAACCGGTTAAACGCAATCGACGTACTTGAGAAGGTTTAGCCATGTCGCACTAAATTTGACCTAACTGATACCAGATATAGGGGCTGATTTGTTACATGTGAGCATCATTTGGTATGCCGATCGTCGCAGAAGTTACTTTTAACGAAGGCCTAATTTTAATTAACGTAGTCAGCGCGCATATACATATATATATATATATATATATATATATATATATATATATATATATATATATATATATATATATATATATATATATATATATATATAGTAACCGGTCCAGAAGCACATTTGTATTATAATAATGTTTCTATTTTGTTATTCAGATACTGATATATCCTACATTGATTCCTGTCCTTGACGTAGACGTCTATGCACATCAAAGTAACTGCTACTCAGCCGTGACGAATCCCTTCGTGATTGATTGTAAGTTTAACAGTTGAATGTGCTGGGTTGTTTTGACAGCTGTATGTGTGATTTATTGTGTTCTGGAAGTTCTAAGACGATATATAGTTGGTGTTCCTATAATTATTAAGTAAGCTTTAATTTTTGTGACACTAACAGTGTGACATCTTACTGGACGAAACGTAGACGGCTTCAGGCCAGTGTTGAAAAAAATCTTGAACAAATTGCACAATACCATGCAGAAGCATCTTCAACCTTGTCGCAGGAAAATAACGATTTTGTTAATGTTGATGTGAATTCTGAATTGGGTTTGAATCAGGATCACCAGCATTTTGGATATTCTGTTCCACCGAAACAAAATGATTCTGACGTGTCAGATACTGAGTCTGATTCATCAAGCGAGGACAGTGAAGCAGAGTCAGCAGAAAGTACCAATGAATTTGCGAGCACATTAGCTGAATGGGCAACTGAATGTTCCGTGTCACTCAGCACATTATCGTTGTTGCTTGATGTGTTAAGAACTAAGCATTCATATCTGCCGAATGATCCACGAACTTTGCTAGGCACTTTGACAACATCTGCCACTGAAAACGACATTAAGACATTATCTGGCGGGTCTTATTATCATTTTGGTATTGCCAAAGGAATTATGAATCGCATCGAACAGATCCCAAACCTCCCAACTGTCGAATCGTTGTCTATGCAAGTGAATATTGATGGCGTTCCCGTGTTTAAGACCACAAACGGGCGGGCGGGCGGGCGGGCGGGCGGCGGAAACGGGCGGGCGGGCGGGCGGGCGGGCGGGCGGGCGGGCGGGCGGGCGGGCGGGCGGGCGGACGGGCGGGCGGGCGGGCGGGCGGGCGGGCGGGCGGGCGGGCGGGCGGGCGGGCGGGCGGGCGGGCGGGCGGGCGGGCGGGCGGGCGGGCGGGCGGGCGGGCGGACGGACGGACGGACGGACGGACGGACGGACGGACGGACGGACGGACGGACGGACGGACGGACGGACGGACGGACGGACGGACGGACGGACGGACGGACGGACGGACGGACGGACGGACGGACGGACGGACGGACGGACGGACGGACGGACGGACGGACGGACGGACGGACGGACGGACGGACGGACGGACGGACGGACGGACGGACGGACGGACGGACGGACGGACGGACGGACGGACGGACGGACGGACGGACGGACGGACGGACGGACGGACGGACGGACGGACGGACGGACGGACGGACGGACGGACGGACGGACGGACGGACGGACGGACGGACGGACGGACAGACAGCGGACGGACAGGTAGATAGCTCGATAGATAGGTAGATAGCTCGATAGATAGGTAGATAGCTCGATAGATAGGTAGATAGCTCGATAGATAGGTAGATAGCTCGATAGATAGGTAGATAGCTCGATAGATAGGTAGATAGCTCGATAGATAGGTAGATAGCTCGATAGATAGAGATAGATCGACAGACAGACAGACAGACAGACAGAGGCAGGCAGGCAGAGGCAGAGGCAGAGGCAGAGGCAGAGGCAGAGGCAGAGGCAGAGGCAGAGGCAGAGGCAGAGGCAGAGGCAGAGGCAGAGGCAGAGGCAGGCAGGCAGACAGAGGCAGGCAGGCAGGCAGGCAGGCAGGCAGAGGCAGACAGACAGAGACAGACAGACAGACAGGCAGGCAGGCAGGCAGGCAGACAGAGGCAGACAGACAGACGATAGAGGGAGAGAGATAGGCAGACAGGCTACGTTTGTAATAATAATATTATTATTAAACACACAGGAGCTGTGCGAAAAAACCCACTGACGTCCAAGGCAACAGACAAGGAGGTGGAGCAGGAGTTGAAGATGTGGTTGAAATTCGCTACGGAGAGGGACGTGGGCAGGAAGGAGAGAGAGGAGAGGAAGCGATCCGAAGTAACCGCTATGCCGTGAAAGCCAGTGACACAGCTACATTGGACTGTACTCTAGTGTCTTCGCTGTTCATTAAATGCTGCTTTGTGAACAAGCTGCTACGTAAAACCACTTGTCTGGTCTTATTCACCAAATTAGTAAAGAATCGTAATATTAGTCCATTTTGAATTTATGACCAAAATAACGATAAGCTAACGTTACTGTAACGGTTACATTAACGTTAGTCTAACGTTACATTTCGGTTAAAATGAAAAGTAGATTAACGTTAAAAAACGAGCAAAATAACCGTAGACTAACGTTTACATTAAACGTTAATAATACGTTTCTGTAACAGTTTTATTGACGTTATTCTAACGTTACAGTTTGGTTAGAAGTTAAATGTTAGATTAACATTAAAACAACGAACAAAATAACGATAAGCTAACGTTTGCATTACAGGTTAAACTAACGTTACTGTAACGACTACTTTAACGTTAGTCTAACGTTACATTTCGGTTAAAATTAACCGTAGATTAACGTTACAAAAACGAGCAAAATAACCGTAAACTAACGTTTACAATAAACGTTATTCAAACGTTTCTATAACAGTTTCATAGATGTTATTCTAACGTTAGATTTTGGTTAGACGCTAAACGTTACATTAACATTAAAAAAACGAGCAAAATAACGATAAACTAACGTTCGCATTACAGGTTACACTAACGTTACTGTAACGGTTACATTAACGTTAGTCTAACGTTGTATTTCGGTTAAAATGAACCGTAGATTAACGATACAAAAACGAGCAAAATAACCGTAAACTAACGTTAATCAAACGTTTCTATAACAGTTTCATAGATGTTATTCTAACGTTAGATTTTGGTTAGAGGCTAAACGTTACATTAACATTAAAAAAACGAGCAAAATAACGATAAACTAACGTTCGCATTACAGGTTAAACTAACGTTACTGTAACGGTTACATTAACGTTAGTCTAACGTTACATTTCGGTTAAAATTAACCGTAGATTAACGTTACAAAAACGAGCAAAATAACCGTAAACTAACGTTTACATTAAACGTTAATCAAACGTTTCTATAACAGTTTCATAGATGTTATTCTAACGTTAGATTTTGGTTAGAGGCTAGACGTTACATTAACATTAAAAAAACGAGCAAAATAACCATAGACTAACGTTAACATTAAACGTTAATAATACGTTTTGAAACAGTTTCATTTACGTTATTCTAACGTTACATTTTGGTTAGAAGTTAAACGTTAGAATAACATTAAAAAACGAGCAAAATAACGATAAACTAACGTTTGCATTACAGGTTAAACTAACGTTACGGTAACGGTTACATTAACGTTAGTCTAACGTTAAATTTCGGTTAAAGGTGAAACGTAGATCGACGTTAAAAAACGAGCAAAATAACCGTAAACTAACGTTTATATTAAACGTTAATCAAACGTTTCTGCATACGTTACATTAACGTTACATTAACGTTTCCATGCTATTTGGGTTTAAGTGTGCTTATAGTAATATAAATCTAACACAACTGAACCTGTATTTCAATAAACGAAGAGTCGCCTGTGGAATGTAAAACGTACAACTCTCCATTTCGTAATATTGCGACTGCTTATACTAAGTGTCACATACCTATTGGCTTACAAAAGCTACGCAAAGTGAAACTACTATTATTTCTCCATACAGCGAAAATACTGTTTTCTTCACACAGTGAAAATACTGTGCTTTCTTCCAACAGTAAACATACTATGCTTCCTTCACACAATGAAAATACTATATGCTTCCACCACACAGGGAAAATACTGTGCTTTCTTCACACAATGAAAATACTATATTTTGTCCACGCAGTGAAAATACTGTGCTTTCTTCAGTCACACAGACAGTGAAATTGCGGTGTATTCACACAGTAAAACTACTTTCTTCAAATTGAGAGTTAATGCAATAATATTTTTTATTAAAACACGTACGATGAAAACCCTTTATTCTGGTGACAATAACATATATATTTTGTAAACAATCACCAGCATTCTGCATCCGCCACTAGGTGCTCGTATGACGTTTGTGTGACTAGGACGAAGGTTTCTCGCTCACGACTAAACATGTAAAAGTCTCCCGTATAAACGTCGAACCACATCGCATTGAGCCGCACCTTGTCGGCCACAACTCGCTCCATTATGAACTCGTGACTGAAGATGTTCTCTAGTTGCTGGAGCGTGTTCACCTGCGCATAAAGAACACATTGTAGACCATGGGCGTCGATAGGTGGGGGATGAGGGAGACACCTTCTCAATGCATGGTTGGCCGCAGCTCACAATTTGATCTAGCTTATATTCCAGTAAATATTCATCATTCTGTCATGTTGCACCCTTTTGTTGATATTAATTAATACGCACAAGTCATCAAGCACATTATAGGTGATTAATTTTGTTTGCTCTGTCACCCCTTGGCTTGCAGCCTAGTGGATGCTTATCGCCTACAGCGGAACCAGCAGATTCCTGCACTTTGTGTAATTCGATCCCATTTAAATGATGAAAAGTTTCATTGCCAAAAGATGGGATTGGGAAGACATAGACAGGCACCCCTGTAAAATCTGCACCTTAAATTGTCATTCTATGAATCAGGCAAGCAGTTATGGCGCCAAATATTCCGTGATTGGGGCGGGTCATGGCCCCTATTCAAAACATGTAGCCAACATAACTATTTTAAATAGCATACCATCAAGGCATTTGTTTATTTTTAGAAATTAGCACATTATTTTAGAAGCATATTTACTATAAACATGTATATGTATTTCAGGTCATGTGTGTGTGTGTATGTGTGTGTGTGTGTGTGTGTGTGTGTGTGTGTGTGTGTGTGTGTGTGTGTGTGTGTGTGTGTGTGTGTGTGTGTGTGTGTGTGTGTGTGTGTGTGTGTGTGTGTGTGTGTGTGTGTGTGTGTGTGTGTGTGTGTGTGTGTGTGTGTGTGTGTGTGTGTGTGTGTGTGTGTGTGTGTGTGTGTGTGTGTGTGTGTGTGTGTGTGTGTGTGTGTGTGTGTGTGTGTGTGTGTGTGTGTGTGTGTGTGTGTGTGTGTGTGTGTGTGTGTGTGTGTGTGTGTGTGTGTGTGTGTGTGTGTGTGTGTGTGTGTGTGTGTGTGTGTGTGTGTGTGTGTGTGTGTGTGTGTGTGTGTGTGTGTGTGTGTGTGTGTGTGTGTGTAAATTGGTCCCCCCAGTTTTAAACCGAATTGACACCCCTACTATAGACATTTGACCTATGCGATATGCTGCCTAGAAAAAGGTTCCGCGAAGCTATATAAAATGGTTGCTGAACACGGGTTGTATCTACATTTTGTTGAAATTATCGCCACAGTAGTTGTTTTTAAAGCGGCAGATACACACAGGCATACAGGGTTTTTGTTGCAGGAGATGTCACGCCGTCTTACGACTTAATCGCAATGTAATTCACATATTATACTTTTATAATTGTTGTTGACAAGGAAACGACTTGACAAAGGTTGCGTAGGTAGCCTAAACCACGACGTAATGGTTTCACCAATGAGTGTTGTAGACATTGGCGTGTTTGGCGAGACCGGCATTTATCGCAAGATAACCAGTGCCCTATAGGAGGGTCCCGGGGCACGGGGAACATAGGCCTATATGTCTACCGCAGATTTACGGGACATTCCCCCGGTTTGGCGAATCTCAGTGGGGATTGGTGATATTGCATGGTTTTTTGAGAGACTGAAAGTAAGATTTTTCGTTAGCTTCAATGGAGTAGGAAAAGACAGGGTTAATTGATTCAATTGTCGTTATTTTAAATTATACATGACAAAATTATATTCCTAAGCAAAAATGGTGATTGTTTTGTAGTAATTTTTGGACGAAGAAAATATTTCTGACATTAATGCATAACTAGATACTTATAAGTAAGTCAAAGAGGAGGGCCAACGTGTAACGTAATATGGCACTGATTTACAAAGGCTCTGCATCTATGATGCTGGTCATTTTGAAAAAAATATTTTTCAGGGATTCGAAGATTCTAGTTCTAGTTGCTTCCAGCTAACTAGTCTGTATATATTGTGGTTACAACGTTATGATCTTATGACGTCTCATTGAACTAGTCTTTTTCAGAACATTTACGCCAAGCCGATCTTTCTATGCTAGCACTGCGGGTGGTCATTGTAAGGGTACTTGTCGTCCTCTGTGGTTCTTCTACGTCCCAAATTTGGACGGAACCGACATTAGCGTGATTCTCCGACTCACGAGGGATACACAATCCCCGATGTTGAGAGCCAAGTGTTTACACCAAATATGCAATGACTGCCGCCGACGACACAGGCGGAAGTGTTAACTATTATACTAGCAGCGCCTTTCAAGATTATTGTCATTCACGTGTCTGGCCGTGAATCAGCGTACTCACCCACCATACGCACGCACGCACGCACGCGAGCGCACACACACACCCGCGCCCACACACACACACACACACTCTCTCTCTCTCTCTCTATCTCTATCTCTATATATATATATCTCTCTCTCTCTCTTACACACACGCGCATGCACACGCGCACGCGCACGCGCACGCGCACGCGCACGCGCACGCGCACGCGCACGCGCACGCGCACGCGCACGCGCACGCACACGCACACGCACACGCACACGCACACGCACACGCACACGCACACACACACACACACACACACACACACACACACACACACACACACACATTCACCTGCGAGAACTTGTCAACAGGACTGAACTGGTTATCCCGGTCTATAAACGCCTTCAGTTGTTTTAGGGTACTTCCTGTCACGAAGGTAATGGGGCCTACTCCGCCAGCTTTCTCCAGTTCGTGGTACTTCTTCACCGTCGCCAGTCCGTGCCGTTTGACCCACTTTGCTATGGGGGTGCCACCAGTCTCATTCACAGTGTCACGTGACGCAAACAGCGCGGCCATTGCCTGAAGCACGCCACACTTATTAGAGACATCTTCAACGAGACCCGCCTGCTGCAAATCCGGTTGTTTCGCGCAATAATATGTAGTTTCTAAATATGATATGTATAAATTAACCGCAGTTTTAATTACCACAACTAGATGTGTACATTAAAATGTTGTCTAAATGGTCAAGAGTTTCAACTGAGAAATGGAATATTGGCAGAAATCGACGAAGCTCAACATCAAGTCAGATATGCACATTAGAGAACACTGGGGTTAGTTGTAACAAAACCAATACATTTCAGGATTGCGGGTAGGTTTCTTAACCGATCGAAACTTTTGTCATGCCAAAGGTTCCCCACGTCTCTCATGAATACAACTGGTGCAGAATTAAATGTCTGGTTTATTTTACATGTTTGTGGCATAATGAGTTATATGAGGTGTCATTAGTTACCCCGGTACGCGCGGTAGTACCTCTTTTCCTTTAAAATGGCGTAACTTTACGGCGTGTCGACGGATTCACGTGATATCACACATGACATGCTCATATCTATTGATGAACATGCTGTCGTCATGCAGAATAATTTGCAGTAGCAGTTTTGTCTGCATGCCCTCTCTTACAACTTACCCGTGTTACAACTAGCCCGGGTCGCCCCTACCAAGTACAGACGTTTAACGGGAGACCCAGTGTGTTGTTCTGCATACTACGAAATACAGAAATGATAAAGGGAGACCCAGTGTGTTGTTCAGCATACTACGAGACACAGAAATGATTAAGGGAGACCCAGTGTGTTGTTCTGCATACTACGAAATACAGAAATGATTAAGTGAGACCCAGTGTGTTGTTCAGCATATTACGAAATACAGAAATGATTAAGGGAGACCCAGTGTGTTGTTCAGCATACTACGAAATACAGAAATGATTAAGGGAGACCCAGTGTGTTGTTCAGCATACTATGAAATACAGAAATGATTAAGGGAGACCCAGTGTGTTGTTCAGCATACTACGAAATACAGAAATTATAAAGGGAAAACCAGTGTGTTGTTCTGCATTTGCATATACTTTCACGCAATTTGCCTCACACAGTAGTGCCTTTCTCTTAAACGTTTCCATTAGGTACATGTCTCGTAATAATGTTATATTGTTATAACCACCGATTACACCTTGTCATCTACAGTGTTCAGCGGCCTTACATGTGTCAGATGAATATGATTCAAACTATAGCGCTAGTTTTGTTGCACCAAGGCCGGTGTAAACAAGGACAATATTATTTTTTTACAAACTATATCCATATGCTCCTTTTTTCTTTAGTGTCATTACGTCACGATGTCATTGCTTATGTCACGATGTCACGATGTCACGATGTCACGATGTCACGATGTCACGATGTCACGATGTCACGATGTCACGATGTCACGATGTCACGATGTCACGATGTCACGATGTCACGATGTCAATGTTTATGTCACGATGTCACTGTTTGTGTAACGTTGTCAGTGCTTATGTCACGATGTCATTGCTCATTTCATGTGTAGCTCTCATCCAATGTGTGTCGGCGTGTCGTGCGTGCGTGCATGTGTGTGTGTGTGTGTGTGTGTGTGTGTGTGCGTGCGTGCGTGCGTGCGTGCGTGCGTGCGTGCGTGCGTGCGTGCGTGTGTGTGTGTGTGTGTGTGTGTGTGTGCGATGTGCGCGTGTGCATGTGTGTGTATGTAAGTGCATGCGTATGTGCGTGCGTGTGTGTATGCGTGCGTGCGTTTTTGGCGTACCTTACAGTCGGAGTGACCACACACGACCACGTGACGAATGTTGTTAACGCAACAACCCAGCTCCAGTGCTGCCGCCTCCGTAGACGTCGCGTTTTCCCGCAAGGTGTCGCTATGAGGGACGAAGTTCCCAGCATTCCTCACGAGCAACATGTCACCGACGTTACTCTGTAGAAGTCGCGTCATGATGACGCGACTGTCAATGCAAGACATCATCACGGCTTGGGGCTGAAACCGAAAGCTTTGTATTTGTTTTGAATCTGCAGCGAATATATTTGTTTGCAATCAATATAGCATCTATAAAGCAAAATATACTGCGCACATGGACGCACACACATGCAGGCAGGCAGGCAGGCAGGCAGGCAGGCAGGCAGGCAGGCAGGCAGGCAGGCAGGCAGGCAGGCAGGCAGGCAGGCAGGCAGGCAGGCAGGCAGGCAGGCAGGCAGGCAGGCAGGCAGGCAGGCAGGCAGGCAGGCAGGCAGGCAGGCAGGCAGGCAGGCAGGCAGGCAGGCAGGCAGGCAGGCAGGCAGGCAGGCAGGCAGGCAGGCAGGCAGGCAGGCAGGCAGGCAGGCAGGCAGGCAGGCAGGCAGGCAGGCAGGCAGGCAGGCAGGCAGGCAGGCAGGCAGGCAGGCAGGCAGTCAGGCAGGCAGGCAGGCAGGCAGGCACGCACGCACGCACGCACGCACGCACGCACGCACACACACACACACACACACACACACACACACACACAACGTGGTCAATTGCGTGATATAAGTTCAGCTTCCAAGTGGCGCGGGCACGTGACATTCAGGTCACTAGGTGCAATCTTAATATTTCACGAAACCATTTAAGCCAGCAGTACTGTGCGCGAAGTCATAAAAAATCGGCATTGCAGCATAATGTCTGACACAGTGATGCCGTTTAAGGTCCAGTGACTTTGCAGCATGGTAACAGGGGCAATTTCGGCTAACATATTGAGCATTTCGTCTGACGTTTGTGTATGTCGTCTTCAGCGACTGGGCCCATCTTTTGAGGGCATTCAAGGGAGGGAGTCTACGTGTCTGTTCGTCTATCCGGTAATTTATATAGGGAAATCTGCTGTGTTGAACGTGGGAATTGGGCTAAACGTCAAATCGCAATGCATCATCTCGGTCATTTTCAGTAGTGCTGCAAATAAAACTGTTGAAACTGAATCTTTTGTTTACTAGATGAACGTGTTTCAATATGAAAATTTTCCAACTGCGAATATTGTTATTTATTGTAGTCTTAAGAAACGAACACCTTTCTTTTGATATTGTAAAAGTGAGGTGTTTTCCTTCACTTCCGCCTGAGCTCGCGTTCCGAGCAAGTTGGTTCTTAACTTTCTGTGTTTTTCGCCATTGTCGTCGTCTTCATTTACCGCGTCTACTACTACTGCTACTGCTACTGCTACTGCTACTGCTACTGCTACTGCTACTGCTACTGCTACTGCTACTGCTACTGCTACTACTACTACTAATACTACTACTACTACTACTACTACTACTACTACTACTACTACTACTACTACTACTACTACTACTACTACTACTACTACTACTACTACTACTACTACTACTACTACTACTACTACTTCTGCTACCAATAATAATAATATTAACACAACTACTTCTATTCCCAATAGTTCTATTACTACTACTATTGATGCTGCTGCTGCTATTACTACTACTATTAGAACTACTACTACTGCTGCTATTTCTTCTAATACAACAATAACAGCTGCTTCTACTACTACTAATAATAATAATACCACTACCACAAATACTTCTATTACTTGATGGGTAAGCAGAGCCAAGAAATACGACGTCTGCGAGAAGACATAGCGACAAGCAAACGTCAAGACGGCGACGCCGACGCCAACGATGGGGGACCACAGGCAGTGACACTGCTTGTGGGGAACAGCCTGCTACGTGATGTACGCGTTGATAAAACGTCCAGTGGCAATCCCATCAAGATTCGAAGGAAGGCGAAAACCTTGACACCAACGGGCGGACGTCAACTTGAAAGTGAAGGAAGCGGGCAACGAAGTCGACGTCAAATTCGTCGACAACGACGCAAATTTCATTGACGACGCAGCTTTCCAGAGAGACGGGTTGCATCTATCTGAGAGCGGAGTTGGCAGATTGCTGTGAATCTGTCTCTCCCAGAACAGCCACCGAAACATTACAAACGCCAACATCGACACGTGTCAAATGCAACGAACCACGACCGATTGCCGAACGCAAGAGTGGCACCTGACGGTAAGTGGACAGTGGTCAAACGTCGTACTCGTCAGTCGATGGGCAAATGTGCCAAATGCGGTGAGACGAACCACGTCACTGCCACCTGCAGACACCCTGACAAAGTATTGTGTCGTTAGTGCGGGGAACGAGGACATAAAGAAAAGCATCACTCCCGTCATTAGGAAATGAGCCTAAACGATCTGGCCATGGAACTTTCCCTGAACACACAAACCGAGAACTCTGATTCAACGCGGTTTTGTATTCCGAATCCAACAGCGGACAAAACACGCAAATGGGATTTGCCTTCCCTAATTAATTTAAATGCCAGATCTCTG
>CBDHHR010000693.1:10000-22420 GCA_965263245.1 Metamycoplasmataceae bacterium | reverse complement strand
TGATTGTGCTTGTGTGGCATGCGCGCGTGCATGCGTATGTGTATGTGTGTGTTTGTTATTGTTCGTGCGTGAGTTTGTTCGCGTGTGCGTGCGTGCGTTCGTGCGTGCGTGCGTGCGTGCGTGCGTGCATTCTTACGTGTTAAGCACGAGACAGGCCTTGACTTCGGACTAACATCTTGGGCGGCCGCCGGTCGCGACTGGAACTGGAGCAGCCGGCTTGCGGGTTGATGACGCGCCCCATGAACAGGATGCTACCGCAGCGCCTCTCGCGGAGCACGAAGAGGAACGGTCGGTCGACGTTGAACGGCACGGGTGTCCCCCGACGTCGTCGCGCAGGACAGACGCCGACGGCTGTTGCTGCGCTCGCTTCTGTGCCTGTCACGTCAACCTTGATGATCGCCTGATGCTGGATGAAATCGACGTACAGGTCTCCTGCGCCAGTGCCGATGTAGGTTCCTATGCCAGCCAGCTGAGCGTCTACGTTGAAAACCCTGTTCATGCCCAATGACTGCAGATGTGCCTTCAGGTCGACCCTCTTTTCTAGGTCAAATTTGGGGAGAGTCACGTCTACCGTATTGAAGGTCATGCCACTGATTGCACTGTTTAGTGACGCCAAGGTGAGGCCACTCTCAACACCAGACAAGCCGTTGATATTGTCAGGTCGGATAATATACATCGCTACTTCATTATTCACGTATGGCAGCTCGAGGATTTGGAAATTGGGACCGGAACCATGTTTAAATGTAGGCGGGTGGCAAGACATCTTCATCATACATGCTTGGACCGTGTGGTCGTTGGAGACGTGGAATGGACCATTTGACGCAATACCGAAAGGTTTGAGCCACTTGTCCTTGAAGGTGATGGTGTTGACCAGTACTAGAGCCGTGGACGAGGCCAGTGGGTCCAGCAGATTGGTAATTGTTGGGTTTGTGTTGGCCGCCACCCAGTTGTTGATGGTGTTCGTAACGCCGACATTGTTGTTTAGGATGTCTACGTTTTGGGCTGCGGACAGGTATTTCGTGCTTGTCAGCGTCAGGTAGCTTGGCTGAAGAAAAATTGACAAAAAATATTCATAAATTGTGTGGCGGATGAAAATAAGTGTCATACGATGTAACTGTGGACATTGCCTATATTATAAAACAGCGTTTCCCTGTTTCTTTTGCTTTTTGTAACCCAACATTTCTGCCAGTTTGACATATATCAGGCTGATATGTTGCACGTGATTTAGCGGGCCAACTGGCATGAATCGTGGATTTAAAGTTTTAAACATATGTCCGTGGAAGTTGGAGAACTTGATGTTCAAAAAGCTACACATGGACTTCCAACCGCAGAACGACACAGTTACCTGCTGATACTAGAATATGCCGTCTACAACCATATCGGTGGATGTCTAGACAATTCTGCATAGTTTTCTAGTTAAAGCCCTTACTTTTATTGTGCTAAGGGAAACTATTTTATAAACGTAACGCAATATAATAAAGTCCCATAAGATACATAATCCTATCGAATTATCTTCCATCGACCATATTTAACCGTTACGTCGGGTATAAAATTTTCCACTATTAGTACCTGTGTGTGTGTGTGTGTGTGTGTGTGTGTGTGTGCGTGTGCGTGTGCGTGTGCGTGTGCGTGTGCGTGTGCGTGTGCGTGTGCGTGTGCGTGTGCGTGTGCGTGTGCGTGTGCGTGTGCGTGTGCGTGTGCGTGTGCGTATACACAAATGAAAACAGAAAATGTAAGCATGTGTGAACACGTGTGTGGGAATGTGAGTGTGCGCTTGCGTGGGTGCGTGCATGTGTGAGTGTGTGCCATACAATACTTGTTTCTTTGTAATCCGTAATCCGTAATGATGACGCTAGTATTGCGCTTTTAATACGGACCACACATGATACCTTAACAGGTGCGTATATGTCACTTTTTTCTGATGTCATCTGTCGTTGCCGCCTAGGCAGTCCATAATACTAACTGAATAAACTCTTCACTCCTTGAAGAGTTGGAGTGTCATATGTAACATCAATCAACATCTGTTCGTTCGTATTAATGTTTCATGTATATACACATGTCAGATACAAAACGTGAAACATAAAAACGCTTTCCATAATGTGTTGGTCCCTCTTTTCACACCAGACTGAAAATAGACAAATATGTTTTTCAGTTGAAGTGGGGAGCGGTGGTCGCTGTCAATCGAGGGGACGGTGGTTCAACCCCACCTACCGCCGTTTGGAAACTTAGGCAATTTCGTCCGTCCCACATTTACCTGTGTCTTTCGGAAGGGACACTAAAATCCAATAGTCCCTTGTGTCTGGTGTCTGTGCCAGGGGAAGTAAAAGATCCCACAAAGGGGGTAAATGTGTAACCTGACATGGACTCCTAATTTTAGACAAGGACAACTTTAAAAACCAATGACAATAATGGTCAGCAAGTTGACCGAGGTCATTTAATGGAAGAAGACGAAGAATAAGTTGATGCTTCAACAACCGTATGGTCCAGTGGTCCAATGCTACAGCATCGGACGATCACTCAAACGAACCCGGGGTCGGATGCCATTAGACCCCGCCACCTATGTGTATTTTCTACGAGGCTCAAATACGATGAGGTGCAAATCCATGTTTTGTAAGATACAAACCAAACGTGTTTACACACAATTTTGAATGTCGCCTCGAAAAATCGCCGACAGAACCACTCTTAGATCTTCCGTTGTCACGACCCGACAAGAGGGTGACGGCGGAGTGACGGTGAAGCGCTGAATCGTCGGTACAAATGTCCAACAGCACGACACCGGGTCGACCGATGACATGATCCGACATCGGAGTAGCGCTGAAGCATCGGATCAACACGTCCGATATATATTGTGTTACGATCCCAGTAGATGGGGAAGGGGAGAGTGGGGAATGGGATAGCGGGGAAGGGGATAGTGGGATGGGGAGAGTGGGATGGGGAGAGTGGGAAAGGGGAGAGTGGGGAAGGGAGAGTGGGGAAGGGGAAAGTGGGGTAGGGGAGAGTGTGGAAGGGGAGAGTGGGAAAGGGGAGAGTGGGGAAAGGGAGAGTGGGGAAGGGGAGAGTGGGGAAGGGAGAGTGGGGAAGGGGATAGTGGGATGGGGAGAGTGGGATGGGGAGAGTGGGAAAGGGGAGAGTGGGGAAAGGGAGAGTGGGGAAGGGGATAGTGGGGAAGGGGATAGTGGGATGGGGAGAGTGGGATGGGGAGAGTGGGAAAGGGGAGAGTGGGGAAGGGAGAGTGGGGAAGGGGAGAGTGGGATGGGGAGAGTGGGAAGGGGAGAGTGGGAAAGGGGAGAGTGGGGAAAGGGAGAGTGGGGAAGGGGAGAGGGGGGAAGGGAGAGTGGGGAAAGGGAGAGTGGGGAAAGGGGAGAGTAGGGAAGGGAGAGTGGGGAAGGGGAGAGTGGGGTAGGGGAGAGTGTGGAAGGGGAGAGTGGGGAAGGGGAGAGTGGGAAAGGGGAGAGTGGGGAAAGGGAGAGTGGGGAAGGGGAGAGGGGGAAAGGGAGAATGGGGAATGGGATAGCGGGGAAGGGGACAGTTGGGAAAGGGAGAGTGGGGAAGGGGAGAGTGGGGAAAGGGAGAGTGGGGAAGGGGAGAGTGGGGAAAGGGAGAGTGGGGAATGGGATAGCGGGGAAGGGAAGAGTGGGGAAAGGGAGAGTGGGGAAGGGAAGAGTGGGGAAGGGGAGAGTGGGGAATGGGATAGTGGGGAAAGGGAGAGTGGGGAAGGGGAGAGTGGGGAAGGGGAGAGTGGGGAAGGGGAGAGTGGGGAAGGGGAGAGTGGGGAAGGGGAGAGTGGGGAATGGGAGAGTGGGGAAAGGGAGAGTGGGGAAGGGGATAGTGGGGAAAGGGATAGTGGGGAAGGGGAGAGTGGGGAAGGGGAGAGTGGGGAAGGGGAGAGTGGGGAAGGGAGAGTGGGGAAGGGAGAGTGGGGAAAGGGAGAGTGGGGAAAGGGAGAGTGGGGAAGGGGAGAGTGGGAAAGGGGAGAGTGGGAAAGGGGAGAGTGGGGAAGGGGAGAGTGGGAAAGGGGAGAGTGGGGAATGGAAGAGTGGGGTAGGGGAGAGTGGGATAGGGGAGAGTGCGAAAGGGAGAGTGGGGAAAGGGAGAGTGGGGAAGGGGATAGTGGGGAAACGGAGAGTGGGGAAGGGGAGAGTGGGGTAGGGGAGAGTGGGATTGGGGAGAGTGGGGTAGGGGATAGTGGGGAAACGGAGAGTGGGGAAGGGGAGAGCGGGGTAGGGGAGAGTGGGATAGGGGAGAGTGGGGAAAGGGAGAGTGGGGAAGGGGATAGTGGGGAAAGGGAGAGTGGGGAAGGGGAGAGAGGGGAAGGGGAGAGTGGGGAAGGGGAGAGTGGGGAATGGAAGAGTGGGGTAGGGGAGAGTGGGATAGGGGAGAGTGTGAAAGGGGAGAGTGGGGAAGGGGAGAGTGGGGAATGGAAGAGTGGGGTAGGGGAGAGTGGGATAGGGGAGAGTGGGAAAGGGGGGAGTGGGGAAAGGGAGAGTGGGGAAGGGGATATTGGGGAAAGGGAGAGTGGGGAAGGGGAGAGAGGGGAAGGGGAGAGTGGGGAAGGGGAGAGTGGGGAAGGGGAGAGTTGGGAAGGGGAGAGTGGGAAAGGGGAGAGTGGGGAAGGGAGAGTGGGGAAGGTAAGAGTGGGGTAGGGGAGAGTGGGATAGGGGAGAGTGTGGAAGGGGAGAGTGGGGAAGGGGAGAGTGGGGAAAGGGAGAGTGGGGAAGGGGTGAATGGGAAAGGGGAGAGTGGGGAAGGGGAGAGTGGGAAAGGGGAGAGTGGGGAAGGGAGAGTGGGGAAGGGAAGAGTGGGGTAGGGGAGAGTGTGAAAGGGGAGAGTGTGAAAGGGGAGAGTGGGAAAGGGGAGAGTGGGGAAGTGAGAGTGGGGAAGGGAGAGTGGGGAAGGGGATAGTGGGATAGGGGAGAGTGGGGAAGGGGAGAGTTGGGAATGGGAGAGTGGGGAAAGGAGAGTGGGGAATGGGAGAGTGGGGAAGGGGAGAGTTGGGAAGGGGAGAGTGGGGAAAGGGAGAGTTGGGAACGGGAGAGTGGGGAAGGGGAGAGTGGGGAAAGGGAGAGTAGGGAACGGGAGAGTGGGGAAGGGGAGAGTGGGGAAGGTGGCGCAGGGACAAGGGGATTCCTTCTTGACGCTAGAAGCAGGAGACGTGATGTGTTCACTGACCGACTAGAGAACAAGTATTATGCCAGTGCAAAACATGTTTAGTGTACGAACATCTCCCGGTTACAGCTAACATCTCAAGTAATCTACGTTAGATTTTGAAGTCATACATAAACAACTACCGACAAAATGTGGGTTATACGCGATTTAAAAAAAACAACTTATCACGACTGAACGCGAAGTGGACGAATGTAGTTGGTGGACCGGTGCTACTACACGGGTGGGAGGGGGGGAGGGTCAAGAGGCCGTGGTCACGAGGCTCTCCAGACCTTTCGCATTTGTCTATTTTCCTATTGGTTTGTTTCTAATGTGTCTTATGTGCCCCACTAGAAAACATACAATGAAATACAAAACAATACAATACAATAAAACTTTATTGCCCCGGACCTGGAAATTCTTATGCAGTTTTCGTGAAAAAAAAGAAAAATACAGGAGTATAACATTATACAAATACAGATAAATGCATTATTAAAACAGTATGTAAACATTAATCATAATAAAATACAAGACTAATCTATAATATAATTGTAAATTATAGTAATAAGTGGTCGTCCTTTCACAAATAAAATAAACAAAATACAACACACATATAATGACTGACGAGTTCACGGAGACGTCAGAGGTGCTGGTCGTTGAGAAGTCGTACAGACATTGGAATAAATGACTCATGCTTCGTCTTTGTTTTACATGTGATGATTCTGAACCTTCTCTATTAGGGCAGAAGGACGTACTCGTTGTGTAGAATATGTGTATTGTCATTAATGATTTTAGTGGCTTTACGCAGTACCTGCTTTTCATACAAAGCATTGAGAGTGGATTGTTTGAGACCAGTTATTTTACTACAAATGTTTACAATGCGCTGCAAATTATTCTTGTCTTTCATTACTACCCACCCTCCGTCTTCCGACGTTGTCAGTAGAGCCGAGACAGCGAAGAAGCTGAAGTGTTGAGAAGACGCGACCGAGCAGCGGCGAAATGTTTACAACGGCCCCACCTCCCCCGTCCGGTATCACACGCCAGCAGCGCGACGCGACGGCAGCGCGACACGACGGCAGCGCGACACGACGGCAGCGCGACACAAAGGCAGCGCGACAGAACGCTACAGAGCGCGACAACAGAGTCGACGTTTGTGGTGAACCTCACGGGGTGCAATTTGAGGCTGTGTACGCCCCCTGTGTAACGCACGGGAACCCTGTCTCGCCATGTTTTACCCTGTACCACCGTGTACCAGGAGAGGCCTGGTGGCCTCGCATCTCGGTTGAAAAGACACACTGTAATACGAAACAGAGTTATTAAATTCGTTGGGCGAGAAATCAGCGGGGTAGTGTAAACGTCTCATGTCACGTGACCTCGCGGTTTTTATTGTTGCAAGTCACCCGTCAAATGTGCGTGGAATTGGTAATTGTCAGGGCTACATTCTGTAATTAAAAAAGTAGATTTTTCTTGGGTTATCAATAAAAATACGATACAGTCGCCCGCGTATTCCCACAGTTGATATTGTCAAGAACGCACCGATATTTAAAATCCGTCATCATATTGGAACGAGACTGATTTTGGTAGATTGTTTACGAAAATCGGGTCAGCTAAGTAATGTTTGATGCGTAAAGAAAGTCTAAGAGCGGGATCAACAGTTACGTTTCAGCATCGGGAACAAAACTACACATGTCACGTGGTACTTTTGACTAAATCATTAAGAAAACTGACATTGGACGTGCATTGTTTTTCAAGCAGTGACACATGTAGCGATCACTTTATATGGCTTGGATATTAGGAGTAGTGTTTTAGTTGGTGTAAAATGTGTATTTGGTCTCAACTATAGACTTGTATCAAACAATAAATTTAGCAAATGATGGACTTATGTTTTTTATGGATTATATTCCCAGTACTGTTGACCGTGGCCTCATTTGTAGCAATTGTTAATTCAAGATGGTGAACCCCGCCCGTAACACCGTGTGTTTGCGCGCGCGTGCGTGCGTTTATGTGATGTGTATCTGTGTGTGTATGTATGTATGTATGTATGTATGTATGTATGTATGTATGTATGTATGTATGTATGTATATATCTGTGTGTGTGTGTGTGTGTGTGTGTGTGTGTGTGTGTGTGTGTGTGTGTGTGTGTGTGTGTGTGTGTGTGTGTGTGTGTGTGTGTGTGTGTGTGTGTGTGTGTGTGTGTGTGTGTGTGTGTGTGTGTGTGTGTATTTTAGTATGTGTGTATCCGTGTGTGTGTATGTGTGTGTGTTTATTTAATTATAGTGTGTGCATGTGTGTATGTGTGTATGTGTGTATGTGTGTGTGTGCGCGCGCGCTTGGACGGATTTGACACTATTGTAAACGCCCCTTTTCGTCCTGTCCAGAACGTCATTAATCACGCATGACTTACAAGTGGCAGACTCGGCCGTTTTATAAAAAAAGTATTTCACGTGTTGCGATGTGACTCAACACCGGAGTTAAGAAACAGTTTCCCAGTTAGTAAGCTAACATGCTGTGCATGAGATATATTTGTTTGAAAATGCCGGAGACGTAGAACATTTACTTTTGAGTAGATACCGTCAAATTATCTTTTTACGATTTTGATTGGAGATCGGTGTGTCGGTGTGTCGGTGTGTCGGTGTGTCGGTGTGTCGGTGTGTCGGTGTGTCGGTGTGTCGGTGTGTCGGTGTGTCGGTGTGTCGGTGTGTCGGTGTGTCGGTGTGTCGGTGTGTCGGTGTGTCGGTGTGTCGGTGTGTCGGTGTGTCGGTGTGTCGGTGTGTCGGTGTGTCGGTGTGTCGGTGTGTCGGTGTGTCGGTGTGTCGGTGTGTCGGTGTGTCGGTGTGTCGGTGTGTCGGTGTGTCGGTGTGTCGGTGTGTCGGTGTGTCGGTGTGTCGGTGTGTCGGTGTGTCGGTGTGTCGGTGGGTGTGTCGGAATAGCGGTGTGTCGGTGTGTCGGTGTGTCGGTGTGTCGGTGTGTCGGTGTGTCGGTGTGTCGGTGTGTCGGTGTGTCGGTGTGTCGGTGTGTCGGTGTGTCGGTGTGTCGGTGTGTCGGTGTGTCGGTGTGTCGGTGTGTCGGTGTGTCGGTGTGTCGGTGTGTCGGTGTGTCGGTGTGTCGGTCCCAATAGTCCCTTGTGTCTGGTGTCTGTGCCAGGGGAAGTAAAAGATCCCACAAAGGGGGTAAATGTGTAACCTGACATGGACTCCTAATTTTAGACAAGGACAACTTTAAAAACCAATGACAATAATGGTCAGCAAGTTGACCGAGGTCATTTAATGGAAGAAGACGAAGAATAAGTTGATGCTTCAACAACCGTATGGTCCAGTGGTCCAATGCTACAGCATCGGACGATCACTCAAACGAACCCGGGGTCGGATGCCATTAGACCCCGCCACCTATGTGTATTTTCTACGAGGCTCAAATACGATGAGGTGCAAATCCATGTTTTGTAAGATACAAACCAAACGTGTTTACACACAATTTTGAATGTCGCCTCGAAAAATCGCCGACAGAACCACTCTTAGATCTTCCGTTGTCACGACCCGACAAGAGGGTGACGGCGGAGTGACGGTGAAGCGCTGAATCGTCGGTACAAATGTCCAACAGCACGACACCGGGTCGACCGATGACATGATCCGACATCGGAGTAGGGCTGAAGCTTCGGATCAACACGTCCGATATATATTGTGTTACGATCCCAGTAGATGGGGAAGGGGAGAGTGGGGAATGGGATAGCGGGGAAGGGGATAGTGGGATGGGGAGAGTGGGATGGGGAGAGTGGGAAAGGGGAGAGTGGGGAAGGGAGAGAGGGGAAGGGGAGAGTGGGGTAGGGGAGAGTGTGGAAGGGGAGAGTGGGAAAGGGGAGAGTGGGGAAAGGGAGAGTGGGGAAGGGGAGAGTGGGGAAGGGAGAGTGGGTGAGGGGATAGTGGGATGGGGAGAGTTGGAAGGGGAGAGTGGGAAAGGGGAGAGTGGGGAAAGGGAGAGTGGGGAAGGGGATAGTGGGGAAGGGGATAGTGGGATGGGAGAGTGGGATGGGGAGAGTGGGAAAGGGGAGAGTGGGGAAGGGAGAGTGGGGAAGTGGATAGTGGGATGGGGAGAGTGGGAAGGGGAGAGTGGGAAAGGGGAGAGTGGGGAAAGGGAGAGTGGGGAAGGGGAGAGGGGGGAAGGGAGAGTGGGGAAAGGGAGACTGGGGAAAGGGGAGAGTGGGGAAGGGAGAGTGGGGAAGGGGAGAGTGGGGAAGGGGAGAGTGGGGTAGGGGAGAGTGTGGAAGGGGAGAGTGGGGAAGGGGAGAGTGGGAAAGGGGAGAGTGGGGAAAGGGAGAGTGGGGAAGGGGAGAGGGGGAAAGGGAGAGTGGGGAATGGGATAGCGGGGAAGGGGATAGTTGGGAAAGGGAGAGTGGGGAAGGGGAGAGTGGGGAAAGGGAGAGTGGGGAAGGGGATAGTGGGGAAACGGAGAGTGGGGAAGGGGAGAGTGGGGTAGGGGAGAGTGGGATAGGGGAGAGTGGGATAGCGGGGAGTGGGGTAGGGGATAGTGGGGAAAAGGAGTGTGGGGAAGGGGATAGTGGGGAAAGGGAGAGGGGGAAAGGGGAGAGTGGGGAAGGGGAGAGTGGGGTAGGGGAGAGTGGGATAGGGGAGAGTGGGGTAGGGGATAGTGGGGAAACGGAGAGTGGGGAAGGGGAGAGTGGGGTAGGGGAGAGTGGGATAGGGGAGAGTGGGGAAAGGGAGAGTGGGGAAGGGGATAGTGGGGAAAGGGAGAGTGGGGAAGGGGAGAGAGGGGAAGGGGAGAGTGGGGAAGGCGAGAGTGGGGAATGGAAGAGTGGGGTAGGGGAGAGTGGGATAGGGGAGAGTGTGAAAGGGGAGAGTGGGGAAGGGGAGAGTGGGGAATGGAAGAGTGGGGTAGGGGAGAGTGGGATAGGGGAGAGTGGGAAAGGGGAGAGTGGGGAAAGGGAGAGTGGGGAAGGGGATAGTGGGGAAAGGGAGAGTGGGGAAGGGGAGAGAGGGGAAGGGGAGAGTGGGGAAGGGGAGAGTGGGGAAGGGGAGAGTGGGAAAGGGGAGAGTGGGAAAGGGGAGAGTGGGGAAGGGAGAGTGGGGAAGGTAAGAGTGGGGTAGGGGAGAGTGGGATAGGGGAGAGTGTGGAAGGGGAGAGTGGGGAAGGGGAGAGTGGGGAAAGGGAGAGTGGGGAAGGAGTGAATGGGAAAGGGGAGAGTGGGGAAGGGGAGAGTGGGAAAGGGGAGAGTGGGGAAGGGAGAGTGGGGAAGGGAAGAGTGGGGTAGGGGAGAGTGTGAAAGGGGAGAGTGTGAAAGGGGAGAGTGGGAAAGGGGAGAGTGGGGAAGTGAGAGTGGGGAAGGGAGAGTGGGGAAGGGGATAGTGGGATAGGGGAGAGTGGGGAAGGGGAGAGTTGGGAATGGGAGAGTGGGGAAGGGAGAGTGGGGAATGGGAGAGTGGGGAAGGGGAGAGTTGGGAAGGGGAGAGTGGGGAAAGGGAGAGTGGCGCACGGGAGAGTGGGGAAGGGGAGAGTGGGGAAAGGGAGAGTAGGGAACGGGAGAGTGGGGAAGGGGAGAGTGGGGAAGGTGGCGCAGGGACAAGGGGATTCCTTCTTGACGCTAGAAGCAGGAGACGTGATGTGTTCACTGACCGACTAGAGAACAAGTATTATCCCAGTGCAAAACATGTTTAGTGTACGAACATCTCCCGGTTACAGCTAACATCTCAAGTAATCTACGTTAGATTTAGAAGTCATACATAAACAACTACCGAAAAAATGTGGGTTATACGCGATTTAAAAAAAACCTTATCACGACTGAACGCGAAGTGGACGAATGTAGTTGGTGGACCGGTGCTACTACACGGGTGGGAGGGGGGAGGGTCAAGAGGCCCTGGTCACGAGGCTCTCCAGACCTTTCGCATTTGTCTATTTTCCTATGGTTTTTTTCTAATGTGTCTTATGTGCCCCACTAGAAAACATACAATGAAATACAATACAATACAATACAATACAATACAATACAATAAAACTTTATTGCCCCGGACCTGGAAATTCTTATGCAGTTTTCGTCAAAAAAAAGAAAAATACAGGAGTATAACATTATACAAATACAGATAAATGCATTATTAAAACAGTATGTAAACATTAATCATAATAAAATACAAGACTAATCTATAATATAATTGTAAATTATAGTAATAAGTGGTCGTCCTTTCACAAATAAAATAAACAAAATACAACACACATATAATGACTGACGAGTTCACGGAGACGTCAGAGATGCTGGTCGTTGAGAAGTCGTACAGACATTGGAATAAATGACTCATGCTTCGTCTTTGTTTTACATGTGATGATTCTGAACCTTCTCTATTAGGGCAGAAGGACCTATTCGTTGTGTAGAATATGTGTATTGTCATTAATGATTTTAGTGGCTTTACGCAGTACCTGCTTTTCATACAAAGCATTGAGAGTGGATTGTTTGAGACCAGTTATTTTACTACAAATGTTTACAATGCGCTGCAAATTATTCTTGTCTTTCATTACTACCCACCCTCCGTCTTCCGACGTTGTCAGTAGAGCCGAGACAGCGAAGAAGCTGAAGTGTTGAGAAGACGCGACCGAGCAGCGGCGAAATGTTTACAACGGCCCCACCTCCCCCGTCCGGTATCACACGCCAGCAGCGCGACGCGACGGCAGCGCGACACGACGGCAGCGCGACACGACGGCAGCGCGACACGACGGCAGCGCGACACGACGGCAGCGCGACAGAACGTTACAGAGCGACACAAAGGCAGCGCGACAGAACGCTACAGAGCGCGACAACAGAGTCGACGTTTGTGGTGATCCTCAAGGGGTGCAATTTGAGGCTGTGTACGCCCCCTGTGTAACGCACGGGAACCCTGTCTCGCCATGTTTTACCGTGTACCACCGTGTACCAGGAGAGGCCTGGTGGCCTCGCACCTCGGTTGAAAAGACTCGCCGTAATACAAAACAGAGTTATTAAATTCGTTGGGCGAGAAATCAGCGGGGTAGTGTAAACGTCTCATGTCACGTGACTTCGCGGTTTTTATTGTTGCAAGTCACCCGTCAAATGTGCGTGGAATTGGTAATTGTCAGGGCTACTTTCTGTAATTAAAAAAGTAGATTTTTCTTGGGTTATCAATAAAAATACGATACAGTCGCCCGCGTATTCCCACAGTTGGTATTGTCAAGAACGCACCGATATTTAAAATGCGTCATCATATTGGAACGAGAATGATTTTGGTGGATTGTTTACGAAAATCGGGTCAGCTAAGTAATGTT
>CBDHHR010000692.1:15000-17500 GCA_965263245.1 Metamycoplasmataceae bacterium | reverse complement strand
TAAGTAACGTTTATAGGAGGCTTCCACGTCTGCCTGTCTCCAGCCATCAGTGCAACCATTCGCTGTCTGATGTCACAGCTGTCGTTCATTTCTTTCAGCTTGACCTTCACTGTTCTCCTTTATATTGTCTTTGGGCGTCCATCTTTCCGTTTTCTTGTTTGGTGTCCACCAGATAGTTATGTATGGCTTATGCATGTTCGTGGAGGAAGTGTTCAATTCACTTTCAGCGTTTTCTTTGAATGACGACAGGCATATATTATTGTTGACACTGGACAAGCAACTCTTGGTTGGTTGTGGTTCTTGGCCAGAAGATTCTGAGAATGTTTCTGAGGGAGGTCGTGTGAAAGTTTGACAATCTGGATAGGTCGTGTTCTGTCTGTCTCCAATTCTCCGTCCCATACAACAAAGTTGACAGCATGCAACTCTTGTAGATTCTAAATTATGTCCGTGTACGTTATTGCGCTGACACAGAAATTGCCAGTAGCTCATGGAGGTATTCGGTATCTCTCAATCTCGCTGAAGGGACCCGTTATGTGCGTTGTTCCCTACAAACCAGCACATGCACCTGCGTTGTTTTTACAACGCCCACCGTCCATGGTAAATGAATAATAAGTAAATAACGTCGTAGGTTCCTTGTGTCTAGCCACCAGACGTACCACTGCCAGTGATGCAGACAGTTAACACGACACCTGCTGATAGTTGTCGGTAAACGAACTGATTCTGGCATCAACAGTCGGCCGGAAGACAGGTGATGTGAAAACAGCGTTGTGGATACAATAGGGCGTGTAAGTCGCGCGCGCGAAAACGAGGCTTGGGGCAGTTGGGGGCAGGACTTCCATATTCTCCATGTTAACATATAGGACTTTGTTTTGTTTTTTGTTGTAATAATCGAACGGTTCCCAACGAATTTTAATTGGTTGCCATGGCATTAGCGGCAAGTAGGCCTACTTGTGTTTGGCGATCTTGACTAATAATGAAGAGCGCCATTTTTCGCAGTACAACCTGTTTGGGGCAAACGTATACGTGTGTTATGATTATGTGCATTTAGACAACTTGTCAGTACAGCAATGTAAAATGCAAATCCAGTAAAAGACACATACGGTCTACAATCGTGTCTATTATCTGCACTACGTAAATCGCTATAATGGCCTATATGTCTATGATAGTATGGTAAACTCAATATTAAATCGGACATTTAAGATATTAAAAAATGTATAACACAAGATATTTACGACCTGATTTTCCTAGTATTTATCAGTTGGAAGCTACAACTGTCATCCATCGTTAGAATATTATTCTTGTATCCAGTCCCCAATCAGCTCCAGTCGCGCGGAGTCTCGCCATGTATCGTGACCCACTTACTGGCCCTATAAACACTGACCGACACAGGATGTCCGCTCTGCGCAGTCGTCCGAGACACTCAGTGCGTTGGTCTCCGCGAGACTCGTGTCCCGCAGGACGCCAATGAAACCTCGGACCATTAACACTTATCACAGCTCCAAGCCCTGGTCGGCAACGACCATTCGACGATAATCGCCATATTGACGAGTTGGTTGTTATTCATCAACAGGAGGTCTATTTAGACTTCCTGCAAGGTGTGTGTATATAACAGTCATACAACAACAGTGTTTATGTCCATGTGAAACCAGTGCTGATTCATGTGCACAATGGACATACGCATTGACCTTTTTGTTCTTCTAGATACCTGGTTTCATAGAAATATATTTTTTGTAGAGAAACTAACATGGAAAATGTTGTAAAATGTAATCAAAACACTCCAGATTAATTGGAGGTAATCATCGCGAAGCTCGTATATGTTTTTATCTAGGTACAAGAGATCCGTCGTGATATTTTCTGGCACCGTGCAATCTTGTGTAATGATCAACGTTCCTGAGCTTTCTTTTCTTTATCTTCCGTTGAGTGGATATACAATATAAAATCAATTCAATAGACAATTCCTACCTATTTTGGCAATATTATAGGTAAATGACACCAAATTTCATCAGAATAATAACAATATTACATGTCTTGATGAAGACGTATTGTTATGATTCATGTTACGCTGAAGCTGACGTATTATTATATATTAAGGGCCTACAACACATGTCATATGTCTCCTGTCACTACATATAACAATTTCTGGAGCGCTGTCTTTTCTTCATAAATTGATTTGTGTTACTTTCAGAAAGTGTTGTTGATTCGTTTAAAGTATTCGTCCGGTGATCAAATAATAATTCAGCATTGCGTCATTTGAGGTATATATTTAAATCAATTATTGGTACTTTTCGTTTCCCCCAGCAATTGTACACAATCCAATCTGTATGTCACGATATTAAATTATCATTTATAAATATCAACGGAAGTAGAAAGAAAATGAGGTCACAGTTTAAAAGTGAAAAACAGAAACGATGTCACCATCCAAGTGCAAATTTGTGTCTGTCTCCGGACGTAATTAATTACCGTATTTTAATTTTACACGAACTGTTCTTTATCCAGCCCA
>CBDHHR010000691.1:0-14125 GCA_965263245.1 Metamycoplasmataceae bacterium | reverse complement strand
TTCTTGCTGTGTTCGAACAAGTCATTCGCTGCCAGATGGTCGGCCCATTTCTGCGCTCCGGCCGATAGTTCAGCCGAATGTGTCAGTGACGGAACATTGTGGCGTTTCCGGTAGTCATTGTGCGCGCGCAGGCAGCCGTCGATTAAGTTCGTGCTCGACATCCGGTCTGTTGACTTTTACTGCGAACGCTGCAACAAATACCCCTACAAATTACAATCACTAACGTAACCGCATCCAATCTAAATTACGTATTTTGTGATGTGTGCTGATGACAATTTTCTGAGATTGAGATGACGCAGTTACAACTCGAAGGTTGAAACTCTGTTCATGGTCTCCAAATTATATTCACAAAGTACTGGAGATACAGCTCATATTTTAAATTTACGGATAGGGTTCAGCCGATCCGACACTTGTAGTCACACACACACACACACACACACACACACACACACACACACACACACACACACACACACACACACACACACACACACACACACACACACACACACACACACACACACACCACACACACACACACACACACACACACACACACACACACACACACACACACACACACACACACACACACACACACACACACACACACACACACACACACACACACACACACACACCCACACACACACACACACACACACACACACACACACACACACACACACACACACACACACACACACACACACACACACACACACACACACACACACACACACACACACACACACACACACACACACACACACACACACACACACACACACACACACACACCACACACACACACACACACACACACACACACACACACACACACACACACACACACACACACACACACACACACACACACACACACACACACACACACACACACACACACACACACACACACACACACACACACACACACACACACCACACACACACACACACACACACACACACACACACACACACACACACACACACACACACACACACACACACACACACACACACACACACACACACACACACACACACACACACACACACACACACACACACACACACACACACACACACACACACACACACACACACACACACACACACACACACACACACACCACACACACACACACACACACACACACACCACACCCACACACACACACACACACACACACACACACACACACACACACACACACACACACACACCACACACACACACACACACACACACACACACACACACACACACACACACACACACACACACACACACACACACACACACACACACACACACACACACACACACACACACACACACACACACACACCACACACACACACACACACACACACACACACACACACACACACACACACACACACACACACACACACACCACACACACACACACACACACACACACACACACACACACACACACACCACACACACCACACACACACACACACACACACACACACACACACACACACACACACACACACACACACACACACACACACACACACACACACACCACACACACACACACACACACACACACACACACACACACACACACACACACACACACACACACACACACACACACACACACACACACACACACACACACACACACACAACACACACACACACACACACACACACACACACACACACACACACACACACACACACACACACACACACACACACACACACACACACACACACACACACACACACACACACACACACACACACACACACACACACACACACACACACACACACACACACACACACACACACACACACACACACACACACACACACACACACACACACACACACACACACACACACACACACACACACACACACACACACACACACACACACACACACACACACACACACACACACACACACACACACACACACACACACACCACACACACACACACACACACACACACACACACACCCACACACACACACACACACACACACACACACACCACACACACACACACACACACACACACACACACACACACACCACACACACACACACACACACACACACACACACACACACACACACACACACACACACACACACACACACACACACACACACACACACACACACACACACACACACACACACACACACACACACACACACACACCACACACACACACACACACACACACACACACACACACACACACACACACACACACACACACACACACACACACACACACACACACACACACACACACACACACACACACACACACACACACACACACACACACACACACACACACACACACACACACACACACACACACACACACACACACACACACACACACACACACACACACACACACACACACACACACACACACACACACACACACACACACACACACACACACACACACACACACACACACACACACACACACACACACACACACACACACACACACACACACACACACACACACACACACACACACACACACACACACACACACACACACACACACACACACACACACACACACACACACACACACACACACACACACACACACACACACACACACACACACACACACACACACACACACACACACACACACACACACACACACACACACACACACACACACACACACACACACACACACACACACACACACACACACACACACACACACACACACACACACACACACACACACACACACACACACACACACACACACACACACACACACACACACACACACACACACACACACACACACACACACACACACACACACACACACACACACACACACACACACACACACACACACACACACACACACACACACACATACACACACACATATATATACATATATATATATATATATATATATATATATATATATATATATATATATATATATATATATATATATATATATATATATATATATATATATGCCTATGAAGGCCTGTCCCTAATGGCCTACGCTCAATCAATGTACGCCAAAAACAGGCATCATAACACACTCACGGCACAATGTGATTCTCGTTTCCGGCCGTTGTACTGCAATACACAAACAATCTGAAAATAATCATTTACGTTGCCACAATAGTTCCCACCTGCTGGAATAGTTTTGTTGGGTGGAAATCTATAAAAAAAACGTATAATGTAGATTTCTTCTGTGGCAGTTACGTCCGTATGCGAAAGAATGCATAGTTCGTTCGAGTCGTTGGTGACCGAATCATGAATGAAAATGGCAAATTAGCATAACAACGATAAAGCAGCAGACAAGACTTGCATGTCTATTGCACTAATAAGTACGATGGCGTTTACGTTTGTTCTACACAGCTACATCATTAGAAAACGTCCAATAATCTTGGGAGTAGAAGACTGCCGTATGTAGCTTTCAACGTTCTCGTATCGAGACAAGGAGATTCAAAGAAGAATCACGGCCGGATGGACAGCACTCACCAAGCACCGCGAACTCTTCAAGGGTAACTGTGGAATGTGCTTGAAGAGACAAGTCTACAACTCATGCGTACTTCCAGCAATGTCATACGGCACAGAAACATGGGCACTCACCACCCAAACAAAGAACAAGCTAGCAGCCGCACAGACAAAGATGGAAAGGAGTATGTTAAACATCACATACCGGGACAGAAAAACAAGCATCTGGGTAAGAGAAAAGACAAAGGTCACAGACGTGATTGAACAAGTCAGCAGACGTATCAGTGCGTATCACCACCTGGAAACCCTACGAAACTAAAAGAAAGAGGAAGGACGGTGAGACGGTGGAGGGGCGAGCTAGACGACTACTGGAAGGGTACCACTTGGTAGATGGTAGGGCAAGATAGACAGATCTGGAAATAGTACGCTGAGGCCTTCGCCCAACCACGGGACACTATGGCTGCGCAATGATGATGATGGTGGTGACATATTTGTGGTATATGTTTACATTACCAGACCAATTGCCCATACAGATCCTTTTGGCATACATTGTAACGATAATTGCGAATGGCGCGAGGTCACTAGGGTTCGTATGTACAACGTCGAGCGACAATGCGGTGATTAGCACATCCACCTGGCACGCCACATGGGTTCAATGACCCGACAAGACAGGCTATATTTGGTGTAAAAACCACCTGGCTTTCGACACCGTGAGTAGACGACCATGTTAATGTCGGTCCCGTCTAAACCTGGGACGTAACAGAACCACTGAGAACGACAAGCACACAGGCATTGACCACCGCCCTCAGTGCCAACATTGGAAGGTCAGTCAGTAATGTTCTGGAAAAGGCTGACCAATTTGGACCTCATAAATCACAACTTTGTTACCACAGTTTTTATCCACAAACAAAATCAATCATAGTTGTAATTATTACTTATGACACAATTTTGCTTTACTTTAGTCGACTCACACGGCGATGCTTGAGGAAAACAGAAAGGTAGTCCCCCGCGCCAAAACGTTTGAAAATTGCGATCGCCGAGGTCCCGTCCTCACTGCCCTAGATATGAGATTCTAGCTGGGTTGCTGGCGGTGTGGTGGTCCCAGATTCGACCAGTCCAGATTCGTACGAACCTGGGACCGCGACGGTAGCGGTCCCAGATTCGTACCGAGACAGGATTCGCCTATGTTACTAACGTAGTTTCCGTTAGTAATACATCAAGTATTGAAATAATATTGTTATCACGCACATCTTTAAAAAATGGATTAACTGATGTGATAATTTTCACTCATTCGAACGTGTTGTGTTATTTAGTCGAATCTCGGCCAGGGCATGGCGTATGCCGTTGCCACTACGCCAGAGCGCGTCAGAACAGATAAAAGCGATCATTGCGCATGCGCGCGCATGCGCGATATGCGTTTAGACGAATCCTGGACTGGTCGAATCTGGGACCACCACAGCGGCTTTGCATAGGCGATCAAGCAGAACTTTTCCCAAATAAAACCACGTCGATGCTAATGCTAGTTACTTTGGTCTATAAGTTAAATATTTTTGAGATCTTTCACAATCCTGTGCACAGGAATGTGACAAAATATAAGTCATAAGCAGTTAAATCTAATAAAAGTATTAGTGATATAATGATGAACACTGAAAGTATATCAAATCTCAAATGTCCAACATTTCAATCCTACCCTAAACCCAACCGAAATGTTTCCAACGTACCCGCATTGATAAACTGGTCACTGGTCACTGGTCACTGGTCACTGGTCTAGTTATTATCCCAGAAATAGGGCGCTCGCTCACGTGGCCAGAGGCAACAACATGCTGACAGTCGGCAGGCAGAGTTGGAACAGGTTCATGTTTACGAATTTGAAACTTTAATAACATAAAAACAGATGACAATTCTGCGGCTAGAACTCCACATTGAAATAGGGAGCCCCAAGTTCTCCAACCTTCGGGCGTATTTGGCAAGTCTAAACCTACGAACCATCTCAATTGGCGCGCCAGATCACATGTACAATTTCAGCTTCACGGATTTACATATAGGTCTATGCATACAGAAACAATATTGTTGATAATAACTAGATTAAAATAATTGGTGGGCACTTGCTTTGAATACCTTTTAACTTTTAAATGGTGATAGTTAATTTACTTTAGATCGTATGACTAACGTTTATTTAAATAGTTCAGTTAACCTTTTAATAACACTTGCAATGTATCGGGTTTGTTCTTTCAAAGACCCATGAATTTGTACTCAACGTCTCCATCATCTGGATAAAAGTAAAACAAATGCGTGTTTTATAATAACTAAAAATGGCGTCCAGGTGCCTATATAATATAGTGCGAAATTGGTTAATTCGCCACTGAGCCTGCTGTGACGTAGTGTGAACTCCATACATCGGACTCCGGAAGTACGCTCTTGGTTCCCAGGTGGTGGTTTTGCACTGAGTGAACAGTCAACCTTCCCAAGTACAGTAGATATGTTTAAACGATAAAGCGACTTAAAAATAACACCATAACCGATCAACTGAACACGATATGCGACTGGCTTAACGTAAACAACTAGCTCAATACGTCGACGAAATTAAAGCCATGATATTTCATTTCTACGAAGGAAAATAGAAAAGCATATACTATTAATAAATGGAACTATAGAAGTGTAATTGAATACGTAAATAGCTTTAACTCTTTAGGTTTCATAAAATGTAGCAACTTGAACTGGGACAGCTACATAAAAAGACTGCAATTCTGGAATTCCGCTGGAATTCTAAATAAACTTAAACATTTAGTATTGTTGTTGTTGATTTCAAACGCAACGGATATTTATACTTCAGAAAAAGCTGTTAGAATAATCACGTTAATAAGGTTTGAAACAAACCAAGAATAATCGCATTAATAAAGAACTTAAATTAGTAAAGGTCAGTGATATATACAAGCTACCAGAGCTTAAATGACAATCATATTAATTTGTGTCATCAACATGACACATGACCGGTTTTTTATATCAAGAAATAATCATATTATTCACAAATAATGTATCAGATACAGAATGATTACAACTTTTAATAGCATTCTAAATTATGTTACTAACAAAGTCAATATTCATATTATATGCTGGTTCTCCATTTATATAAAAATAACACCGTCTTGGTAATTATGAATACAACGGTGCCCAACAAAATTGATAGGCCTACATTTGCCGAAATCAAGCAGGCATTTGCGTTTAGTTATTTAAACAGGTAGTTTCAAACGTTTCTATCCCATTATCGCTCGTTCTCTGCATGACGCCACTTCGAGAAGGAACGCTACCACGCACAGTTTGTCACCATTAGACACAAACAACACACGCCACATGATTTCAATAATAATAATAACAACAACAACTTATAATGCGACAATATCCTCGAAGATCGAGCTCAGTGGCGCGACAAAACCAAGGGATTAAGCAAACTCGTACTCGTAAACAATGCGCCAGTGGTCGGCGGCGGACTGACACTATATTTCCTTCTAATTTAACATTGGCAGGAAGCGAATTCCACATAGTTGGTGTGGCAACGAAGAAACCTCGGGTTCCAGCTGTCGTTTTCACCCTAGGAATGTAAAGAGGATTGTGGTGGACGAGAGGGTTTGATAGGCTATTCTTTGAAATAACACGATAGTGCACAGGGAGCCAATGCAATAATTTCAGACGCGGCACTGAGCGAAGAAAACGAATAGAACGAGTAACTATTCTTGCCAAACAATTTTGGACACGTTGAAGGTTGGCTATATCTTTGCTTGCAGTATTGATAAGGGGGATTGCACTAGTCAAATGTGCTGCTTGTTAGAGCTATTTCAATGGTTTTGGCAACGGAAAGTAAGATATACAGGCGAATACGGCGTATATGGTAAAAACAGCAGCGATATGTTTTCGATATATGTTGTTTGAAATTGAAGTTTTCATCAAACGTTACTCCGAGTTTTAACACTGATGCGTCTGGTGTGACACTCTGACTCAAAATATGTATCGGAAAAAAGCCATCATGTTTCCTACGCTGCGTTGCGGTGCCAATGATAAGAAATTCGGTCTCATCTGCATTAAGCTTTAATCTACTGTTTTTCATCCAAAAGGAGACGTCTTGGAGACAATCCCTGAGCTGATTTACGAAATGTAGATTTGTGTGTCATCTGTATAAAGGTGATGATACAAGTTGTGACTTATGATAACAGAGCTTAGTGGCGTTGTATAGAGAATGAAAAGCAATGAACCCAAAACATAACCCTGAGGAACACCACATGAGGTGAGCAGCATATTTGAGAAATTCTATCATAATAGCTTGGTATGAAGAAAACCATCGCAATGCTGTGCCAGCTATGCTGTGCCAAGTTGATAAACGGCTAACGAGAATGTCGTGGTCAGTGGTGTCAAAAGTGGCAGATAGATCAAGCAGATTCTGTGCGATAACTTTGCCATTATCAATGTTAAGGCTAATGTCATTACGTACTTCTTAAAGAGCAGTTTCTGTGAAGTGAAATTGTTTGTACGCAGACTGTAACACACTGGATACGTCATTTGTGTAGGTGTGAATCATCATGAAATCAGCCGTGTGTGTGTGTGTGTGTGTGTGTGTGTGTGTGTGTGTGTGTGTGCGTGCGTGCGTGCGTGCGTGCGTGCGTGCGTGCGTGCATGGGCGCGCGCGCGCACGCCCAGCTCCACTACCTTGCTGCTAATCGTCACCTCGTTGTCCAGTGTAATTAGCCTGGTTGTCAAGCTCAGTGTCAATCAGAGCCACAAGGTCGTTTACCTAACCGACCGCCAAATCATTTCGATTCCAGTCAACGAGTACTAGTTGTGTCCTTCGTCGGATAATGACCCTAATTTTCGCAAGAAACAACCCCACATTGCCTTCCAGCCTGTGACTGTCGTTACTTGGTCTAACTGCCCTGCTGTGTCCTTGTCAAAGAAAGGTCGACCCGCGTGGCCTGAAGCATTTGTTACATTTGGTACGTTTTTAATGCATTGGAACTAGGTATTTTGCTATACTTGCACCAACTCTTTGGAATATGCTTCTGTGTAATGTTAGAACAGTCGAAACACATTTTTGCCGTCATCTAAACACATACCTCTACAACCTGGCTAGTCCACCACAGTCTATGACGGAGCAGTACCACCGTTGATGACTGCAATATTGTTTATTTACTCCGTCATTGAATAACTCTTTCCTGTCTAAGTTGCGCCTTTGAGCGGGGTTTCGAAAAAATTAGGCGCAATACAAGTTACCTTGTTGAGTTTTGGTTATCGTTATTATTATTACGTTTTTTATTCCTAATATAGTAATATTTTCCAGCCTTTGATTAAAACAGAGGTGCCTCCAGTTTTACCGACAAACATCATCGGAGTCTACGAGACATTTCATGTTCGTTTATATGTCCAGGTTATTATATTTAAACGGCCTAAATCAAAGAATCAGGAGACCATTTCACTGACGATGTTAAGAGCTCTTAAATCCGATTAGTTTGCACTTTAAGATAAATTTTGCTCTTTAGCAGTGATCTTGAATACGTGAAACCTGTCACCATGACGACGCGCCAGCGGGCCACAGTAAGTAAGAAAGTAAGTAACTTGTTTATTCCCAACCACATCAGTTAAACATTACACATCCCCTTATTAATAAACACAACATTTGCACTATATAAACAAGTAGTCATGTGTGTTTGTGGCGAGGGGTGAACAGAAGTGCAATACTTATTTAATGTTCGTGCAACAACCACCAGTTGGCGATATACTCCCATTTACCAAAGTCTCCCCTACGGCTCCATCTTACGACTCCATCTTACGACTCCATCTTACGACTCCATCTTACGACTCCATCTTACGACTCCATCTTACGGCTCCATCTTACGGCTCCATCTTACGACTCCATCTTACGACTCCATCTTACGACTCCATCTTACGACTCCATCTTACGGCTCCATCTTACGACTCCATCTTACGACTCCATCTTACGGCTCCATCTTACGACTCCATCTTACGACTCCATCTTACGACTCCATCTTACGACTCCATCTTACGACTCCATCTTACGGCTCCATCTTACGACTCCATCTTACGACTCCATATTACGGCTCCATCTTACGGCTCCATCTTACGACTCCATCTTACGACTCCATCTTACGACTCCATCTTACGACTCCATCTTACGACTCCATCTTACGACTCCATCTTACGACTCCATCTTACGACTCCATCTTACGACTCCACCTTACGACTCCATCTTACGGCTCCATCTTACGGCTCCATCTTACGCCGACATATTTACTTTCTAAACAACTGATTTACCTCACAAAAGATTGTTTACCTATAATTGTTTTTGTTGTGAAAAAGAATAGGTAGCTCCTTGTCTATTGCCCCTGCGTAGGTGTGACACAGAACTGAACAGATCCATCCATCATACGGGAAGGATAATTAGGCAATTCTGAAACTGTGTAAGTGATACTTAAGTCTCATAAAACGTGAAACCTAAATAGCAACTACACAATTTCAGAAATTAAAATATAAAACATTTTTCCTGGACATTTGACATAACGCATGACAAATTATTGTTTACTGATTGGTACAGGTTGTCGCATAAATACGCATAAAGTTTCAAAAAAATATCGCCAATCTACAAAAGGTACCGGCGGACCGACGGACCGACGGACCGACGGACCGAAGGACCGACGGACCGACGGACCGACGGACCGACGGACCGACGGACCGACGGACCGACGGACCGACGGACCGACGGACCGACGGACCGACGGACCGACGGACCGACGGACCGACGGACCGACGGACTGACGGACCGACGGACCGACGGACCGAAGGACCGACGGACCGACGGACCGACGGACTGACGGACCGACGGACCGACGGACCGACGGACTGACGGACCGACGGACCGACGGACCGACGGACCGACGGACCGACGGACCGACGGACCGACGGACCGACGGACCGACAGAGACGGACCGACGGACCGACAGAGACGGACCGACGGACCGACGGACCGACGGACCGACGGACCGACAGAGACGGACCGACGGACCGACAGAGACGGACCGACGGACCGACGGACCGACGGACCGACGGACCGACGGACCGACGGACCGACGGACCGACAGAGACAGACCGACGGACCGACGGACCGGCGTACCGACGGATCGACGGACCGACGGACCGACGGATCGACGGACCGACGGACCGACGGATCGACGCATCAACGGACCGACGGACCGACGGACCGACGGACCGACAGAGACGGACCGACAGAGACGGACCGACGGACCGACGGACTGACGGACCGACGGACCGACAGAGACGGACCGACGGATCGACAGAGACGGACCGACAGAGACGGACCGACAGAGACGGACCGACAGAGACGGACCGACAGAGACGGACCGACAGAGACGGACCGACAGAGATGGACCGACGGACCGACGGACCGACGGACCGACGGACCGACGGACCGACGGACCGACGGACCGACGGACCGACGGACCGACGGACCGACGGACCGACGGACCGACGGACCGACGGACCGACGGACCGACGGACCGGAGGACAAGCGGACCGTCGGGCAGCCGACGAATCGATGGAAATACGGCCCGATAGACCGACAGACCGACGGACACACCGACACAACAGGCACACAGGCACACATGCACACAGGCACACAGGCACACAGGCACACATGCACACATGCACACAGGCACACAGGCACACAGGCACACAGGCACACAGGCACACAGGCGCACAGGCGCACAGGCGCACAGGCGCACAGGCGCACAGGCACACATGCACACATGCACACATGCACACAGGCACACAGGCACACATGCACACAGGCACACAGGCACACAGGCACACAGGCACGCAGGCACGCATGCACGCGGGCACGCGGGCACGCGGGCACGCGGGCACGCGGGCACGCGGGCACGCATGCACGCAGGCGCGCAGGCGCGCAGGCGCGCAGACGCGCAGACGCGCAGACGCGCAGACGCGCAGACGCGCAGACGCGCAGACGCGCAGGCGCGCAGGCGCGCAGGCGCGCAGGCGCGCAGGCGCACAGGCGCACAGGCGCACAGACGCACAGGCACACAGGCACACAGGCGCACAGGCACACAGGCACACAGGCACACAGAAACACAGACACGCAGACACGCAGACACGCAGACACGCAGACACGCAGACTCGCTTACACACAGACACGCAGACACGCAGACACGCAGACACGCAGACACGCATACACGCAGACACGCAGACACGCAGACACGCAGACACGCAGACACGCAGACACGCAGACACGCAGACACGCAGACACGCAGACACGCAGACACGCAGACACACAGAAACACAGACACACAGACACACAGACACACAGACACACAGACACACAGACACACAGACACACAGACACACAGACACACAGACACACAGACACACAGACACACTGACAAAACACAGAGCAAAAATCATTTTGTTCACTTACATATGTCTTCTGTGAAGTAGAGCCTAGCGTCAGGCGAAGCGTCCGTCACAGTCGATTGACCAGTGGCCCGGTTATGTGCGCTAACCTGATCGTTCGCCTGGTTATATACACTGCACTGACCGTTGCATGCCGGACAATAATCTTAATTAGCTCAAGTACCAAGTTTGTTTACTTATGTCGATGAATACAATCACAAATACCGCTTCACCTCCGCTGTGCAATGGAATCTACCAATAACTAGGGCGAAACGATTATTAGGGCAGGGGAGGGCAGTTGTGAAATGATTGACGTGGTTTAAGTTAATCTATCCAACGCCGCATTCTCGGTACCTACTCGAATGAACCAGTAGACCGGTGTATTTGGCGCTAGCGGTGCTCAACGTTGCACAATGAGAGTGTAATTTAAAAGACCTACATTTATAACATTTGTGAGTCCTCCACACCTCTCTGACGTAGGTCTATTACCCATTAATATTTTGGTAACTTTAACACAGGTTATACTTTTTTTAATCGACCAATTCTTTCGCTCTAATACGCATCTGAGTTTGCTTCCTACAAGTCTTAGTCGCAAGCAAAAGAAAAATAATAAGTCTTACATAGCGCGGTGTCAAATCCCCAGGACTGCTCAAAGCGCTTTACACTTTACTCCCTGGCAGACCTGTTCAATCGAATATAATCTCAACTTCTCTGGCAAGCATTCAGCCACGCTGCAGTTGATGCATGACAAATATGCGTGTACATACATCCACCACTGTCTATAGCTCATTCATACAGCTGAGGGACCTAGAGCAATATAGAGTGAATAAACGTGCCAAAGATTGGACACAGTACAATATTCAGACCTGGGTTCTCTTAGTGGAGGGTTTGAAGTGTTGACCACTGCGCTACTATACGCTACTACCTTATAATTACTAAGAGTATCAACTTTCTACTAAATTAACCTTTCTACACTTGTCTCATTTAAGGTCACTGCTCATCACTCTTTCGCCAATTATCTTGTCATTGGCATTGATAAGCAAGGTCGAATTCTGAACGAGTTATCTGTTTGTATCTAAACTATTCTTCTCTGAGATAACCGATATGTCCAAGTGAACAGACGACTTATGTAGCGTATCTAGCAGTTGAAATTAGTATCCTTATGGTCAGTGCTTGCATTCATACGAACCATCGCTGCGGTTTTACCAATACGAATACATTTATTTCATGTAAAGCCCATAGTACACACATGCACGCGCACGCACGCACATATACGCGCACGCCAATGACACCGGAAGTAATTTTCTTTTGGCGCCTTCCCCGCTGATCTTTGGGAGGCATGGACTATATCTAGGTCTGCGCATAGGTGTGACCTTCTAATGTTGTCCTACTTGTGGGGTTAATCCGAACATGCACATTTTTAGCTTTACATGTTCATATTTCGTCGTAGCGTTCTCAGTATGTATGTTCCCGCTAAGGTTTAGCGGGAACATGAGGTGGAAAGGGGCTCACACCAGGAGACCGTTGTTAGAATGGAGTTCGTAAAGCGTGACCTTCCCGTGGTAATGGACGTGCTATGATGAAGACTTGACGACGGCTGGACCGTGAACGGCAGACTGCGACAAAGTCAGCCAAACGACACACGGGGCGGACGGTGGAGAAGGAAGTGGAAACTGCGAGTTGACGCGGACCAATCCACGCACGCATTAAGGATGGGACGAATATGCGATTGTGTATTCGAAATTTGGAATATTCGAAAGTTTTTCCGCTATTTGATTCGATTCGAAAATTCGCAGCTATATAAACGAATATCGCTAGAACATTTCCTTTCATGTCCTCCGCAAAATCGGTCCCGAGCGATTTTTTACTTTCTGACGTTACTATGAAAAAACTACAACCGCCTAACCTCGCTGTCCAGTGGCATTAGCCTGGTTGTCAAACTCAGTGTCAATCACAGCCACAAGGTCGTTTACCTAACCGACCGCCAAATCATTTCGATTCCAGTCAACGAGTACTACCCCAAGTAGTTATGTTCTTCGTCGGATAATGACCCTAATGTTCGCAAGAAACAACCCCACATTGCCTTCCAGCCTGT
>CBDHHR010000690.1:30000-31956 GCA_965263245.1 Metamycoplasmataceae bacterium | reverse complement strand
TTTGTTTTGACTTTGATATTCAAAGAAAACGTATTTTAGATGTGCTACATTCAGTTTCATATATATATATATATATATATATATATATATATATATATATATATATATATATATATATATATATATATATATATATATAGACACCGTGTAGCTAAGAAAAAACACATCAACGAAAAGAAATGATCACGGACTCCCAATAAGACAGAGTATATTACTACAATAAGAGACACCGTTATTTTAGCTTGGCACTTGAAAATAATAACAACTATAATACCAAATAACGTTAATAATAATAATAATAATAATAATAACAATAATATTAATTATTACAAGGCGAAGAAGAAGAGCGAACAAGTGACTTTAGGGCCTACCTTTGTCTTCACGCTACTGTCAGCGTCAAACGTCGGTTGCAGGTCCGGCATTGCGATAGGGAACGCGCTCTGCAGCATTCGGACCACGAAGTCGTTACGTAGTCGCTGCGACACCTAGCGGAACAACACAAATTTATGAGATTGATGTTATTTTTTCTAACTATGCGACACGTAGTATGATTAATGGATTAGTTAAATGCAAACATCGTTTTAAGTTTATGCATGTTTAGTGTTCTCGAAGCATTCATGTTATATTCGTTTTCCTAGTAACATGCCACAGGTATGCAACACTAGTATTGTCGCTGTAGAAATTTCGTTGATACGGTATTGTATGAAGTGGAGCGAAGCGAACAGGCGTAGCACAAATGGAAACCAGTGTGAATCGCGTACTCACATATGTCTGTTTGATGTCGGCGACGCGATGTAGGGCTCGCGTCAAGAGACGAGAGACGTGCTCCGCCTTCACCGTCGACTGCACTGTCACTGCCGTCGGCCGCTCGACGACAGCAGAACCTCCGCACGGATGTTCAACGTCCACTCCTGACGCGTCTTCGCCTCTGACTCCGCCGCTGCCGGCCGTGGCAACAAGGGCTGTTGGACACACAAACGTCTTTGTAAAACTGGAATTTAATCCGTTAACGACAAGAAAAAACCTTGAAGAAACTATACAGACAATGTTTCAATGATGAAATTATATAAATATGGTTGTGTGAGTGTCGACCTGGTGGTAAGCTGCCATCCAACATGAAATCTGAATACGCGTAAATTAAACCATCCAAACAGTTAAAAGAAGTGTATATTAATTGAGTGGTATATTTCAACGCGTTTTCGTCAGAAAACAAATCGGCAACGGTAACTGGAAAAACATAACTTTGATAAACCATCTTCCAGACTCACCTACTGCACACAATACCATGAAGTGACACATCGTGAAGAAATGAGGAGACAATTCGAATGAAATGCAATATTCTCTCCACTTCTGAAATGTTGACTGACAACTCGAAAGGTGCTGTCGTATATATACTCTGGTAAAGCGATACCGGACATATGCATAACTATTGCAGAAACCGGGAAACTTGGGAAGACAAAAACTACACAAACTCCTTTTCATTATATTTTCGTATCTACCAGAAGCAACCAATTGGAGAATTTCCAATGGGGTAATTACCCCAAAACCACTGAAGTGTGACGCGTTGGCGTAGCGCGGGTTAATCGTGACGGCGATTACTTCCACATCCGTTAAGTGACATGAAACTTCACTTTTACTTTTTAATCTGTATTCTGCATAGTATTGTATGGACAGTAGAAATAGTTATGTAGGTAGTTATTCGATCACACAGTAGTTTTGTGTTTAAATTGTGCGATTGCATCTTTGGTGTCGTTTTGCAAACTTAGAGTTTACTCTGAAAGACTAACCGGGCATATTTAATCTCCCACACTTCCGTTGGGAAGTTCAGTGGAAAATCGTTCGAGCGAGTCATGAGTTCAAATCTCAGTGCTCTTTCTCTGCTGTTAAGAACGGAAATGTATGCTGATATCTTCAACTTAAGTGACTACGCCTCCTAGGCGTAATTTACAACATTAT
>CBDHHR010000690.1:22500-25000 GCA_965263245.1 Metamycoplasmataceae bacterium | reverse complement strand
TATATATGTAATATATAATTTATATATATATATATATATAATATAATATATATATATAATATATATATATATATATATATATATATATATATATATATATATATATATTTATATATACATATATATTTCAATGAACTGTAAGTGATTTTCTAACTCAGTGAAACATATGAAACTTAAATATAATTATCATGACTTAATACTGCGCTGCGGTGCTAAAAATTATTATCAATATATATATAATATAATATATATATATATATATATATATATATATATGTATATATATATATATATATATATATATATATATATATATATATATATATATATATATATATATATATATGATACACCGTGTATATATTAACAGGGTGTATGTTATAAAATATAAATAATAATAATAAATAGTTAATTATACAACAATGCATTACTGTACTATCCTAGTACTCAAACTAGGATAGTTCTATGTAAACTTATGTCGTTAATATTTGTTCACAAGTATTAATCAATAAAATAATAAATGTATCTTTCTACATAGAACATAGCATGTCAATTGCATGTACTTCCTGCCGTGTCCACAACACCATTTCCAATACGTTACAACTCACATAATAACTCATGAAACATGTCTCTTTGGTGAGAATATCAAATTGCTGCTGCCCCAAGTAGTAAGACAGTAAAGTCTACACAAGTCCGGCTTTTGCGAGAGCGGAGAAGAACGCCCGACTCTCTGTGACCAGTTTCTGCAGTGAGTTGAACGCGACGAACGCCTCCATGTCACCGATGTACTGATTCGACGGAGTCTTGTATTCGATCTGCTTCAGTCGCTGGATGGCGCTGGCGTCGAGGCTGAGACCACGTGACGTCAGGATCTGTTGGAGGGAGCAGGCGATCGGCATGATGACGTTCCCTTGTAGCTCTGCCACCTCCTTTTCGTACGTCGTCTCCCTGAAGGGCAGCTGGCGGGGATTGTCTCCCGCCCAGTATCGCTCGTAGCGACGCACGTGATCAACATAGACGATGTGCGTCATCAGTGACGTCATCAGTTGGCGCAAGGTGGCGTCCACCTGAGTAGAATATTACCAAGAGTTAAATAAACATAAATTGATCCAGTTGAGAAAAAAACACCGCATGCATCCGCGTATAATCATTGACAATGAAATGTTTTGCCAGTTCCAGTGGATCAAAGTTAGATAACACACTGAGCGGTCTAAGGTCAGCCATCCACGTTGTCCGTGTGACTGGTTTCAGTTCACCCTATACCCAGAGAGCGTGCACGGTTACGAGAAAGTAGATTTGTGTTGACTTTGATATTCAAAGAAAACGTATTTTAGATGTGCTACATTCAGTTTCATATATATATATATATATATATATATATATATATATATATATATATATATATATATATATATATATATATATATATATATATATATATATATATATATATATATATATATATATATATATATATATATATATATAGACACCGTGTAGCTAAGAAAAAACACATCAACGAAAAGAAATGATCACGGACTCCCAATAAGACAGAGTATATTACTACAATAAGAGACACCGTTATTTTAGCTTGGCACTTGAAAATAATAACAACTATAATACCAAATAACGTTAATAATAATAATAACAACAATAATATTAATTATTACAAGGCGAAGAAGAAGAGCGAACAAGTGACTTTAGGGCCTACTTTTGTCTTCACGCTCCTGTCAGCGTCAAACGTCGGTTGCAGGTCCGGCATTGCGATAGGGAACGCGCTCTGCAGCATTCGGGCCACGAAGTCGTTACGTATTCGCTGCGACACCTAGCGGAACAACATAAATTTATGAGATTGATGTTATTTTTTCTAACTATGCGACACGTAGTATGATTAATGGATTAGTTAAATGCAAACATCGTTTTAAGTGTATGCATGTTTGGTGTTCTCGAAGCATTCATGTTATATTCGTTTTCCTAGTAACATGCTACATGTATGCAACATTAGTATTGTCGCTGTAGAAATTTCTCTAGACACAAGTGTGCGTCATCGTGGAAAGTGGCGGCGATTTTACGTTGATACGGTATTGTATGAAGTGGAGCGAAGCGAACAGGCGTAGCACAAATGGAAACCAGTGTGAATCGCGTACTCACATATGTCTGTTTGATGTCGGCGACGCGATGTAGGGCTCGCGTCAAGAGAAGAGAGACGTGCTCCGCCTTCACCGTCGACTGCACTGTCACTGTCGTCGGCCGCTCGACGACAGCAGAACCTCCGCACGGATGTTCAACTTCCACTCCTGACGCGTCTTCGCCTCTGACTCCGCCGCTGCCGGCCGTGGCAACAAGGGCTGTTGGACACACAAACGTCTTTGTAAAACTGGAATTTAATCCGTTAACGACAAGAAAAAACCTTGAAGAAACTATACAGACAATGTTTCAATGATGAAATTATATAAATATGGTTGTGTGAGTGTCGACCTGGTGGTAAGCTGCCATCCAA
>CBDHHR010000690.1:5000-17500 GCA_965263245.1 Metamycoplasmataceae bacterium | reverse complement strand
CCTTAAGTACTTTTTTGCTACTTATATCTTGCAAATAGTCATAAATTGGGTGTTATCTGCGCAAAAGATTTACGAACACTAGTTTTTAACACAAAATCGGGCCGTCATTAAACGACGCCGGTTATAATAAGCATTTGCCGTCATCTACAATATAGCTGGGTACGTGTGCCTTCGTAGTGGGTAAATTTCCCGGGTCCTTGCTCTTAACAACAACCTTGCCTTTAAAGCACCCGCATGTAAGCCTATATCTAATAGCCCAGATAAACTCTGCCCAACAACTTTCAATACGCCGTTTCTTTCACGGTTGACCTGTCATGAAACCACTGGTGTAACGTATGGCCGCCATTAATTGAATATGGCGGCATGTTGGGATACTGTTCGCTTTGTGAAAGACGCTATTCAGTCAAGAAACCTGACACTTTTTCACCGGACTAGTGGCTGTTTAAACGTTTGACGACCTTATTAGTGGCTATAAGATTTGCTGTAGCCAACCAATCAGTCAAATAATCTAGATAAGATATCTTCGACAGCGAAATTAGGAAAACATACGTCACATTGACGTCTAGTGTTGATAATTATGTTCGCAAGCATATAAGCCGTGAGAATCGTGTGTAAACGCCACTGGCATAATTATGCACATAGCCTATTTTTGGTCGGTGCATTATTGACATTCGTGATTACGAAAATAAACTCCCTTTATTGTGGCATATCCTTTAAAATTAGCCTAATATCCCCATATCGTCATTTCATCAAATGTGTCAACGACATTAAGTAACAAATGTAGCGAATATGTGTTTGTAATAACAATAATGATAATAATAGTAATAATACAATTTATTTCAGAACAAACTTCATATGTATACATAAAATACAATAAATATAAAACATCCAAAGATATCAATATATATATTTATATATATATATATATTGATATGTAATATGATATATATATATATATATCATATTACAATAGTCGTCATAATTACCCATCCCTATCATCTTCTAACATAGTCCATAAACTAATGCTAAGCTATGAACAAAATTACGAATAGTACATTTAACTACACGTTTTGTACAATATTCAAATACTTCTAAATCCCAGCAATACAATTAACCAAAATTATATATATATATATATATATATATATATATATATATATATATATATTTATATATATATATATATATACATACATATATATATGTATAATTAGTTACATTGAAATATGTATATATGCATATTTTTCATATAACATATTATATATATATATGTGTAATATATAATATATAATGTATATATATATATATATATATATATATATATATATATATATATTATATATATATATATATTTCAATGAACTGTAAGTGATTTTCTAACTCAGTGAAACATATATAACTTAAATATATCATGACTTAATACTGCGGTGCTAAAAATTATTACCAATATATATATATATATATATATATATATATATATATATATATATAATACACTGTGTATATATTAACAGGGTGTATGTTATAAAATATAAATAATAATAAATAATTAATGATACAACAATGCATTACTGTTAAACTAAAACTAGGATAGTTCTATGTAAACTTATGTCGTTACTATTTGTTCACAAGTATTAATCAATAAAATAATAAATGTATCTTTCTACATAGAACATAGCATATCAATTGCATGTACTTCCTGCCGTGTCCACAACACCATTTCCAATAAGTTACAACTCACATAATAACCCATGAAACATGTCTCTTTAGTCAGTATATCCAATTGCTGCTGCCACAAGCAGTAAGACAGTAAAGTCTACACAAGTCCGGCTTTTGCGAGAGCGGAGAAGAACGCCCGACTCTCTGTGACCAGTTTCTGCAGTGAGTTGAACGCGACGAACGCCTCCATGTCCCCGATGTACTGATTAGACGGAATCTTGTATTCGATCTGCTTCAGTCGCTGGATGGCGCTGGCGTCGAGGCTGAGACCACGTGACGTCAGGATCTGTTGGAGGGAGCAGGCGATCGGCATGATGACGTTCCCTTGTAGCTCTGCCACCTCCTTTTCGTACGTCGTCTCCCTGAAGGGCAGCTGGCGGGGATTGTCTCCCGCCCAGTATCGCTCGTAGCGACGCACGTGATCAACATAGACGATGTGCGTCATCAGTGACGTCATCAGTTGCCGCAAGGTGGCGTCCACCTGAGTAGAATATTACCAAGAGTTAAATAAACATAAATTGATCCAGTTGAGAAAAAAACACCGCATGCATCCGCGTATAATCATTGACGTTAACATTCTTGTTAACGTGACTTATTTTACTTCGATTTGCGTAAGAAACGCCATGTTATTTACGAAGAGCTAGAGTGCGTATGAAATGTTTTGCCAGTTCCAGTGGATCAAAGTTACATAACACACTGAGCGGTCTAAGGTCAGCCATCCACGTTGTCCGTGTGACTGGTTTCAGTTCACCCTATACCCAGAGAGCGTGCACGGTTACGAGAAAGTAGATTTGTGTTGACTTTGATATTCAAAGAAAACGTATTTTAGATGTGCTACATTCAGTTTCATATATATATATATATATATATATATATATATATATATATATATATATATATATATATATATATATATATATATATATATATATATATATATATATATAGACACCGTGTAGCTAAGAAAAAACACATCAACGAAAAGAAATGATCACGGACTCCCAATAAGACAGAGTATATTACTACAATAAGAGACACCGTTATTTTAGCTTGGCACTTGAAAATAATAACAACTATAATACCAAATAACGTTAATAATAATAATAACAACAATAATATTAATTATTACAAGGCGAAGAAGAAGAGCGAACAAGTGACTTTAGGGCCTACCTTTGTCTTCACGCTCCTGTCAGCGTCAAACGTCGGTTGCAGGTCCGGCATTGCGATAGGGAACGCGCTCTGCAGCATTCGGACCACGAAGTCGTTACGTATTCGCTGCGACACCTAGCGGAACAACACAAATTTATGAGATTGATGTTATTTTTTCTAACTATGCGACACGTAGTATGATTAATGGATTAGTTAAATGCAAACATCGTTTTAAGTGTATGCATGTTTGGTGTTCTCGAAGCATTCATGTTATATTCGTTTTCCTAGTAACATGCTACATGTATGCAACATTAGTATTGTCGCTGTAGAAATTTCTCTAGACACAAGTGTGCGTCATCGTGGAAAGTGGCGGCGATTTTACGTTGATACGGTATTGTATGAAGTGGAGCGAAGCGAACAGGCGTAGCACAAATGGAAACCAGTGTGAATCGCGTACTCACATATGTCTGTTTGATGTCGGCGACGCGATGTAGGGCTCGCTTCAAGAGACGAGAGACGTGCTCCGCCTTCACCGTCGACTGCACTGTCACTGCCGTCGGCCGCTCGACGACAGCAGAACCTCCGCACGGATGTTCAACGTCCACTCCTGACGCGTCTTCGCCTCTGACTCCGCCGCTGCCGGCCGTGGCAACAAGGGCTGTTGGACACACAAACGTCTTTGTAAAACTGGAATTTATCCGTTAACGACAAGAAAAAACCTTAAAGAAAGTATACAGACAATGTTTCAATGATGAAAATATATAAATATGGTTGTGTGAGTGTCGACCTGGTGGTAAGCTGCCATCCAACATGAAATCTGAATACGCGTAAATTAAACCATCCATACAGTTAAAAGAAGTGTATATTAATTGAGTGGTATATTTCAACGCGTTTTCGTCAGAAAACAAATCGGCAACGGTAACTGGAAAAGCATAACTTTGATAAACCATCTTCCAGACTCACCTACTGCACACAATACCATGAAGTGACACATCGTGAAGAAATGAGGAGACAATTCGAATGAAATGCAATATTCTCTCCACTTCTGAAATGTTGACTGACAACTCGAAAGGTGCTGTCGTATATATACTCTGGTAAAGCGATACCGGACATATGCATAACTATTGCAGAAACCGGGAAACTTGGGAAGACAAAAACTACACAAACTCCTTTTCATTACATTTTCGTATCTACCAGAAGCAACCAATTGGAGAATTTCCAATGGGGTAATTACCCCAAAACCACTGAAGTGTGACGCGTTGGCGTAGCGCGGGTTAATCGTGACGGCGATTACTTCCACATCCGTTAAGTGACATGAAACTTCACTTTTACTTTTTAATCTGTATTCTGCATAGTATTGTATGGACAGTAGAAATAGTTATGTAGGTAGTTATTCGATCACACAGTAGTTTTGTGTTTAAATTGTGCGATTGCATCTTTGGTGTCGTTTTGCAAACTTAGAGTTTACTCTGAAAGACTAACCGGGCATATTTAATCTCCCACACTTCCGTTGGGAAGTTCAGTGGAAAATCGTTCGAGCGAGTCATGAGTTCAAATCTCAGTGCTCTTTCTCTGCTGTTAAGAACGGAAATAAATTGATGCTGATATCTTCAACTTAAGTGACTACGCCTCCTAGGCGTAATTTAAAACATTATAACGTCAAGTACGACCGGGGTAATTAACGTCAAATAGGACGAAATGACCCGGAAACACATTAATGAGTTCTTGAAAGCGACTAAGTTCCTACGTCCTCGTACGTCTACCGGATGTGTGATGTTCCCTTCAACTGACAGTTACTTTCATAATGTACCTTACCTCTAAGCAGGATGCACGAATGGGGAACTATGCAAATTCCGCAGTATATTATGTTCATCCTTGTACGAGAGTGCAACCTTTTCTTAGGCCATGTCCTTTCCTCCTTAAATAGGTGTTGTCACGCACACAATCGTTTCCAATACACACATAGACACACTTGCATGTATGCACACGCACACGCACACGCACACGCACACGCACACGCACACGCACACGCACACGCACACGCACACGCACACGCACACGCACACGCACACGCACACGCACACGCACACGCACACGCACACGCACACGCACACGCACACGCACACGCACACGCACACGCACACGCACACGCACACGCACACGCACACGCACACGCACACGCACACGCACACGCACACGCACACGCACACGCACACGCACACGCACACGCACACGCACACGCACACGCACACGCACACGCACACGCACACGCACACGCACACGCACACGCACACGCACACGCACACGCACACGCACACGCACACGCACACGCACACGCACACGCACACGCACACGCACACGCACACGCACACGCACACGCACACGCACACGCACACGCACACGCACACGCACACGCACACGCACACGCACACGCACACGCACACGCACACGCACACGCACACGCACACGCACACGCACACGCACACGCACACGCACACGCACACGCACACGCACACGCACACGCACACGCACACGCACACGCACACGCACACGCACACGCACACGCACACGCACACGCACACGCACACGCACACGCACACGCACACGCACACGCACACGCACACGCACACGCACACGCACACGCACACGCACACGCACACGCACACGCACACGCACACGCACACGCACACGCACACGCACACGCACACGCACACGCACACGCACACGCACACGCACACGCACACGCACACGCACACGCACACGCACACGCACACGCACACGCACACGCACACGCACACGCACACGCACACGCACACGCACACGCACACGCACACGCACACGCACACGCACACGCACACGCACACGCACACGCACACGCACACGCACACGCACACGCACACGCACACGCACACGCACACGCACACGCACACGCACACGCACACGCACACGCACACGCACACGCACACGCACACGCACACGCACACGCACACGCACACGCACACGCACACGCACACGCACACGCACACGCACACGCACACGCACACGCACACGCACACGCACACGCACACGCACACGCACACGCACACGCACACGCACACGCACACGCACACGCACACGCACACGCACACGCACACGCACACGCACACGCACACGCACACGCACACGCACACGCACACGCACACGCACACGCACACGCACACGCACACGCACACGCACACGCACACGCACACGCACACGCACACGCACACGCACACGCACACGCACACGCACACGCACACGCACACGCACACGCACACGCACACGCACACGCACACGCACACGCACACGCACACGCACATTTAGCAAACGTACTTATTATACTAATTACCCCTCGCTTTCCTGTGAAAACATTTGAAAATTTAGCCCTAACGCCGACACCTTGAAAGAAGTGACTGGGTCGAATAGATGTGTCCAAGTTAGACTATTTTACCTCTCATATGTAACCGTCGGGAAGGAAGGTACTTTATGAGAATAGATATACTACTTTGAGAAAAAATATTCTGAGTAAAATATCGGCATGAAATTTTTTACTCTAAATTAGCAAATGTTAAATTTAAATCAATATTATATCTCTTAGCAACGTTGACATAAAACGTATGTTCTATACATTTAACGTTCGTTTTAGCACGAGATGGTTGCATGTAAATATATTTCGTTTTAAATGTTGTTTCCATAGATTAAATGAATTTGCTTATTTCAATACAGTTATTTTGGTCTTAGCAAGGTAATACTTAGGGGTTCTTTTCAGTCACCGGAACCAAAAGAAAGACTGGATATATTGTAATGCGGAATATGCGTGTTTCCCCCTTTCCTACGTTTCTGTATTGTGCTTAGGTATAATTATATTAAACCAATATTCTGACAGAAATGATATAACGAACACCACATCCTTTATGTGTATGCGGGTTGGGGACTTAATTCACTTTCATCAACTCGTTAATTTGTTTATTCTCTTTGCAGTTAATTTCTCCGGTCATGTTTGACGCTACAAAGTTCACAATTGTGCTTAGGCAACGTCGTCGACTGCATTGAAGATATCCACATACATTTCCATTCCTACCAGCTGAGAAAAATTACAAAGATTGGAAATAACAACCAGTCAACTTCACACCGGAATTGTGGTATACTAAAGGTGTCCGATTAGTCTTTCAGTGAGAACTCGATGTTTAAAAATGAAAGCAAAAATGCATCCATATACTTTCAACACTGGACCAAGTACTGACATATATAACCATTTAGATAATCCAACAACGTTATCCAAAATAATGTTTTAAAAGTGTAATTGAAGTTTCGTGTAACTTAACGGATGTGAAAGCGGTCGCTGTCACGACTAACCCGCATAACGCCGACGCGTCACGCTTCAGTGGTTTAGGGGAGAATGACCTCATTAGAAACATTCTCACTGGTCGCTCTTGGCGGATATGAAACTATGTCATAAAAGGGAAATAATTTATTTTGATACATCCCTAAGTTACCCCGGTTTTCCCACAATGTTCGTGTGTATATATGAGGGCACCTTGTGAGAGTATAAATACAACACCACCAGATACCACTAGTCAGTCTACATTTCAGAAGTGCACAGAACATTGCATTTGAGTCGTATTTACTTCGCATTTCTTCACAATGTATCGCTACATGATGGTGTTTGCAGTAGGTGAGTGTGGCACATTGTTTCTAATATTATAGTTAACGTGCTTCTGGGTGCATTTACATCGTTGTCATCGAAAGATATCGTCAATTACTTTACAAGCGATCAGAAGACTTTATTGGCACCACTTTGGATGAAAGCTTTCTACCAAGTCAACTATGCCTATTTAATGTTGTCACAGAAACTCAGCATATATAATTTCTTCAGAGATCTTACTTGTGCATAACACAATGGGTGTTGTATAGCCTTTTGTATTTCCGGCAGCCCTTGTTGCCACGACCGGAAGCGGCGGAGTCAGAGGCGAAGACGCGTCAGGAGTGGACGTTGAACATCCGTGCGGAGGTTCTGCTGTCGTCGAGCGGCCGACGGCAGTGACAGTCCAGTCGACCGTGAAGGCGGAGCACGTCTCTCGTCTCTTGACGCGAGCCCTACATCGCGTCGCCGACATCAAACAAACCTACGTAAGTATACACTACTTTCGTTTCGTCGTATTCCTGTTCGCTCTATTGCACTTGATACAATATAGTATAAATGCAAAATCGCCGCCACTTTCCATGACGACGCGCTCTTGTGTGTTTAGAGAAATTGCTGTTGCGACATTACAAAACCAATGGTAAACAAGCATAATACAAATGCGTCCTGAAAACATAAAGGGCAAACATATGTAAACATAAAACGACGTTTCCATTTAACTAATCCATTCATCAGAGTAGGTATCGCATAGTAAAAGAAAGAATATAAACCTCATCAATTTGTGTTGTTCCGCTAGGTGTCGCAGCGAATACGTAACGACTTCGTGGTCCGAATGCTGCAGAGCGCGTTCCCTATCGCAATGCCGGACCTGCAACCGACGTTTGACACTGACAGTAGCGTCAAGACAAAGGTAGGCCCTAAAGTCACTTAATCGCTCTTCTTCTTCTTCTCCTTATTATTATTAATATTATTATTGTTATGATGATTATCATTATTATTATACTTGTTTGTATTCTTAATTATTTACATAGTATTATTTTCAAGTGACTAAAATACCGGTGTCTCCCATGTTAGCGACATAATCTATGTCTTAATGGGAGTCTTCCTGACCATTTATTTTCGTTGGTGTGTCTATTTTGTAATAGTTATACGGTCTAAACAAAGGAATCTGAATGTAGCACATCTAAAAAAGTTTTACTTCGAACATTAAAGTAAAAACAGATCTACTCTCTTGTAAACGTGCACGCAACCAGCTCTCAAGGTATGTCGTGAACTGAAACCCAGTAACACGGACACGTGGATTGCTTAGTTTAGAACGCCCAGTGTGTTATATAACGTTGATGTATTTGAACTGGCAAAATATTTACTGCAATTCTTCGTCAATAACATGGCGTCTCTTACGCAAATCGAAGAAAAACAAGTCATGTTAACAAGAATTTAACGTCAATGATTATACGCGGATGCATGCGGCTTTTTATTCCACTTGAATTGATTTATTTTTATTTATGTCTCGGTTATATTCTACTCAGGTGGACTCCACCTTGCGGCAACTGATGACGTCACTGATGACGCACATCGTCTATGTTGATCACGTGCGTCGCTACGAGCGATACTGGGCGGGAGACAATCCCCGCCAGCTGCCCTTCAGGGAGACGACGTACGACAAGGAGGTGGCAGAGCTACAAGGGAACGTCATCATGCCGATTGCCTGCTCCCTCCAACAGATCCTGACATCACGTGGTCTCAGCCTCGACGCCAGCGCCATCCAGCGAATGAAGCAGATCGAATATAAGACTCCGTCTAATCAGTACATCGGGGACATGGAGGCGTTCGTCGCGTTCAACTCACTGCAGAAACTGGTCACAGAGAGTCGGGCGTTTTTCTCCGTTATCGCAAAAGCCGGACTTGTGTAGACTTTACTGTCTTACTGCTTGTGGCAGCAGCAATTTGATATACTGACCAAAGAGACATGTTTCATGTTTTACTATGTGAGTTGTAACTTATTGGACATGGAGTTGTGGGCACTGTTGGAAGTACATGCAATTGACATACTCTATTATGCATGTTTAAATATTTATCATATATATAATAATTTATATATTTATTAATGTGCGTATAACGGTAATACGACATTAACTATTTATTATTACCTGTATTAAGTATAAGTATATATATATATATATATATATATATATATATATATATATATATATATATATATATATATATGCTATAGTTTCTTTTCCAAAATAACTTAGCAGTAACTCGTCAATTGCTCATAATTCTTTTTAGTGTACGATATATTGCTATATACCTTATTATGATTACTGTCTAAGACCAAAGCTTTATTGTGGGAATTTAATGTTTAATTTGTATTGTTTTCTCGGTGACACTAATACTATATATATATATATATATATATATATATATATATATATATATATATATATATATATATATATATATATTTATATATATACGCCTACACTGTTGCATGTGATACTTGTATGTGTAACAGCTCAAAATAGTTAGTTGTTTTATATAGGTTAACACTGAGTTAAGAAAGTTACTGTCGTACCATTTTATTTAACCTTCACTGTTCATAAATGCACTGTTTATAAATGCCTTGTATGTACTTGAACTGCACATAATATAATAATAATTATTATTGTTATTATTATTTATAAAGCGCAATATCCAAATATGCTCAAAGCGCTGTACAATAAAATAAAAAGCTATTAATATGTTCTTTATCACATATTCTTTAACTGTTTTACATGATTACGTATTTTCGCAAGCATTTTGTGTCGTTTGAACAAGTGAGATCAGGCTCCTTACACCTAATGGTATATTTTTAACTTTTGTGTTTTACATGACGTGCCGATGTGGTATGTAGCAATGTATGCAATGCACACGCTGTATTTCGGCAAAAATAAATGAACTTGCAACATATTGATTCGGTTTTCTTGTTTACCGTAAATGTCGTCACGCCTATAGTATGTGCATGTCTGTCTGTCTGTCTGTCTGTCTGTCTGTCTGTCTGTCTGTCTGTCTGTCTGTCTGTCTGTCTGTCTGTCTGTCTGTCTGTCTGTCTGTCTGTCTGTCTGTCTGTCTGTCTGTCTGTCTGTCTGTCTGTCTGTCTGTCTGTCTGTCTGTCTGTCTGTCTGTCTGTCTGTCTGTCTGTCTGTCTGTCTGTCTGTCTGTCTGTCTGTCTGTCTGTCTGTCTGTCTGTCTGTCTGTCTGTCTGTCTGTCTGTCTGTCTGTCTGTCTGTCTGTCTGTCTGTCTGTCTGTCTGTCTGTCTGTCTGTCTGTCTGTCTGTCTGTCTGTCTGTCTGTCTGTCTGTCTGTCTGTCTGTCTGTCTGTATGTCCTGTCTGTCCTGTCTGTCCTGTCTGTCTGTATGTCTGTCTGTCTGTCTGTATGTCTGTCTGTCTGTCTGTCTGTCTGTCTGTATGTACTGTATGTCTTGTATGTCTGTCTGTCTGTCTGTCTGTCTGTCTGTCTGTCTGTATGTATGTATGTATGTATGTATGTTTGGATGTATGTATGTATGTATGTATGTATGTATGTCTGTATGTATGTCTGTCTGTCTGTATGTATGTCTGTCTGTCTGTCTGTCTGTCTGTATGTCTGTCTGTCTGTCTGTATGTCTGTCTGTCTGTCTGTCTGTCTGTCTGTCTGTCTGTCTGTCTGTCTGTCTGTCTGTCTGTCTGTCTGTCTGTCTGTCTGTCTGTCTGTCTGTCTGTCTGTCTGTCTGTCTGTCTGTCTGTCTGTCTGTCTGTCTGTCTGTCTGTCTGTCTGTCTGTCTGTCTGTCTGTCTGTCTGTCTGTCTGTCTGTCTGTCTGTCTGTCTGTCTGTCTGTCTGTCTATATGCCTGTCTGTCTATATGTCTGTCTCTCTGCCTGTCTGTCTATCTGTCTGTCTGTATATCTCTCTGCCTGTCTGTCTATGTGTCTGCCTGTCTCTCTTCCTCTCTGTCTATATGTCTATCTGTCTGTCTGTCTGTCTGTCTGTCTGTCTGTCTGTCTGTCTGTCTGTCTGTCTGTCTGTCTGTCTGTCTGTCTGTATGTCTGTCTGTCTGTCTGTCTGTCTGTCTGTCTGTCTGTCTGTCTGTCTTTCTGTCTGTCTGTCTGTCTGTTTGTCTGTCTGCCTGTACGTATGTATGTATGTCTATATGTATGTCTGTGTGCGAGTGTACATACGTACGTCTGTGTATGTGAGTGTGTTTACGTGTGGCGGTAGTTCTGCGAATAAGCCCGTTCCAGACAATATAAATACCAAACAATCTTGACGTCATGTCGTACATAATCACGACATAGCCTCATTCCCGGACTTGTTTGTAGTAACGGAAAGACTGACGCTGTAACGCTAACGAGATGTGCAGCTTGGTTCTGCCTGGAACTCAAATGACGATAATGCTATTCGATATATACCCGTTATCTGATGTTGTCTGCATTAACCAATTGAATCGCAGATATCTGACTTCTTCCAATTCGGGCGAATTATCTATTCGACAAGGACCGCGGCAGTAGAAGCGCTGATTAATATTAATAGCAAGCAGCCATGTTACAACGGAAACAGTGTCGTTCCTTTCCTACATGTCGCTTTTACTGACTTCATTTACCATGTTAGAGACACTGCATTGCTAAATGCATTATCCCTTACTTTGTCATCACCGCGGAGACTTCAGTGCTACATTGAGAAGTCAACTGTCTTAAGCGCATCAGTCGACGACTTGGCTCCTGTAGTGGCGCAAACTGATGACGAAGTGGATTCATGAATATATTATGCTGATTACAATGAGGATACTCTACACAGCTAAGAAGCGACTCATGCAATGTGTATCGTGGCTTGGCAAAGGACGATCCACGTGTAGACGTCGTCAAGTGCGAGAAGGTTGGTTTAGCACAGATGACGTCATACGGACAGACGTTTGGGAGAGAAATCAAGTTGGATTTGTCGCCGTTTTGGCG
>CBDHHR010000689.1:0-5698 GCA_965263245.1 Metamycoplasmataceae bacterium | reverse complement strand
GAGTCGTCCCCACACAACCTTCCCTGGCAGTCTCAACCATCCTCCCCACACAACCTTCCTCCCCTCGCAGTCTCGGCCTTCCTCCCCACACAACCTTCCTCCCTCGCAGTCCCGATCATCCTACCCACACAACCTTCCTCCCTGGCAGTCTCGGCCGCCCTCCCCATACAACCCTTCCTCCCTCGTAGTCACGGCCATCCTCCCCACACAACCCTCCCTCCCTCGCAGTCTCGGCCGTCCTCCCCACACAACCCTCCCTCCCTCGCAGTCCCGATCATCCTCCCCACACAACCTTCCCCACTGGCAGTCTCGGCCCTCCTTCCCACACAGCCCTCCCTCCCCTCGCATTCTCGGCCGTCGTCCCCACACAACCCTCTCTGGCAAACTCAACCATCCTCCCCACACAACCTTCCTCCCCTCGCAGTCCCGATCATCCTCTCCAAACAACCTTGCTCCCTGGCAGTCGCGGCCATCCTTCCTACACAAACCTCCCTCCCCTCGCAGTCTCGGCCGTCCTACCCACACAACCCTTCTTCCCCTCGCAGTCTGAACCGTCCTTCCCACACAACACTCCCTCCCCTCGCAGTCTCGGCCGTCCTCCCCATACAACTTTCCTCCCCTCGTAGTCTCGGCCATCCTCCCCACACAACCCTCCCTCCCTCGCAGTCTCGGCCGTCCTCCCCACACAACCCTCCCTCCCTCGCAGTCCCGATCATCCTCCCTACACATCGGTCCTCCCTGGCAGTCTCGGTCCTCCTTCCCACATAACCCTCCCTCCCCTCGCAGTCTCAACCATCCTCCCCACACAACCTTCCTCCCCTCGCAGTCTCGGCCATCCTACCCACATAACCCTCCCTCCATCGCAGTCCCGATCATCCTCTCCACACAACCTTCCTCCCTGGCAGTCTCGGCCGTCATCCCCACTCAGCCCTCCCTCCCTCGCAGTCTCGGCCGTCCTACCCACACAACCCTCCCTCCCCTCGCAGTCTCGGCCGTCCTCCCCATACAACATCCCTCCCCTCGCAGTCTCCGCCCTCCTCCCCACTCAGCCCTGCCTCCCTCGCAATCTCGGCCGACCTACCCACACAACCCTCCCTCTCCTCGCAGTCTGAACCGTCCTTCCCACACAACACTCCCACCCTTCACAACCGCCCTCCCCAGATAACCAACACTCCCCTCGCAGTCTCGGCCGTCCTCCCCACTCAGCCCTCCCTCCCTCGCAGTCTCGGCCCTCCTCCCCACACAAACCTCCCTCCCTCGCAGTCTCGGCCGTCCTCCCCATACAACCTCCCTCCCCTCGCAGTCTCGGCCGTCTTCCCCACTCAGCCCTCCCTCCCTCGCAGTCTTGTCCGTCCTACCCACACAATCCTCCCTCCCTCGCAGTCTCGGCCGTCCTCCCCACTCAGCCCTCCCTCCTTCGCAGTCTCGGCCGTCCTACCCACACAACCCTCCCTCCCTCGCAGTCTCGGCCGTCCTCCCCACACAACCCTCCCTCCCTCGCAGTCCCGATCATCCTCCCTACACAACGGTCCTCCCTGGCAGTCTCGGTCCTCCTTCCCACACAACCCTCCCTCCCCTCGCAGTCTCAACCATCCTCCCCACACAACCTTCCTCCCCTCGCAGTCTCGGCCATCCTACCTACATAACCCTCCCTCCATCGCAGTCCCGATCATCCTCTCCACACAACCTTACTCCCTGGCAGTCTCGGCCGTCCTCCCCACTCAGCCCTCTCTCCCTCGCAGTCTCGGCCGTCCTACCCACACAACCCTCCCTCCCCTCGCAGTCTCGGCCGTCCTCCCCATACAACATCCCTCCCCTCGCAGTCTCGGCCGTCCTCCCCATACAACCTTCCTCCCCTCGTAGTCTCGGCCATCCTCCCCACACAACCCTCCCTCCCTCGCAGTCTCGGCCGTCCTCCCCACACAACCCTCCCTCCCTCGCAGTCCCGATCATCCTCCCTACACATCGGTCCTCCCTGGCAGTCTCGGTCCTCCTTCCCACATAACCCTCCCTCCCCTCGCAGTCTCAACCATCCTCCCCACACAACCTTCCTCCCCTCGCAGTCTCGGCCATCCTACCCACATAACCCTCCCTCCATCGCAGTCCCGATCATCCTCTCCACACAACCTTCCTCCCTGGCAGTCTCGGCCGTCCTCCCCACTCAGCCCTCCCTCCCTCGCAGTCTCGGCCGTCCTACCCACACAACCCTCCCTCCCCTCGCAGTCTCGGCCGTCCTCCCCATACAACATCCCTCCCCTCGCAGTCTCCGCCCTCCTCCCCACTCAGCCCTGCCTCCCTCGCAATCTCGGCCGACCTACCCACACAACCCTCCCTCTCCTCGCAGTCTGAACCGTCCTTCCCACACAACACTCCCACCCTTCACAACCGCCCTCCCCAGATAACCAACGCTCCCCTCGCAGTCTCGGCCGTCCTCCCCACTCAGCCCTCCCTCCCTCGCAGTCTCGGCCCTCCTCCCCACACAAACCTCCCTCCCTCGCAGTCACGTCCGTCCTCCCCATACAACCTCCCTCCCCTCGCAGTCTCGGCCGTCTTCCCCACTCAGCCCTCCCTCCCTCGCAGTCTTGTCCGTCCTACCCACACAACCCTCCCTCCCTCGCAGTCTCGGCCGTCCTCCCCACTCAGCCCTCCCTCCTTCGCAGTCTCGGCCGTCCTACCCACACAACCCTCCCTCCCTCGCAGTCTCGGCCGTCCTCCCCACACAACCCTCCCTCCCTCGCAGTCCCGATCATCCTCCCTACACAACGGTCCTCCCTGGCAGTCTCGGTCCTCCTTCCCACACAACCCTCCCTCCCCTCGCAGTCTCAACCATCCTCCCCACACAACCTTCCTCCCCTCGCAGTCTCGGCCATCCTACCTACATAACCCTCCCTCCATCGCAGTCCCGATCATCCTCTCCACACAACCTTCCTCCCTGGCAGTCTCGGCCGTCCTCCCCACTCAGCCCTCTCTCCCTCGCAGTCTCGGCCGTCCTACCCACACAACCCTCCCTCCCCTCGCAGTCTCGGCCGTCCTCCCCATACAACATCCCTCCCCTCGCAGTCTCGGCCGTCCTCCCCATACAACCTCCCTCCCTCGCAGTCTTGTCCGTCCTACCCACACAACCCTCCCTCCCTCGCAGTCTCGGCCGTCCTCCCCACTCAGCCCTCCCTCCTTCGCAGTCTCGGCCGTCCTACCCACACAACCCTCCCTCCCCTCGCAGTCTCGGCCGTCCTCCCCATACAACACACCTCCCTCGCAGTTTCAGCCGTCCTCCCCATACAACCTGCCTCCCCTCGCAGTCTCAACCATCCTCCCCACACAACCTTCCTCCCCTCGCAGTCTCGGCCATCCTACCCACATAACCCTCCTCCATGGCAGTCCCGATCATCCTCTCCACACTACCTTCCTCCCTGGCAATCTCGGCCGTCCTCCCCACTCAGCCCTCCCTCCCTCGCAGTCTCGGCCGTCCTACCCACACAACCCTCCCTCCCCTCGCAGTCTCGGCCGTCCTCCCCATACAACATCCCTCCCCTCGCAGTCTCCGCCCTCCTCCCCACTCAGCCCTGCCTCCCTCGCAATCTCGGCCGACCTACACACACAACCCTCCCTCTCCTCGCAGTCTGAACCGTCCTTCCCACACAACACTACCTCCCTTCACAACCGCCCTCCCCAGATAACCAACGCTCCCCTCACAGTCTCGGCCGTCCTCCCCACTCAGCCCTCCCTCCCTCGCAGTCTCGCCCCTACTCCCCATAAAAACCTCCCTCCCTCGCAGTCTCGGCCGTCCTCCCCATACAATCTCCCTCCCCTCGCAGTCTCGGCCGTCTTCCCCACTCAGCCCTCCCTCCCTCGCAGTCTTGTCCGTTCTACCCACACAACCCTCCCTCCCTCGCAGTCTCGGCCGTCCTCCCCACTCAGCCCTCCCTCCTTCGCAGTCTCGGCCGTCCTACCTACACAACCCTCCCTCCCCTCGCAGTCTCGGCCGTCCTCCCCATACAACACTCCCTCCCTCGCAGTCTCGGCCGTCCTCCCCATACAACACTCCCTCCCCTCGCAGTCTCAGCCGTCCTCCCCATACAACCTCCCTCCCCTCGTAGTCTCGGCCGTCCTCCCCATACAACCTTCCTCCCCTCGTAGTCTCGGCCATCCTCCCCACACAACCCTCCCTCCCTCGCAGTCCCGAACATCCTCCCCACACAACCTTCCTCCCTGGCAGTCTCGGCCCTCCTTCCCACACAACCCTCCCTCCCTTCGCAATCTCGGCCGTCGTCCCCACATAACACTCCCTCCCCTCGCCGTCTCGGCTGTCCTCCCCACACAACCTTCCCTGGCAGTGTCAACCATCCTCCCCACACAACCTTCCTCCCCCCGCAGTCTCGGCCGTCCTCCCCACACAACCCTCCCTCCCTCGCAGTCTCCGCCGTCCTCTCCACACAACCCTCCCTCCCTCGCAGCTTCGGCCGTCATCCCACACAACCCTCCCTCCCGTCGCAGTCTCCGCCGTCCTCTCCACACAACCCTCCCTCCCTCGCAGCTTCGGCCGTCCTCCCACACAACCCTCCCTCCCCTCGCAGTCTCGGCCGTCCTCCCCACACAACCCTCCCTCCCCTCGCAGTCTCGGCCGTCCTCCCACACAACCCTCCCTCCCCTCGCAGTCTCGGCCGTCCTCCCCACACAACCCTCCCTCCCCTCGCAATATCGGCCGTCCTCCCCACACAACCCTCCCTCCCCTCGCAGTCTCGGCCGTCCTCCCCACACAACCCTCCCTCCCCTCGCAGTCTCGGCCGTCCTCCCACACAACCCTCCCTCCCCTCGCAGTCTCGGCCGTCCTCCCCACACAACCCTCCCTCCCTCGCAGTCTCGGCCGTCCTCCCCACTCAGCCCTCCCTCCCTCGCAGTCTCGGCCCTCCTCCCCACACAAACCTCCCTCCCTCGCAGTCACGTCCGTCCTCCCCATACAACCTCCCTCCCCTCGCAGTCTCGGCCGTCTTCCCCACTCAGCCCTCCCTCCCTCGCAGTCTTGTCCGTCCTACCCACACAACCCTCCCTCCCTCGCAGTCTCGGCCGTCCTCCCCACTCAGCCCTCCCTCCTTCGCAGTCTCGGCCGTCCTACCCACACAACCCTCCCTCCCTCGCAGTCTCGGCCGTCCTCCCCACACAACCCTCCCCCCCTCGCAGTCCCGATCATCCTCCCTACACAACGGTCCTCCCTGGCAGTCTCGGTCCTCCTTCCCACACAACCCTCCCTCCCCTCGCAGTCTCAACCATCCTCCCCACACAACCTTCCTCCCCTCGCAGTCTCGGCCATCCTACCTACATAACCCTCCCTCCATCGCAGTCCCGATCATCCTCTCCACACAACCTTCCTCCCTGGCAGTCTCGGCCGTCCTCCCCACTCAGCCCTCTCTCCCTCGCAGTCTCGGCCGTCCTACCCACACAACCCTCCCTCCCCTCGCAGTCTCGGCCGTCCTCCCCATACAACATCCCTCCCCTCGCAGTCTCGGCCGTCCTCCCCATACAACCTCCCTCCCTCGCAGTCTTGTCCGTCCTACCCACACAACCCTCCCTCCCTCGCAGTCTCGGCCGTCCTCCCCACTCAGCCCTCCCTCCTTCGCAGTCTCGGCCGTCCTACCCACACAACCCTCCCTCCCCTCGCAGTCTCGGCCGTCCTCCCCATACAACACACCTCCCTCGCAGT
>CBDHHR010000687.1:7500-18701 GCA_965263245.1 Metamycoplasmataceae bacterium | reverse complement strand
TTCGAAACGAACGAACTAAGTCACCGATTAGTTTATTGTAGCGCTGGTAAATTTGTTGTTCTGAAAACTACTACTGCAGGTGGCTTAATAGTTAATAGAGCTCGACGCCGCGAAATCGCCTGTATTTCTGATTTCAAGTTGTTGACGCCAGTGAAACTTCGATATATGCGCGAACTGCTGAGATAAATTATTATTATTTGATGACACTGTCTGTTTTGCGGTTTAAACGTGCTGAAGTGAAATAAAACGTCGGTAATTTTCTAGTTAACTGGCCTAAATTATTTAGAGCTTTTTCAAAACGGATTTACCACGTTTTTTCGATGTGTATGTGTTTGGAATATCATTCTGCATCACACCCGCTAAAACGAAGGCGGATATCTTTTTTAAATTGTGTTTTATATCAATTTAATAACGTCGAGTCGACATAAATAAGCCGATGTCACTGGGCGTGAGCAATACATAGCGCTCCCCATGCGTATCACGACCGCAAAGGCGATGTCTTGCGATTTGCGAATATGTCCCAAAACTAAAGCTACATCATTAACTTTTTATTATATATAATGCAGATATATTTGTTTAAGCATACATTTATAAAATATGGCTAATTGTTTTTTTTTCGACTTCGCAATGCACACGCTAGACATCGCCTTTGACAAAGCCGGGGTTTGAGGCCCCGATGTGTCTGGGCTGCGCTAACTGCTCGCGCCTTATGACATCGGCCTATTTACGTCGACTCCACCGCATTAAATTGATCTAAAACACAATTTAAAAAAAATATATATATCTGACTTCTTTTTAGCGGGAATGGGGCAGAATTACATTCCTAACACATACACATACATTTTGAAAAGCCCCTAATAGCTAAGGCCAGTTAACTGGCATATCTGATTAGTGATACGGATTGATTCGGATTCTTACAGAATTTTAGGTCACAAATACGGATTGCCATCCCAAAAATGTGTCATGTCTGGCTAAGCCTTAGACATAGGTCCCCAGTCTTCCCTATATATATATATATATATATATATATATATATATATATATATATATATATATATATATATATATATATATATATATATATATTTATATATATATATATATGTTCTATATTAATGGTGGTATTTCACACGCCCCTTGGTACGCCGATATGACGAGGAGTAGCACCATGACAGCGACAATGGCGGGCGGCGATGAAGACGAAGACAACAATGCACTTAAAAATAAACATAAAAGTCCCAGACAACAATATTGGTCCGTCGTCGCATCCGTGTCTAAGCAATTGCAAACAGTCGGCGCAAAAGCACACAGCGCTTATTTCTTTTGGCGGCACCAGCGCCAGTCCGTCCATACAGAGAGACGCCCTCAACCAACACAGCGCTCGTAACTCGTCGCCTAAGTGGGAGCTCCACTCCGGCCCAAGTGTTTGCACGGCGCAAAAAACATCCCGGCGGGATATATATATCGTTTTTATTCCCGTCGTCGCGGGGCGAGTAAAAAGGCTGAACCTCCAGCCGTCGTCTCTCTCTCCCTCAAAAAGAGTCCGAGAACGACCGCGCTGCGTCTGTGCCGGCGACCGTCACGGTGGTCAGGCGAAAGCGAGAGAACAACAACGAATGCACGCAAACTTATAGTCCCACCTGCGCAGTGACAAATGACAGTTTGTAGGTGCGGTAATAAACTTGGGCTGCAAGACATTTTGTAGGTGCGGTAATATAGGCCCTAAACACGCGGCTTTGTTGTTTGAAGCGTCGAACAGAAGTGGAATATCTGCAGGGAGTTGAGTACAGACGACGGGCTGGCAAAGGTAAGTGTTGGTGTCTTATGATTTGTCTTTCAAGAAGAAATATCAGATTGACCTTAGTGCATGCTTGTTTTGAGGACAACAAGCGGTTCTAAGTATTCTCTCCTCTTCCCTGGGTCGTTCATCTCTGCTCCTCTCTATACCCTTTACAAGACCACGCGTTGTAATATCCCTAGTCTCTTTACAAGACCCCGCGTTGTAACTATCTCTAGTCTTTACAAGACCCCGCGTTGTAATATCCCTAGTCTTTACAAAACCCCGCGTTGTAACTCTCCCTAGTCTTTACAAGACCCCGCGTTGTAACTCTCCATAGTCTTTACAAGACCCCGCGTTGTAACTCTCCCTAGTCTTTACAAAACCCCGCGTTGTAACTCTCCCTAGTCTTTACTAGACCTCGCGTTGTAACACTCCCTAGTCTTTATAAGACCCCGCGTTGTAACACTCCCTAGCCTTTACAAGACCTCGCGTTGTAACTCTCCATAGTCTTTACAAGACACCGCGTTGTAACACTCCCTAGCCTTTACAAGACCTCGCGTTGTAACTCTCCATAGTCTTTACAAGACACCGCGTTGTAACACTCCCTAGCCTTTACAAGACCTCGCGTTGTAACTCTCCATAGTCTTTATAAGACCCCGCGTTGTAACACTCCCTAGCCTTTACAAGACCCCGCGTTGTAACTCTCCCTAGACTTTACAAGACACCGCGTTGTAACACTCCCTAGTCTTTACAAGACCTCGCGTTGTAACACTCCCTAGTCTTTACAAGACCTCGCGTTGTAACTCTCCCTAGTCTTTATAAGACCCCGCGTTGTAACACTCCCTAGCCTTTACAAGACCTCGCGTTGTAACTCTCCATAGTCTTTACAAGACACCGCGTTGTAACACTCCCTAGCCTTTACAAGACCTCGCGTTGTAACTCTCCATAGTCTTTATAAGACCCCGCGTTGTAACACTCCCTAGCCTTTACAAGACCCCGCGTTGTAACTCTCCCTAGACTTTACAAGACACCGCGTTGTAACACTCCCTAGTCTTTACAAGACCTCGCGTTGTAACACTCCCTAGTCTTTACAAGACCTCGCGTTGTAACTCTCCCTAGTCTTTATAAGACCCCGCGTTGTAACACTCCCTAGCCTTTACAAGACCTCGCGTTGTAACTCTCCATAGTCTTTACAAGACACCGCGTTGTAACACTCCCTAGCCTTTACAAGACCTCGCGTTGTAACTCTCCATAGTCTTTATAAGACCTCGCGTTGTAACACTCCCTAGCCTTTACAAGACCTCGCGTTGTAACTCTCCATAGTCTTTACAAGACACCGCGTTGTAACACTCCCTAGCCTTTACAAGACACCGCGTTGTAACTATCCATAGTCTTTACAAGACACCGCGTTGTAACTCTCCCTAGCCTTTACAAGACCCCGCGTTGTAACTCTCCATAGTCTTTACAAGATCTCGCGTTGTAACTCTCCATAGTCTTTACAAGACCCAGCGTTGTAACTCTCCCTAGCCTTTACAAGACCCCGCGTTGTAACTCTCCATAGTCTTTACAAGACCTCGCGTTGTAACACTCCCTAGCCTTTACAAGACCTCGCGTTGTAACACTCCCTAGCCTTTACAAGACCCCGCGTTGTAACTCTCTCTAGTCTTTACAAGACCCCGCGTTGTAACACTCCCTAGACTTTACAAGACCCCGCGTTGTAACTCTCCCTAGTCTTTACAAAACCCCGCGTTGTAACTCTCCCTAGACTTTACAAGACCCCGCGTTGTAACTCTCTCTAGTCTTTACAAGACCCCGCGTTGTAACTCTCTCTAGTCTTTACAAGACCCCGCGTTGTAACTCTCCCTAGACTTTACAAGACCCCGCGTTGTAACTCTCCCTAGTCTTTACAAGACCCCGCGTTGTAACTCTCCCTAGACTTTACAAGACCCCGCGTTGTAACTCTCTCTAGTCTTTACAAGACCCCGCGTTGTAACTCTCCCTAGACTTTACAAGACCCCGCGTTGTAACTCTCTCTAGTCTTTACAAGACCCCGCGTTGTAACTCTCCCTAGACTTTACAAGACCCCGCGTTGTAACTCTCTCTAGTCTTTACAAGACCCCGCGTTGTAACTCTCCCTAGTCTTTACAAGACCCCGCGTTGTAACTCTCTCTAGTCTTTACAAGACCCCCTAGACTTTACAAGACCCCGCGTGTTAACTCTCTCTAGTCTTTACAAGACCCCGCGTTGTAACTCTCCCTAGACTTTACAAGACCCCGCGTTGTAACTCTCTCTAGTCTTTACAAGACCCCGCGTTGTAACTCTCCCTAGACTTTACAAGACCCCGCGTTGTAACTCTCCCTAGACTTTACAAGACCCCGCGTTGTAACTCTCCCTAGACTTTACAAGACCCCGCGTTGTAACTCTCTCTAGTCTTTACAAGACCCCGCGTTGTAACTCTCCCTAGACTTTACAAGACCCCGCGTTGTAACTCTCTCTAGTCTTTACAAGACCCCGCGTTGTAACTCTCCCTAGACTTTACAAGACCCCGCGTTGTAACTCTCTCTAGTCTTTACAAGACCCCGCGTTGTAACTCTCCCTAGTCTTTACAAGACCCCGCGTTGTAACTCTCCCTAGTCTTTACAAGACCCCGCGTTGTAACTCTCCCTAGTCTTTACAAGACCCCGCGTCGTAACTCTCTCTAGTCTTTACAAGACCCCGCGTTGTAACTCTCCCTAGACTTTACAAGACCCCGCGTTGTAACTCTCTCTAGTCTTTACAAGACCCCGCGTTGTAACTCTCTCTAGTCTTTACAAGACCCCGCGTTGTAACTCTCTCTAGTCTTTACAAGACCCCGCGTTGTAACTCTCCCTAGTCTTTACAAGACCCCGCGTTGTAACTCTCCCTAGTCTTTACAAGACCCCGCGTTGTAACTCTCCCTAGTCTTTACAAGACCCCGCGTTGTAACTCTCTCTAGTCTTTACAAGACCCCGCGTTGTAACTCTCCCTAGACTTTACAAGACCCCGCGTTGTAACTCTCTCTAGTCTTTACAAGACCCCGCGTTGTAACTCTCTCTAGTCTTTACAAGACCCCGCGTTGTAACTCTCTCTAGTCTTTACAAGACCCCGCGTTGTAACTCTCCCTAGTCTTTACAAGACCCCGCGTTGTAACTCTCCCTAGACTTTACAAGACCCCGCGTTGTAACTCTCCCTAGACTTTACAAGACCCCGCGTTGTAACTCTCCCTAGTCTTTACAAGACCCCGCGTTGTAACTCTCCCTAGTATTTACAAGACCTCGCGTTGTAACTCTCCCTAGACTTTACAAGACCCCGCGTTGTAACTCTCCCTAGTCTTTACAAGACCCCGCGTTGTAACTCTCCCTAGACTTTACAAGACCCCGCGTTGTAACTCTCCCTAGACTTTACAAGACCCCGCGTTGTAACTCTCCCTAGACTTTACAAGACCCCGCGTTGTAACTCTCCCTAGTCTTTACAAGACCCCGCGTTGTAACTCTCCCTAGACTTTACAAGACCCCGCGTTGTAACTCTCCCTAGACTTTACAAGACCCCGCGTTGTAACTCTCCCTAGACTTTACAAGACCCCGCGTTGTAACTCTCCCTAGACTTTACAAGACCCCGCGTTGTAACTCTCCCTAGTCTTTACAAGACCCCGCGTTGTAACTCTCCCTAGTCTTTACAAGACCCCGCGTTGTAACTCTCCCTAGACTTTACAAGACCCCGCGTTGTAACTCTCCCTAGACTTTACAAGACCCCGCGTTGTAACTCTCCCTAGACTTTACAAGACCCCGCGTTGTAACTCTCCCTAGACTTTACAAGACCCCGCGTTGTAACTCTCTCTAGTCTTTACAAGACCCCGCGTTGTAACTCTCCCTAGTCTTTACAAGACCCCGCGTTGTAACTCTCCCTAGTCTTTACAAGACCCCGCGTTGTAACTCTCTCTAGTCTTTACAAGACCCCGCGTTGTAACTCTCCCTAGACTTTACAAGACCCCGAGTTGTAACTCTCCCTAGTATTTACAAGACCCCGCGTTGTAACTCTCCCTAGTCTTTACAAGACCCCGCGTTGTAACTCTCCCTAGTCTTTACAAGACCCCGCGTTGTAACTCTCCCTAGTCTTTACAAGACCCCGCGTTGTAACTCTCCCTAGTCTTTACAAGACCCCGCGTTGTAACTCTCCCTAGTCTTTACAAGACCCCGCGTTGTAACTCTCCCTAGTCTTTACAAGACCCCGCGTTGTAACTCTCCCTAGTCTTTACAAGACCCCGCGTTGTAACTCTCCCTAGTCTTTACAAGACCCCGCGTTGTAACTCTCCCTAGTCTTTACAAGACCCCGCGTTGTAACTCTCTCTAGTCTTTACAAGACCCCGCGTTGTAACTCTCCCTAGACTTTACAAGACCCCGCGTTGTAACGTATCATTACATTCAACTTCTCTTTGGTCTTTTCCTCTACTCCTACTTCTACAGCTCTCTTCAGTTTTCCGCGCATTTTGTCAACTTAGTATCATTAAAAACTGCTATTCAATGTATCAGACGTCACACGTCTAGAGAGACGACGCAGATGATTCTTGCAAAATAAAATTTTCGTTTCATTCCCACTGTCCAAAAACATCGTTCACCTAAAAAGAGGTCATACACACGCACATAATTCTGCCACCCCAAATAAAACCCATACAAATGTTACAATGTTCAACTGATCAATGCCAATGAAACATTATGTTTGTCTGATGTATTATGCTGTGAAAATATTTACATGTCACTTTCGTTTTTATGATATGGCAATATTATACAATCATGTATTCTACGAATGTCTACCTAACCATATTTCCTGTAACACGTTCTCTCTTTACATATCCAGTACTACAAATAATGTGCATTGCCTTACTCGCCGAACCACGCCTAACGCAGTAGTTTCGGAGGGGCGCATTTGGATTTATTGCTAGTCTGACACCGAAATAGTGGCACTGTTTACATAAGGCGATGATATATTGTCGTTTTAACTCGGCAAAAATGGTAGGTTTCTGAGAACGCTTATGCATGTGCAGTTCTTTTTACAACGTAGTTGAAGACATACACTACGGAAATATGTAGTTATTGCTGTGGCGTCTACCGACATGTGTTATGCTGAATTTTCATTTGTTTCGGAGTGTTGTTCTCTAAGCACTTACGTCGGTGTGACTGATTCGTACTTGGCGTTGTCCTGGATTCCACGATCTATTTCGGTAGTATGTGGAAATATGTCTGTTTTAATAGCCTAGCAATATTCGACGTTGTTTACAACGGAGCCGCACCACGCCTGTACGGGGTGTTCCTTGTGTCGGCAACCCCTGTACGACATCCACCCATCTCGAGGAAGACACCGTACAAAGGGATTGTCTGGACGCGTTGGCGTGTTATCAATATACTCACTTCTACCGCGTGGTGCGCGGTAGTAGAGATGGTGAAGTTCCCACAGCACTAGGCTATAATATGACGTAGTTTGATATTGAATGGTATCGCCCACACTTTTAAAAAGTTTAATTAAGCGACTTCACCTGATACCGATTTATATATATATATATATATATATATATATATATATATATATATATATATATATATATATATATAATGTAATATATATAGCATAAATTATGATAATTATATATAAAACACACATTATGTGAAAGTGAAATTGTGTTGCGATGGAGCCATTAGCTTGACTTACGGCTTTCTGCGCTGGTTACGTTTCTAGTTAGCTCTTCCTAGATTGACTGGTTTGTTGGTAAAATACGGCGCCATAACGTCACAATTAGCGTCGAAGGCATCTCCAAGTCGTCTCGTGCTCGACACTAACTTTTAATCACCTATGACACACACACACACGCACGAAAACGGCGATGCCACCGAGAAGACACCGTCTGCTCCTGAGAGTGCAGAACGTTCAGCGACTCGCCTCAGATGTACCAATGATGCTGACGCCTGCATAAGCAAGCAATCCGGCGAGGCGCCTGAATGATGATTTCCGGTGACGTTTTCTGACAAGATTATCGCCGCCGTGTGAACTTTGTGTACCGGAACAAAAGGTAGACGTGATTATTTTATACCTTCCGACGATTAGTGAATGTTGTGGATATTAGGCATGGAACATACCCGAACAAGATGTCTTCCGAGGATAGAGGCGGATAAGTAAGTTAGTGATTCAAAGATGTCATAGACAACGTCTTGTCATTGTTCTCCTCTTCCAAGTAGGTCATATCGGGACATGGCTCTTCACCTATTGATCGTCGATGTCGTGAAGTGTTCTGTCGGTTCCCGCAACGAACAGTTTCCGCTCCCATCTATGTTTCGCTGTCTCCACGTTTTCACCAATAACGCAAGTCACTCTCTTTATATAACCTTCCCAATGTAACTTCATAATTAATATATGGAATGGAAAACACAATTCTGGAATTGGTCTTAATAATAATAATATATATATACTTACATAGCGCCAAAGCTAGTTAAAACTATTCAGGGCGCTTTACATAAACATGTAGTAGATATCACTTAAATAATTACTTAAACATATGACTACAATTAACTCTCCATTGTCAAAGTGCCATATAAACAGACTAACAAAAACATAATAAATAAATAAAACTTAGAAGGTTAAAATATGTAAGTCTAAAACGTAATTTCAGAAAGTACAAGTAAAGTTCTCTTTAAGAATGATGCAATCAAAAATCTTCAGTTCACATAGTGTTACTTCAGCACTGAAAATATTGTTAATAATATAATGATTTTAATGCACTCTTAAAAGCGTTCTCGTAGCACAGTTGTCATACTGGAAAAGGTAGTCGGTTCCAAAGCACAGTTGTCATACTGGAAAAGGTAGTCGGTTCCAAAGCAGTTGTCATACTGGAAAAGGTAGTCGGTTCCAAAGCACAGTTGTCATACTGGAAAAGGTAGTCGGTTCCAAAGCACAGTTCCAAAGCACAGTCTCATACTGGAAAAGGTAGTCGGTTCCAAAGCACAGTTGTCATACTGGAAAAGGTAGTCGGTTCCAAAGCACAGTTCTCATACTGGAAAAGGTAGTCGGTTCCAAAGCACAGTTGTCATACTGGAAAAGGTAGTCGGTTCCAAAGCACAGTTCTCATACTGGAAAAGGTAGTCGGTTCCAAAGCACAGTTCTCATACTGGAAAAGGTAGTCGGTTCCAAAGCACAGTTCTCATACTGGAAAAGATAGTCGGTTCCAAAGCACAGTTCTCATACTGGAAAAGATAGTCGGTTCCAAAGCACAGTTCTCATACTGGAAAAGATAGTCGGTTCCAAAGCACAGTTCTCATACTGGAAAAGGTAGTCGGTTCCAAAGCACAGTTCTCATACTGGAAAAGATAGTCGGTTCCAAAGCACAGTTCTCATACTGGAAAAGGTAGTCGGTTCCAAAGCACAGTTCTCATACTGGAAAAGATAGTCGGTTCCAAAGCACAGTTCTCATACTGGAAAAGATAGTCGGTTCCAAAGCACAGTTCTCATACTGGAAAAGATAGTCGGTTCCAAAGCACAGTTCTCATACTGGAAAAGGTAGTCGGTTCCAAAGCACAGTTCTCATACTGGAAAAGGTAGTCGGTTCCAAAGCACAGTTGTCATACTGGAAAAGATAGTCGGTTCCAAAGCACAGTTCTCATTAAGGAAAAGATAGTCGGTTCCAAAGCACAGTTGTCATACTGGAAAAGATAGTCGGTTCCAAAGCACAGTTCTCATACTGGAAAAGGTAGTCGGTTCCAAAGCACAGTTCTCATACTGGAAAAGGTAGTCGGTTCCAAAGCACAGTTGTCATACTGGAAAAGATAGTCGGTTCCAAAGCACAGTTCTCATACTGGAAAAGATAGTCGGTTCCAAAGCACAGTTCTCATACTGGAAAAGGTAGTCGGTTCCAAGGCACAGTTCTCATACTGGAAAAGATAGTCGGTTCCAAAGCACAGTTGTCATACTGGAAAAGATAGTCGGTTCCAAAGCACAGTTCTCATACTGGAAAAGATAGTCGGTTCCAAAGCACAGTTCTCATACTGGAAAAGATAGTCGGTTCCAAAGCACAGTTCTCATACTGGAAAAGATAGTCGGTTCCAAGGCACAGTTGTCATACTGGAAAAGGTAGTCGGTTCCAAAGCACAGTTGTCATACTGGAAAAGATAGTCGGTTCCAAAGCACAGTTCTCATACTGGAAAAGATAGTCGGTTCCAAAGCACAGTTCTCATACTAGAAAAGGTAGTCGGTTCCAAAGCACAGTTGTCATACTGGAAAAGATAGTCGGTTCCAAAGCACAGTTCTCATACTGGAAAAGATAGTCGGTTCCAAGGCACAGTTCTCATACTAGAAAAGGTAGTCGGTTCCAAAGCACAGTTGTCATACTGGAAAAGATAGTCGGTTCCAAAGCACAGTTCTCATACTGGAAAAGATAGTCGGTTCCAAGGCACAGTTCTCATACTAGAAAAGGTAGTCGGTTCCAAAGCACAGTTGTCATACTGGAAAAGATAGTCGGTTCCAAAGCACAGTTCTCATACTGGAAAAGATAGTCGGTTCCAAGGCACAGTTGTCATACTGGAAAAGATAGTCGGTTCCAAGGCACAGTTCTCATACTGGAAAAGGTAGTCGGTTCCAAAGCACAGTTCTCATACTGGAAAAGATAGTCGGTTCCAAAGCACAGTTCTCATACTGGAAAAGGTAGTCAGTTCCAAGGCACAGTTCTCATACTGGAAAAGGTAGTCGGTTCCAAGGCACAGTTCTCATACTGGAAAAGATAGTCGGTTCCAAAGCACAGTTCTCATACTGGAAAAGGGAGTCGTTTCCAAAGGTCCGGAGCAGCTGCGCGGAAACTCGCGTCTCTAGCTTTGCATTTTGTTTGGTCTACATCCGTTGTTATCCCGTTTAGCATTCAGCGACCTCCGTGATTGATTAAGTCGCACTCTCTCCTTGTTTACACCAACTCCTCTCACACGACACAAGAGTGGACACGTCTTTCCCTTTGGCCTAAACTGCGCGAGACCTATTCATGCTGCTAATCAAGCACTCTCCATACAAATGTCTTCCGATAAGCTTTCGATAAGACGAATAAGAAACGTGATTCCGTTATAAACAAACAAGTTGTAATCTGTCAGATGGGCGTCCTTGGCAATAGTTAATTTGGCTGTTGTTCTCATGTTTCTTGCTTCTTATGTAAATGATGAATATGACGGATTAGAGCCAATATCTCGTGGCCGTGAAGCGACTGGAAGCATGAGTAAGTGCGGGCTCTGTGCCGTTGTCGTAGTAGAAGAATTGAAGCCATGCCACTCTCCGAATATAATATTGGTAACATGGGTGATACAATGGCAATGAAACATTCATAAATCATGCCACTGTGGTAATGGAGTAATTAAAAACAGTCACAATATTTATAACAATG
>CBDHHR010000687.1:0-2500 GCA_965263245.1 Metamycoplasmataceae bacterium | reverse complement strand
TCATACTAGCTGTATTTATTACGTCAATTATATTTTAGTCAGAGCGTATGAGGGGGCGCCACCAACCGGTAATATAGACGAGTTAGTAGCGCTGGCGTTTCGGTGCGTCGTATTGTTGCATTGGGCAAAATTCCAGCGCGAAAGATCAAGTATGGGTGTGCATAAGGAAGGAAAATGGGAAGATTGTCAGCAGTTACTGCACCTGTTTTGCCGGGTATGTACTTATTGGATATTTATTGTAGTTATTACACGTTACTTCAATGATTGACAGAACAACATTACGTTGCATCAGTGATAAAATAATCATAATTATATAGTTAGTAATACGTAAACATACTAGGTTTACGTATTGCCTTTATTTCATCCTGAAAATATGTCACATATAGCTGTTTTACTTACTGGGTACACGCACAAAGCGCCAGCGCTGTTAAATTGTTTTTATTACCGGTTGTTGGCAGCGCTCTGATACGAAAATACTCCTGAATTCTGTCTTTCTTCCACAAACGAAACTCATTAAAATCGGTCATGCCGGAAAAGATTTCATAAATGTAAACTGTTTGCATAAATCAAGAAATAAGATGACAAACTCGAAGTGGTGTGGTTTGTTTATGTCGATTGCCCTCTGACCCGGAAGATCTGGCGCATGCGTACTCGAAACTCCGAACTGGCTTATGCATGACGGAACTTCCGGCAGCTGCGCATATTCGACGTTCACGTTGAAACTTTACTGGCAGCCAGTAGGTCACGTGACGGATGGAGCTATTACAACGTGTGCACGCACGTACTTTGTACACACAGTCACCTCGCTATATCACCCACAGCGGCATCTAGAAAAGACGAACTGGCGAGATAAACGAAACAGCCGCGTGTGTGTTTACACTGGCTCGATTTATTTCACTGACACGACGTGAGATGTTGAGATGTTTCGCAGATAGGAGAGCGTCCCCGTCACATTAGTCACCCGAACACATCACATCGCAGCCATAATAATCCTTCGCTATTTTGCTACGTTTTAGGCGGCGCTCACATTAGACATGTGTATGCATTTTCGAATAAGTTTACGACTACCCATTGCAACATATCTTAAATAGGAATACAGCTATTTAAAATAAAATAAGTGAAAATCAAATGTAGACGTTCAAGACGTGGAATGGTTATGAACAAAATGCTAATAAAGCGAAATTAGTATTCATAATGGAAGAAAACTAATTACACGAATCAACGTAGTGTTAACGAATATGAAATGGTATTAACTAGATAATACATATACGGATAAACCACGATAATATTTTACACAAGCGCTCTGTGTGGGACTACTGTAATATATATTTTCTTTACAATTTCTCTATAAGTGAAGTATTAAATAGCTGACCTTGTGTGTAAAAATAGTAAAAACGGCAATATGCAAAATAAACCCACACACAGTGCCTTTAAGTTCATGCAGCAGGTTACACATATTCTTGCCGACAAGCTACTGTATGAACATAAGAAACTAGCGTCTATTTATAGCTACCTCCTAACAGATTTAATGCAATAACACACGATGGCAGGTTGCACTTACAGTCATAATTGCTGCACTGGCAGTTTTTTAACAAACCAAAAACAACACATGTAATACCGTTTGATCTAGGAAGCGCATGGCGTAAATACAAACACGTCGCATGCTTCTTGCGCAAACGAAGCAGGCACTGCACTAAGCCGCGCAGTCTTTGAATTGCTTCGCACTTCCGCCTGCGACTAACCAACCAAAAAGAGTCTTTTTCTGCGAGACTCTTAGGTTGAGGAGGCGAGCCGTGTGTCGAACATGTCGGAGAGAGAGAGGCCCGATGTCCCGTCCTCAGTTACAAATGTTGAATTGGTCGAGATCTATCCCGAAAAACGCCATCTATTATTATATTTACAGTATTTTGAACAAAAACGCAGTCCCATCTATTATTATATTTACAGTATTTTGAACTTACAATGTGTAAATATACAATATACACCCCTGTAATAACAGTAAAGATTTATTTGCAATTTTCATCATGCCAGTATATTTCATGTTAAATAGGAATCTGTTCTGGCATTAAGTCACCTAGTGCATACATATAATAAAAATGAAATATGATAAATAAATATATATATATATATATATATATATATATATATATATATATGTTCTTTAAAATGATAAATTAAAAATTATTATTTTGATCTAATAAATAAATAATATATCTAAGATGTCTTTATAATGATCAATTATATATTTTAAAATAATTATGTAAAGCTAGTAAATAAAAACAAAATAAAAAATATTATAATATGTCTAAAATGTCATTTAATTTTTTTTTAAATATATATTAAAAAATATTATGTTAAATGTAATAATAATAATAGCGCCTGTACTAATAAAAAGTACGATATATTTGTATAGGGCCATAATCACGTAGGGTTTTATGGCATTTTGCAGTACAATGAAAATATCATTAAACGTGTCTAATCACTACTGAGTAAAACAATT
>CBDHHR010000686.1:15000-16593 GCA_965263245.1 Metamycoplasmataceae bacterium | reverse complement strand
ATCAATCAGTTAATTAGAAAAAAATGGGTTTTGTTGCGAGGAGCTGGAAACGACTAGGAACATAATTTAAGCGTTTGTGATCCTGATGACAACACAACTATTAGAAACACAACTGTACAGTTTGTATATGGCGTTGTAATGTCAAGATACCAGTGGACAAATGAACCAGCAACCAGCAGGGTGACGAGAAGGCACAATGTAAACTTACTTGGTGGTTCGCCTACATCTCACGTCCACAGACGTCATGCACCGTGTATTCTTGGGTGATTACTCACGAATTTCAACAAAAGGAGATTATTATGTTTGATGCCCACGCGGTCACGTATTTGATTTGTGTTTGTCGTTGTTATCTGATAAAAGGATATTTACGTTAGACGTAATTAGTAAATTTTGGCAATGCACCAAAGAGGTCGGTGGACTGCATAAATATGATCTTATCTCATAGACATATAGCCGTGTACAACGTCCATTTCACAATATGGACATTGTGCCAGACTTATTAGCATTACTTTTGTTTAACCAATAACCAGGTGTATTTTATATCATTCTTATTTTGTCATGTTTTAATTAGTGTTATAATTTATTATGTTTATCTATCTGTGTGTGCGTGTGTGCGTTCCTTGCTTCCTCCTCTTTCTGTCCCCGTCCCCGTCCCCGTCCCCGTTCCCGTCCCCGTCCCCGTCCCCGTCCCCGTCCCCGTCCCCGTCCCCGTCCCCGTCCCCGTCCCCGTCCCCGTCCCCGTCCCCGTCCCCGTCCCCGTCCCCGTCCCCGTCCCCGTCCCCGTCCCCGTCCCCGTCCCCGTCCCCGTCCCCGTCCCCGTCCCCGTCCCCGTCCCCGTCCCCGTCCCCGTCCCCGTCCCCGTCCCCGTCCCCGTCCCCGTCCCCGTCCCCGTCCCCGTCCCCGTCCCCGTCCCCGTCCCCGTCCCCGTCCCCGTCCCCGTCCCCGTCCCCGTCCCCGTCCCCGTCCCCGTCCCCGTCCCCGTCCCCGTCCCCGTCCCCGTCCCCGTCCCCGTCCCCGTCCCCGTCCCCGTCCCCGTCCCCGTCCCCGTCCCCGTCCCCGTCCCCGTCCCCGTCCCCGTCCCCGTCCCCGTCCCCGTCCCCGTCCCCGTCCCCGTCCCCGTCCCCGTCCCCGTCCCCGTCCCCGTCCCCGTCCCCGTCCCCGTCCCCGTCCCCGTCCCCGTCCCTCGCTCTCTCGCTCTCTCGCTCTCTCGCTCTCTCGCTCTCTCGCTCTCTCGCTCTCTCGCTCTCTCGCTCTCTCGCTCTCTCGCTCTCTCGCTCTCTCGCTCTCTCGCTCTCTCGCTCTCTCGCTCTCTCGCTCTCTCGCTCTCTCGCTCTCTCGCTTGCTCTCGCTCTCTCGCTCTCTCGCTTGCTCTCGCTCTCGCTCTCGCTCTCTCTCTCTCTCTCTCTCTCTCTCTCTCTCTCTCTCTCTCTCTCTCTCTCTCTCTCTCTCTCTCTCTCTCTCTCTCTCTCTCTCTCTCTCTCTCTCTCTCTCTCTCTCTCTCTCTCTCTCTCTCTCTCTCTCTCTCTCTCTCTCTCTCTCTCTCTCTCTCTCTCTCTCTCTCCCTCCCCCCTCTCTCTCTCTCCCCCCTCCATA
>CBDHHR010000686.1:0-10000 GCA_965263245.1 Metamycoplasmataceae bacterium | reverse complement strand
TACGACAGTTCTCTTCAAATAGACCATGTTGTATGGCATGTTCATTTTTATGTCACTCGATTAATAAGGAACATTTGCATTGGCGTATATTCGTATCTTCTAGGTAAACAATGCAATCATTTGATTTGTATGTATTAGTAATAATACTGTATTTGCCTTAGTAGGCGTAGCCTTGGCTTTGACCTGGGACTGGGTCGGCCTTGTTAGCATAGTTAAGGTTTAAATTTACACACAAATACGCAGAATATAATGCCTCTGGCTTAGCTCTACAGTGAAATTGGATTGTAGGCGCAGTTGCTGATTTATATATATATATATATATATATATATATATATATATATATATATATATATATATATATATATATATACATATATATATATATATATAATTTTGTTTGTTTGTTGAAGTTAGTTTTGAAACTTCTCATCCTTCACTTTTATAGTACATATGTCATTTTATTTATGGACATATCCTGGCTATGGTGGCTGGTTTAATTTCACACTGTACACAGATGCTTTAATCTTGACACTGCTTCTGTTGGTTTCATTGAAAAGAACCACATTTTATACTGTACCCATTTTATACAGTATAACCTTTGCTGAAACAGGAGTTAACTTTAAAGTCAGACTACCTAAAATAATAAGTATCTATCAAAATAATAAGGAAATTTACATGTATAATTTATTAGTGCAATGACATTTTCTAAAGGTGCGCTGCGCTGTCTAACCAGACGTTCTAGATGTGACTTTCCTTCCCCAGGTCTGTGATGGCGGACGGAGACGCTGCCGCTCCCGTGGCTCCTGCGGACGCTGATGACAAGACGTGTGACCCACAAACGGGCATCGCAGAGGAGTCTCCAAAACAGACAGATAAGACTGAAACGTGCACAGAAACGCCCAATGAGATATCATGCACGGCAAACAGTGGTGCCAGTGTGTTAGCAGAAGAACCCCTAGAAGGGTGTCCGAGTTCAGTTGAGACAGAGCCTTCAGAAGACAGTATTATTCCAGTTGAACGGGGACCAGTGGAGAACTCAAGTCATTCCAACGAACCACAGCCGGCTGTGATCGAAACACAATGTGCCAATGTAACGCCTAACCAAAGTCACACAGAAAACACAATCGGTGAGGCCTGCTTAACGAAGGAAGACGTAACGGCAAACACAACTCAGGTACAGCCGCATAGCCAAACTACAACAGACAGTAGCACAGAATCTGATCAACAAATAGCAAGTAGTGGTGAAGTCAACTCACAACATTCCGGTGTATCCCAGAATGCAGAGCGCTGTCAGACCAGCGCAACTGCTGGGGATGGTGTCGAGAAAAGCCCATCAAAAACAGGAAGTGTTAAGGCATTAGAATCAACACCCCGAGATGTTGAATCGAGTATGTCTAACGTCAGTCTTTCCAGTCACAATAGCAGCAGCAGAGCTACAGCGTTGACGTCAGAGAGTTTCACAGGAAGCGAGAGTGGTCTTGACTATGAATCGGACAGTTACGAGACAGGCTCGACAGAAAATAGCGTTGCATCGACGTCACGAAGCGACACGTCTACAAGTAGTGTCGCTTCTCCCGACACAAAGTCTACGCAGAAAAAAGTCGACAAAGTGATGAACCGTCTGAGCGAATCAGAAGTAGTGAACAGTGAGGCACTGGACGAAATCCACGGTGCAATTCGTGACACAATCAATGCAACAATGAATGTCCTCGATAGTGACCCTCCATCGACATCGTCGAATGAAAGCGAGGCGTCACCAGCGCGACAGAATCGAAATTCGCATCAAAAGAATGGAACGACATCAAGCGATACTACGAAATCTTTACCTCAGGACAATTATACACATGCCTGCACACTCGCACCACCTGGTGGCGCAGGTTTGGAACGGTTGGATGTGAAACGATATAGCGACAACAGTGAAGAGTTGCTGTCGGAGTTGTCAGCAGAACTCGAGCTTGTTGGTCAGACTGGAACGGTCGAAGCACCCAATGGTATTGTATCGCAGATTGTCTCGAGTTTGCCTGAGTTGAAAAGATTGCAGGATCAACTCGAGTCAGTGACAAAACTCTGCGGGCGTCAACAGGTTGAGTTGGACAGGTGAGGGTTTGATTTACAGCTTTATGCAGAGACAGGGCCACCTGTCATTTGGATAGGTAAAAAATGGGAGAGATAAAAAAGTCTTCCAAAATCATAGATACTGCAGTTATGCCTTGAGAACTGGTGTCACATGTGTGTTTGTAGTTTATTGCAGGTCATAAAGGACATCTCAACTCCCTTGTACGTTTGCGAATTAACATCCATGTCAGTGTTTCCCCTGAGTAAAATGGTGGGCGAGGTGGTAAGATTAGCAAAGCGAGCACCGAATGCGTCATGTGACGCTATGTGGATTCGGAAGCATGGCCACCCAGGACTATTTAAAAAATTAACTTAAAAAGGTGCATTCTGAAGGGTGTTTTAACCTATACCCTGGGAAATATAGAGGAAACAAATGCTTGTATAAGAGAAACCTGTAGCAACATGTAAACATGTTTATAGCAAGAAATAGTTATGAGATGACAATTCTGGTCTATTTTGAGCGAGGTGGCTTAGAAAAACAGTGAGGTGGCCCACCTCACTCATCATATAGCAGGGGAAACACGGCATGTGTCCACCAAACAATTTATGACTGCCATAATTTTTATGCTGCGTAGAGTCCTGGTTTGATCCAAGCCCAGCAGTGCTTTATGCAGGATGACGTTTCGCCAGTCATACATTTGTTGCTAGACACATGCATGTTAAATCGCATACACAATTACAATACACGTAAACCAGTCCAGATGTGTGATTTTGACCTAATCAAGTTCAGACACCCATTTTCAACACATAACTGACAATATCTGTGATTTTGGAAGATTTCTTATTTTTACCTGTCCAAATGATGCGTGGAATTGTTCAGTATTGCTTGAAACTAATCATCTGCATGTGAATGTTTGTAGCTTAATACATGTCACAAATTTCAATGCAAACTTAAATATAAAATTGTTTATCATAATTAATGATAAAATGTCATGAATTCTGAATGTAGTTCCTTAAATTTACAAACACATAATTAATGTGTATTGTACATGTATGGAAATTGTAATTGGTTAAATCAAATTTCAGTGATCATGTAATAGCCAGAAAACCAGAATATTAACTGTACTAGATGATTATTATGATAATTATTGATTAATATTTATGACATGATCTGCGAGATGTTGGAAGTTGCCAGAAGCAGGTATATACATAATTATAAATGATAACATCAGTTTGAGAACATTGATAATAATTATTTATGATTTTGGCAATGATTAATTAATAATATTCTGTTAAATATTGTAAAATCATGTCAAATCAATGTACATCCACAAACAACAATTTGATAATGCAATATATTGCCAACTGCTGGGGGGGGGGGTACCATAAGGCAGTTATACTTTTTATTTTAGTAATATTAATTGTTAGAATATAAATTGGTGGCTGAGGATATTCAGCGAGAGTGTTGGTGAATGGTCGCTCCTTTGATGTCAGTTCATACCTGTTAGACAGGTGCATTTGCCAACAGGAGGAGAGCACCTTTATGTAAACACATATAGAACACACCGTAAATAACAACCCACTAGATCAATTAACCTGCCCCAGTTCACAGCCTCATCGTCACTTATGTCCCTGTCAGTTGCCAATAGCAAGACAATGGAAATACAAACCTTATGGTGGCCTGGCCCATGAATAGAACAGTTGAATGATCGTATTGAATTACATTTATGTAGGTAGATGCACTGATGGTGGTGTGGTGTCCTAACTTGATACCTCAGTTCTCGGTTGAGTTTAGATTGTGGTAGTAAATAAGTCATATATCACCTTGGTGACACTGACATGGTTGTAGCCTAGGACAAGGCTCAGGTCAGTCAGGTTATAGGTGTGTGTGTGTACTGTGTAAAGTAGATCTATGACAATGGGGCAATTTTGTCATATCAATGTTTGACAGTGGTGCACTGGGGGGATTCCATGTAGAACGCAATGGCTCACGGGTAGAGCTTCGGACTGTTGAGTAAGAGAACCCAGGTTCGAATCCTGTGCCGTGGTGTTAGAACCTTAGGAAAGTTTGTTTCACTCTACATTGCTCCAGGTCACTCAGCTGTATAAATGAGTACCTGGCTACAGACAGTGGTGCATATGTATAGTTTAATGTGTACGAGCAGCCTTCGCGCATTAATTGTAGCATATGGCTGGATGCTTCCCAGAGAAGTTGAGATGGTGTCTGATTGAACAGGTCTGTCAGGGAAGTAAAGTGTAAAGCGCTTTGAGCAATCCTGAGGATTGGATACTGCGCCATATAAGAACTTACCTTTAACTTACCTTTACCTTTATTCCAAAATCCACCTGTTTCAGACTGTTGAGCTCACTTGCTATCTAGTTTTAAAATCACTCAGTCACTCCTGTCATCCAGTGGGGTTGAACGTTTGTGGCTTCCACAATCCAGGTGTCTGTCTACCATTGCTGACTTTAGGTGTTCCACCTCTAGGCCTACATCGTCCTTAAAGCTGTCCCTGTACAGTACAGTTGCTGCTGGTCTTTTTCTCTTGGCCACTCCATGAGCCGGTTGTAAACAAGATCGTCCTAGATGCCATTTCGTTTTCTTCTTCTTTGCCGTTTCACACTAGGTGGGGTCAGCGGACCAAGTTCTTGATTTCCAGAATGTTCTGTCCTGGACATCCTCCGGGGTGATCCGCAGTCGCTGCATGTCCCTTCGGACGCAATCCACCCATCTCTCTCTTGGTCTCCCTCTTGGCCTTTTTCCTAGCACTATCATGTCAACAACTGCTCTCACTTTGTTGTTTTCTTCCATTCTCTGCATGTGTTCATACCAGCGTAGTCTCATTTCTCTTACTTTCTCTTGTATACAAGTCACTCCTAGCTCCTTTCTGATGTCCACACTCTTTACTTTGTCTCTCAGTGTTACACCTTTAATTCTTCTCAACATTCTCGTCTCTGTTTTCTCGAGAGTCTAGTCTTCCTTCTTTCCAACTGTCCAACATTCTGCCATTTTGTCTCGATCAATTTTATTCCTTCATACTTGTAACCATTTCGACCATACAATGAAAAATATGCATAGTGTCGGACATATTCATCCAGACCTGAGATTTTCACCCTTGTAAGGTCATGTCCAAAACTCTGTCTTTAGTTAATAATAACTATTTACATCATGTCTACTATAGTGGGAAACATAAATTAATGTGATATCTGAAACTAGGGAATATTACCTTTCATATGATATGTGTCAGTAACAGCTGTTTATAGATTATAGTTGCAGGTTCGACACTGCGATTGTGAACAGTTTAAAATTCAGGCTTATTATGTAAATATATTTTGTCATGCAGGGAGCATACCTTGAACAATGCAATGTTTTACGTTTATGAGATTGCTTAATCCCTTGGTTTTGTAGCGCCACGTAGCTCGATCTTCGAGGATATTGGCACATAAAAAGTAATCATCAGTATTATTATCATTAAGAAGATTATTATATAAATAATGAGGGACAAAATATTCAAATATAAAAACTGGACCACCATAGAAAGGACATGACCTACCTTCTGTCTAGACAATACCTCTTGCAGCAGGCTCCCCTGGGTCTAACAAGTCGTGTTTCTTTCTCCGTAGACTTAAGGTGGAGAAACAACATGGCGCGGCCCACCTGGAACACATCTACCAGGCACAGATCAAAGAGGTAAGTTCTAACTTATGATAATATGACATCTTTCATTTTGGTGTTGTCATAGATTGATTGATCGAGTTTATTTGGTAAAACATAATAAACATGCAAATCAAATCAAAAAATTCAATGCAAAAGCAAATAAAGAAATAAGCATATATATAATATTTACCGAGGATAAACACGTTAAAACACACAATAGCACACTTATTTCCAATGTGGTCCTCCAAAAAATACTGATAATGTATTGTAAGAAAATATAAAAATAAATACATAAATAAATAAATAAAACAGTAATAAAATAATTAAAATGTAAATATTTTCAAATACAGCTAAACAAATGTGATCAATAAGACAATGTGATAACATAAAAATATAATAACATATACCTGTACAACTACTTAACGTTCCTTGAAATAATGAACAAATCTGAAATAATGTTTTATTACAGTACATGTATTTAGTTTTCAAAACTTATCATTCTGTTTTATGTAACAAACTATCAATATGTTGTGATGTAGTCAGTGTCGTGTTGGATACCGTCCATAGTCAATTTAACTAAATTGATAGTTATCATCAACAGCGCAGTGAATTGTTGGTGATAACGACAGTCAGCAAAACACATCAGCAGATTCAATTGTGTCGATGTAATATTATGCATAAAAAAGTGACTTTTCACCCTCATTTTATTCATTTTTTTGCCTAATGTTTACCTATTTATTGAGTCCAGCATCAACAATTACCAAATAAATGTTTCATTCATAGATCGCTATCGTGAAGCGATTGACTCTAATTTGATTTGATTTGGCGCCACCAGTAACTCACAGCAAGTGAAGTGGTTGCATGAGCATGATGTACATGTGTATACCGTCTGATAGCTTCATAGTATTAATTACAGCTGCTGTGAAGTCACTGCTGTAGCAAACATAAATCAATACAGTAGTCGTCTCTGATAATATGTCATATATATACTCAAACAAGTGCGATGTATTGGTTGTTTTACGAAATTCACACATGAAATGTTATGTAGTCTTTCTAAAAAGGCTATAAAATGTACTTAACAATAATATAAATGAGAAATAAGCATTGCCAATTGAGAGGAAAGATATTAAAGTATACTTTGGTGACAAGAAGTCAAAATTGTTTGAAATCAACGTTGCATGTTTATGCGGTGTTTTCTCGAAAGCAAGTTCAATGACATGACTCATTTAGTTAAAATACGTCATATATTTATATATATATATATATATATATATATATATATATATATATATATACATGTACACATACACCAAAGTATACTTTGATATCTTTTCTGTTAATTGGCAATGCTTATTTCTCATTTATGTTATTATTTAGTACATTTTATAGCCTTTTTAGAAACACTACGTAACATTTCACGCATGAATTTCGTAAAACAGAACCGATAAATCGCACTTGTTCAAGTCGCATTCTTCGTGGTTTCCCTCAAAGCATGGCAGACATGTTTGTACTATGGGAAAGCCCAGAGCGCCCTCTTTCGGATTCTTGTAGCGGGAATCCCCACTGGTGTCAACTTTAATCAATAGCAGCGCTTATGCGAGGGGCCTATCTGTAAACAAATGTCACTGGACACAGGGCGGGGCTGTTAGCAGGCCCCTGATTGGCTTAGGGCTGAGAGCGTAGGCGCAATGCGCACTCGCTAACTGTAAACAAGCACGGTCGATCGGGTTGCTGCTAGAATACATTGCTAAATACTCGGATTATGTAGTAATAATTTCAGTAAACAGTTAGCATGATATATCTTCGACAACAAACGTGACTTGGGAGTTTATTTCGAAAACAGCAAAACAGCTGATTTTGGAACGACAATGTACTCGATTGTGTGCTTACGTGACTGCGAACTTCAAGTGTGTTTTTCTCCGTTTGAAACGTTCTACGCCAGGCATGTTCAGCGTCCAATAACTTTGTTTTGTTTTGACATACGACTCATTTTGTTAGAACACGTCACATATACATGTATATATATGTACATTATACATGTATATATATATATATATACACATGTATAATGTACGTATATATACATGTATATGTGACGTGTTCTAACAAAATGAGTCGTATGTCAAAACAAAATATACCTGTATATATTATATATGTGACGCGGCATGCCAAAACCAGGCTTTTGTAGGCAAGTTGACAATTCCATATTATTATTGATCCAATTAGAGGAGATGAAGAGCTTTAAAATGATACCAAGATGAACACTCTATGGGCGAAGATATTCCACTTCAAGTGCATAAGTTTGTGGAATGTCACTTCCAAGAAAATTAGCTTTTAAAATGATCGGTTGTAAAAAGTGATATCGTGGAACGTTACCAAAACAACCACACATTTATATTGCTCCAATTGTCCTGAAATTTTGCATAGACCTAGAGATGGTGTATGTTTTTTTTATACACAATATGTGAAAGTATAATTAGAAAATATTAAATATTAACTCTGCGAAGGGCTAGGGCCGATTAATCGGCCCGAGACACCTTCCTGAATAAAAACATTTTTAGTTTGCATAACCAGTAACTGACCCGCGCACATCTGGTATCATCGGATAGCTGACAGATTTTTCAAGATGGTGTATATTTATTCATGAGCAGATTGAATGACAGCTAGCTACACACGGGCAGACAAAATGTGTGACAAAGCTGATGCCCAAATTTGTGTGGTTTACTACGCCTTCCGTAACTAATTTATGCATCGATTCATAAAGGTCCGACCCCTACATACGTGGCACCAATAGAGAGCTCTGTTCTTTCCCAATCTGGGAAAAATAAACATCTGGTTGGGGCTGGTCCAGCAAATCAGAACCATTTGTCAGCGCAACATTTCACCGCACGCGCCGCGGGTTTGCGCCGGAGGCGAATGTAGCAGCGATCGGGCAGCCTAAAATGGCCTACCTCCATCCTCGATGTTGAAAAAAATCATAAAAATAAAAGTTCTCAAAGGATTTGATTCATGTTTATGTTATTTGACAGCTAAAACGTATGGCTTCATTTGTCTCGCAGGAAGTAGGAAATTTGTCCATTCAGTATTTATTTGGGAGCAGGATAGTGCGCTAAAATGGCTTTGTTTTAGAGTAATTAGCTGTGGAATTAATGAGGGGCCTGCATTAAAATGCTCACTATTACCCTTTCAACACTGTTTCATGGTATATATTATGGAAATATTGAAAGATTGATGATTTTGCTGATTGATTCCGCCAAGAACCCACTTTCCACATTTTGAGGGCATGCTGACTAATTACGCCCTGGTGCAGATCGCGGTTCTGCGACAAGCGCTTGGTTTTGGCGTGCTGCGGAACATACATATATATATATATGTGTATATATTATATACATGTATATATATATACATGTACATAATAATTATATATACATGTGTATATATATATATATATATATATATATATATATATATATATATATATATGTAATATTTAGCATTTAATGCGGCTCCCTCTGTTGGCACAGTTGGAAAGGACAATATCGAAGCAGGATGCGGAGGTTCGACATGTGAAGGAGAAGTTGACTTCCCATGATGCAGCAGCCAAGAGGGCCGTAGCAACACTGCAAGAACAACTTAAACTCAGGGTCGACCAGGTGAGTGGCAAATCAGGATATGACCTCATTTACCTCATAGCTAGGGTGAGCACAATTTGACTTAATAACTGGATGGGTAAAAATTTGACCTTATGATTGGTCACCGTTGACATCAGTGTTGTGGGTGCAATTTAATCTCATCAGCTAAATCGGTCACAATTTGACATCATTGCTACAGAGTCAAACTGTGACCTCATAAGTATGTTAGTCACAATTTGACATCATTGCAATGTTTGTGACCTGAATGGGTCATTATAGTGGGATTTCTACTAGTTATGTGTCTGTCTTCAAATTGGGCCAGGTATTTGTGCTGTTCGCACGGCTGACACAGTAGAGACTGGCAAAGTCAGTTGCTACAGATTTATACGTCACACCCAAAGTATCCGGAAAACACACAAATCAGCCAGGGGTACAGTAGCACAGAGCAACACACACACACACGCACGCACGCACGCACGCACGCACGCACGCACGCACGCACGCACGCACGCACGCACGCACCCGCACCCGCACCCGCACGCGCACCGCACACGCACACCACACACACACACACACACACACACACACACACACACACACACACACCACACACACACCACACACCACACGCCCACACGCCCACACGCCCACGCG
>CBDHHR010000685.1:10000-12931 GCA_965263245.1 Metamycoplasmataceae bacterium | reverse complement strand
CAATATAGACTTCGTAAATTAAAACCGAATGCAGTCCCAACAGACCGACACTACACCGGGGAGAACCGTGGCCACACCGGGGAGAACCGTGATAAACCGGCACCAAACCGGGGCGACACCGTGGCACAGCCTTGACACTCCCGGGTGACACCCGTGTAAGGCCGTGTGACACCGTGGCTACATCGGGATGATCCGGGGTTCAAACCGTAGCGACACCGGCAATACCACCGTATATATGTGACTGAAAGATACAAATGAGCCAAATCTTCACGGATCACTCCGGAGCACAGGGACATTTTCACCGGGGTACACCGTGGCCAGAACCGGGACAGTGGGACTTAGGCTTTAGGCTCACCTCAATCATATCCCATTGCATTTGAATTTTTTTGTAGTCGCTTACTAGTTTTCAATTGTTCGTAGTTTTTTTGGCAGGGAAATAGGTATGCAATAATTAGTACTTGCTCCAATTACGAAGAACAAAACTTTAACAACTTCCTCCAAGAACCACTATCATTCAATTACTTTAGGTAGTGTGTTTAGCAAATTAATCGAAATCGTTATGTAAGACATAGTGAAATAACACAAATACTTAATTTGCAACCATTTAAGAAAAGACTCACGTACTTATGAATAGTTATTGCAATGTTAACAAATAATTACTGTTACTTTGTACTCTATCTTATAAAGCTTATTACGGCTACTTTAAAGCTACACACGAAATATCCTTAAACTGGACATCGGCCTTTGACTCATCCGAAACTCCAACTTTACTAGCTTTGATACCTTGAGGCTGTTCTTAGACTTATACGTCCATCTATATTGCAAAAATAACATTCGGCTAAACTACCAGCCCTCCGCCTAAATTATTGGAATACATATGTGTAAAATATAATCACGCAGGCTATTCGATAATATTCCTGTGGTAAGTGGTGTGAAAAGCTGTTAGCAATTTCGTTCGACGAATGGAAATTACACGGTTGTTTACAACACCGTCACGGTTTATGGTGCACTGAAATTCTATGCACTGCGTTTGCGTTTCTCAAATATCTGGTTGCTTTGTTCATTTTAGTTTGTTACAAATAATTTTCCTTTTCCCAACAGGGTCCGATATATATATTTTAATACACACGCACGCACGCACGCACGCACGCACGCACGCACGCACGCACGCACGCACGCACGCACACACACACACACACACACACACACACACACACTAAGAGATGTATTTAATCATAATGACGCTGAAATTACTATGAGGTACGAAAATGGGCATGGCAACATCCAGCAAAATACTCAGCCTCCTCACTCCATGACAATGACAGTACGTACAATTTATCGGCAATATCAAAGAGCCGCTAGATCTACATTACATTGCGTCATGGTTGGAATGGTAAAGTACGAAAACAACAATGGAAGATAAGATCATAGACAGTTTTAGTCATACCATTCTCGTTTTATATCACGTTCACGTTCGGAGAACGAACATATCACCGTCCTAGCCTGGAGGCTGCATTGACCTTAACTAAGCATTGCTAACCCATCAATTCCTTTTTAATTTAACGTCCCTAAACTTCCTGCGAATATTTCTCAGCATGAAGCCCAACCTTCCAATATCACATCATATCCATGTGCACACTTACTACACATAATAGAGCATCTCCAGTCCAAACAGAACAAGTCATGTGGTGATCACGTGCGTAGACCGAAAATAGCGCCCAGATTTTCAATAGGGCCTGCAAGTGGGTCACGATACATGGCGTGACTCCGCGCGACTGGAGTTTATTGGGGACTAAGCGAGACTAATGATGAATACTAGGAAAATCAGTTAATAAATATATTGTGTTATACTTAAATTAAATGTCCGATTTAATATTGAGTTTATCACACTATCATAGACACATAGCGATTTACGTAGTGCAGATTATAGACACGATATTAGGCCGTATGTGTCTTTTATGGGATTTGCGTTTTACATTGTTGTACGTTGTGGTTTCGATAAGCACTTATATCTGACAAGTTGTCTAAATGCACATAATCATAATACATGTATACGTTTGGCGCAAACAGGTTGTACTGCGCGAAAACTGGCACTCTTCATTATTAGTTAAGATCGCCAAACACAAGTACTTGCCGCTAATGCCATGGCAACCACCATAATAAAATTCATGATTTCCATGACCATTGTCACCGGCAAAGTGTTCCACTGCTTCTGCTTGTAATAATCCTTCGGACAATATAATTGAAATACGCTATTTCGGTACAGTTCGATTATTACAACCCAAAACAAAACAAAGTCCTATATGTTAACATGGAGTATATGAACCTCCTGCCCCCAACTGCCCCCAGCCTCGTTTTCGCGCGCGAGACTTGCACGCCCTATTGGCCAAACTCTAAGTATCTAAGGCTCTGGCCCCGATGAACCGTCCCCGGTTTGTGGCGGTCGCTGCCGGGTGCTGACAAACGGCTGGCATATTCCACGCAAAAACACATCGCTCAAAGCCGTCTTGTTGATCTCATTACACGCATACTTTCAAAATTGGCAGATAACACAAACCAGAAATATACTCTCTCTCTACCTCCCTCCGTCTCCACCCCTCTCTCCTGCCTGCCTGCCTGCCTGCCTGCCTGCCTGCCTGCCTGCCTGCCTGCCTGCCTGCCTGCCTGCCTGCCTGCCTGCCTGCCTGCCTGCCTGCCTGCCTGCCTGCCTGCCTGCCTCTCCCACCCTCTCTATCTCTCCTGCGGAGTATTCGTGTACAAATAGTCACCACTCTTTATAGCCATGTATAGTTATTAATTCATACACATGAATGAACTGGTGCAACGTAAATTGAACGAATTTGCCCAAAGTTCGACACGGCATGCGGCATATGATTTAAACCGGAGTTCTCTCTTTGTCCGACGCTCTTGAGCCACTGCACTCCATCGATG
>CBDHHR010000685.1:0-5000 GCA_965263245.1 Metamycoplasmataceae bacterium | reverse complement strand
TTGGCGAGAACCGAGGTACAACATTTGCATGCAACTTACTAAATGATATTACATCTGATTTTAAATCGCAAAACAGCCCTGTGTTCGTGTTCGAAGCCGCCCTTGATGCAGATTTTTTTATGATTCTGTATGTCAAATGGAATGGTTCATACAGTAAATCGTTTTGTGTAACACATGGTACACGACAAGGAAGCGTTCTCTCGCCATATCTGTTTAACATTTTTATTAATCAACTTTTATTAATCAACCATTGGACCATTCAATGACATTTCAGTAGGTCTCAGTGGTACTCTCAGTGGTAAATTAAAATACCATTCAATACCATTGGACGGTACACAGAATCCAAAATATGTCATCACAATACCATTCAGATACCATTCAAATACCCTTGGCCATAATACCCCCAAGTACCATTCAATGGTATTTGAATGATATTTTTGTAATGGTGTCTTTAACGAACGCAACCAAGTGCAACATCAAGATATAATAACACAACTATTCTCGGAGTGTTGACAGCACGGTGCAGCACGGCTTGTCATCTCAAAAGAATCAAGTAAAAATAATACAATTAACTAACAATGTACTTAAAATACAATATCCTAACCAGGAATTATCAGATTATTGAAGATACACTTTAGGCGGGTCGAGGTGACTGCTATAAACACCATTATAACTGAATCTTGGGCCACACCCGATACATCAGATGCCGAATTAGGAATGACAGGGTATGTAATGTTTAGGAAAGATAGATTAGGAAGAAGGGGAGGCGGAGTTATTTTATATATTAAAGAATCCATCCAAGCTTATGAAATAAAATTAGAAAAAGAAGCAGAATGTGAAGAAGCTGTCTGGTGTAACATAGTTACAGGAAACTCAACATTAACTGTTGGGTTAGTGTATCGGAGTCCAAACATAAGCATGGAAGAGAATGAAAAAATACATAACGCTATCAAAGAAGTGAGTAAACAGGACTGTATTATTATGGGGGATTTTAACCATAGGCATATACAGTGGACATCTCTACAGAGTACCGGGAGAGAGGATCAAGAGTTTTTAAATTTAGTACAAGATAGTTTCCTTTCTCAACATGATTCTTAATGGCAGAAAACCTAAATGAGTACTTTAGTTCGGTGTTTACCAGGGAAGATATTAGTATATTACCAGTACTTGAGACTAAGTTCGAAGGGAGAGAGTTTGACTATTTAGGACAACTAATTGTAACCCCAACAATGGTAGCTATGAAAATAAGAGATATGAAGGATAATAAATCACCTGGAGTGGATGGGATTCCTCCCAAATTACTATTGGAAATTGTAGAACAAATCAGCATACCGCTTGCAACAGTGTTCAATTTGTCATTAGAGGAGGGAATAGTTCCGTTAGAATGGAAAGAAGCAAACATTATACCATTATTTAAAAAAGGTTCGAGAAACAAGTCAGAGAACTATAGACCAGTGAGTTTAACATCGGTGATTTGCAAACTATTAGAAAGACTAATTAAAGATCACCTGGTTGATTTTCTTGTTAAAAATAAATTGATAAACCCATCTCAACATGGGTTTTTAAAAGCGAGGTCATGCTTAACAAATATGTTATGTTTTTTGGAAGATGTCACAAAGTGGCTAGATGAGGGATCACCAGTAGATATAATCTACTTAAATTAAAAAAAAGCCTTTGACAAAGAGCCACACCAAAGACTACTACTTAAACTAAAGGCCCATGGCATAGGAAATGGAATGATCAACTGGATAGAAAAATGGCTTATTGGTAGAAGACAAAGAGTAGTTGTTGATGGGGAGGTTTCAAACTGGAAAGCCGTTTTGAGTGGGGTACCGCAGGGATCAGTACTGGGACCTATTTTATTCTTAATATATATCAATGATTTGGATGATGACATAACAAGCAAGGTGTTGAAGTTTGCGGACGACACAAAAGTGTTTAGGAAAATTAAAAGTGATGCAGATAGACAGCATTTACAAGATGATCTTAATAAGTTGATAGAATGGTCTGAGAAGTGGCAAATGCTGTTTAATTTTGGAAAGTGTAAGTGCCTTCACACAGGACATGGGAACGAAGATGCACAATATACAATGGGGGATACTGTACTAAATACTACCTTAAAGGAAAAGGACTCAGGGTTAACTATTAGTGCTGACATGAAGGTATCAGAGCAGTGTGGAATTGCAGCAGCGAAGGGAAACCAAATTCTTGGATTAATTAGGCGAAATATAGTGTACAAAGAAAAAGAACTAATAATACCGCTGTATAAAACAATAGTTAGGCCTCACTTAGAATATTGTATACAAGCATGGAGGCCATATCGCAAGAAGGATATTGATATGCTAGAAAGAGTACAAAGGAGAGCAACCAAAATGATATCAAAACTCAAGAATATTAGTTATGAAATGCGTCTAAAAGAATGTGGCTTAACAACACTAGAAACCAGAAGATTGAGAGGAGATCAGATTGAGGTGTTTAAAATATTGAATGGATATGAAAATATTGACAGAAATATTTTTTTCACAGTCAAGGAAGAGAGAAGGACTAGAGGACATGGAGTTACATTAGCAAAGAAGCAGTGTAGACTAGATATTAGAAAGATATTTTCACAAAGAACAGTAAACGAATGGAACGGATTATCAGCTGATTGTGTAGGTGCTAGTAGTGTTAATATATTTAAAAATAAAATCGACATATACCTAAGACGGGCGGGGTATACTTAGATAGATAGGTTGGACTCTCGATAAGCCAAATGGCTTCCTTGTCCACCTGCCATCTATGGTTTAATCTCTAGGTGGCAATCTAGTTAAATCTTGTTAAATTATTGGTAGTCGCAACGCACTAACAGTTTAATATATGTTGGTGGTGTAAGATTCCCATGACACGGAAACGCGGGCACACAATGTAATCACCTGGTGGCCCCACGCAACAGCAACAAAGACAGACTGAATGATTTACCTTCAGCGGTGCTAAATATTTGTACTGCACCTATTGAAAAACGGGCGCCTTTGACTACCTCACAAGGAAGGTTGCGATGACTGGTGTGTTCTCTACCATGGACACATTGCAAGGGCTTTTAGTCATGTCACAGTCACAACGCCCGTTGCACAGAAGTTTTGCATTTCTTGATTCATGATTTGAGTGAGTCGAATGTACACGCTGGGATCAACATTCATGATAACCGAAAATGTGATTTACTTTGATCCTAATCGGCTGTCATGTTCTCATTGCACGAGTGGGGTGAATTAAGGGGAGATATATGACCGCTGGTGAAGTCTGTCATTTGAACCTTTGCTGTACACGCTATAAAATAGATGGCGCCACATTTCGTAATTTACGGCAAATTCGCGACGAGTTGTGTATCTTTGTGAAACTATAGACTCCTTGGTCATACCTTTATATAAACGACCTACCTTCAGTAAAATCCCTGCGTGATCAGAGGTATCACGCCATTTGCCACGAACTGTAGTCACTCCAACCAAGGCATTACCACACGCAACCCGATTTCGAATGGCCTACTCGCGTAACCATAACGTGGTAAACGGTGTACGGCAATTTTAAGAGCCTCGTAATTTACACTGCGTGCGCAGTACTACGAGAGTAAACCAAGTTACCAACTGAATTGCAACGTTAGTGAGACTAGTTAATGGACCTATAATTTCTGGGTACATGCAGGAGATCGTTTCGCAGTACGGTGAAGAAGATTTCAGGCGATATTTCGGGTAGACACAATCACCGGCGTTAGATAGGCACATTGATTAATGTCGTAACCGATATGTAGATCAGAAGATTTGATGGGGACATACCACCAAATGGATTCCTATGTCATTGCCTATTGTAGTCCTTTTTTAAATAACCGCTTTGTGCAGGTTTTGTAAATTCCTGGAAGCAATGAATATAGTAGTTGAGTAGAAATTTTATATTTGTGCAGCTGTGAAATAATGACATTTGTCAGAGAGTCACCAGGCGAGTATGCATACAGGTGTAGTTCGGCCTAGAGGTGTCAACATGGGCAATCGCCGGCTGATTGCAGCTGAAATGGAGGGGTGTCAGGTTAGAGATTGGAGTGTAGGAGAAAGAGATATGTCATTTACACGATTGTTATATATGACATGTGTGGATAGAGGCTAATTAATGTCTGAAATTTACACCGACAGTCGGCCCATTAACGCACGACTATAGTACCGACAGTCGATTTGGACCAAACCACTATTCCATCATAGGGATGTGAGGTTGTCGTTGCTGCGTGCCCGACTTGTATAAAACGTATTACCCTGACCCTAAACCTAACCCAAACTCACAGCCCCATTTTCGAATAGTGGTTCGGTCCAAATTTGCCACGCACCGTCAAACTGACTGTCTTTCGACGTTTTTTCAACAGTGTTTGGCGGCGTTTTTTTTGCCGCGTTCTAAGTTCAGGCGTCTCTCATATAAGATTAACTATGCGTTTGTTGCTGAAACAAATGTAGCGCATTCTGCAATTCGACAAACGTTCTAACATATGCGCCTACTCTAAATACGTTATCTGACAGCAGCACCGACTTTAGGTGCAATCTACACGGCGATGAAGGAAACGTTTCAATGGTCGACTATGGGAAATCAATGGTGGTATATACTCTGATAAATCAGGGCAACATTTCGTAAATATATACTGTTCATTTTATAGGCTAATTGCCTATGAATTTGCACATATCTAGTAATTTCGTCTTCTTCCAATATACACCTAACATCAAGTTGTCGTGTAGACAGGCAAGACAGTATATAACAAACGCTATATATTATTATAGTAAATGTGGAATTGTTGATTTGCCAAACAATAATCCCTGTACTGGCTAAGTAATGTGCTCCGTTTTGGCCTAACATCCTTTTCACATTGTCGTATTTTTTCTCTAAGTTTTGCTAAGTCAGTGAGGTAATTTCGTAACATTGTTACCGTCTCAACGAAAATACAAAGCAATGTTTCCACTACTAACTCAGTATTTTACCGTTTCGATGCGATA
>CBDHHR010000684.1:17500-30619 GCA_965263245.1 Metamycoplasmataceae bacterium | reverse complement strand
GAACGAGCAAGCTTGCGTATGCATTTATGGTTGAGCGTGAAGACGTGGTCGTGTGTGTGTGTGTGTGTGTGTGTGTGTGTGTGTGTGTGTGTGTGTGTGTGTGTGTGTGTGTGTGTGTTTGTGTGTGTGTGTGTGTGTGTGTGTGTGTGTGTGTGTGTGTGTGTGTGTGTGTGTGTGTGTGTGTGTGTGTGTGTGTGTGTGTGTGTGTGTGTGTGTGTGCATTCGGAAATGTTATGTGTGTATACCCCAGTGTGCATGATGCATAGCTGGACATAACAATAATGTTTCAACCACGCACCACTATAATTAATTTAAATTAGCATATGGTTATTTTTGGCAGAGTCATCATAACTAGTTAATATCTACAGGTGTATTAAATGTATTAAAACTTACTTTCGCAATATTCCCCGATGAAGTCGTGAGTACATGTACAATTCACCCCTCCGTCGGTATTATCTATGCACGAACCACTATGTCGACAGGGTTTGTCTCGACAACTCAACTTCCCTGAAACAGAAGCTTATGTGTTATATATATATATATATATATATATATATATATATTACGCATATGCTATTTCAAATATACATATTAGAGTGGCCATATATATATATATATATATATATATATATATATATATATATATATATATATATATATATATATATATATATAACTTTTATAGCGCCTATATGCTTAATATCCAAGCTCAGAGGCGCAACAAACATAATCATTTGGCTAGTCATACACGGGAACAGGCAAACGGTATCATTGAAGCTTGGAATCGTCGAAAATATATGGTGGAAATGCAATTTCAAACATATATGTTTTTAGATTTGTACGAAAGCTATCCATAGTTTCAGAAGATTTAGTCGTAATAGGGGGTTGATTCCAAGTTGTTGGCGCAGCCAGAAGGAAAGCATGTTTTATCCTAGAGATATCAGAGAAATATAGCAGATTAAGTAAGTATACATACATGTATATATATATATATATATATATATATATATATATATATATATATATATATATATATATACATGTATGTATACTTATATAATCTGCTACATATCTGTTAAAGTCATACATATCTGATAACATCATACGACACGGGCTTATAAATCTGATAAATCAAGTTCTGTGGACCCACCCTCACTAACGGCTGCATCTGAACAGAAAATTAAATCGTTCTTTTAGAACTTTTAGCTTTAATCAATAAAAACAGCAACAGCTCAGGACAATAAATAAAGTAAATATTATCGTGTAACTAAAAGGAGGACTCATTCAATGTGTGTGTGTGTGTATATATATATATATATATATATATATATATATATATATATATATATATATATATATATATGTGTGTGTGTGTGTGTGTGTCCCCAGTAGCAAATAATGTGTTTTGGTCTATAAAACCAGTCGTATGGCTTTAATAGGAACATAAATAGTTGTCTTTCTATAGTGGTATGATAATTTATTTGGGTTTGTGTCTACGAAACACACACAAAATCCCATTTTATCTTGTCCACACCAAAAGGTAGTATTACAAATGATGGTAATTGTAACTTTCATTAATTGTTAGGCCAATGAAGGTCGTCGTTGGTTGGATCAATCAAATTAATACAGGAACTGCACAATCTTGAATCTGATGTCGATTGTACAAGGTCGTGTTCGACCTATTAGCGCCATGGCAGTACTTCGAAACCGCGCATGGTAAAGGACCATGCGATGGCAGATGAGGGGCTGTGAAATGAGCAGATGATAAACATTTTGCAATATATTGGGTTGTTACCGTAGGCCCACGACCTGATGATATATGGATAATTGGAAAGGACAACTTGGCAACATTAGCCACATCTGCTCCAACAGGCAGGTCACAACATGTATTCAGGCTATTTCCATTAGATGCCGAGATCGTATCTCATCTGAATTGATTGGTGGTTAGCCAATCTTATGTTCTATGTTATTTGTATTCAACGTTATCCAAGTTAATTAAACTCAATTTGCGAAACAACGAATAGCCAGACCACTGTTATTTCTTCTGACGTATACGACAGCAATGTGGTCTTGAAACAACACAACAGTTTTATCCCTATTTAATGTAAAAACGCCGCCAGAACGCACAATATTTGTATTCTACGTTATCTGCGAATGTGATTGCTGAAACATGAACACGTATACCTGTGCTATGAAACTTTACATATGTACTGCAATACTGTGTTACTGGTTGAGCATGCGTTCAGGTGATGCTATATTTAACAGTATCTTTCAACAGATCGATGAAGAAATTATTCGTATGTATTCTACGTTACACGTATGTTGCAGTGTATACTTTAATTCGTCATGACAATTACTTTACTTCATCAAGACGTTTCAGATGTTGATGTTTCCATATATGTTCCAGATGTCAAAATAAATGTTTGTTAAGTTATATAACATATTGTGAATTGTATCAGTGTTGAGAATTTAAAGAACACACCATCACGATTTAGTTAATTAATTTCATCCACTACGCATGTATTTGACACAAATGTTTGAACCATTTTGATAACAAATATACCAAGGTATCACTTATTTAACCAGCCCCCAAATCAATTACGTTTTCAGTATACTACATATGTAAAATATGATTACATATTATGTATAAACAAATCAGAAATGTTTGTATTTATCGTTATTGTAGGACGTCATTTTAGGAAAGCCACACCAGCAACCACATGTTTTGTCGAGACGATTATGATTTTGGTGCAGTCGAAGACAAGGTCCCAATGCAAGACATCATACCAAACAAAGGTAGCTAGGTGACCTAGTTGATTCAATAACTGTGGCTTTTGGAAAACGGACAACTTTTGCAACTACACATTTTTCTACATATTCAAAGCAAACTCACATTTTGCAAAACAAATTTGTCAAGTTAAAAATAATCTAAGCCTGAATCAGTTCTGCAAAGTCCATAGCCATGATATCAGCTTGCATTAAGCGCATTGTTCATTGATTAATTATTGTTTTAAAGTATATCCACGTATATTTAGTACGGTGGTGGCGGATAACGTAGGATACATTGGAGAAATAAACTGAAAATCATCATTGTTTGACAGGTTGGTGCAATAAAACAAAGGTTGATTGTATAAGTAGAACGATTGTTCCTAGAAGATCAACATATATATTTTCATATGGAAGCATATATTTTCAAATATATTGAACTGTAATTGTTCCCATATCATAAATTAAATGGTGCATTTACGGTAGTTTTAACCGTGTATATATATATATATATATATATATATATATATATATATATATATATATATATATATATATATATATATATATATATACGTACGTTCGCAGAATTGACCTCCGTCTCCCGTCACGCACAGACACTCAACGCCGCCCCAACTGATGTCGATGCACGTGGCGCCGTTCTGACACGGACCGTCCGAACACGTCTTAAGTCCTGTTGTCGACACGAACGGGTATAGCATCAAGATCATCTATCCGAGGTTGTGCGAGTAATGGTTATTTTCATAAACGAGTTATTTACGTGGAAATTAATCCAGCTACTTATATTTCACTTATATACTTATGAACAGATTTAAAGCGCGCGTCATCAATCGCATTATTTAACAAAAATCCTGTTTGATTGAAACTATCGTTTACAACCATATCATACAGGTTAATTTGGTAAATATATGTATAATTGTAATACTTTCAATTGTATTACTCGTGCCAGTTTAGTGGTTAGGTTATGGATCATGTTATTATCTTAGCATTAATTCATTCAACACATACACACGTCAACATTGTTCACATATAAATATAAAAATAAACTAGGTTATTATGATTATTACGTTCGCAATAGTCTCCGGTGAAGGCGGCTGGACATCTACAAGTCACCCCTCCTCCGCTGTTATCTGTGCACGCGCCATTTCGGTCACATTGGTTGTCGGCACAGGTCACTTTCCCTGAAACATGCGACGTAAAACATCATTTATGACTTACGAAACAGCAGTATGGCAGAAATAATCATATATATATATATATATATATATATATATATATATATATATATATATATATATATATATATATATATATATCGTCAATTAGTAACCGAACAAAACAATATAAAACATTACGCGCCAGCAGAAGATGGACATTGAGCATGTCATATCAACACATTAAAACAATACGTCAAAGGAAGCACTAACATGTTAAAAAGATGGCCTAAAATAGCTCGGTGGCATGATTATATAAACTGTTTCGATACTACTTTGTGGGTTGATTATATATTAGCTGGGTGGCCACTCGGCGTTTTCAGAATCTAAGATGGCCGCCAACTTGATAGCCGTTATTATTTTCGAACAACACTTCACAAATTTGGGCGTTGACGTAACAACATCAATAGTTACTTGAATTTCATTATCAAACATTGCATGAGATACGAATCGCGAAAGCAACCCCATCGACATTAACGGAGTCGTCATGTCACAAGTGTACACCTAGAGTGTATAGTTGTGGTTTTTGCCTGAAGCCTCTTCAAATTTATTTGATTTTTTGGGGGCATTTATGCAGTAAACACATCCGCAAGTACAATATGACGACATGAAGTAATTAGACGAGGAAACGCAATCCCAAGGTTGACCGCAGAAGTATGTACACGGATCTTACGAACTCTCTCAGCTCCCTGGGTGCTACAAACCACTTCGACAAATCAGCCTTTGAAAAAAGCAACGAAAGTGTCACTCTCTTGAGCCGGAGATGTGGACTACATATTCTTCAACGGACATAGAGCAAAATACTTTAGCGACCATCGTGGGTTCTGAAAAAAATCAAGCGTGTGGCGAGTGGCCATCTAACCAAAACGTCATCGAAACACTAAGAACAATCAAAAAATGGTAAAATAAAATTGTAAAACTACATTGCAAGGTACCCAGCAGAGCCACTGGCCTAAAATACTGCCGCGGACGGAAGGAGAATTCAGCAAATTATGAACAGGTTGATAAATAGACCCCATTTGAAACTAGGAGGCAGATCCTCCAGTCGATACAAGTGGAGCTATATAATGAAGAAAACACGCCACCAAATGAAACACTGATTACGTTTGCCACACTAGTGAAACAGCCGTTATATCTAATAGATGGTAATAATCACAGTTAAGAAAGATAAAAGACGGCGCCCTGATCTATGTAGCCGTTATATCAAATATATGTTAATAATCACATTTAAGGAAGATAAAAGACGGCGCCTTGATCAACTTGGAGACGAACTGTAGACTAGTGGGAAACATATCAACAATGATACGATTGAACCATGATGCATAGCAAACAGTATAAAATCGACATAACTGAAATAAACTATTTGTGTAAAGACAGTATTTGTCGTTTTCGATTAAACACGTTCACAAAGTTTACAATCTTGGAGCCAATTTTACTAGTGCAAGCAAATATCGCACCGACATTTGTATCATTTATTCAGAATATCGACAACTAATTAACGTTAACACTGATAACGTATACATATCGATATTCTACGTACGTTGACAGAGGTGACCTGCGTAGCCCATCACACACTGACAGATCACGCCACCCCAAGAGATGTCTGTGCACGTGGCGCCATTCTCACACGGACCGTCCGAACAAGTTTTCTGTACTGTCGCCGGTGCACATATTAGTATGATGTCAAAATAATTTTAGAACATGGACAAATACAGTGATGCTAACAAAGTAAAAAGGTCGAACTTAAATCAAAGATTAGCATCCGGTAAATTAATGTGACCTGCGACGACACAGATGAGATTATATTGTAAAATTGAGATATTGAAATTGGTATCTGTTTTGTCTGCACAAATGATCACTTAAATTATGTGTGTTTGTGTGTGTATGTGTGTGTATGTGTGTGTGTTTGTGTTTGTTTGTTTGTGTTTGTTTGTGTTTGCTGTGTATGTGTGTGTGTGTGTGTGTGTGTGTGTGTGTGTGTGTGTGTGTGTGTGTGTGTGTGTGTGTGTGTGTGTGTGTGTGTGTGTGTGTGTGTGTGTGTGTGTGTGTGTATGTGTATGTGTGTGTGTGTGTGTGTGTGTGTGCGTGCGTGCGTGCGCGTGCGTGCGTGCGTGCGTGCGTGCGTGCGTGCGTGCGTGCGTGCGTGCGTGCGTGCGCGCGCGTCTTCGTGTATGCCTTCGTGTGTGTGCCTTTTGTGTATCTGTGTAGTCCATCATGTTTCAATCGTATATATTAAATGGTTAATTGATGCATAGCTACCACATCGTATGACGGTTACCATATCGTAAGATTCGTTGATGTATACGTACTTTCGCAGTACCTCCCAGTCGTGTCGTCGCTGCAGGCACATGTCACCCCACCTTCAGTGATGTCGTGGCATAGGCCATTGTGGTGACACGGGTGGTCCACACAGGTCACATTTCCTAAGTAATCGACAAAGAACATGCGATACAGTGAAGAAACCATTAACACGGCGTCACACATGCTTTTTATGAAAAGCGTTTTAGTTTCTGCCTACGTCCGGAGTATTTTAGAATAGTATTATATTACTTCGTGACCCGTCATTGCGTACACAGTACTTAGTCCCAATGGCCTTCCTGCATGCAAGCCAAACTAACTGATGTTTTGCAATAATGCATATTATGTATAACAAACTCAATATTCAATGTATTATAAATTATATTTTTATTTATTCAACATATAAGCATAGACTGACAAATTACATTATTTTTATGACCATATACATATATACATACATACATACATACATACATACATACATACATACGTACGTACGTACGTACGTACGTACGTACATACATACATACATACATACATACATACATACATACATACATACATACATACATACATACATACATATATATATATATATATATATATATATATATATATATATACCCTGGAACATGGAAAATAGTTAATCCCACCTGTATGAAATAAAAACCGTACTTACGTTCGCAGAATCGACCGCCATAGCCCGAAACACACTGGCATGTAATGTCCCCTGTAATTACGTCTGAACACGTGCCTCCATGGGCACATGGCATATTGGCACAAATTGCCGGTTCTGTTGTAAAGCAAATCGGAGCAGATTGCTATAATTTTTATCATTGACTACGTATCAATGTATTGATATGAATCGATAACTAGCAATACGTTCACGTGTATAGTAATTGGTTGCATATTATTTTAACTGCATTTGTCCTTCGTCAATACAGTTTCAATATAAGGTAAACAATGCAACACGTGAGAATACAGCGCGGACTTATGATTAATAATTTAATGTGTTCTACATTTTTTCCTTGAACTTTATATTTATTGTTTTATAACATATATTGAGGAGCTTGATTTTTTTATTCTACAAAGATTTGAGCTTAGTGGACGTTACGCTTTATAAATATTATATATTAATATTATTAACTGAAACATTGATCACCAAGTTCTAGGCAAGAAGGGCGATTGGAATGGAATTCATGATTAAAAATTGTTGCATTACATAATAATAATAATAATAATAGCACAAGTTGTATTAGTAAATCAATTGATTTGGATTAACATTATACAATAAAATATAATTAAAATGTCATATAGTATCATTACGCTGATATGCAATACTGTATAAATACTTCATAATTCTACCCTTTCGTTTTGGCTTTTTTATAATACCAAAGGTATAAACATGTTACGGTATATTTACATTCGGGATACTGGTAAATGCTACGCATTATATTTGGTAACTTTATTTCAGACAGCCGATATTTCAATTTGTGTGTGCCAACTATATTCTTATAAAATATTTCTGGCAAAGACTGTCAAGTCTTATATTCGGTGTATCCAGATTAACATTCCTGAGTATATCAGTGTAAGTGATTCCAGGAAAACAAACTTTAGTGTTCTTTGCTATTTGTTTTTGATATGGTCAGATAATGAGGCACACATGGCACGCGCTTGAATTGATGAAAGTACAGTTCTTCCAGGCCTTTTCTTGAAATAGTTTTCACATATATATATACCACGTCAGATCTTGAAAAATGGCATCACCTTCATGTGTGGCACGATTTACTTTATTTGTATAACTTCCGTCATCGATCGTTATATTCTGGATAGTGTTTAAACAATTGTCATACTCTATAAACTGACGATCACATAATTTGACCGATTCAACCGATTCTTCTTACATAACAAATACACTCTTTGTGTCGAATACTTCGAATAATATACTGTTAATATTCATATCCTATGTTTATTTGTCGAGGTTTGTCTACTAAAAACGTTGTCATCCATCTTATAATATGTGAGGGCAAACGATAGAATAGATTTTCTAGAAACAAATGATGATAATGTCAAACGCTTTGGTAAATGCGAACATTACAACTCTGACATAGGAATCCAATGTATCGGTCCCTCATACCATAAGTGAACCATTTCGTCAAGAACGTCTGTTGTGGAAGGTCCACTAAACCCACCAAATTGCATAAATTAGCATCAATTTCACCTTCAACGACGTAATCCATCATTACGTTTACTATTGACTCAAACTCTTCAGCAACTATTAGAATTGGTGATATTGGTCTATTGTATTTTCAATCGACACAAGTTGTTTGCTTGGCAGCGGTATTAATTTGGCCATTTCATATTCACTTACAAAAGTATTAAAAATGACAGTTAATGGAAGGGCGAGGAGGTTTACGTTATTTCGTAACACCCACGCAGACCCGGTAGCATATATAACCTTAAGACACTATAAACATCCCACACTAGCTTTAGTTAACTGTGAATACCTTGCGATTAGTATTTAAAAGAAGAAAGTGTCCATATTGAAGCTAACGTACTTTCGCAATAGTTGCCAATGAATTTGTAATTACATCTACAAGTGACCCCGCCCAGGGCTTTGTCAACGCATGTAGTGTTATGATGACACGGCTTGTCTCTGCAGTTCACTTGCCCTGAAACAATCGACGATTATCGATTAGCAATATGGCTATATATATATATATATATATATATATATATATATATATATATATATATATATATATATATATATATATATATATATATATATATATATATATATATATATATATATATATATATATATATATATATATATATATATACAACGTGGAGATTCAAGACCTCCTTAACAATAAGAGAAAAACCTGTATATCGATTACCATTTTCTTCCTTTCTTGTTCGTTCTTTTCAATTTATGTGGATATATTCAAGACCTCCTTAAAGAAATGCAAGAGAAAAAGTGCATATCGATATTTTATAATATATATATATATATATATATATATATATATATATATATATATATATATATATATATATATGAAACAGTATATGTGTATTCATACATATGCAGATATAAGTACAACTCCCACATACAAGCTGCATACATGTTCTTGTAATAAATAAATAGTTACATACGTACGTTCGCAGAGTTGACCTGCGTAGCCCAACACGCACTGACAAGTCACGCCACCCGTACTGACGTCTGTGCAGTTTCCGCCATTTTCACACGCACCATCGGAACAAGTTTTCAATCCTGTTGCCCTTAAAAGAATAACACGTTTATAATTTCAACATATTATGTCAAGAAATACAACCAGGAGATTAAAAACTTATCGACAGAGAACTTATAATTATAGAGATCTGTGGTCGTACATATAGAAATGGTAGTAATAAACTTTTGTTATTTCGAAGTTGCACGTTGTCCAACTCGGAAATGTTTTTCCTACAAGCATGATATATTAAAAATTGCGACATCATTCTCCCTGCCATATCTTGACAATAGTTGTCGTTTCATTACTAAGATACAACTCACTGCAACATTCATTAGTGTAATTGTAACAGTATAACAAGGAGTGATCGTAGCAACACAATGCAACACAACTATAACCAGATATATAGTTAAATCAGCTAATTGGGAGTGCCTTACGTCCGCCCGCTCCACAGTCCACAGAGCGCAGCAGCACCCATGCTGGTGCAGTTGTGTTTGAGGACAAACGAATCAGTAAGGCAATTGTGATGCGTGCAAAACGAAAGACCAGAGCCAGCGCTTCTACATCTGCGTATCTGTGTCAATTCTGCGACCGGAAATGTTAAATACGACTTGCATTCCCGCACTCATTTCCGAAACGGAATTTTGAGGCATTACGGTCATCATCGGTTACGATGGATGAACACTATTACCCATCGCATACCTAATTAGGAGTGGTGTTTGAGCTTTACATTTTTTTAACACTATATCGATTTGCTTTATATATTTTATTTATCTAAGCAGTTTTTAGTCATGTTATGATTAATGCGCGAAAGAAATTTATCTAAATATTGTTTACAGCAAAAAAACACATTCGTGTTAATGAGTGAACTACAACAACGTATGATGAACGAATTGTTTGGAACAGCACCGCAACATTCGAACGAGGGTTTTCTCAACAGTTTCCTAGTCTCTGGTCTTTGGTCCACTGCGCTTCATATGACCACATTTCTGCGATCATTTAAGAAAATATGACCTGACCAATTGTATGTGTGGTGGGAATGTTCCTATGTTCATAAAGTGAGCATGTATCTCTGTTTATTTATTTCCTGATCATGTCCTTCATGTCACGTGTGAGATAGTCGTTTTAGCTGGAATTTTATATTTGACCAAAGTTCACAACGTGACGACTTTATCATTGTCGACAAGCATGTTCGTCATAGGAGCCTGGCAAACCTGTTCAGGAGTGTACATTATTAACGACGTGCCGATTGCACAACAAATGTTATAACTAGTATGTCAATAGAACAACCACTTACGTTGGCAATTTTTTCCAATGTGGATCCCTAAACATGTGCAGTAGTATCCGGACGTTGTATTGGAACAAGTCGCTCCATTTTGGCACAGCTTGTCTTGACAGTTAAACCGTCCTGTAGGGTGAAGCCGCATGTAGTGGCATATAATAAAGATAGGTGAACACAATTAAATATGATCAATCACCAATGAAGTTGTATAAACATGTAATGTTACAAATACAAATATACCTACATTATAAAGCAAATTGCATGTATATGTGTCTGACTTCCAGAATCAGAGCGACAATCAATACACGAGTGTTATTTTGATATAGTTATTATACAATTAATGTATTCAGTTGTTGAGCTTATGCCTAAAGTAGAAACCATAGATATGTTTTCGTAGTATTTTTTTGAATGAATGGTTGGACGGACGGACGGACGGACGGACGGACGGACGGACGGGCGGGCGGGCGGGCGGGCGGGCGGGCGGGCGGGCGGGCGGGCGGGCGGGCGGGCGGGCGGGCGGGCGGGCGGGCGGGCGGGCGGGCGGGCGGGCGGGCGGGCGGGCGGGCGGGCGGGCGGGCGGGCGGGCGGGCGGGCGGGCGGGCGGGCGGGCGGGCGGGCGGGCGGGCGGGCGGGCGGGCGGGCGGGCGGGCGGACGGACGGACGGACGGACGGACGGACGGGCGGGCGGGCGGGCGGGCGGGCGGGCGGGCGGGGACGGACGGACGGACGGACGGACGGACGGACGGACGGACGGACGGACGGACGGACGGACGGACGGACGGACGGACGGACGGACGGACGGACGGACGGACGGACGGGACGGACGGACGGACGGACGGACGGACGGACGGACGGACGGACGGACGGACGGACGGACGGACGGACGGACGGACGGACGGACGGACGGACGGACGGACGGACGGACGGACGGACGGACGGACGGACGGACGGACGGACGGACGGACGGACGGACGGACGGACGGACGGACGGACGGACGGACGGACGGACGGACGGACGGACGGACGGACGGACGGACGGACGGACGGACGGACGGACGGACGGACGGACGGACGGACGGACGGACGGACGGACGGACGGACGGACGGACGGACGGACGGACGGACGGACGGACGGACGGACGGACGGACGGACGGACGGACGGACGGACGGACGGACGGACGGACGGACGGACGGACGGACGGACGGACGGACGGACGGACGGACGGACGGACGGACGGACGGACGGACGGACGGACGGACGGACGGACGGACGGACGGACGGACGGACGGACGGACGGACGGACGGACAACACTTTGTATCTAGGCCATGATTAGCTTTCGTTGGATATAATAGTCAATTCTCGTCTAATGAAGAAACACTGACTAAATAAATACTGACTTCATTTCTACGATATCCAGAAATGTTAAGACCATTAAATTATTGGAAATACCAGTTCGTGTAATCAATTAATGTTGCACTATAAAAATACAAAAAACCTATTTCTTAACATAACAAAATACAATCAGTATAAATGTGACGGAAACGAGATTCCCCAAAAAAGAGACCACATGTAACATTGCGCACACCAGAAGAACTTATGTCAATACATATGCCATGTCAAACGACAGGGGCATATTTTGGGCATCAAGTGTTTGGGGTATTCCATCAACTACATACATGACCATGTTTTCTTCGCTAAGATGAGAAGCTTAGTGGATAGAATAATAATTTAATGGTAGAGGGCAAATTATCTAGAAGATGACCACTGACGTCATGGGCACCATAAATCTTGTAAATCAATGCAAGTAAATTGGGTGTTATTGTTTATAAAATAAAGGTTTGGACGAGATAAATGTTGGACGAGTAATCGTGATCCTGCTAAATCTATAGATTAAATGATAATTAAAAGTCTTAAGCCCAAAAGGAATAAGTCAAGACTATGTGTGATTACATATCGGTTGGTGCATTGTTACTTGCATTATGACTTTTTGCGATGAAATGTATCACAGACACACAATTATCATAATTCGTCCTTTGGCCATTATTGAATTGCTATCCTGCATAACATAGATAAAAGCGTGAGGATTTGACGTGGGGAAAATATGTTGGCGGTCTACGAATAACCGGAGCGTTTCACCAATTTTTTTCCATGGAAATGTTTGATTGATTACGGATGGATATAACATCAGTGCACTCACGTTCGCAACGGAAGCCAGTCCATCCGTCTGCGCATGTGCATTGCGCATTTCTCGGCGGGCTCGACGTCCAGCATGTGGCACCGTTCAAACACGGCCGCTCAT
>CBDHHR010000684.1:7500-12500 GCA_965263245.1 Metamycoplasmataceae bacterium | reverse complement strand
GTTCTATTCGTGTGTCAATGATCGTTGTTCGCCTTTATAGATAATGTCAGAATCAACGTGTTTACACCACCCTTCGATAGTGTTCGCGAATTGTATGATCGGCACATGTTGTGTAAGTTACCGCTTTGTACACCTTCGGTGAATATATAACCCATAGTTTTCGGCGAACTTTCTCGCGCAAGATAAACTGTTATTTTATCAATATATACATAGGTGAATACATTTTAAAACACTTACAGTAACGTAATAACATGGTCACTACGGTGCTTATCTTCGGATGCATGACGCGCTTCACGACAGTTCAACGGTCTGTTGTGTTTCGCGCTCATATTACGTAATTTCATGACGTCATCACGTAAAGGTCACGTTTTCACGGCTCGACGGCAACACCAACGGCAACAATCGACGGCAAAGCGGAACACTTCGAGGCAAATTAGACACTACGGTGCGCTATCCTTCGTATTCTTAGTACCTCATACATTTCACGTAATACTATTCATAAATATCCGCCGTGATTAATCCCTGTTTCCATCTCTTTCCCTCTTTCTCTGTTTTCTACTTCCTTTCTTGACCAATATTTACTGTTGACTCTGAATATCTTGTACCAATGAAACAGGCAAATAATACGTCCGGTAATTCTGTTTCCAAAAAGGTATGTTTTTGTTTGTTTTGTATTATGGTATTCTACGACATGTTATAGACTCATAATACGTTTTATTTTATACTGATGAATTAGTTGTAAGTGGTTGATTAAAGATGTTTAACTTATATATAATGAACACATGTTAGTAAGGTTACATAGGCTTAATGATGTGAGGAGGTTAACATTATAGTGTGTTTGTGTGTGTGTGTGTGTGTGTGTGTGCGTGCGTGCGTGCGTGCGTGCGTGCGTGCGTGCGTGCGTGCGTGTGTGTGTGTGTGTGTGTGTGTGTGTGTGTGTGTGTGTGTGTGTGTGTGTGTGTGCGCGTGTGTGTGTGTGTGTGTGCTACATCTAAATCATTCGTCGTTGTAGAGATCCAAATAATGTGGTGTGCTCGCTCTCCCTAATGTTCGCTCCGTCGTGTGTAGTCGCCGCTTGCGATGTTTCGGGCATGTGTTTCGATGGGATGAGAACACCTTCGGTCGCAAAGGCATGAACTTAGCGATACCACGACGAAGATGCCCAAGGAAGACGATGAAACAACAGATCAAAGAGGACATGACGGACGTAAGTGCACCAATGGATTCGGCCCTAGATCGCACGGCGTGAAGGAAGAAGACTTGCCTGACCCAATGTAAGTAGGGGAATGTATTTCAATGTGAACAAAATGCTTGAGAGCAGCTGGTATACGAAATACCGGAAAGTTCGCTAAAGAAGATAAGTCACAATACAACACAATTGCTTTATGGACTGATAGTCTGAAACAATACTGAATGCAAACACATGACGTATACATACAAATCAGGATAGACAATCAACAATAAGCAGGAAAGAAGCAAACTGCTTATAATTCCTTTTTTCAATTAACAACAAAACATTTGTGCCAACTTGGTGCAATTATGCTGACGCGAGCTTACCACAGTTAATCAAATAAATGACATAAAAACATGACGATACATTTTGTCAATTAGCTATTAGCTATGTTATTCACAATTATTCATACATACTATTATACTGAATTATACCACTGTATCCTAATTGTGCCGTGTTTGTTGTTAATATGTTCTCCAGACCTGTATTGTTCCATTGCCTTTTTAAATATATTTAACAATATGATTCTTCATAATAACAGTATTCCATAGTTTTGGACCAACATAAGTGAGTTTGTTTTGTTTGGTATTGGTTTTGCAATTTTGTATTTTGTAAGCTACGTGTTGTCTCATATTGTAGTTGTGTGAAGGTGTGTGCTTCATGAACATGTCATTAAATGTATTTGGTAACATACCCTGTTATGTTTGGACATTAATGTACAAGTTACATATTTGTTCATTTGATATATGTTCATAATTTGATGTGCTTTAAATAAAACATATGTATGACACTTAAATTCAGCATGATTTCTTATACGAACGATTTGTTTCTGCAATATATGAATTTTAGATAAATATATTGTTAGGCTCTTCCCCACATTATATTACAATAGATAATAAAATGGTATATGAAGGTATAATATAAGTTAATTAAAGTTTGTTTGTTCACTTTGTTCTTGATTTTCCAGAAAATGACTACATTCTTAGATATTTTTACATGTATATTTTATATATTCATTCCAATTGATTTTATTATCTATTATCACTCCCAGAAATTGGGTATGACTAACAGTGTCACATCTGTATAAATGTTGTTGATTATGTTTCTTACACTAGGAATATTGCTAAATGTCATTGTACATGTTTTCTTGATATTTAACGAAAGTTTATTAGCTGTGAGCCATAGTTAAAGTTTTTGTATTTCAATATTTAAATGATGTTCCATTTTATGCAAATCTTTCCCTTGGATAAAAATATTGGTGTCATCTGCATACATTATTAGAAAGGTGGATTGTGACACAGCACTTAAATCATTTATATAGAGCAGAAACAATAAGGGACCTAATATTGATAATTGTGGCACCCCGCAAGTTATATGTTTAAAATCAGAATTGGTTTCACTGATTCTTACTGTTTGTTTTCTACTAGATAGATAACTTTAATACCACTGGAGGACTGGTCCTCTTATTCCATAATTGTTTAGTTTTCTTAATAGGATGTTATGGTTCATTGTATCAAATGCTTTGGCGAAATCTAAAAAGTCCTATTATGTGTTCTCCTTTGTCTATTGCACTTGTTATTTTATCAATTAATATTGTTAAAGCCATGTAAGTAGAATATCCTGTTTTGAATCAAAATTGATAATTTGACAAAATATTATGGTTATTAAAATATTTAGTTAGTCTACCATATACAAGTTTTTCAAATATTTTATAAAATACCGGTAATACTGAAATTGGTCTATAGTTACTGATTAGTGTAGCATCTCACACGATAACATTATAATGTGGCGTAATGGTTCAATCATACTAGAGTATGTTTGTTTGATGATGTCTGATTTTATACTATCCCATACAGGACTGCGGTTTTTTAATTTCTCTACGATTATCCTTATCTCACTTGTGGTCATTGGTGCTAAAACATTGAGTTTTTATAAATTCCATCAAGATTATACTCAGGTTTTGTGTAACCGGTGGTATGTCGTTGGTTAACTCTGAACCAACGGTCGTGACGTATTCCAAAAAATTCTCAGTTATTATTTGCCTATCTCGTGTTAGAGTGCCATTTATTAAGAATTTTTTATTTTGCCGTGTTGACGTCTTCTTGCCAATAATTCCGCTATTTTAATAAGTTGCGTTAGTTAATGTTATTTTATTTCTTTTACAATCGGTTTCATTAAATCATTTCATTTTTATAGAAAATACATATATAGTTTGTGCTTAGTTGTTATGGAATTTTAGAACCCATGCTTTATGTTTCTATATCTTAACCCTTTTTATGTTTAAAGGGAATGACTCGTTATACACTTGTGACATTTTCTTTAGAAATTAGTACAACTTATTTAGGGATCTTTACCTGCATATACATCATACCAACTTGTTGCCTCTATGGTGCTTTTGAATAAGGATATAATATGATGAGTATATTTTCTAGTCTCCATTGTAACATAATCTTGTTTATCATTATTTGATGTGGTTAGTATAAATATTGGTAAATGATCAGAAATATATGAGTATAATATTCCTGGAAGTTGATTGTATTCACCAAGAATGTCATTACTATAAATAATATCTACGAATGTGGCTGTAGTTGGTATAATTCTAGCTGGCTTCGTAATTTGAGGTATTAAAGAATTGGAAAACATTGCATCTACATAATCATGAGTTTCCATATGGTGATCATAGTTTAACAAATGTATGTCTGGCAGGAGAGCGTCAGTTAAAAATACATCGGAGGGAGGTCAAAATAGGTGCCCCACTACATGACATTGGCGGACAGGTCACACGGGACAATGGGAAACATACCTCAATGCCGGATGTTGAAGGTGAGGTCAAGTGAAATGAAAGTGAGGAGAGGAGATATTGAAGAAGAACTAGGAACACCGTGCGAGAGGAAATGTGTCAGATGTCACTGGGCACAGAGCAAGATGAGAGAAGACAACTGATGATGACATCATGACTGATGCGGAAGAACAACCAGGCACAGGAAAGTTAAAAAACATTAAGAACAATAGGGAAGCGAGCAACGCCACACTTCATTACTTACATGTCTTCAAACACGGATGATTTAGACATAGCGTCGAAGTATTACTAAGAAGATTCTAACACACACACAGTCACACACACAGACACAGACACAAACACAGACACAGACACAGACACAGACACAGACACAGACACAGACACAGACACAGACACAGACACAGACACACACACACACACACACACACACACACACACACACACACACACACACACACACATACGCACACACACACACACACACACACACACACACACACACACACACACACACACACACACACACATACACACACACACACACATACACACACACACACACACACACACACACACACACACACACACACACACACACACACACACACGTCCATGTTGTTAACATCACATGATTAAGCCTATGTAACCTTACTAACATGTGTTCATTATATGTAAGTTAAACAGTTTTAATCAACCACTTACTCGTACTGCATCAATATAAAATAAAGCATATTATAAATATATAACATGTCCTAGAATCATATGGTATCAAAACACCACGGAATCCTATAATACCAAAATACCGCGTGTTAGAAACCGAATTACCGGACATATTATTTGCCTGTTTCATTCGTACAAGATATTCAGAGTAGTAAATAGTAAATAGAAACGAGAGAATGAAGGAAAGAGATGGAAACATGGATTGATTACGGATACTTATAAATAATATTACGTAAAAAGCATGAGGTA
>CBDHHR010000684.1:0-2500 GCA_965263245.1 Metamycoplasmataceae bacterium | reverse complement strand
CAGACAGACAGACAGACAGACAGACAGACAGACAGACAGACAGACAGACAGACAGACAGACAGACAGACAGCGCATGTGACACACGATGTAGTCGCTGCGTCCCCGTATATATTTTCCAGTAGAAGGTAGACGCATAAAGCTACTTTCATTGTACATGACATTCAACATGTCCGAACACAAACAGTCCTTTTAATACACACTCCTACATCATTGAGATTTGTTATGCGCATGTTTTTTAAAGATCAATACAGAACATATGTGGTACAGTAATATGTATAAGTTCACGACGAATGACGTTCTGTTCAGGATATTACAGCTGCAATGAGCGGCCGTGTTTGAACGGTGCCACATGCTGGACTTTGCACCCGCCGAAAAATGCACAATGCATATGTGCACACGGATGGTCTGGCTTCCGTTGCGAACGTAAGTGCACTGATGTTATATCCATTTCATGGAAATAAATTTGGTGAAACGCTCCGGTTGTTGGTAGCCCGCCAAAATAGTTTTCCTCACGTCGAATCTCACGCTTTTACCTATATTATGCAGGACAGCAATTCAATAAGGTACGAATTATCATAATTGTCTGTCTGTGGTAAATGTTATCGCAAGAAGTCATTAAGCTAGTATCAGTGAATCAACCGATAATTAATATTACATAGTCTTGACTTATTCCTATTGGGCCTAAACCTTTTAATTACAAGATTTAGCAGGATCACGATTAATCGTACAACCTTTAACTTGTCCAACCTTTTTTACTAAAACAATAACACATTATTTATTATAATTGATGTGCACTATTTATAGTGTTCTATTGATGTATGGCGTCACTGGTCATCTTCTAGATCAGTTGCTCTTTGTCACTAACTGAGCATTCTATCCACTAAAGTCGTCACCTTAGCGAAGAAAAGATCATGTACTATTATATGTAGTTGATGGTATACCCCAAACACTGGATGCCCAAAATATGCCCCTGTCGTCTGACACGGCATATCTATTGACATAAGTTCTGCTGGCATGAACATTGTCTCATGTTGTCTCTTTTTTGGGGGAATCACGTATCAGTCACATTTATACTGATTGTATTTTTTATTTTAAGAAATGAATATCTGTATTTTTATGGTGCAACATTTATTGATTATACAAACTTGTATTCCCAATAATCTAAGGTTATAACATTTCCGAATATCGTAGAAATTAAAACAATATTAATTATTCGTATATAACTGTCGCTATTTGCTTTTCATTGTTTCTTCATTAGACGAGAACTAGTTAGTATATTCATCGACAGTTAATCATGACCTAGAGACAACGTGCTGTTGTGCTATGGAATTGTCTACGTCGTCCGTCCGTCCGTCCGTCCGTCCGTCCGTCCGTCCGTCCGTCCGTCCGTCCGTCCGTCCGTCCGTCCGTCCGTCCGTCCGTCCGTCCGTCCGTCCGTCCGTCCGTCCGTCCGTCCGTCCGTCCGTCCGTCCGTCCGTCCGTCCGTCCGTCCGTCCGTCCGTCCGTCCGTCCGTCCGTCCGTCCGTCCGTCCGTCCGTCCGTCCGTCCGTCCGTCCGTCCGTCCGTCCGTCCGTCGTCCGTCCGTCCGTCCGTCCGTCCGTCCGTCCGTCCGTCCGTCCGTCCGTCCGTCCGTCCGTCCGTCCGTCCGTCCGTCCGTCCGTCCGTCCGTCCGTCCGTCCGTCCGTCCGTCCGTCCGTCCGTCCGTCCGTCCGTCCGTCCGTCCGTCCGTCCGTCCGTCCGTCCGTCCGTCCGTCCGTCCGTCCGTCCGTCCGTCCGTCCGTCCGTCCGTCCGTCCGTCCGTCCGTCCGTCCGTCCGTCCGTCCGTCCGTCCGTCCGTCCGTCCGTCCGTCCGTCCGTCCGTCCGTCCGTCCGTCCGTCCGTCCGTCCGTCCGTCCGTCCGTCCGTCCGTCCGTCCGTCCGTTTTTGTTTATGTACATTCATTAGTAGGAGTGCTTGATCATATTTAAGTCTTATCTTTATTATATCTCCCTCTACACGCGGCTTTACCATACAGGAGGGTTTAACTGTCAAGATAATCTGTGCCAAAACGGAGCGACTTGTTCCAATACAGCGACGGGATATGACTGCACCTGTTTACATACTCACATTGGAAAACATTGCGAACGTAAGTGGTTGTTCCATTGTCATACTAGTTATAACACTTCTTGTGCAATCGGCACGTCGTTAATAAGGTACACTCCTGGAGAGGTTTGCCAGGCTCCTGTGACAAACATTCATGCGTGTCGACAATGATAAAGTCGTCACGTAGAGAACATTGGTCAAATACTAAAAGTCCAACTAAAACGACTATCTCACACGTGACATGAAGGACATGATCAGGTAATAAAGAAACAGAGATACATGCTCACTTTATGAACATAGGAACATTCCCACCACACATACAATTGGTCAGGTCATATTTTCTCAACTGATCGCAGTAGTGCTGTCATATGAAGCGAAGTGGACCAACTGCCAGAGAATAGGAAACTGCTGAGAAAA
>CBDHHR010000683.1:0-15960 GCA_965263245.1 Metamycoplasmataceae bacterium | reverse complement strand
CATCCGGGCGTGATTCGTTTTTTTGAATCTCCTTGTCTTGGTTTGTATCTGTGGTGCTGTATCTCTGTCCCAGGTAGATGTAGCTTTCAACGTTCGCGATCTGAGTGTTGGCAACACATGTTGGAGCGTCGTTTTCCATCATCACATTTGTCTTCGATTTGTTCATCTTCAGACACCGATTTTAATTTTCATCAGCTAATTCATGTAGTATTTGTTGTAGTTCATGTGGTGTATTAGCGCATATTAGTATGTCGTCGTCGAAGCGAAGATGCCTGAGATATTCGCCGTCTAACTTCAAGCCTCTGGTTTCCCAAATAAATCGTGGGAATATACTTTCGTGTGCTGCCGTAAACAGCTTGGGCGATATAGAATCTCCCAGTCGTACTCCTCTCCTAATGTTGATCTTGTTGTTTTCTTTGTGTACGTGGACTGTCATGAAGCTCTTGGTGCAGATTTCTTTCAGTAGTTCGATGTACACATCTTCTATGCCCTGTTCTTGAAGCGAAGTCTTTGGCGCTTGAGTTTGCAATGAGTCGAAGGCTTTCTCATAGTCGAAGAATGCAGTGCAGAGAGGGATATTATATTTTCTGCACTTCTTTGTCAGTTGGTTTACGACGTGTGTGTGTGTGTGTGTGTGTGTGTGTGTGTGTGTGTGTGTGTGTGTGTGTGTGTGTGTGTGTGTGTGTGTGTGTGTGTGTGTGTGTGTGTGTGTGTGTGTGTGTGTGTGTGTGTGTGTGTGTGTGTGTGTGTGTGTGTGTGTGTGTGTGTGTGTGTGTGTGTGTGTGTGTGTGTGTGTGTGGATGTGTGTGTGTGTGTGTGTGTGTGTGTGTGTGTGTGTGTGTGTGTGATGTGTGTGTGTGTGTGTGTGTGTGTGTGGATGTGTGGATGTGTGGATGTGTGTGTGTATGTGTGTGTGTGTGTGTGTGTGTGTGTGTGTGTTTGATGTGTGTGTGTGTGTGTGTGTGTGTGTGTGTGTGTGTGTGTGTGTGTGTGTGTGTGTGTGTGTGTGTGTGTGTGTGTGTGTGTGTGTGTGGATGTGTTGATGTGTGGATGTGTGTGTGATGTGTGTGTGTGTGTGTGTGTGTGTGTGTGTGTGTGTGTGTGTGTGTGTGTGTGTGTGTGTGTGTGTGTGTGTGTGTGTGTGTGTGTGTGTGTGTGTGTGTGTGTGTGTGTGTGTGTGTGTGTGTGTGTGTGTGTGTGTGTGTGTGTGTGTGTGTGTGTGTGTGTGGTGTGTGTGTGTGTGTGTGTGTGTGTGTGTGTGTGTGTGTGTGTGTGTGTGTGTGTGTGTGTGTGTGTGTGTGTGTGTGTGTGTGTGTGTGTGTGTGTGTGTGTGTGTGTGTGTGTGTGTGTGTGTGTGTGTGTGTGTGTATGGATGTGTGTGTGTGTGTGTGTGTGTGTGTGTGTGTGTGTGTGTGTGTGTGTGTCTGTGTGTGTCTGTGTGTGTCCCTCTCTCTGTATGTGTGTCTCTGTATGTGTGTGTGTTTGTGTGTGTGTATGTAGTTTAATTGGACCATATCAGTTTTGGGGCGTACAGCTTGTATGGACCGGTCTATTGTTATAAAATAGGGGTTGGGTGTGTGCATTGCATAATGGAGAATGCTACGTTGTCTCTACCCTAATCTAGGGTAAGGCCGCCTTGGCGGTAGCATCGGCATGCAAAGCCATTAAGATTTCAGGATGAGTTGAGGGGCTGAAAAGGGGATCCCTGAAAGGTGCTGCCACCTCACGGAGTCTGGTTAATCGAGGCTATCGTGAAATATTGTGTCACGACAATCCCTCAGAAGGGCGCTACAAGTCTTTCTAAAACGATCGGAAATAGTTATCATATCTTCGTTATCTGATTACTTATCGCGAAAAAAGTATTTCCAGCTGTTAAGTCATATTCGGAAAGTTATATATTCAATAGTTTTTCTCTTTTACCCGATGTTAGACTTATCATCATCAATGTGCAGCCGCAGTGTCCCGTGGTTGGGCGAAGGCCTCAGCATGCTGCTTCCACGTCTGCCTATCTTGCCTTATCCTCTGCCAGATGATACCCTTCCAGTAGTCGTCTAGTTCTTCTCTCAAACATATAGCCGGTCTTCCTCTAGGTCTTTTCCTTAAATAAAGTTTCCAGGTGGTGATACGCAGTGTCCATCCGTTATCTCGTATCCTGCTGACGTGCCCTGCCCAGGTCCACTTCCGTCTTCTGACTTGTTCAATCACATCTGTGACCTTTGTCTTTTCTCTTACCCAGATGTTGGTTTTTCTGTCCCCGTATGTTATGTTTAACATACTCTTTTCCATCTTTGTTTGTGCGGCTGCTGGCTTGTTCTTTGCTTCGGTGGTGAATGTCCATGTTTCCGTGCAGTATATGTCATTGATGGAAGTATGTACGCATGAGTTGTAGACACACACCCACACGCACACACACGCATGTACGCACACAGAACATTAGTCTGGGCAGTGTTCAAATTCGTTATGGAATCACGTCTTATCCTAGAGCCACCGGGATCACAGCTTAGTTCCTCCTAAATACGGTACCGACTACGGTAATGCCCAACAGTGTTGAGCAACATTGAAGACCGCCAGTGGACAATACACAAACTCCAACAGCCCAAAGTCACTGTCAGCATCACTGCTGCTCCAGGCCACTGTTGGGGCTGGTTCTTTCAGACTCAACAAGTTAGGCGTCTAAGAATGGGATGGAGAGAGGGGAGGGAGAGAGGGAGGGGAAGGAGGGAGGGAGGGGGAGGGTGGAGGGAGGGGGAGTGAGAGAGGGAGGGGGAGGGGAGGGAGAGAGGGAGGGGGAGGGGAGAGGAGGGAGAGAGGGAGGGGGAGGGGAGGGAGAGAGGGAGGGGAGGGAGGATGGAGGGGGAGGGAGAGAGGGAGGGGAGGGAGGATGGAGGGGGAGGGAGGATGGAGGGGGAGGGAGAGAGGGAGGGTGAGGGTGAGGGGGAGTGGGAAGGGAGAGAGGGAGGGGAGGGAAGCAGGGAGGGAGGGAGGGAGGGGAAGGGAATGAGGAAAGGAGGGAAGAAGGGAAGGGTAGGGAGGCATTGAGGCAGTGAGGCAGGGAGGGGGAGATGGATGGAAGGAGGGAGGGGGAGACGGGGAGGGAAGAAGGGAAGGAGAGCGGAACATAATAAGACAGCGAATGACAGACATATGGACAGAGCCATTGGCACAATGTGTATATTTTGCCTAATTCACAAACTCATGCACTGATGTGCAAAGTAAGTTATACATAGTCTGCTTCCTAAGCTTCGTTCCATTAAATAAAACAGTGACAAACTATACAGAACGCCTGTATTGTGTTTTTAATTAACTTTGTCTCGGTGAGCTCAATCACGAGTTCCACGCTTGACCTTGGCCTGAGACCGGACGCGATATTTTAACATCGGTATCACGTGATTGGTAGATGTAATATTGTGACGTCACACTCCAAGATTTCGGGAACCACCCATATGTAATGAATCGTTGTTTGGAGTGCGTCATTCTCAATACTAGAATAATGTTCACGCATATATGTAGGCATACTCAACGAACGTTTGGCAACACGTGTATTACTGTTATACTTGCGTTAGATGACAAACAAGGGAATACTCGAATCGACAGAGCTGCCCTCTAGGGAAGATCTTTTGATCAGAAAGAATCTCCGGTGGACTGGACACAGTCACCAGACAGGCTACCAAAGCAGATTATCTACTATCAACTGTCTTCTGGTCACAGAAAGAGAGGGCGTCCTCCTCTCCGGTTCAAGGATACCATCAAGAGAAACCTGAAGCTGAGGAACCTAAAGACCGACTCATGGACATCACTCTCACAGCAGAGAGATAAATGGAGAGCCAAACGAATGGAAGCAGTCTTTGTCGCATCGCTACCGACAGCATGATGATGATACACGTGGCGTACCCCCCAGACCGAATGACTGTGACCCGCCTAGGAATGTTAGTTGGAGGTGTTTGGTTAGATTCCGAAATACAGAAAGTCGCGCTAAAAACACACACACACACACACACACACACACAAACACACACACACAAACACACACACACAAACACACACACACACACACACACAAACACACACACACAAACACACACACACACAAACACAAACACAAACACAAACACAAACACAAACACAAACACAAACACAAACACAAACACAAACACAAACACAAACACAAACACAAACACAAACACAAACACAAACACACACACACACACTCACTCGTACACACACGCACACACACACACACACACACACACACACACACACACACACACACACACACACACACACACACACACATACACACTCACAAACACATTCACGCACGCACGCACGCACGCGCGTCCACATTCGCAGGTGGCCGCTCACAGCATTTCCATAAGATGCAACCAGCGCATTAGTGGCCGCCCAGTACACGTGTTTATTGTACATTATAATATGGCACAAGCTGACATTTGCAAGAAAGCGTCTCTTGAGCCGTACGTCACAAACACCAAGATGAGAATGTACAACAGTTCACGCGAGACAAGAGAAGTCCTTAGTTCTCAGTGGATACACAATATTGCTACGAACTGACAACACCTTGCAGGCTTCATGCCACCAAAGATCATTAACATGCAACAGGCAATACAAGTTGTTTCATTTAAATTATATTCATCGAAGTTCTGTTTACATTGGTTATATAAATGCAAATGCGAACTAGAACATTACTATTGACTGAGAAACAAAAGGGGTTAAGTTAAAGAGCTAGGTGTCTCACACACGTTTGCATATCATCATATTCCTATCCTCCAAAGGGAAAGCGATTGTGATGGTGCTCGACAATATTGAATAGTTTACATCGTAATAACTCAAGGGACGACGTCTTGGTTAAGCTGCTCCGTATAATTATATTCAACAATACCCCAGATAAGTGTGTAAAAGACTGGCAGCGATGCAAGCTTATGTGCAAGTGAAATAGTCGCGAGTGACACGTGACAGTCAATGAAGCGTGACTCATAACGCCAACTCAGCCAGCTCCTTCCTCAACTCTTTCGTCCCCTTCGCTCCCTCTGAAACATGTCAGCGTCAGTGACAGTAGAACAGTGTCGTGCTAACTGAGATCGTTACACAGCAGAACTCGGATTTATATTCACCTCATTAATACATTTACCTTGCAGTTAAAGTAACCCCGGGTAGGCATAATTTATTTTGTAATAGTGAAGTATTGAACATTAGTCTGATTATTCGGGTCACTTTGGCTCTGATCAGAGAGTGACTTTAATTGCGAAGATCCACTTTATTTTACATTCAAGAGAAAACTGGTTAGGACCTTCTAGATGACACGTTTCATCGCGAAGGTTTCTCGTATAGAATATAGTATCCTACGTTGATCAGAATAGAAATGCCGCACACTGATTAATCCAAATGAAAAATGGTATTCGGATTTATAAGGAATTCTATGTCTTCATTACTGATCTCGTCTGAATCAAACCATGGTGGCCTGTTTTGGGCCTTAGCTGTGTGAGACACTTCAGTTTGTTCTGTTGAATATGAACAGGAGCAAAGGAAAGGAACCTGTCACGTTATTGAGTTAATGAGCCCTCCCTGTGTTGGTTTGTTGTTCTGCTGATGGCGCGGTCGCGTGAAAGCCACAGTGTATGTCTGGGAGATGTATCACATAAAGAATTTCATAAGGCGTTCCCAATGTACAGTTATTGAATAGACGAAGCAAAGAACGTTACAGAACCAAACCTGATCGTGCTGCTATAGGTTCGTCAGTCGGCACTGGCGGTAGCGCAGGTGTGCTTTCCTGCATTAACTCTTCCAGTTCAGCTTCTAGCTCCTCCTGCAACAAACGGAATATATGTGACACGGAAAAGCAGATATGATATGGCAGAAAGTGTGATAAAGAGATACGAAGTACATCGTGAAATCTGATATAGATGGTACATTACACCTAAGTGATGTGACTAAAACAAAACGATGCAACATAATGATGACACCCCTTATATTTTCTGATAATCTTCTTCCAGTAATCCACTACCGTCAATTATGACGACTTCGTGGATAGTGTGCGCATGTTCAAGTGCTGATTAAACATTAATAATAATGGTGATGATATGTTTATAAAATAATAATACATATAAAAAAGTGCACGTGGGAGTTAAAAACAGCAATCACGATACGTTAAGGTCTGTCACAGCCATATGTGGTGCTGTGAGGCTCAAGGCACTGCTTGAAAGCCTCTGAATAGGGAGCATTTATTGTTTGGACTGTGAGTTTGTTCCAGGGTTCTATTGTGCTTATGAAGAAAGAATGCTTCTATAGGCTTGTATCCGGGAGCGTTGAACCATCATTTGTAAGGGGTGCCCTCTACGCCCAGCGGCTAGCTGTTCTGTGGCACAGTGGGTGCGCACTGGCTGGGTGTATTTGCTGAGAGGGATGTCAACTAAGCTAGCAGATACGAACGATGTTAGTTTATACAAATAACTACCCCACACTTGACTCAATCGTATGCCAATTGAAACATGTTTGTGCGACATACTTCATCAAAGTCTTCGGCAAATCCAACAGGATGGGCAAGGGTTTCTGATATTTCACGGGCCGTATCGTTTTGTTCCGCTATGTCATCCATCAATTCATGTACTTTTTCAGGGTCCCTGAAAGAAAATCACACAATTGCAAAAAAGATATACATCATTAATCTATGTACACCCCAACAAGCGCAACTGCAATTTATACTTTTACTGTAGTTATGGTGAACTGCTGCTTCAATGCTAAAATAAATGCTTTCCTATTCCAAATGGGTTTTTCAATCAATATCTTTCAATTACTGTGTCCTGTTTTGGAAACAGAAATTATAAATAGTCGGTTCATTTGTCAGCCCTGCTATAAGGAATTGGCATATAAGCTCAATATTACATTAATATTTCCAAAAATAAAACTGATGTTATGGTTGTATCATATATATATATATATATATATATATATATATATATATATATATATATATATATATATATATATATATTCATCATCATTGTGCAGCCATAGTGTCCCGTGGTTGGGCGAAGTTGGGCGTGGATGCTGCTTCCACATCTGCCCATCTTGCGTTATCCTCTGCCAGATGATACCCTTCCAGTAGTCGTCTAGTTCGTCTATCCACCGTCTCGCCGGCCTTCCTCTTTTCCTTTCGTGTGGTCTTACGAGGTGGTCCATCGGTTATCTCGTATCCTGTTGACGAGTTGACGAGCCCAGGTCCACTTCCGTCTCCTGACTTGTTCAGTCACGTCTGTGACCTTTGTCTTTTCTCTTACCCAGATGTTAGTTTTTCTGTCCCGGTATGCGATGTTTAACATTCTCCTTTCCATCTTTGTTTGCGCGGCTGCTAGTTTGTTCTTTGCCTGAGTGGTGAATGCCCATGTTTCCGCGCATGAGTTGTAGACTTGTTTCTTCAAGCATGTTCCAATGCTACCCTTGAAGATTACGCGGTATTTGGCGAATGCTGTCCATCCGGGCGTGATTCGTTTTTTTTTAATCTCTTTGTCTTGGTTTGTATCTGTGGTGCTGTATCTCTGTCCCAGGTAGGTATGAGTGTTGGCACCACATATTGGAGCGTCGTTTTCCATCACCACATTTGTCTTTGATTTGTTCATCTTCAGACACCGATTTTAATTATCATCAGCTAATTCATGTAGTATTTGTTGTAGTTCATGTGGTGTATTAGCGCATATTAGTATGTCGTCGGCGAAGCGAAGATGCCTGAGATATTCGCCGTCTATCTTCAAGCCTCTGTTTTCCCAAATAAATCGTGGGAATATACTTTCGTGTGCTGCCGTAAACAGCTTGGGCGATATAGTATCTCTCAGTCGTACTCCTCTCCTGATGTTGATCTTGTTGTTTTCTTTGTGTACGTGGACTGTCATGAAGCTCTTGGTGCAGATTTCTTTCAGTAGTTCGATGTACACATCTTCGATGCCCTGTTCTTGAAGCGAAGTCTTTGGTGCTTGAGTTTGTACTGAGTCGAAGGCTTTCTCATAGTCGAAGAATGCAGTGCAGAGAGGGATATTATATTTTCTGCACTTCTTTGTCAGTTGGTTTACGACGTGTGTGTGTGTGTGTGTGTGTGTGTGTGTGTGTGTGTGTGTGTGTGTGTGTGTGTGTGTGTGTGTGTGTGTGTGTGTGTGTGTGTGTGTGTGTGTGTGTGTGTGTGTGTGTGTGTGTGTGTGTGTGTGTGTGTGTGTGTGTGTGTGTGTGTGTGTGTGTGTGTGTGTGTGTGTGTGTGTGGATGTGTGTGTGTGTGTGTGTGTGTGTGTGTGTGTGTGTGTGTGTGTGGATGTGTGTGTGTGTGTGTGTGTGTGTGTGTGTGTGTGTGTGTGTGTGTGCGTGTGCGTGTGCGTGTGCGTGTGCGTGTGCGTGTGCGTGTGCGTGTGCGTGTGCGTGTGCGTGTGCGTGTGCGTGTGCGTGTGCGTGTGCGTGTGCGTGTGCGTGTGCGTGTGCGTGTGCGTGTGCGTGTGCGTGTGCGTGTGCGTGTGCGTGTGCGTGTGCGTGTGCGTGTGCGTGTGCGTGTGCGTGTGCGTGTGCGTGTGCGTGTGCGTGTGCGTGTGCGTGTGCGTGTGCGTGTGCGTGTGCGTGTGCGTGTGCGTGTGCGTGTGCGTGTGTGTGTGTGTGTGTGTGTGTGTGTGTGTGTGTGGTGTCTATGTGTGTCTCTCTCTGTACGTGTGTCTCTGTGTGTGTGTTTGTGTGTGTGTGTGTTTGTGTGTGTGTCTATGTGTGTCTCTCTCCGTATGTGTGTCTCTGCGTGTGTGTTTGTGTTTGTGTGTGTGTGTGTGTGTGTGTGTGTGTGTGTGTGTGTGTGTGTGTGTGTCTGTGTATGTCTGTGTGTCTGTGTGTGTCTGTGTGTGTCTCTCTCTCTGTATGTGTGTCTCTGTATGTGTGTGTTTGTGTGTGTATGTAGTTTAATTGGACCATATCAGTTTTGGGGCGTACAGCTTGTATGGACCGGTCTATTGTGATAAAATAGGGGTTGGGTGTGTGCATTGCATAATGGAGAATGCTACGTTGTCTCTACCCTAATCTAGGGTAAGGCCGCCTTGGCGGTAGCATCGGCATGCAAAGCCATTAAGATTCCAGGAGGAGTTGAGGGGCTGAAAAGGGGATCCCTGAAAGGTGCTGCCACCTCACGGAGTCTGGTTAATCGAGGCTATCGTGAAATATTGTGTCACGACAATCCCTCAGAAGGGCGCTACAAGTCTTTCTAAAACGATCGGAAATAGTTATCATATCTTCGTTATCTGATTACTTATCGCGAAAAAAGTATTTCCAGCTGTTAAGTCATATTCGGAAAGTTATATATTCAATAGTTTTTCTCTTTTACCCGATGTTAGACTTATCATCATCAATGTGCAGCCGCAGTGTCCCGTGGTTGGGCGAAGGCCTCAGCATGCTGCTTCCACGTCTGCCTATCTTGCCTTATCCTCTGCCAGATGATACCCTTCCAGTAGTCGTCTAGTTCTTCTCTCCAACATATAGCCGGTCTTCCTCTAGGTCTTTTCCTTAAATAAAGTTTCCAGGTGGTGATACGCAGTGTCCATCCGTTATCTCGTATCCTGCTGACGTGCCCTGCCCAGGTCCACTTCCGTCTTCTGACTTGTTCAATCACATCTGTGACCTTTGTCTTTTCTCTTACCCAGATGTTGGTTTTTCTGTCCCCGTATGTTATGTTTAACATACTCTTTTCCATCTTTGTTTGTGCGGCTGCTGGCTTGTTCTTTGCTTCGGTGGTGAATGTCCATGTTTCCGTGCAGTATATGTCATTGATGGAAGTATGTACGCATGAGTTGTAGACACACACCCACACGCACACACACGCATGTACGCACACAGAACATTAGTCTGGGCAGTGTTCAAATTCGTTATGGAATCACGTCTTATCCTAGAGCCACCGGGATCACAGCTTAGTTCCTCCTAAATACGGTACCGACTACGGTAATGCCCAACAGTGTTGAGCAACATTGAAGACCGCCAGTGGACAATACACAAACTCCAACAGCCCAAAGTCACTGTCAGCATCACTGCTGCTCCAGGCCACTGTTGGGGCTGGTTCTTTCAGACTCAACAAGTTAGGAGTCTAAGAATGGGATGGAGAGAGGGGAGGGAGAGAGGGAGGGGAAGGAGGGAGGGAGGGGGAGGGGAGAGGAGGGAGAGAGGGAGGGGGAGGGGAGGGAGAGAGGGAGGGGAGGGAGGATGGAGGGGGAGGGAGAGAGGGAGGGGAGGGAGGATGGAGGGGGAGGGAGGATGGAGGGGGAGGGAGAGAGGGAGGGTGAGGGTGAGGGGGAGTGGGAAGGGAGAGAGGGAGGGGAGGGAAGCAGGGAGGGAGGGAGGGAGGGGAAGGGAATGAGGAAAGGAGGGAAGAAGGGAAGGGTAGGGAGGCATTGAGGCAGTGAGGCAGGGAGGGGGAGATGGATGGAAGGAGGGAGGGGGAGACGGGGAGGGAAGAAGGGAAGGAGAGCGGAACATAATAAGACAGCGAATGACAGACATATGGACAGAGCCATTGGCACAATGTGTATATTTTGCCTAATTCACAAACTCATGCACTGATGTGCAAAGTAAGTTATACATAGTCTGCTTCCTAAGCTTCGTTCCATTAAATAAAACAGTGACAAACTATACATAACGCCTGTATTGTGTTTTTAATTAACTTTGTCTCGGTGAGCTCAATCACGAGTTCCACGCTTGACCTTGGCCTGAGACCGGACGCGATATTTTAACATCGGTATCACGTGATTGGTAGATGTAATATTGTGACGTCACACTCCAAGATTTCGGGAACCACCCATATGTAATGAATCGTTGTTTGGAGTGCGTCATTCTCAATACTAGAATAATGTTCACGCATATATGTAGGCATACTCAACGAACGTTTGGCAACACGTGTATTACTGTTATACTTGCGTTAGATGACAAACAAGGGAATACTCGAATCGACAGAGCTGCCCTCTAGGGAAGATCTTCTGATCAGAAAGAATCTCCGGTGGACTGGACACTGTCACCAGACAGGCTACCAAAGCAGATTATCTACTATCAACTGTCTTCTGGTCACAGAAAGAGAGCGCGTCCTCCTCTCCGGTTCAAGGATACCATCAAGAGAAACCTGAAGCTGAGGAACCTAAAGACCGACTCATGGACATCACTCTCACAGCAGAGAGATAAATGGAGAGCCAAACGAATGGAAGCAGTCTTTGTCGCATCGCTACCGACAGCATGATGATGATACACGTGGCGTACCCCCCAGACCGAATGACTGTGACCCGCCTAGGAATGTTAGTTGGAGGTGTTTGGTTAGATTCCGAAATACAGAAAGTCGCGCTAAAAACACCACCCACCCACACACACACACACACACACACACACACAAACACACACACAAACACACACACACACACAAACACACACGCACACACAAACACACACACACACACAAACACACACACACACACACACAAACACAAACACAAACACACACACACACACTCACTCGTACACACACGCACACACACACACACACACACACACACACACACACACACACACACACACACACACACACACACACACACACACACACACACACACACATACACACATACACACACGCACGCACGCACGCACGCACGCACACACACACACATATATACACACTCACAAACACATTCACGCACGCACGCACGCACGCGCGTCCACATTCGCAGGTGGCCGCTCACAGCATTTCCATAAGATGCAACCAGCGCATTAGTGGCCGCCCAGTACACGTGTTTATTGTACATCATAATATGGCACAAGCTGACATTTGCAAGAAAGCGTCTCTTGAGCCGTACGTCACAAACACCAAGATGAGAATGTACAACAGTTCACACGAGACAAGAGAAGTCCTTAGTTCTCAGTGGATACACAATATTGCTACGAACTGATACCACCTTGCAGGCTTCATGCCACCAAAGATCATTAACATGCAACAGGCAATACAAGTTGTTTCATTTAAATTATATTCATCGAAGTTCTGTTTACATTGGTTATATAAATGCAAATGCGAACTAGAACATTACTATTGACTGAGAAACAAAAGGGGTTAAGTTAAAGAGCTAGGTGTCTCCCACACGTTTGCATATAATCATATTCCTATCCTACAAAGGGAAACCGATTGTGATGGTGCTCGACAATATTGAATAGTTTACATCGTAATAACTCAAGGGACGACGTCTTGGTTAAGCTGCTCCGTATAATTATATTCAACAATACCCCAGATAAGTGTATGAAAGACTGGCAGCGACGCAAGCTTATGTGCACGTGGAGCAGTCGCGAGTGACACGTGACAGTCAATGAAGCGTGACTCATAACGCCAACTCAGCCAGCTCCTTCCTCAACTCTTTCGTCCCCTTCGCTCCCCCTGAAACATGTCAGCGTCAGTGACAGTAGAACAGTGTCGTGCTAACTGAGATCGTTACACAGCAGAACTCGGATTTATATTCACCTCATTAATACATTTACCTTGCAGTTAAAGTAACCCCGGGTAGGCATAATTTATTTTGTAATAGTGAAGTATTGAACATTAGTCTGATTATTCGGGTCACTTTGGCTCTGATCAGAGAGTGACTTTAATTGCGAAGATCCACTTTATTTTACATTCAAGAGAAAACTGGTTAGGACCTTCTAGATGACACGTTTCATCGCGAAGGTTTCTCGTATAGAATATAGTATCCTACGTTGATCAGAATAGAAATGCCGCAGACTGATTAATCCAAATGAAAAATGGTATTCGGATTTATAAGGAATTCTATGTCTTCATTACTGATCTCGTCTGAATCAAACCATGGTGGCCTGTTTTGGGTCTTAGCTGTGTGAGACACTTCAGTTTGTTCTGTTGAATATGAACAGGAGCAAAGGAAAGGAACCTGTCACGTTATTGAGTTAATGAGCCCTCCCTGTGTTGGTTTGTTGTTCTGCTGATGGCGTGGTCGCGTGAAAGCCACAGTGTATGTCTGGGAGATGTATCACATAAAGAATTTCATAAGGCGTTCCCAATGTACAGTTATTGAACAGACGAAGCAAAGAACGTTACAGAACCAAACCTGATCGTGCTGCTATAGGTTCGTCAGTTGGCACTGACGGTAGCGCAGGTGTGCTTTCCTGCATTAACTCTTCCAGTTCAGCTTCTAGCTCCTCCTGCAACAAACGGAATATATGTGACACGGGAAAGCAGATATGATATGACAGACAGTGTGATAAAGAGATACGAAGTACATCGTGAAATCTGATATAGATGGTACATTACACCTAAGTGATGTGACTAAAACAAAACGATGCAACATAATGATGACACCCCTTATATTTTCTGATAATCTTCTTCCAGTAATCCACTACCGTCAATTATGACGACTTCGTGGATAGTGTGCGCATGTTCAAGTGCTGATTAAACATTAATAATAATGGTGATGATATGTTTATAAAATAATAATACATATAAAAAAGTGCACGTGGGAGTTAAAAACAGCAATCACGATACGTTAAGGTCTGTCACAGCCATATGTGGTGCTGTGAGGCACAAGGCACTGCTTGAAAGCCTCTGAATAGGGAGCATTTATTGTTTGGACTGTGAGTTTGTTCCAGGGTTCTATTGTGCTTATGAAGAAAGAATGCTTCTATAGGCTTGTATCCGGGAGCGTTGAACCATCATTTGTAAGGGGTGCCCTCTACGCCCAGCGGCTAGCTGTTCTGTGGCACAGTGGGTGCGCACTGGCTGGGTGTATTTGCTGAGAGGGATGTCAACTAAGCTAGCAGATACGAACGATGTTAGTTTATAAAAATAACTACCCCACACTTGACTCAATCGTATGCCAATTGAAACATGTTTGTGCGACATACTTCATCAAAGTCTTCGGCAAATCCAACAGGATGGGCAAGGGTTTCTGATATTTCACGGGCCGTATCGTTTTGTTCCGTTATGTCCTCCATCAATTCATGTACTTTTTCAGGGTCCCTGAAAGAAAATCACACAATTGCAAAAAAGATATACATCATTAATCTATGTACACCCCAACAAGCGCAACTGCAATGTATACTTTTACTGTAGTTATGGTGAACTGCAGCTTCAATGCTAAAATAAATGCTTTCCTATTCCAAATGGGTTTTTCAATCAATATCTTTCAATTACTGTGTCCTGTTTTGGAAACAGAAATTATAAATAGTCGGTTCATTTGTCAGCCCTGCTAGAAGGAATTGGCATATAAGCTCAATATTACATTAATATTTCAAAAAATAAAACTAATGTTATGGTTGTATCATATATATATATATATATATATATATATATATATATATATATATATATATATATATATATATATATATATATATATATATATATATATTCATCATCATTGTGCAGCCATAGTGTCCCGTGGTTGGGCGAAGTTGGGCGTGGATGCTGCTTCCACATCTGCCCATCTTGCGTTATCCTCTGCCAGATGATACCCTTCCAGTAGTCGTCTAGTTCGTCTATCCACCGTCTCGCCGGCCTTCCTCTTTTCCTTTCGTGTGGTCTTACGAGGTGGTGATACGCAGTGTCCATCGGTTATCTCGTATCCTGTTGACGAGTTGACGTCTCCTGACTTGTTCAGTCACGTCTGTGACCTTTGTCTTTTCTCTTACCCAGATGTTAGTTTTTCTGTCCCGGTATGCGATGTTTAACATTCTTCTTTCCATCTTTGTTTGCGCGGCTGCTTGTTTGTTCTTTGCCTGAGTGGTGAATGCCCATGTTTCCGCGCATGAGTTGTAGACTTATTTCTTCAAGCATGTTCCAATGCTACCCTTGAAGATTACGCGGTATCTGGCGAATGCTGTCCATCCGGGCGTGTTTCGTTTTTTTGAATCTCCTTGTCTTGGTTTGTATCTGTGGTGCTGTATCTCTGTCGCAGGTAGATGTAGCTTTCAACGTTCGCGATCTGAGTGTTGCCAACAAATATTGGAGCGTCGTTTTCCATCATCACATTTGTCTTCGATTTGTTCATCTTCAGACACCGATTTTAATTTTCATCAGCTAATTCATGTAGTATTTGTTGTAGTTCATGTGGTGTATTAGCGCATATTAGTATGTCGTCGGCGAAACGAAGATGCCTGAGATATTCGCCGTCTGTCTTCAAGCCTCTGGTTTCCCAAATAAATCGTGGGAATATACTTTCGTGTGCTGCCGTAAACAGCTTGGGCGATATAGTATCTCTCAGTCGTACTCCTCTCCCGATGTTGATCTTGTTGTTTTCTTTGTGTACGTGGACTGTCATGAAGCTCTTGGTGCAGATTTCTTTCAGTAGTTCGATGTACACATCTTCTATCCCCTGTTCTTGAAGCGAAGTCTTTGGTGCTTGAGTTTGCACTGAGTCGAAGGCTTTCTCATAGTCGAAGAATGCAGTGCAGAGAGGGATATTATATTTTCTGCACTTCTTTGTCAGTTGGTTTACGACGTGTGTGTGTGTGTGTGTGTGTGTGTGTGTGTGTGTGTGTGTGTGTGTGTGTGTGTGTGTGTGTGTGTGTGTGTGTGTGTGTGTGTGTGTGTGTGTGTGTGTGTGTGTGTGTGTGTGTGTGTGTGTGTGTGTGTGTGTGTGTGTGTATCGGTATTTATATATTGCTACAATATGACTCCTCAGGTTCTATCCCATCGTCTTATATATATACATATATAATATTATATTTATATTATATTATATTATATTATATTATATTATATTATATTATATTATATTATATTATATTATATTATATTATATTATATTATATTATATTATATTGTAGTATATTACATACATGTATTCGTTAGCAGCTTTGAGGGCTTTTGCAGCAATATTCACCACATTCACGACCTCCCTATTTACAATCGCGTTTCTAAGTGTGTCTTTCTGGATCTCGAGAGTAGAGAGTTGGCCATCAATA
>CBDHHR010000682.1:55000-56326 GCA_965263245.1 Metamycoplasmataceae bacterium | reverse complement strand
TTCGCCATAAGTTCCGGCGCGTTGCCTGTTAGATCTATGCGTGTCAACTCTTACATCTTCAGCAGGTCAGCAACCAGGTTATTATTTTATATCTCATACTATCGTTTGTCGTAATACATCATGACCTGTGGGTGCATCATTTATTTAAAAATTGTGTGTATGTGTGTGTATATATAAGTAATCTCCCACAAAACTACTTAAGTAAAAATAAAACTACCCCCGAAAAAACTACTTTTAAGTAAAAGTACCCTCTCCATAAAAAAACTACTTAAAGTAAAAAGTACAAATGTATATATATATATATATATATATATATATATATATATATATATATATACATTTGTACTTTTTACTTTAAGTAGTTTTTTTATGGAGAGGGTACTTTTACTTAAAAGTAGTTTATATATATATATATATATATATATATATATATATATATATATATATATATATATATATATATATATATATATATTACTTTTACTTAAGTAGTTTTATGGCATGTTACTTTTGCGTTTACTTAGTTACTTTTCCGGAGTATTTGTACATAAGTATGTTCCGGCCTGAAGCTGTTCTGGTTTCGTTTTGCTTATTGCGCAAGGCCGCGGAAACGTTGTGCATAAAATGCAATACGGGCTTAGCAGCGTGACCTCAGTACAGTGTTTGAAGATGGCGTCGCCATATCGGAATCCGCCGTATGAATGGTTAGACTAAATTTCAAATTCAAAATGGCTGTTTTGAAAGCAAACATTATATCTTTTATACATATTTATTTTTCTAAATTAATGTTTAAACAAACACAATATTGCCTTTTATGTATTTCATTTCAGACTTGTCGCACTATACACGCAGTTTACGCCATTGCGATGCTGCGACTACATTTTTCCGGGCGTTAAAAACGTTCCGGTTGACGTTTCTGCGCATGCGCGATATATGTAAAATCATCAATGTGCAGCGAAAAGCATTTATGGTATAAATATTACAGGTTGTTCGTTAGGATGTATATAACCTCTCAGCAAAGTTATTTGTAGCAAACTAACACGAGGCAAACAAGTTTTGAGACATATTTTGATAGCAAGCGTAAATCACGTGACAGTAGTGCGACATAATCTGTGACAGTGATTTATAAAAAAACGTAATATGTTATTGCGTTGAACGACATTTTAAGAAACTCTTCACAGTAATCATCACAGGCAAGTTAACGAACAGCTCGTGGCATTTATACCGAAAATGCTTTGTTGTTTCACTGGACATTGGTGATTTTACATTTATTGCGCATGCGCAGAAACGTCAACCGGAAAGTTTTTAACGCCCGGAAAAATGTAA
>CBDHHR010000682.1:45000-47500 GCA_965263245.1 Metamycoplasmataceae bacterium | reverse complement strand
AGGTCAAGTGAAAGTTATGTTATATCGCTATGCACAAAGCTATCCAATATCATCAACATTAAAACTCAAAGTGACGTAGTCTTTGAGATATTGTGACATTTCTATTGACGAACGCCATCTTTAAATATGGCGGACATGAAAGTCGGAAAAAAGTATATTTGACATCCTTGCCCCATAAGACATATGTCTTGATTGTGGTATATGGATATAATATATCCATATACCACAATTAAGACATATGTCTTATGGGGCAAGGATGTCAAATATACCATTTTTGGAATTTTCCGACTTTCATGTCCGCCATTTTTAAAGATGGTGTTCGTCAATAGAAATGTCACAATATTTCAAAGACTACGTCACTTTGAGTTTTAATGTTGATGATATTGGATAGCTGCATAGCGATATAACATAACTTTCACTTGACCTTTAGCTTACTTTCATATTACCGCCATTTTTAAAGATGGCGTCCGGCTAAGCCATTTATCTATACATTGACAACTACGTAATCTAGAGTTATAAACCGATGCCAAAATGTAGGTTATGTAAATTGTATTACTTTTGACCTTTACTGAATTTCAAATATTCGTCATTTTGTAATATCCACCATTTTAAAGATGACTTCCGACAAACTCGATTATTTTCACAGCTGAAATTGGTCTACAAAAAGTAATTTGTAGAAGCGTTGAAGTGTTGTATTACGTTTGAATTTCAATGATATTCAAATGTCTGCGATTGTTAAAAATGGCACCCATCAAACCCTATAATTTCTAAATCTTAAGAGAGCCTATAACGTTGCAAAAGGATGATCTGGGTGTTCAGTTTAGTGGGATAAGGTGATTATTAGAATAGCATTGTTCTGTAGTATTTTTAATGTGCTTAAGTTTATTGTGTAAGAATTTCCAAACAGTACACCTCAATACTGTAAATGTGTTGAAATCAGAGTAGAGTAAAATTGTTTTTATAATGGAGGTTAAATTATTGAGCATATCTACATTCCGTGCTATTTTTGTTGTTGAAATATTGTGTATAACAATATCATCAGTTTTTTTAATTTAGCCTTAGGAATTCATCTACAGGTATTCCTAGAAATTTTGGGAAATGTACATGTATAACTTTGTTTCTCTCTATTTTATTTCAGTTTGGTCCCTGTTGTGTTTCTTCCCGTTTGGTACGATAATAATAACAGTTTATTTTTGTGTGTGTTTATCTTCATCTCATCTTGGTCGTCTTTCAGGACGCCACGCGTTGAACACGCAGCCCTTCCAGCACCCTCTGTCATCATGACTGTCTGCAGTTCACTTGTGTTTATATGAATGTCATTTAGGACGTTTGCTAGATCTTCTTCAGGGGAATCTTCTAGTAATACAGGTTCCTTGCCGAGGAGGTTGCTGAAGTGTTCGAACCATTTGTTTACCAGTTCTTCTTTCGTGTTGCCCTTTAGGATTCCTCGCTTGGCTGACTTTCGTTCAGTGATTGTGTTGATTAGTTGCAGCTCTTTCCGTGCTTTCTTTTGTTATCTGCCATCTCTACTTGATTAATCATTTCATCGAGTTCTTTTTCTTGTATGTTGTCGTAGATTTCTTTGAGCTTAGATTGTTCTTCCTGGAGTTGTTGTAGTTCTATAGTAGGGTTGTTGGAGAAGGCTGTGAATACATTTTGTACTGCTTCTCGTGCTTCATTTATCCATGGATCTTCTGCAATATTCTTACGCTTGTTTTTCCTTTTCGGTGGTATTAGCTTCTCAGTGGCTTCAGCATTTGCTTGGACAAAATGGCCGTACTGTTCGGTGATGGTGTCGTCGTCGGTGCAGAGCTCGGCATATCGGTTGCGTACAGTAACGGTGTATGGTTGTTGTAGTTTGGAGTTTCGGAATGATGTCCAGTCGTACTGCTTTTTCTTTGCGGGAGTTTTGGTCATGCGTAGGCTGAGTAGCCACACAAGGAGTAGCATGAATTTCGGGGAGAGTGTTAGCAGGGGCTTTAACCCTGGTGCTGTTTTGGCGTGTATTCATTTTAGGGTTTCAGTTGCGCATGTTATCCAAGTACGGGGCGCAGCTCCACATGTTGTAGCAGTAGTTCACTCATTGAATTCGGTGATCCTGACCGTTGACCCGTTGTGGTTCGTCCGCTCAGCATCGCGTACATGTCATCGTTGATCGTTGATCGTCGAGATCATTGATATTCGAGATGATTCGTCCGTTGAAAGTTGTACATCCACCAAGCTGCATCCCGCGGCTTCACCGTGACCCTGGCTGGGTGGCTTCCGGATAGTATGCCTTGCCAAAGGGCATTCCGTGATTTTGTCCGGAGGTGTTTATTGGGTATTCAGACCTAACCTCAACGAGGCCGTTCCTCTATCCGCAACCCGAGGATCCGGTGGATGGAAGTTTTACTTCTCCACACCACCAAAGAACGCTTATTTTCGTGAAACCACCTGGATATTTTGTTTAGTTCCACATTTACCTCTTTGATGGCAGTGTCAAGGCATATAATATCATCAT
>CBDHHR010000682.1:10000-30000 GCA_965263245.1 Metamycoplasmataceae bacterium | reverse complement strand
CTCGTTGCACGACCTCAAGGTATATGGCACATTGCGACCATTGTTTTGTAATAGCGCATTCAGTGTGTGATCACAACGCTTCATTTTAACGAAACACGCTCTACACAATTCATCGCGTCTGTGGTGCAACCTGGGCACGTTTACCATCTGCAGGATATTCTCGTACGCATAAACTGGAAATATAAATGTGAGACACCCTTTTATAATTATCTCTATACGGGCCGATAGATAATTCTCAATGCCACCACATACTACTGACATTTCGCACATCATTTGTCTTTGCAAATTCGAAACCACAGCTGTTGTAGTATTGATTGTTTATTAATGTTCTAAAAAAACGATATATATATATATATATATATATATATATATATATATATATATATATATATATATATATATATATATTTACGCACATTAGGATAAACCTTTGAAACATACGTACGTTCGCAGTACTTCCCAGCGTAGCCAACAGAACAACTGCATTTCGCCCCGCCGCCTGTCACGTTGGCACACGTAGCGCCGTTCTGACACACGGCGTCAGTACACATCGTTGCAACTGCAACTGCAAGTACAAGTACAAGTACAAGTACAAGTACAAGTACAAGTACAAGTACAAGTACAAGTACAAATACAAGTACAAGTACAAGTACAAGTACAAGTACAAGTACAAGTATGCACTTCACTCAATCAACGGGCTCGGATAAAAGATGGATTGTCCGGATGAAATCGTCATCTTAGTAAAAGGGGTCCTTAAGATTCAGGTCTGACGTCACCTTTGTAGATTCTTCTATATATGCACCAAGGAATAACAACAATATCAAATATAAGGTATAGCTTAACCGGATCCCAGCGTGTGGTATTATCCGTATGTGTGCGTGTGTGTCTATGTGTGGTGTCCTCTCTTTCTGCAATACTGGTCATTTTTTTCCCCTAACAATTGGCATGATTACTGTGATGTATACGTACTTTCGCAATATTCCCCGGTGAACTCTTCCGTACAATCACATGCCACGCCGCCTCCGGGCTTATCAGTGCACGCTCCATTGTGTTGACAGGGGCCGTCAGCACAACGTTCCTTCCCTGAAACAGAAAATGTTATGACCTTAAAAAACGCCTTTAAGCTCATATGATTTTGCATTCATGAGTTCACTCGTGTAGTTGCAGGCCATTATAACTGGTATTTTGTATTTTAGGCATAGACACAGCAATGATTTTGCAGAAATGTCGACAAAAGTATCACGCATGAAAACATTTCACCCCACCAGCTCGATTTCAGTTGCCTGTAGATATGGAAAATGATGAAGACAATTATCGTCGGAGTCCGTGCAAACAGATCAAAAAGAGGCTTCGATTTTTGCTATGATTTCACTGATCACATAAAAGCTCCTGTTAGATGATACTAAAGTTGTCGTCATCTTCTTCATTACGAGACTCTCCATGCCATCACCTATTACAGATACATCGCACATCATATATCTGTGTAAACTAGACACCATAACTGATGCGGTGACATCGTCTGTATGTTCTACCAACAGTGGACATTTAAATATACACTCGCTAAGCGGTTAAATGTACGCACGTTCGCAGTATTTCCCAGCGTAGCCAGCCGAACACTTGCATTTCACCCCGCCGCCTGTCACGTTGGTACAGGTAGCGCCGTGTTGACACACTGCGTCAGCACACGTCACTTCACCTGCAAGTACGTCACTTCACCTGCAAGTACGTCACTTCACCGGCAAGTACGCAGTTAGCGAACACACACAAGCAGCATTTGGTTTCTCTTGGAAATAACATCTTCGGGGAGAAAGCGGCGATGTTTAGAACAAACTTCGTATATTTAACAACGGATTCTAATTAATGATGACTTGTTGTTGTGAGGTAATCACATTAGTGAAAAGAGTCCCCGACATAAGGATCCTCCAAATAGAAGAATATCATTTTGTGGATTCTTTTATGTTATGCCCATAAGTAACAACATCGCATATAAGAAATAGCTTGGACGAATTTCAACAGGTTCTAGTGTCAGTACGCGTGCTTGTGTGTATATATGTGGTGTCCTCTCTTTCTGTAATATTGATCAAATTATGCAATTACGTTTGACAAAATGTCTCTGTTGTATACGTACTTTCGCAGTATTCCCCGGTGAACTGTTCCGTACATTTACATGTCACGCCGCCTCCCGGCTTATCAGTGCATACACCATTAGTATGACAGGTGTCGGCATGACAGTACTCCATTGCTGAAACATAATCTGTTGTTTACCTTGAGGAAACCCTTTCATCTCACAGGCTTGTATATATATATATATATATATATATATATATATATATATAGAGAGAGAGAGAGAGAGAGAGAGAGAGAGAGAGGGAGGGAGGGAGGGAGGGAGGGAGGGAGGGAGGGAGGGAGGGAGGGAGGGAGGGAGGGAGGGAGAGAGATAGATAGATAGATAGATAGATAGATAGATAGATAGATAGATAGATAGATAGATAGATAGATAGATAGATAGATAGATAGATAGATAGATAGATAGATAGATAGATAGATAGATAGATAGATAGATAGATAGATAGATAGATAGATAAGGTTAAACGCCGCGTACGGGAGACCAGTTATGCACCGCGTACGGGAGGCGACTTCGCCTTTCCGGATATAAATTTTGTTAAGGCACTGCTTGCAATGCTATCTGCGTTGCGATTGGTTGCTGGAAGTAAACACGTGCCACGTGCATTTGGCAGTGCGACCTGGCAGGCGGGAGCGTCGTCGGATCGAGGAATACACTAAACAACCAGTACGCGCGCAATGTGAACTGTGCGAACTGACCTACATAAAAACATCACGCGCTGTTTTTCTGTCGCATACAAGATCGTTAGAATCTAGGTGGAAAAACTGTAAAAGTAGAATGAGAGGGTAAATAGCCGAAAATACGATATGATTTCGATGATGATGCAGTGCTAATAATTATTATTACGTGCATTTATTTCATTTTTTATTACATACATTTAATTTTCGCAATTAATTAATCTCACTTGCTACTAATTATGACATGCTTATAAACCATTTATTTACTTTTTCATTACATACATTTTATTTTCGCAATTAATTAATCTCACTTGCTAATAATTATGACATGCATTTAAAACATTTATTTCCATGTATATTACATACATTTTATTTTCGCAATTAATTGTGCTCACTTGCTAATAATTATTATGATATGCATTTAAAACAACATTTATTTCAAATTTTACTATATCAATGTTATTTGTTACAGTCATTTCCAATAATTTTCATACATGAGAATATAAAAGAAATGAAAATAAACAATAAAACTCTTACATATAAACTAAATTGCACAAGGCTAGCTTGTAAAGTACAATGTGAACATACAGAATATACAACAATTGTTGAAATTGATGAAAAAAATGTAAAGATAAAAATTTACTTCAACAAATCCTTGCGAGAAGAGGAAAAGAAGAAGAAGTAGAGGCAAGCACCACACAACCTCGCATATGTTGTGTCTGCAAACATTGCTTTGGCTAAAAAGCACTACATTTATTGCATTGTGGATATTGTGTTTACCTCAATCAAATGTGGGTGAGAAACAATTGGAATTGCAACAATTTTCATTAATTCCATTTCCACACCCAGAAAATATTCTTATTTGTAAATTATAACTGCACTGTGGCAGTCTGCTTGTCATTTATGTTCATTGTTGATATTGTGTGTATATGTAGAATGAACTTGTAGCACTGCAGCTTGCTATATACAACTATAAGTGTGTGTTGCAAATTCTCAACGTTTTACACTAGCAATATCTTTGTGAAAAAAATGTAGTTGCAGTGAAGTGAAATTACTTGTGCTTCATTGCAATACTGTTCACTCATACAATGAGTGTGTTCTGATTGTTTTACAGCAGTTGTGTTTACAATAGTATTATTGTATAACTTGTATTATTTGGCAGCATGACATAAGTGGAGCATCATCCTCGTGTCTGCTTCTTCTTGCTGGCATGGGGACAAGGCTGTTATGTCAGTTGCTTTGTTACTGAGTACAATGTCAGCCTTTATTGTGAGGAGGTGGTATGTTGATTCAACTGTGCTCCTCTGAAGTTCCTGACCGATGAATTGGAATAGCTCATCTTTATGTTGGTTATCTTTGAGGAACCTCTGCCATTCGACTCCCTTGGGGATAGGTGTCTTGGCGGAGACTCGTGTTCGACGACTTGAACTCTCACCCCGCTTGGCACGAGTTTGTGATTTGAGACTCGCCTCTTGGTGTGTGTGCCAGATTGTGTCCACTATTGATGTGTTTTCCGTCATCTGACTCTGCATGTATGGCAACAATTGCATCTGCCTGTACTCCCCAAAGATTCTGGCGCGCTGGGGTTTGATGATGTGTATGACTGTGGTCATATCAAGAATAACCACTGTAGCTTCTTTTACTGCTTTAGAGCGGCCACCCGGAGCAGGCATGCCTGGTAGACAAGCAATAATATCTTACTTGGTTCCTTGACGCAGCTTATCTCGATCTGATAAAGACGGTGGTTCTCGCTGATTCTCATGCTTAAAGAATGCATCTATATCTGCCTCAGGACGTGCTTGTAAGGACAAGAACAACTTGGTGACGAGACCTGCATTAGCCTTAGCAGACAACAGCTTGTCAGCACCCTTCTTTTGAACCGCTGGTGGTCTGTTTGAGAATGTGTACAGGTTTATTATTACGTCGGACAAGGGCTTGGAGGCTTCTTCGAGTCTGTCAGTCACAAACTCTGTGAACATGTTTTTGTCGATGTTTGGAGCATTCTTGAGACAATCAACGATAACGGTCGTTGCACAACAGGTACAACATTTCATGGAGGAGAACGGTATTTACGGGATTTATCAAAGTGCGTACCGTGCGCACCATAGTGCGGAAACCGCACTCGTGCGGATACACAACGACATCGCCTATTCGATTGACAATCGCCAGAGTGTGCTCCTCGTGCTACTCGATCTAAGTGCGGCCTTCGACACCATCGACCATACAATACTGCTGCGACGGTTGTCTGGATACGGGTTATCTGGGGACGTCCTCGCCTGGCTGACATCTTACTTGTGTGATCGGACATATGTCGTTCGAGTAAAGAGTGGCGTGTCGGAATCAGACATCATAACTACAGGAGTGCCACAAGGGACAGTCCTTGGACCGCTACTGTTCAACGCGTACATCGCACCACTGACGACACTTCTACAAAAGCACAATATTCGCCACCACCTATACGCAGACGACACCCAACTGTACATCACTTTCCCACCAACCGACCACACACAAGCCCTCGCGCGTATGGAAGCCTGCGTACAAGACGCGAAAGCATGGCTCTGTGATAACGGACTCGTGATGAATAACAACAAGTCACAAGCCATTGTCATCCATTCATCAAGCCTGCGTACACCAACCTCGTTAACCCGCGTCAACATATGTGGCCAGCTCGTCGAAACTTCCCCCGTTATACGGGATCTAGGATTCAACGTCGACGCAAACCTAACAATGACGTCACAAGTGGCCAACGTGTGTCGCTCCGCCTACTACCATCTGTTACGAATCGCCAAGATACGAGACTCCATCAGTACCACTGTATGTAAGAGTCTCATACACGGACTCGTAACTTCGCGACTCGACTACGGCAACGCAATATTACACGGCATAAGTGATCGTCACATGCACCGTCTGGAAATGGTCCAGCGGTCTGCGGCACGAATTGTCAGGCAAATTCGGCGGGGCGACCGGCAGTCCATGACAACAATACTGCGGCAGTTACACTGGTTGCCTGTCAGAAAGCGAATCGATTTTAAACTACTTGTACTTGTGCACAGGGCCATATACAATGGCACGCCGGAGTATCTTGCGGCACTGCTACGCCGCCACACACCTCCCCGTTCGCTGCGCTCTGCAGGCGGGTTACTGCTAGAGGTGCCCAGAGTCAACCTGGAACGTTTCGGCCGCCGTGCATTTGCCTGTGCAGGACCCACTCTGTGGAACAAACTTCCAAGGAACATACGTGAAAACAGCAACATTACACAGTTCAAGAAGCAATTAAAGACACTTTTATTTTCCACATAACTAGTTTCACACAACGAACATTATATTTTAGCTAATTTATTATTACGATGTATACATATATTATTTATCTTATTTATTTTTATTACTATCAGTGCAGTATAGCGGGTTCTAATGTTTTGTCTGTAATGTCTATGTTTAATATTCTTTTTTTTTAAAGAATTATATAATTTATACATAGCCAATTTTACACGGTTTTTTATCATAGTGTCTCATTACTTTATATTATTATCATTATTACTGTCACCATTATTTTAATCAGTATACGCAAATTTACATGTATGTATACACCCGTGAACGGGACAGCCGTCCCGGATTTGATGGTGTCAAAATAAAGTTATTATTATTATTATTATTATTATTATGACCTCGCCAGTGTCCAAAGTGATTAGCTCCGAACTCGTCTCATTGAAGGAGTTTACTACTGAGCCCTCCTTCACAACATTCAAGTGTTTGATGAACTTTTTCTGTTCAGCAACTGGTGACTCTGGATGCTCCAAACTTTCGTTTTGGGGGTTGAGGTAGAGAAACAGGCCCATTCAAACTCACCAATGGCCCTTAGTACTTCAGGTTTGGAGAGCTCGATGACCTCCTTAGATTCCTGCTGTCCATATAGGCCCTTTGCTCCACTATCTTCCTTCAGAAATTGGATACTGTGCTCTTGGCTCTGGTCAAGTGCCATCAATGAAGACTTCTTGTCGCCACGTTGCACAACGAACTTCCCTGCCATGAACGCCTCATGGACTGATGGGTGGGTCTCTGGTAACCGCGCCATGTCCCTCAAGAAGACTGGCACCCAGCGGGCATAGTTTGTGTGTCCGAAAGCGAATAACCATGGACAAATCTCATCGCATGCATTCAGAGTGAGCAACCAATCACCCAGTCGCTGACCCCGGACGAAGCGACAGTTGATGAGCAGATACTCTCTCACTGACGTCCAGTAGTTTATTGTTGGCACATTGATGATGAGCCACTTCTCCCATATCTCCATGGGCTCATGCGGCCCATAACCATCGCGGCAGTAATGATCATATGCTTGTACTTTGAGTACATGGAGCCCGGTAATATAATATAGCTACTATCATTGTATGAATAACATAGGACTGATAATGTCTTCAACAAAATAAAAATAGAGTAATAGCTTCATTCTTTCCTGAAAATATTCATGCAAAAACAGGTTATACCTTATGCATGAGCTGCAAAAATATAAACAAATCAGAATTGAGTGCTGAATACACACTACTAGATGACTTTCGGCTGTAGATGATAGCACAATATAGATAATTATATATAATATGTTATTGTGATTCAGTTCCTGAGTGATGACATTTTTATCCTACAAATATCACGAAAAACATATTTCACCTTGTAAATGACCTGACAACAGGAAAATTACTTCAGAAATGGATTCCTCGCCCAAATAAACATAGAAATTATGGTATTACACGTTGATGTAGTGCTGATAGAACCAAATATAAGTTATTATCTATTTCAGATCACGGGCTTCGGCGGCCATATTGGATTTTGCGTATACCGGCCACCAGGGGGCTACCCCAACTTGTATGCGGTGGTTTTTGAAAACCTTATGCCCATACCTAACACCATGCCAAATTGCAAAAACTTGTCACCAAGTGCGCAATTTGCATGAAAGTCTGTATATTCCCACCCCGCTAGTAGGTCATTTCGCTCAGTTCACTTTGCGCGCGTTCTGGTTGGTTTTGTTATTCCTTCATCCGACGACGCTCCCGCCTGCCAAGTCGCACTGCCAAATGCACGTGGCGCGTGTTTACTTCCAGCAACCAATCGCAACGCAGATAGCATTGCAAGCAGTGCTTTAACAAAATTTGTATCCGGAAAGGCGAAGTCGCGTACGGGAGACCGTGTTTTAAGGAGATCGGAGCCGGTCTCCTTAAAGTGTTGATGTGTGATTGCATAACTAATACATTTTATTTAATTATTATCCTTGTCAGTGGAGATAGTTTAGATATAAAGGAATTATGCAATTATTATAAATTTTATTTTATATTTTGATTGGTTTTGAGCACATTTATTACAGACACTTGTATATATTTATGTGCATAATGCACATAAATATATACGGGACTCCGGCAGAGAAGTGCTAATAGTTTAAAATTGTTGCTATATATATTGATTGAGGAGTTAGCGTTCTGTGCTCAGTGTACTATATGCTTGTTTGTTATGTATTAATTTAAATAACTATATACACACATTAATAAAACAAACATTTGACGGATCTCCTAGCCATACTTTGTACATTTGTTAAGTGCGGCGCTGTCAATTTGTGTATCTGCATATATATTTACGTTGTTATTGTTATCGTTGTGTTGAGTTTTGGATATACCAGGTCGGCGTTAAATATATACTACTGCAGATAAGTATAGCTAATAACTAACTTCCGATTACACACCGGTCTCCCGTATGCTGCATCTAAGCATATAGGTTTTAAGGAGACCGTTTGTTTGTATATATGTTATTTATTATAATATCATAACAATATTGTAGTATGTGGTGTGTATTTGTATTACAGACAATGTTCCAATTAGACATAAATGGAAAATCAGTTACATAAACATATACGGCCGGTCTCCTATAGGCGGTCGTATATGCACTGGTCTCCCTATGCAGCATTTAGTCTCATATATATATATATATATATATATATATATATATATATATATATATATATATATATTATATATAGAAAGTGTGTAAGGCTGTAAATGTATGGAATGTGAGTCTACGATTGCCTATGTAATTACCATTTTTATGACATTTTACTGACTACAAGACGATGTTCTCTCCCGTAAGAAAGTAATAAACTATCTTATATTTTGTATCTTGTAGTGACCCGCATATCCCCTCACACACTGGCATGTCACACACCACTGCTGTCGATACAAAAGCCAAACTCACATGCATTGTTTGAAGTATACCTGCTTCCATACGTGCTACGTTGTGATTTGATGCATTTGCTAACGAACAAAATAAGTTGGACTGACCAAAATGTTGGTCGACCTTATATTCGGAGCTCTGCTGGTTTTACCTTCCGAAATCTCTCGTCAACGAGAGTATAAAAGGTATAGAAGGTAAACATAATTCTGGTTAGCACTACTTTGCAATATATGGAAGTAAGACCAACTTGTCGTTGAAGGTGCAGTGGTAGTAGAAGTCATGGATGTAGTTGAAGTCTTGGTGGTCGGCAATGTCTCACAAAAGAGTCCGGTGTAGCCGGATTGACATTGACAGGAGAACACACCTTCCGGTGTGTTCGTGCAAATGCCGGAATTCTGACAAAGACCCTCGCTACACGGCACCGGCTCTGCAAAAACAAACAAACAAACAAACAAACAAATAAACAAGCAAACAAACAAGCAAACAAACAAACAAACAAACACACAAACAATCAAACAAATAAACAAACACAAACTAACAAACACACTAATAAACAAACAAACCGTCGAGCAGGAAAGTCCAGCGCTTTCGCATGCATTATTTGTGAAAATGAATCAAAATAAAATGCAACATTTGAAGAAACACGCGGCAGCACCACCAACACCGCCACACCAGTAACATCACCAGAAACATCACCAGTAACCACAACCAACAATATTACAATAATAATAATAATAATACAAGTGCCTTCCGCCGTCGTGGTAGCCAGGTTGCGCGAGCAACCCGCTCCTATGATCGCTTACACCGCTTCTGTAGAATTGTTTTGTGTAACATACGCCATCCAGTTTTGTTTAATGCGATTTGGCGCAGCTTTTCCATGTCAGCCCTGGTCTGTAGGCGCATGCCGATCTGCTACAGGTCGGTGTCAAGCGTCCTGGGGAGGCTGGTTCTGGGTCAGCCGCGATGTCCTTGAAGTCCCTCCGTTTCGAAATAGGCTGACATTGCCTCGTTTGCCGGCGCTTTCTCGTCCAAACGTAGGACGTGACCAAATAGCCGCCATCACATGTCCATCACGTCTGTGCTTATTTCATGACACCCGCACCGTTCATACAAGTTTGAGTTGCTAATTCTCTGTGGCCATTTAATCCCGATGAGAAGATGGAGTTGTTTCCGGTGGAAGGCATTGAGTTTGTCTGTTTCTGACCCCGCCAGGCCCCACGTACCAGCGTTGTATAGGAGCACTGGCCGCACGCAATCGCAGTCGCTCGCTGACGTGTTGTCCTCCCAGCTAAACGGACCACATGGAACGGAAAGCAGTAACCGCAAGCATTTTTCGGCGAGACAAGTCCTCAACGTTTCCGAGCAGGGATCCAAGTTTCTTTGTCGTCCTCCATTTTTCTGCAACACGGTCGATTTCACGTGTGATGTTTTTGCGCTCTGTTTTGTCGATACTGACATACAGGAACCACTCGCCCAGTGCAGCTGGCGCGATCTCGTTGACTTTGCTCATGGAACTCATGATCGGTTGAGATGAAATCAGTATCGTCTGCATATATTGCTTCGCAGGGTAAGTTAATGTCTGCTGGTGGTCGGCGTGGGAGATATCCACGCAAAGTTCGAAGGGCTGCTTCTAGGTACACTATGAAGAGTACTGGCGATAGTTAATCCCCTTGTGGAGTGCCAACTGTTGTGTTAAACGGGGCAGACAGCGCGTCATCAACCCTAATGGCGATGTTTGTCTCCGATAGCAGAAGCCGTATGATTCAGACGTTGTCTGTATCAAGGAACGAATACAAAACACTCAGGAGTTTCTCTCGACGGATTGTATCGAACGCACATGACAGGTCGATACCCAGTATTTCGATTACGTACTTGTATCATTGGCACTTAGCGACGAGCCACCGATGTCCCCATATCACATCGGCTGTTGACCGTCCGCGTCGAAATCCGCTTTGGGATGGTGGAAGGAAGTCATCCACTTTGTCGGAGATCCGCTGCAGTGTGATTAGATATAATGTCTAGCGTAGAATTGTCAGCAGCACTATTGGTCTTAGGCTCTTTGCCAAGCGGTTTGTCGGGTTTCTGCAGTGCTATCAGTACCTGTGTGTCAGTAATTGGGGAATCAAGCGACTTCGGCGGGCCTTCAAACATGTTAACGTCTTGTCCTACTCCATCTTAAAATTGGTTTTCGAAGTGTTTCGCTGTGACTGACGACACTTTGTATTTGTCAGCTATGACATGATTAAACTCATCGTGCACCGTCAACTTAGAGTGTTGTCGACGTTGTAACAGGTGAACGGCTTTAAACATCTGCGGGCCGTCTAGTAAGCGTTCTATCTCTGTGGCCCGCTCGTCCAGAAACGACGATGCCTTTTCCAACGTTCTCTTGCGCATTTCGTGTAGAATCTTGTTACATCTTTCCGTAACTCCTCGCGAGTCGTCTCATTCTTCGCTATTGTAATAATAATATGTTCTGTGGTAGCCATAGTGGCTGAAAAGTACAATAAGAAAATTGCAACTGATAAAACAATTCATTATTGCATAATAGTAAAATTATACTTGCATTTATAACTATATATATAACTGTATATGAAATTGTTACTAATTAGAATATATATCTTGTAAAATTATAAAACGATATAATAAAATAGGACAATGAAACTGTAAATGGCCTATAATTTAAATGTATAAAATTGTGACTAATTAAACTGTCAGATAAAAATCATTATAAAACATTAGTAAAGTAGGGTATATAAACGGAATATACAACCTTTAATAAATGAAATTATAATTAATTGAATGCATAAATAGTATAAAATAGTTCAATTGAATAAATAGCTAAAAAGATTCATAGTCCATAACAAATAATATTAGTATGTGAATAAGAATGTCCGCTTACTGCCAGTGGCACCGTCCACATGACACAAGAGTTCTTAAAACGTTCAGTCTTACACCGAGGAAGAGGGTAAACACGTGCGTTACGTATTGCGTAACTATCAACTACCAACGCAATCACCGCCAACAGCATAACCATCAGCACTACCATCATCTTCGCCATTATCACCATAATCGCCGACATGATAGTTTTCATCACCACCACAAACCACTACGCCACCGCCACCGCCATCACCACCACCACCACCGTGGTTGCACGTATGTACATATGTACACATGCGCGTATGTATGTGAGTGTATGTGTGTATGTATGTGTGTATGTATGTATGTGTATGTATGTATGTGTATATATATATATATATATATATATATATGTATGTATGTATGTATGTATGTATGTATGTATGTATGTATGTATGTATGTATGTATGTATGTATGTATGTATGTATGTATGTATGTATGTATGTATGTATGTATGTATGTATGTATGTATGTATGTATGTATGGGTGTATATATGTATGTATGTATGTATGTATGTATGTATGTATGTATGTATGTATGTATGTATGTACGTATGTATGTATGTATGTATGTATGTATGTATGTATGTAAGTATGTACGTATGTACGTATGTACGTATGTACGTATGTACGTATGTACGTATGTACGTATGTACGTATGTACATATGTACGTATGTACGTATGTATGTATGTATGTACGTACGTATGTATGTATGTACGTATGTATGTATGTACGTATGTATGTGTGTACGTACGTACGAATGTATGTACGTATGTACGTATGTACGTATGTACGTATGTACGTATGTACGTATGTACGTATGTATGTATGTATGTATGTATGTATGTATGTATGTATGTATGTATGTATGTATGTATGTATGTATGTATGTATGTATGTATGTATGTATGTATGTATGTATGTATGTATGTATGTATGTATGTATGTATGTATGTATGTATGTATATATGTAATGTATTATATTTTATTTAACTTCAAACACGTTTTTACGCCCGACGTTTCCTGGTTTCCTGTGACTATGCACACTTACCATCACAATACTGTCCGGTGTAGTATGTTGTACATTTGCATAAAACACCTGCAGAAACTTCCGTGCAAACAGCTCCATTTTTGCATGCTGGCGTATTTCCGGAACACGTAACTGTGGTAGAAGCGATATAAAATATTAACTATGAGAGACCTTCAATATTTGCGTACTTAGTATAATAAGCACTGAGCATAATAGGGTATAGTGTTATTAAACGGAAAACGAAATGTGTACCAACTCTGCCAATATTCTAAAACGTTTCCAGTAATTTACCCATCTATTTTGTTGTGTGTGTAACTGTGGTAAAATGGCAGCAATTGTGAAGATACATACGAGGTGTACGGCAGTCCGAACCACCAAATCCTGCAGGGCCTACAACAATTCAGTATGCTATTTAATTTTCTAATTACATCTATGCACTCATGCAGGCAGACAGGCGCGCACCCACTTCGTAGTCACACCGAATTAACAATCATTGCGGCTCAACCCATTGTCTGACAACACAGACGGATATATGGTTTGAGCCGCAATAGTTGTTAATTCGGTGTGACTAAGAAGTGGGTGCTATATATATATATATATATATATATATATATATATATATATATATATATATATATATATATATATATATTAGTATATTACATATATTAAAATTATATTATATTACATACCTTATCTTATGTTATATATATATATATATATATATATATATATATATATATATATATATATATATATAACGCATATATAAGGCGTTTATATGCGGTTATTTTCAATGGCATCCCATGGCAATTTGACAGTAGGACTACATATGGCATTTGTTCCCCATGGACAACATGTCATAATGACATTATCATAGTAGTAAAGTCATTCAATATATATATATATATATATATATATATATATATATATATATATATATATATATATATATATATATATATATATATATATATATATATATATATATATATATATATATATATATATATATATATATATATATATGAGGTGTTTTATGCAAACGTACACCTTACTACACCGGCCAGTATTGTGATGGTAAGTGCGCATAGTCTCAGCCAACGTCGTCTTCAACTTAGACATGTCTCGAAAGTCATTATACTGCGTCGTGACATTTTTGTTTTCCAGAAAAGCTCCATTTGTTCGCACATATTTACCTATCTGATACTGAGTCTATAACCATTATATTGGATTCAGAGTTCGTGGTAATTATTACTTACATGTCACAGTCAGGACACCTGTGGTGAATCGGAATTTCGGACTCTGTTCCGCGGTTAGGGTCGTTCCATTGAGACTGACGGTCGCCAGAATTGTGACAGAATAGGAGGCTGTCCCTGGAGATGTTAAGAATTAGTGATTGACTTACTTCCACTTGAAAGGAATACACAAGTTCCACAAACTTCCATGCTGAAATGATTTACATTATGACATTTTTTTGTTTTGTTAAAATGTCAGGATAGTACGTCGTGATCTACAAGGAATGCTAACTGGGCGTGTCATCATGGCTACAAATGCTGCAATATTTTATATTTCTCCGTTATGACACTTGGCGAACCGTTGCTAAAACATCATTATTATTATCTACAGTTCAAATATTGTCGAAATTCATCTGAATAGTTCACCTTTTTCCGACATCCTAATTACGCCAATTGAGGTAGTCAAAACAAGATTTAACAATACATTTTGATCGGTTTCTACCTAAAAGAATAAAGTAACTAAATATGACGTTATCAATCTTGTTGGCCACTTATAAGTGAAGCGCATTGTAGCAGAATACAATGCTTATTGCAGGTTGTTAACAATTCTTGAATAAATAAACCTGCTTTTTTATATCTCTGCAAGAAATTGATATTATAGACTAGCTGACATAATCTACCAACCAACCAGATATACAGTAGGAACATAAACACTCCAATAAAATGTTATCAAATATATATCATTTGCTGCATACCGTTGTAACAACTAGGACTTATTTCTTGGGGTGATCGGGTGTCTTTATGGGTTTTTCTCGCGCCGCTCACTCCCCGACCGTTCCACACGATAGGAAATAATTGTTTCCCACGGTACACGAAATGACACGTGTACGTGACTTTGGTTCCATGGATAACCGTAAGTGGCGCAGACCCGTTACACACATGATCTCCTGGAGAAGAGATGCTTGGTACAACATATCGAGATCACGGTGGTAACGTGTGTGTGTGTGTGTGTGTGTGTGTGTGTGTGTGTGTGTGTGTGTGTGTGTGTGTGTGTGTGTGTGTGTGTGTGTGTGTGTGTGTGTGTGTGTGTGTGTGTGTGTGTGTGTGTGTGTGTGTGTGTGTGTGTGTGTGTGTGTGTGTGTGTGTGTGTGTGTGTGTGTGTGTGTGTGTGTGTGTGTGTGTGTGTGTGTGTGTGTGTGTGTGTGTGTGTGTGTGTGTGTGTGTGTGTGTGTGTGTGTGTGTGTGTGTGTGTGTGTGTGTGTGTGTGTGTGTGTGTGTGTGTGTGTGTGTGTGTGTGTGTGTGTGTGTGTGTGTGTGTGTGTGTGTGTGTGTGTGTGTGTGTGTGTGTGTGTGTGTGTGTGTGTGTGTGTGTGTGTGTGTGTGTGTGTGTGTGTGTGTGTGTGTGTGTGTGTGTGTGTGTGTGTGTGTGTGTGTGTGTGTGTGTGTGTGTGTGTGTGTGTGTGTGTGTGTGTGTGTGTGTGTGTGTGTGTGTGTGTGTGTGTGTGTGTGTGTGAGTGTGTGTGTGTGTGTGAGTGAGTGTGTGTGCGTGTGCGTGTGCGTGTGCGTGTGCGTGTGCGTGTGCGTGTGTGTGTGCGTGTGCGTGGGACCAGAGACTACCAACAGCAATATGAGGGATTGTACTACACTCCGGAGGAGATAACCGACAACACGAAGGTGTAGCAGTCATCTTGAAGAAAGGGGTTGATAGGTGAAATGAAGGCGCCAGAAACACGCTGAATGATTAAAAAAGTTTGCCTTCCACTCACCGCTGACGACTATATGTAATACAGTTATGTTATTTCCTAATTCCGTGTAGATGTAACATCCCGCGTCGTCAAGTTGTATGCTGAGGGGAAATCCAGAGAGAATTATGGACGTGACACCAACATCAGATCAACATCACTATAGTAAATGCACATTTCATCTTATCTCAACAAGCAATGTACATTTCATGTCAAATCAGAAAGTGTTTGAGTCACGTAATGTTTATATATAATAAAATGAGATGCACTATTTTGTTATACATTATATATATATATATATATATATATATATATATATATATATATATATATATATATATATATGTGTGCGAACCCCTCATTCTTCTTCTTCGCCTTTTCCCACTAGGTGGGGTAAGTGGCCCGAATTCTTGATTTACAGAATGTTCTGTCCTGGGCATCCTCTGGGGTGATCCACAGTGCCTGCATATCCCTTCGGACGCAATCCATCCACTCTCGTGTCAACAACTGCTCTCACTTTGTTGTTTTCTTCCTTTCTCTGCATGTGTCCATACCAGCATAGTCTCATTTATTTTACTTTCTCTTGTATACTATTCACTCCTAGCTCCTTTCTGATGTCCACACTCTTTACTTTGTCCCTCAGTGTTACTCCTTAAATTCTTCCAACATCCTCATCTCTGTATTCTCGAGAATCTGTTCCTCCTTCTTTCTAACCTTCTTATATATATATAATCTTGCGAACCCCTCATTCAAAATATCAAATATCAACGTATACCCTACAACGTCCACCCGAGTGGCAAAAAGTACGGACGAGATCGACGAGTTCTACTCAACCGTATCGAATACGTATTCAAGATATCTTCATCGTCGGTGATTGGAACGCGAAGGCCGGCATACGCAGGTACGGTGAACGGTGCGTCGGACATTATGGACGGGGGCGTAGAAATGTGACAGGTAAACTGCTAATCCACTTCTGTGAAACATTCATTTTGTTTCTGGCTCACTGTCACGAAAACTATACAATCAATATTGTAGGTGGAGTGAAATATAAATAAACACAGATTGGGAAAATATATTTGTGTAACTTACACATTTTGTAAAATGAGAATTAGTTACAGAATCGCACAATTCAGCTTATAATAGCGGATGTAGTGTTTGTTTTGTGCTCTGGATGTTTTTGTTAGAACTTGATAATTGTTTTCGTTGGCCATGCAATCACGTCAGCATTGAAAGTGGCCACTACTGCTAAAATTAAACAAATAATGTGGTTAGAAGCAGCCATAGGAATGCCATGACGTGTGATCGTGTTCAATGGCATTAAATATTATTATCGGTAAACAATCGAACGATACATAAATGCGTCCGTACACAACAATATATATATATATATATATATATATATATATATATATATATATATATATATATATATATATATATATAGAGAGAGAGAGAGAGAGAGAGAGAGAGAGAGAGAGAGGGAGAGAGAGAGAGGTAATTGGGTGAGACCAGTTTACGCATGATATTTAATTTGAGTTATTTACGGCAATGTTGTGTTTGTTAAGTTAAACACACTAATTACGATGTGTCTGGAGTAACGAAAGAAAAACGTACCTTCGAAAGGAAATCGTCGATTTTCCTGCTTTATTCCCAGAGACATAGCGGCTCTTTCGGGGACCGTCGACGACTCGATTCGCCCGGTATATAACTACGCCGCGTCTCTCGGTGATATGCTCCTTCCACACGGACGTATCATAGAGCGCTTGTGCAGAGGTTACCGACCCGGTAAAAGTGTCGCCTACTAGTGTGGGAACAGTTGCTGTTCTAACACCATGTGCGCATTTCGCTACAAAACACAGATAAGGAATTTATATGTTCTAAATGATGCGATATGGACAGTGGTATGGGCTCATAACTTATATATGTGACATCGTCATCGTCACACACACGCAAACAAGTTCAGACACAAACACACACGCGCGCGTACCAACAAGTCAGTCCGCAATACTTACGCAAGGTGATAGAAATGACAAACACAACTAGATCTGTCGCATGCAGACGCATGACGATTGTGATCTGCACACCACCGCCATGGACCAATGAGCAGCAAGCACAATCAACACTAAACGTAATGTGACGTATTATTTGACGTAATATATGACGTTTCTAAAACGGAGGTTTCCGGGAATTAACTATCGTAGACATTTGTAATAGGAATATTACTATGTTGATATAGAATCAATGCCGTTTTGACGTATCCGACGCGAAATTTACCATACCGAATTATAAAAACTTTCATTGCTACCTCCCCGTCAATATTGTTGATACAAAGTTATACTGTAACATTTCTAAAGTAGCTGACTGTAAAATCCTGCAAAATGATCTAAATAAACTAAACAATATGTTAAAAAACTGCCTATTCAATTTCAACGTCAACCTATGTGTAGTGCTGAAAATAAAAGAAAGCATCAACTATGTATATAGTCCAAACGGTAACAATGACAAGTAGTAGATTAATAAAAAACCTAGGCGTTACACGCGAAGTATGCAACAATTTAAAATCAGGCTCACATATAAAACACATAACAGCGAAGCCACATCAACGCATGTTTTGAGAGTAGAGCTGAAAAGACTACACCTATATTATACGATTTTATGATTAGGCCAGTGTTGGAATATGTAACCATTATTATCAAAAAAGATATCAATGAACTTGGAAAAACTCAAAAGAGAGCGCTAAAACTGTTTTGTTTGTATAATAGACACCTTCCTTAGTTACCGTATCAAAGGACTAACTTTTGACTCTGCTTTGTCGCGCACTTCAACGAAGATCATCTGGAATATTGTCCTCCACCTCTGGTATGTCTAGTTTTGCCTATTGTACTTCTACCTCGAACTTTACTAAACTGTCCATCATTCCTGGTGATAATAGAACACACATATCTGAAATATTTACAAATTCTTTTATAAGGTGTATATACAACGTCTATAGCAGATAGGTATCGTAGTTTATCTTAATGCAAAATATTACAATAGCTGCTTTGCGTGAACTACCTATGAAAATAAAATTACGAATTCTAAATCGCGAAATAGACGCCATTGTCACACACCGTGTGTCTTATCTGCGCCACATGTAAACAACACTTCGATAACATTTCAATGATACGAATTTTTTACACGGCAGACGTTTTTATATTTGTACAATGCTACAACGTGATAATAGGCAACATCTCGATTCAATCAATTACAGCAAACCTTTCCATATTTACTTTATCAGGCATTTATGTAGAATTCAGACCCATAGCAAGTGTGTCGTTATAACTGTACATAATGCATACTTTGAATACCTCACACTAACTCTATTCCTAACACTAATAAATCAGCATCCCCAGGTATATTTATGTTTTAGAATAATGCGTTTTTCAGACCCAAATAGCTCTCCGATTTGGCCCCGATTTGTGCCAGTCGCAAGCACAGCGGCCGTGTGTTAGTTATTGCGCCGTGCACATAGAATAAGCGATAAACAGGTTGTTTATGCCGGCCGCGCCGTCTTTTCGACCTCAAAAGTCCGCTAAAGCGCGCTGTTTATTAAACACAAATATGCGTGTCATGATGTCGAATGTTTAAATTAACAAAGTGAAGTATCAAATGTTGGCAAATATACAGTTATAACGACAACATTGAAGTGGGTCGGAATTCTATATAAGTGCCTTTTATCATCGCACACATTGTGATTGTTTCTTTCCAATGGCTTCCCCCCCAAATGACGTTATAGTGCACAAGGTAAAATTAGGAACGCCAAATATTGAGTCAACCCCACGTGTATGATGACGTCATGCAAGAAAGCGTGCTGAAGAAGTAGGCGAATTACGTGTGGGAAACACTTCACAGCTATAACGATGTGTCGAAACGACTTTATGTTGTATCAAAACAGTAGCAATCCTTTTACACATTAGTAATCTATCTAGCTAACTCCAGGCAAATGAACACACAACCTCCATTTTAGGAACGTCACGTTTTACGTCAAATACTACGTCATATATCGTTTAGCGTTGGTTT
>CBDHHR010000681.1:0-18274 GCA_965263245.1 Metamycoplasmataceae bacterium | reverse complement strand
GTGTCAAAAAAGTTTTTGAACAGGTCGTGACTCATCAGCTTAATTTATGACCCTGTCATGTCTGCAGTAGTGAAACTCAACGCAAGCATTGTTTTGTTGGTGGCTGGTTTTTACTTTATAATAGAAACATGCCCATAAAATACATAATTTAGTCCTAACAATGAATTCTGTGCTGTAATATCACCCAGGACTACACAGCCCTGTGAATGGACTGTTGCAGTAAAACCCTACGCACCGTCATCCAGGACCAGATAGCCCAGTACATGGTTCTTCCCAACCGAATGTGTTTCCCAATGTTGGATGAAGTGTCGGCAGCACTCTTACTGCATCCCATGCCACAGGTGGGAGGGAAGGGAAGGGAATCAAAGGGAAGGGAATGGAATCAAAGGGAAGGGAATGGAATCAAAGGGAAGGGAATGGAATCAAAGGGAAGGGAATGGAATCAAAGGGAAGGGAATGGAATCAAAGGGAAGGGAATGAAATCAAAGGGAAGGGAATGGAATCAAAGGGAAGGGAATGGAATCAAAGGGAAGGGAATGGAATCAAAGGGAAGGGAATGGAATCAAAGGGAAGGGAATGGAATCAAAGGGAAGGGAAGGGAAGCAAAGGGAAGCGAATTGAAGGGAAGGTAATCGAAGGGAAGGGAAGGAAAACGAAGGGAAGGGAAGGGAAGGAAAACGAAGGGAAAGGAATCGAAGGGAAGGGAAGAAATAGGAGATAATATGTCGCCACTTACAGTCAATCACTCTCAACTATGTTGTTTTAATCACTTTGAATGCAGTCGTCATCTTCACAATTCCTGTCTTATTCTTATGGAGTTTTCAATCAGTGATGTTCACTTGTTACAGTGTCATGTCTTTTTACCAATTTAACTTCTTGTATGAACCAGCTGCATTGATTATAAAATTATTAATCAAAACACCAATTTCTTTATGAGCTAGAGGTAATTATATCATATTATCTACCAACTGTGACAATGTTTGTAAGTTGCTAGTCTGTCAGTTGTGTTTTTTATAACGGTTTTTAGTGTCACTACGTCAATTCTATAAAGAAAATCCTTTTCAGCTACATTTGACTGTAGTTGTTTTCTTACACATTTCAGAAACTATCTGTTAAGGTAACATTCTGCTGCTAAACTTGACCTTTCTAATTGGTTCATTTCACAGTTTGTGTTTGCAGACTTTTGTGTTGTCTGTAGACGTGTTGAGGCAGACTGCCGTGTTGTCTGTAGACGTGTTGAGTTGAGGTGTCTGCTTCATTCACTCACATTACCATCTCGTTCTGTTGCTGTCGTTTCTTTATTGCTTCCCTGTGTTTGTTGTCATAATGAACATGATCATCATTGTCTGCCTTTGAGATATTGGCTTGTCCTGTGTTCATCCATATTGTCTTGTCCCATGTCTGTCCATGTTGTCCTGGGTCTGTCCATGTTGTCCTGGGTCTGTCCATGTTGTCCTGGGTCTGTCCATGTTGTCCTGTGTCTGTCCATGTTGTCCTGGGTCTGTCCATGTTGTCCTGTGTCTATCCATGTTGTCCTGGGTCTGTCCATGTTGTCCTGTGTCTATCCATGTACTCCTGGGTCTATCCATGTTGTCCTGGGTCTATCCATGTCGTCCTGGGTCTATCCATGTCATTCTGGGTCTATCCATGTTGTCCTGGGTCTATCCATGTTGTCCTGGGTCTATCCATGTTGTCCTGGGTCTATCCATGTTGTCCCATGTCTATCCATCTTGTCCTGTATCTATCCATCTTCTCTTGTGGCTATCCAACTTGTCCTGTCCTCGCTGTCTTGTGTGTCTTGCATAAAACCAACTTGTCCTGTGTCCATTAAGCCTGTCCTCTTTCAACAAAAGCCTGTCCTTTTTCAACAACAGCCTGTCCTAATTTAACAAAAGCCTGTCCTCTTTCAACAAAAGCCTGTCCTCTTTCAACAGAAGCCTGTCCTCTTTCAACAGAGGTCTGTCCTCTTTTTAACAGAAGCGTGTCCTCTTTCAACAAAAGCCTGTCCATTTCAACAAAAGCCTGTCCATTTCAACAAAAGCCTGTGCTCTTTCAACAAAAGTGTGTCCTCTTTCAACAGAAGTGTGTCCTCTTTCAACAAAAGCCTGTCCTCTTTCAACAGAAGTGTGTCCTCTTTCAACAAAAGCCTGTCCTCTTTCAACAGAAGTGTGTCCTCTTTCAACAAAAGCCTGTCCTCTTTCAACAGAAGTGTGTCCTCTTTCAACAAAAGCCTGTCCTCTTTCAACAGAGGTCTGTCCTCTTTCAACAGAAGTGTGTCCTCTTTCAACAAACGCCTGTCCTCTTTCAACAAAAGCCTGTCCATTTAAACAAAAGCCTGTCCTCTTTCAACAGAGGTCTGTCCTCTTTCAACAGAAGTGTGTCCTCTTTCAACAGAGGTCTGTCCTCTTTCAACAGAAGTGTGTCCTCTTTCAACAAAAGCCTGTCCATTTAAACAAGTGTGTCCTCTTTCAACAGAAGCCTGTCCTTTTTCAACAGAAGCCTGTCCTCTTTTAACAGAGGTCTGTCCTCTTTCAACAGAAGTGTGTCCTCTTTCAACAAAAGCCTGTCCATTTAAACAAAAGTGTGTCCTCTTTCAACAGAAGCCTGTCCTTTTTCAACATAAGCCTGTCCTCTTTCAACAAAAGCCTGTCCTATTTCAACAGTAGCCTGTCCTCTTTCAACAAAAGCCTGTTCTCTTTCAACAGAAGTCTGTCCTGTTTTTATCCAGATTGTTATGTGTCCATCCTGTTTGTCCCAGTTTGTCCTGCCTCCTTCAGCTAGTTTTGTGTCCATCATGTATGTCCTAGTTTGTCCTGCCACCTTCAGCTAGTTTTGTGTCCATCCTGTGTTCCTAGTTTGTCCTGCCTCCATCACCTAGTTTTGTGTCCATCCTGTGTGTCTCAGTTTGTCCTGCCTCCTTCAGCTAGTTTTGTGTCCATCCTGTGTGTCCCAGTTTGTCCTGCCTCCTTCAGCTAGTTTTGTGTCCATCCTGTGTGTCCCAGTTTGTCCTGCCTCCTTCAGCTAGTTTTGTGTCCATCCTGTGTGTCCCAGTTTGTCCTGCCTCATTCACCTAGTTTTGTGTCCATCCTGTGTGTCCCAGTTTGTCCTGCCTCCAGCTAGTTTTGTGTCCATCCTGTGTGTCCCAGTTTGTCCTGCCTCATTCACCTAGTTTTGTGTCCATCCTGTGTGTCCCAGTTTGTCCTGCCTCCTTCACCTAGTTTTGTGTCTATCCTGTGTGTCCCAGTTTGTCCTGCCTCCACCTAGTTTTGTGTCCATCCTGTGTGTCCCAGTTTGTCCTGCCTCCTTCACCTAGTTTTGTGTCCATCCTGTGTGTCCCAGTTTGTCCTGCCTCCACCTAGTTTTGTGTCCACCCTGTGTGTCCTAGTTTGTCCTGCCTCATTCACCTAGTTTTGTGTCCATTCTGTGTGTCCCAGTTTGTCCTGCCTCCTTCAGCTAGTTTTGTGTCCATCCTGTGTGTCCCAGTTTGTCCTGCCTCCTTCACCTAGTGTTGTGTCCATCCTGTGTGTCCCAGTTTGTCCTGCCTCCTTCAGCTAGTTTTGTGTCCCTCCTGTGTGTCCCAGTTTGTCCTGCCTCATTCACCTAGTTTTGTGTCCATCCTGTGTGTCCCAGTTTGTCCTGCCTCCTTAGCTAGTTTTGTGTCCATCCTGTGTGTCCCAGTTTGTCCTGCCTCCTTCAGCTAGTTTTGTGTCCATCCTGTGTGTCCCAGTTTGTCCTGCCTCCTTCAGCTAGTTTTGTGTCCATCCTGTGTGTCCCAGTTTGTCCTGCCTCCTTCAGCTAGTTTTGTGTCCATCCTGTGTGTCCCAGTTTGTCCTGCCTCCTTCAGCTAGTTTTGTGTCCATCCTGTGTGTCCCAGTTTGTCCTGCCTCATTCACCTAGTTTTGTGTCCATCCTGTGTGTCCCAGTTTGTCCTGCCTCATTCACCTAGTTTTGTGTCCATCCTGTGTGTCCCAGTTTGTCCTGCCTCCTTCAGCTAGTTTTGTGTCCATCCTGTGTGTCCCAGTTTGTCCTGCCTCATTCACCTAGTTTTGTGTCCATCCTGTGTGTCCCAGTTTGTCCTGCCTCATTCACCTAGTTTTGTGTCCATCCTGTGTGTCCCAGTTTGTCCTGCCTCCTTCAGCTAGTTTTGTGTCCATCCTGTGTGTCCCAGTTTGTCCTGCCTCATTCACCTAGTTTTGTGTCCATCCTGTGTGTCCCAGTTTGTCCTGCCTCCTTCAGCTAGTTTTGTGTCCATCCTGTGTGTCCCAGTTTGTCCTGCCTCATTCACCTAGTTTTGTGTCCATCCTGTGTGTCCCAGTTTGTCCTGCCTCCTTCAGCTAGTTTTGTGTCCATCCTGTGTGTCCCAGTTTGTCCTGCCTCATTCACCTAGTTTTGTGTCCATCCTGTGTGTCCCAGTTTGTCCTGCCTCCTTCAGCTAGTTTTGTGTCCATCCTGTGTGTCCCAGTTTGTCCTGCCTCATTCAGCTAGTTTTGTGTCCATCCTGTGTGTCCCAGTTTGTCCTGCCTCCTTCAGCTAGTTTTGTGTCCATCCTGTGTGTCCCAGTTTGTCCTGCCTCCTTCAGCTAGTTTTGTGTCCATCCTGTGTGTCCCAGTTTGTCCTGCCTCCTTCAGCTAGTTTTGTGTCCATCCTGTGTGTCCCAGTTTGTCCTGCCTCATTCAGCTAGTTTTGTGTCCATCCTGTGTGTCCCAGTTTGTCCTGCCTCCTTCAGCTAGTTTTGTGTCCATCCTGTGTGTCCCAGTTTGTCCTGCCTCCTACAGCTAGTTTTGTGTCCATCCTGTGTGTCCCAGTTTGTCCTGCCTCCTTCAGCTAGTTTTGTGTCCATCCTGTGTGTCCCAGTTTGTCCTGCCTCATTCACCTAGTTTTGTGTCCATCCTGTGTGTCCCAGTTTGTCCTGCCTCATTCACCTACTTTTGTGTCCATCCTGTGTGTCCCAGTTTGTCCTGCCTCCTTCAGCTAGTTTTGTGTCCATCCTGTGTGTCCCAGTTTGTCCTGCCTCATTCACCTAGTTTTGTGTCCATCCTGTGTGTCCCAGTTTGTCCTGCCTCATTCACCTAGTTTTGTGTCCATCCTGTGTGTCCCAGTTTGTCCTGCCTCATTAGCTAGTTTTGTGTCCATCCTGTGTGTCCCAGTTTGTCCTGCCTCCTTCAGCTAGTTTTGTGTCCATCCTGTGTGTCCCAGTTTGTCCTGCCTCCTTCACCTAGTTTTGTGTCCATCCTGTGTGTCCCAGTTTGTCCTGCCTCCTTCAGCTAGTTTTGTGTCCATCCTGTGTGTCCCAGTTTGTCCTGCCTCCTTCAGCTAGTTTTGTGTCCATCCTGTGTGTCCCAGTTTGTCCTGCCTCCTTCACCTAGTTTTGTGTCCATCCTGTGTGTCCCAGTTTGTCCTGCCTCCTTCAGCTAGTGTTGTGTCCATCCTGTGTGTCCCAGTTTGTCCTGCCTCCTTCACCTAGTTTTGTGTCCATCCTGTGTGTCCCAGTTTGTCCTGCCTCCTTCACCTAGTTTTGTGTCCATCCTGTGTGTCCCAGTTTGTCCTGCCTCCTTCACCTAGTTTTGTGTCCATCCTGTGTGTCCTAGTTTGTCCTGCCTCCTTCACCCAGTTTTGTGTCCATCATGTGTGTCCTAGTTTGTCCTGCCTCCTTCACCCAGTTTTGGGTCCATCCTGTGTGTCCTAATTCCTTCACCCAGTTTTGTGTCCATCCTGTGTGTCCTAGTTTGTCCTGCCTCCTTCACCCAGTTTTGTGTCCATCCTGTGTCCTGCCTCATTCACCTAGTTTTGTGTCCAGTTTTGTGTCCATCCTGTGTGTCCTCATTCACCCAGTTTTGTGTCCATCCTGTTTGTCCTGTCCTGCCTCATTCACCTAGTTTTGTGTCCATCCTGTGTGTCCTGCCTCCTTAGCTAGTTTTGTGTCCATCCTGTGTGTCCCAGTTTGTCCTGCCTCCTTCAGCTAGTTTTGTGTCCATCCTGTGTGTCCCAGTTTGTCCTGCCTCCTTCAGCTAGTTTTGTGTCCATCCTGTGTGTCCCAGTTTGTCCTGCCTCCTTCAGCTAGTTTTGTGTCCATCCTGTGTGTCCCAGTTTGTCCTGCCTCCTTCAGCTAGTTTTGTGTCCATCCTGTGTGTCCCAGTTTGTCCTGCCTCATTCACCTAGTTTTGTGTCCATCCTGTGTGTCCCAGTTTGTCCTGCCTCATTCACCTAGTTTTGTGTCCATCCTGTGTGTCCCAGTTTGTCCTGCCTCCTTCAGCTAGTTTTGTGTCCATCCTGTGTGTCCCAGTTTTGTGTCCATCCTGTGTGTCCCAGTTTGTCCTGCCTCCTTCAGTCATCCTGTGTGTCCCAGTTTGTCCTGCCTCCATTCACCTAGTTTTGTGTCCATCCTGTGTGTCCCAGTTTTGTGTCCATCCTGTGTGTCCTGTCCTGCCTCATTCAGCTAGTTTTGTGTCCATCCTGTGTGTCCCAGTTTGTCCTGCCTCCTTCAGCTAGTTTTGTGTCCATCCTGTGTGTCCCAGTTTGTCCTGCCTCCTTCAGCTAGTTTTGTGTCCATCCTGTGTGTCCCAGTTTGTCCTGCCTCCTTCAGCTAGTTTTGTGTCCATCCTGTGTGTCCCAGTTTGTCCTGCCTCATTCAGCTAGTTTTGTGTCCATCCTGTGTGTCCCAGTTTGTCCTGCCTCCTTCAGCTAGTTTTGTGTCCATCCTGTGTGTCCCAGTTTGTCCTGCCTCCTACAGCTAGTTTTGTGTCCATCCTGTGTGTCCCAGTTTGTCCTGCCTCCTTCAGCTAGTTTTGTGTCCATCCTGTGTGTCCCAGTTTGTCCTGCCTCATTCACCTAGTTTTGTGTCCATCCTGTGTGTCCCAGTTTGTCCTGCCTCATTCACCTACTTTTGTGTCCATCCTGTGTGTCCCAGTTTGTCCTGCCTCCTTCAGCTAGTTTTGTGTCCATCCTGTGTGTCCCAGTTTGTCCTGCCTCATTCACCTAGTTTTGTGTCCATCCTGTGTGTCCCAGTTTGTCCTGCCTCATTCACCTAGTTTTGTGTCCATCCTGTGTGTCCCAGTTTGTCCTGCCTCATTAGCTAGTTTTGTGTCCATCCTGTGTGTCCCAGTTTGTCCTGCCTCCTTCAGCTAGTTTTGTGTCCATCCTGTGTGTCCCAGTTTGTCCTGCCTCCTTCACCTAGTTTTGTGTCCATCCTGTGTGTCCCAGTTTGTCCTGCCTCCTTCAGCTAGTTTTGTGTCCATCCTGTGTGTCCCAGTTTGTCCTGCCTCCTTCAGCTAGTTTTGTGTCCATCCTGTGTGTCCCAGTTTGTCCTGCCTCCTTCACCTAGTTTTGTGTCCATCCTGTGTGTCCCAGTTTGTCCTGCCTCCTTCAGCTAGTGTTGTGTCCATCCTGTGTGTCCCAGTTTGTCCTGCCTCCTTCACCTAGTTTTGTGTCCATCCTGTGTGTCCCAGTTTGTCCTGCCTCCTTCACCTAGTTTTGTGTCCATCCTGTGTGTCCCAGTTTGTCCTGCCTCCTTCACCTAGTTTTGTGTCCATCCTGTGTGTCCTAGTTTGTCCTGCCTCCTTCACCCAGTTTTGTGTCCATCATGTGTGTCCTAGTTTGTCCTGCCTCCTTCACCCAGTTTTGGGTCCATCCTGTGTGTCCTAATTTGTCCTGCCTCCTTCACCCAGTTTTGTGTCCATCCTGTGTGTCCTAGTTTGTCCTGCCTCCTTCACCCAGTTTTGTGTCCATCCTGTGTGTCCCAGTTTGTCCTGCCTCATTCACCTAGTTTTGTGTCCATCCTGTGTGTCCCAGTTTGTCCTGCCTCCTTCACCTAGTTTTGTGTCCATCCTGTGTGTCCCAGTTTGTCCTGCCTCATTCACCCAGTTTTGTGTCCATCCTGTGTGTCCCAGTTTGTCCTGCCTCCTTCACCCAGTTTTGTGTCCATCCTGTGTGTCCCAGTTTGTCCTGCCTCATTCACCCAGTTTTGTGTCCATCCTGTGTGTCCCAGTTTGTCCTGCCTCCTTCACCTAGTTTTGTGTCCATCCTGTGTGTCCCAGTTTGTCCTGCCTCCTTCACCTAGTTTTGTGTCCATCCTGTGTGTCCCAGTTTGTCCTGCCTCCTTCACCTAGTTTTGTGTCCACCCTGTGTGTCCTAGTTTGTCCTGCCTCCTTCACCCAGTTTTGTGTCCATCCTGTGTGTCCCAGTTTGTCCTGCCTCCTTCAGCTAGTTTTGTGTCCATCCTGTGTGTCCCAGTTTGTCCTGCCTCCTTCAGCTAGTTTTGTGTCCATCCTGTGTGTCCCAGTTTGTCCTGCCTCCTTCAGCTAGTTTTGTGTCCATCCTGTGTGTCCCAGTTTGTCCTGCCTCCTTCACCTAGTTTTGTGTCCATCCTGTGTGTCCCAGTTTGTCCTGCCTCCTTCACCTAGTTTTGTGTCCATCCTGTGTGTCCCAGTTTGTCCTGCCTCCTTCACCTAGTTTTGTGTCCATCCTGTGTGTCCCAGTTTGTCCTGCCTCCTTCAGCTAGTTTTGTGTCCATCCTGTGTGTCCCAGTTTGTCCTGCCTCCTTCAGCTAGTTTTGTGTCCATCCTGTGTGTCCCAGTTTGTCCTGCCTCCTTCAGCTAGTTTTGTGTCCATCCTGTGTGTCCCAGTTTGTCCTGCCTCCTTCAGCTAGTTTTGTGTCCATCCTGTGTGTCCCAGTTTGTCCTGCCTCCTTCAGCTAGTTTTGTGTCCATCCTGTGTGTCCCAGTTTGTCCTGCCTCCTTCAGCTAGTTTTGTGTCCATCCTGTGTGTCCCAGTTTGTCCTGCCTCCTTCAGCTAGTTTTGTGTCCATCCTTTGTGTCCCAGTTTGTCCTGCCTCCTTCAGCTAGTTTTGTGTCCATCCTGTGTATCCCAGTTTGTCCTGCCTCCTTCACCTAGTTTTGTGTCCATCCTGTGTGTCCTAGTTTGTCCTGCCTCCTTCAGCTAGTTTTGTGTCCATCCTGTGTGTCCCAGTTTGTCCTGCCTCCTTCAGCTAGTTTTGTGTCCATCCTGTGTGTCCCAGTTTGTATTTTAGAACATCGTCAACAAACATTGCACCAATGTTCACTCAAAGTAGATGTTGGTCTTCAACAAATGACAGTGCTACAAAGGTATATGCAAGAACAAACTCATGTTTGTGGTCTCTGGATGGTGTTTGTCTAATGTTGCCTGTTTTGTTTCACTAGTGGGTGCACAGAAGTTTAAGACAAAAGTCATTCAGAACTCAGTGGCACCTCACTGGGACGACCTCTTCGAGGTGAGAGATATATACATACATATATATATATATATATATATATATATATATATATATATATATATATATATATATATATATATATATATATATATATACAAGTTACACCATTCAGTGTTGCCTCATGGTAGCCCATCACTGTGTTACTTATACTTTGTAATCAGAATATATTAGATGCAGCTGGTCTAAACTTGCTGTGTCTGTTCATAGTTCAACCAGGCTCGTGTTATTCTATGCAACAGGTCTGGTCAGTGTCGTGACAAATGTCACATGAGGACATGTCACCCACCACAGCAATAAACAAACTCACATGACTGTAACATGAGTTTCTTATTGCAAATCAAAATCAAATTAAATAATATTGTAATATTAATTAAAATTGATTACATGTACTTTATGCTTATAATATATTATAAATGATTGATTACCAGTATATACTCATGTTACAGTCATGTGAGTTTGTTTGTTGCTGTGGTGGGTATATATAATATATATATATATATATATATATATAATATATATATATATATATATATGGGTGTATATATATATATTATATATGAACTATAAATTGCTACTATAAGGTGTATACATGCAGTGTAAACTGTATGTGTATACTCAGCAGATATAAAGTCCTTAATTTACTATTTTGATAGTATGTTAGCACTCGGCAAGTAAGCGCTGCTCCCTTGAATTAGTACTGTTTTCTTTCTAATGACAACTGAAGGCTTCCTTTTAGAGCATGGACAACCTAATCACCAAAACAAAGTGTTCAGCTCCTGTTGTCATCTATGCTGACTTTGTGTGTGAAATAATGATAAATTCAGTCACTAAACGTGATCCTGATGTAGCTTCATAATATTATAGACGGCACCAGAACAGACAGACCTGTTTTCATCCATGTGTATACGTGTATAATCAGTTGTTTTTCTTGTTGGTGCCGTTGTCACAATATACCATTTGTGCAATTGTGATCAAAGCTAAAAGATTCATTGCTGTAAAATTTCACAATCTGACCATGAGTTCCACCAACCAACTCTTTATAGTCTCTTTTTGTTAATGTTGTGTTTTATCCCTACAATAATGTCATATTAGTGCAGTTAGATCACTGTGACGGACGTGACCTTTGCACATATGATGATGTTTTAGAAAATTAGTTTTGTGTTTATGGTGTTATATGGTGTATAAAAGTACAACAATACTATGTTTTTCACCCAAAGCACATCTATTGACATTGAGGAAATCGCTAAACAGGGATCAATTGACTCGGTGAGTACATCTTCACATGTAGTCTAGTTGTTACTGTCAGTGACACTGTCAGTGAGTGGGTGGTTGTAATAACACTAGACTTGTGTATATCATTGTCTGTGAGTCTTGTGAGCTGAATGGTTAGACACATGAATTTTTAAACATTTGAATGTAAGTCATCTAAACCATAAAGCAGCTGAATGGTAAGACAGCTGAATGGTAGGACAGCTGAATGGTAAGACAGCTGAATGGTAAGACAGCTGAATGGTAAGAGAGTTGTGATTATGAAAAATACAAAAATGCACCATTTTAAGTCTTTGTCCAGGGGTTATTGCCTCGTGGTGGTATTTGAATGGATCATCTTAGTGAAATGACGTGCAACAGCATGCATGCCTAAATTCTTTTGACAACAGTTCACACGGACGTAACAGTTGACCTGACCCCGTTTCAGTGGTTCCCATTGGACAACGTGAACACAGGACTGATCCACGTGAAGGCACGTTGGTTCCATCTCAGCAAGAACCCAGATGACCTTGAACGGGTAAATAGTTTAACCTTCACTTTTTGTGATCTTTATCGATGTGTGACTGCTAATAACATGTGACCCCTGGTGACCTGTGACCTCGGGTGATATTTGCCCTCTGCTAGAGTTCATGAGTTCCCAACAACAAGGATTAGTCAGTCTGTCAGTGATTTGGTGATGTTCTAGTCAAATGTAGCGTCACACATTTTCAATGACATATGATACCAGTTTTGTGTTGTCTTTTTATTTTAATCATTAGACTGTGCTGCCACCTAGGGAATCATGACAAACCAATCAAAAATGCATTTTCTTTTTCATTAACATTAACTGATTCTGCAAAGTAATTATAATTGAAGGATTTCAGAGAAAAATGAACTTTTTGTCATCAGAACTAGGATCAAACATTTCTTCCACCACACAGTCAGCTGATGTAGTAACAACTAATTAAATGTGATCATTCTTCTTAAGTAAGAGTTTTTGTTTCCAATACACCATCGGTCTTTTTTACAGAAATGAAATGTAACCATTTCAATCAAATATCATCGCCTTGGCTATATGTAGTAACAGTGGATGGTGATATATCGCTTTTTGACAAATGTATCAGGATGTATCACATTTTTATGAAAATAAATGTCATGAGAATTGTGTAATAGATCTGCTGTTATCATGTAAGCTTGTGTGTGTTAGTAGTCTCTTATATTTTAATCAACATCATGTACAAGATTCTCAGAGGATGAAATACAAAAATAATTTTTTTACTATTATGCATACAACCGTCGCAAGTGTTGACACCTAGTGGGAAAATGTGAAGTAATGTTTGGAGCCAGTAAGTAGTTGTGTGCCTATTAGATTTTGGCATTTGTATGCTTAATAGAATTAATACTGGGTCCATTTTTATGCTTAATAGAATTAATACTGGGTCCATTTTAAACTACTCTTTTTGTACCCAAATGTACTTAGGCCTGTCTTGCTTGTATTAAATGCTGTTTTAGAAGTTTGCACTGAACCAGAAAAAGAAACTGTTTATTTCATACAGAGACTACATTTGCATGTTATCATCGTGGTAGAGAGACTTTAAACTGTCTCTTTCTTTCTCGCCATCACCATAAAGTCTCGTAGGCTGCGGTCAACTGGGGTATGTCTTCTGTGATATATAGCACTGTTATCATTCATAGAGATGGTTGCTGTGAACGGTTGCTATGGTGATGGTTGGAGTGGCAAACTGCCAGAATTATGTTGCTATGGTGATCGGTGTTTCATTGAGGTTTGCTGCATTTGCGTCATAGAATCCCGCCATTTCCTTAATCCATCTGTGTGGGCTTTCTGCATTAGCAAATGTTTTGTGTTATTTAACAATTTCAAATACCAAACTTAACTGTGTTGCTGTGATTGTTTATGCCATGTTTCCAAAGACAGTTCTTATGTACCCTGTGAGAGTTGCTCACAAGTCACAACCCGTCCATTGTAAACTCTACCCGGCTCTTACTGAGTTTGTGTTTTCCTGGTGTATTCTACTGGTTGGGGCCAAGCTGACTGGGCCTCAGACAACACATCAGTTTTATAAACAAACAAAAACCACTGCAGAAATTTGTCCATGACACTTTTTTTTTCTAACTCTATTAATAATTGTTTTATTGATCTGGTGTAAACAAACTGCTAAACGTGTGATCTTGTAATGAACTATTTGCATTTATTGAAGCAGTTGAACCGTAAAAAGATATTTCACACAAAGATGCCACTGCAAGAGTTGTAACAACTTCTCCAGTGTGACAGTGTCCCAAGGTGTCAGGCAGTATAATGTTATGTATCACCTGTTGATTAGACATCATGGAAGTCTAAATGTCCTCTGGTAACTTTCCTGGGTGATTATTCCACTTTTTAATTCTTACACTTATTTACACTAAGCCACTGGTGTGCATCACTATCAAGCAAGAATTCTGTGTGTACCTGTTAAACGTAGTGGATTTTCCTCCATTGATTTTTATTGGAATAACATTTAATAGATTTGGCCTAAATTAATATATTGTACAACACCAGACATTTTTATCCTGTTGAAGATTTGTTGTACTGTGTGAGTCAGTGAGTCGTGGCTGGCTGAATGCTGATGAGGTGTGAGAAACACACCTAAAACTGGTTTTGAGCTTGGAGACATGATTTGTTATATAGCTGTAGTGGCTGTATAAACTGCTTTCTTCTTTCTAGTGATTATCTTGTAAAGAGCTGTTTGCTTCATGATTAATAGCATTAATCATGTGTGGATCACTGTCGGTGGCTTACTTTACTTTCACACAACATTTTGCTACATTATGATTATTATTTATAAAGTTATGAAAGAAACATTTTTATATTGGAATTGGTCAAATCTTAGTTATGTAAAATTACACAGCCTTGAAGTTAATTTAATGATATCATCATTGTGTGGACATTTGTATGACAGGAGCAAATAAATTAATAATTTTACTGCAATTTGACTGTCAGATCAGTGCCAATATGTGTGTGATGTCTGTGACGTCTGTCTACATTGTACCTCTGTGTCACACAGTCTCTGTCGGAGACCGTGGAGGAACATCTCGCCAACGCTCTTCTCTTTGTCACCGTCGACTCTGCCACGGCACTCAAGGTCAGTAGGTCACCCGGTCAATAGGTCACTCACGTGAAAAGTGGTGGCTATAGAATGAAATTATTAATTTAAGGTCCACCCCAAAGATATTTTTACTGGGAAATAATGTATTGTATAAATGACTTTATCACATATCTGTATGCCAAATGTAATTATTTAAAAAGAGCTGTTACTAAGATTTTGTATTTTAATATGTCAACGTAATTTTATTTATTGTGTTGAAAACGTGATATTGTCAATGTTGTTGTTGACAGTAATACATTTAAATAAAAAGAAATTACCTCTCAAGAAACTTTGTTTTCTTCTTTATGTATCAACCGTTTCTCATAGTCGTCTTTATTCAGAAGAAAACAAAAAAGTTTCTTGAGCAGTAATTTCTTATTATTTAACATGAACCAAGAAACCGGATGTTTACATTGGAATAGTAACACATTTGTTTACAAAATATTGGGGAATTAAGGCATTTCCTTAAATGTTACCAAAACAGCTTTTAGATGATTATTTACTAAACTTATGCAGTATGGCCCATGTTTTAATATTGTTATAGAAGTTGTAGTCTGACTGGTTTGATTCTGATGAGGTGTGAGTTGTGTCCAGTGACTGACCACTGTGTTGTCCAGTGGGTGTTCTGGAGTGAGTTGTGTCCACCCACTGTCCTGGTGTGAGCTGTGACAGCCACTGACCCACTGACTTGTGTGTTGTGCAGCGTCTCAAGAAGATGGTGGAGCCGAGTGCGTACGCCGTTGTGTCGGTGGGGAACAAGGAGCAGAAGACAGCAACGAAGCCAAAGACAACAAACCCAACGTGGGAGGAACATCTCCAGTTCCTCATCCACAACCCCACTGTACAGGACCTCGAAGTCAACGTGAGTCATGCCTCCATGGTGACAACATTGTCATGTCTCCATGACAACAACATTGTCACATTTCCATGGTAACAATGTTGTCATGTCTTTGCGGGAGTAATGTTATCGTGTCTCCATGGCAACAACATGTCACATTTTGTTTCTACAGTTTCTGTACAGTAAAAACAAAATATGAGTTATTGGTAATCCTGTTACACTATATCAAATGACTGGATACATACAGGATTTGTAAAGTTGTTTTATACACTGTTTACAATATATCTCCACACTAGAAGAAGGCATGTGAAATAACTAATTATGTATATCAAATAGTAGGCAAACAAAGATTATTGAAAAATTATGTATATCGCCAGTATACTGTCATGTGAGTCATAACATGTTCATTGCACATAACCAGATGTAGATTAACTAATTATAACTGCTGCTGTGACTCTGAGCTGAGCTGAGCTGCTGTGTTGTAGGTGGTTGACAGTGGCAAGGGGTCCATGAAGCTGGGCAGTGTCACTGTCCACCTCAAGGACCTGCTCCGTGCGAAGGACATGACTGTCAACCGACCATTCCAGCTGAGGGGGGCAGATCCTCAGAGCAAGATCCAGATGCAGCTGTGTCTCAGGGTAAATGTCCCCTGTAAACATCACTTCCACACTCAGTTTGCAATGTTTACTGTGGCTGTCTGTCAGTGTTTACTACAGCGACTGTGGTAATGGTTGGTGGCCAGAGGAAGAACAAACAAATGTCATAGAGATGTGACAGTTGTCATTGTTCACCTGTAATCAGTGTGGTCTCACCTCACAGATCCTGACGTCATTCAAGCCAGAGAACTGGTCCCAAGACACAGTCTTCCCACAGCAGCCACCTGCTGCTCCCAAGGAGGAGGAAGAGGACGATGAGGAAGAGGAGGAGATAAAGGGTGGAGCAGGCACAACTCCACCTACCAAGCCAAAGCACAAGGCTGGCAGCCGGGACCCAAGTAGTGAACGATCCAGTCCGCCAGCCAGCGACAAGAAAAAGGATAATGATGTAGGCACAGAGAGCACCGGTCAGCAGCATGACCGCAGTCGGTCATCAACGGCCACACCAGAACGTCCAGCTGGTCAGGAGCTGAGACAGAGGACCGTGGGCAAACAGTGAGTTCAACAACTGCTGACAGTCAGCTGTCACTGAGTCAGATGATAGACTGTCACTGAGTCAGATGATAGACTGTCACTGAGTCAGATGATAGACTGTCACTGAGTCAGATGATAGACTGTCACTGAGTCAGATGATAGACTGTCACTGAGTCAGACGATAGACTGTCACTGAGTCAGACGATAGACTGTCACTGAGTCAGATGATACACAGTCACTGAGTCAGATGATACACAGTCACTGAGTCAGATGATACACAGTCACTGAGTCAGATGATACACAGTCACTGAGTCAGATGATAGACTGTCACTGAGTCAGATGATACACAGTCACTGAGTCAGATGATAGACTGTCACTGAGTCAGACGATAGACTGTCACTGAGTCAGACAATAGACAGTCACTGAGTCAGATGATACACAGTCACTGAGTCAGACGATAGACTGTCACTGAGTCAGACGATAGAATGTTACTGAGTCAGATGATACACAGTCACTGAGTCAGATGATAGACAGTCACTGAGTCAGATGATACACAGTCACTGAGTCAGATGATAGACTGTCACTGAGTCAGACGATAGACAGTCACTGAGTCAGATGATAGACTGTCACTGAGTCAGACGATAGACTGTCACTGAGTCAGATGATAGACAGTCACTGAGTCAGATGATAGACTGTAACTGAGTCAGATGATAGACAGTCACTGAGTCAGATGATAGACTGTCACTGAGTCAGACGATAGACTGTCACTGAGTCAGATGATAGACTGTTACTGAATCAGATGATAGACTGTTACTGAGTCAGATGATAGACAGTCACTGAGTCAGATGATAGACAGTCACTGAGTCAGATGATAGACTGTCACTGAGTCAGACGATAGACTGTCACTGAGTCAGACGATAGACTGTTACTGAGTCAGATGATAGACTGTTACTGAGTCAGATGATAGACTGTCACTGAGTCAGATGATAGACTGTTACTGAGTCAGATGATAGACTGTCACTGAGTCAGATGATAGACTGTTACTGAGTCAGATGATAGACTGTTACTGAGTCAGATGATAGACTGTTACTGAGTCAGATGATAGACTGTCACTGAGTCAGATGATAGACTGTCACTAAGTCAGATGATAGACTGTCATTGAGTCAGATGATAGACTGTCACTGAGTCAGACGATAGACTGTCACTGAGTCAGATGATACACAGTCACTGAGTCAGATGATAGACTGTCACTGAGTCAGACGATAGACTGTCACTGAGTCAGACGATAGACAGTCACTGAGTCAGATGATACACAGTCACTGAGTCAGACGATAGACTGTCACTGAGTCAGACGATAGACTGTTACTGAGTCAGATGATACACAGTCACTGAGTCAGATGATAGACAGTCACTGAGTCAGATGATACACAGTCACTGAGTCAGATGATAGACTGTCACTGAGTCAGACGATAGACAGTCACTGAGTCAGATGATAGACTGTCACTGAGTCAGACGATAGACTGTCACTGAGTCAGATGATAGACAGTCACTGAGTCAGATGATAGACTGTTACTGAGTCAGATGATAGACAGTCACTGAGTCAGATGATAGACTGTCACTGAGTCAGACGATAGACTGTCACTGAGTCAGATGATAGACTGTTACTGAATCAGATGATAGACTGTTACTGAGTCAGATGATAGACAGTCACTGAGTCAGATGATAGACTGTCACTGAGTCAGACGATAGACTGTCACTGAGTCAGACGATAGACTGTTACTGAGTCAGATGATAGACTGTTACTGAGTCAGATGATAGACTGTCACTGAGTCAGATGATAGACTGTTACTGAGTCAGATGATAGACTGTCACTGAGTCAGATGATAGACTGTTACTGAATCAGATGATAGACTGTTACTGAGTCAGATGATAGACTGTTACTGAGTCAGATGATAGACTGTCACTGAGTCAGATGATAGACTGTTACTGAGTCAGATGATAGACTGTCACTGAGTCAGATGATAGACTGTTACTGAGTCAGATGATAGACTGTTACTGAGTCAGATGATAGACTGTTACTGAGTCAGAGGATACATTATCACTGAGTCAAATGAAGACTGGGGCCATGACTGACATTCTTTGCTACAAAGTGCCGTGACTAACTTTGATTAGCATTTAGCACTGAATAAGTTAAATGACCAACGGAATAATTATGTTAGAACACATTATCTCTGTCTCTTCATTGACAATTTATTTTCTATGTAATAAAGAAACGTTACATCTACGTACGTATGCCAGGTTAGTTATAAATGTGGAGGATAAATGTGTCGTCTGTAATGGACTCTCTAGAAATTATTATAAAAGGATGCATGAAGTTGTTCAGTTGATTCAGAGACATACACCACCCACACACACATGCACTCGTATCAAACAAGTTGTATTGAAGTTGACATGATGTGTTCAGTTGCTGGTCTTTGTTATGCCGTGTGTCTAATGTAGTTGCTATATGTGCCTCTAGGGGGCAGGTGTCTGAGAGCGAGCCAGATCTAGGGCGGATCCAGGTGACAGTTCGTTACAGCGCCCAGCGTAGCCGCCTAGTGGCCGTTGTACACAAGTGTGTGTAAGTATCATATAAAAGTGTGTAAGTATCATACATGAGTGTAAC
>CBDHHR010000680.1:20000-22500 GCA_965263245.1 Metamycoplasmataceae bacterium | reverse complement strand
TACAAAACTACACTTGAAGTAAAAACCTTTACACGTATACATATATATATATATATATATATATATATATATATATATATATATATATATATATATATATATATATATATTATATTATATATATATATATATATATATATATATATATATATATATACCCGCATGCAGGCTTGTGGGAGCTATGCCACTTCGGTGAGCTTCAATCATCCCGTTCGTCGTCTAGTTCTTGCCATGCCATATTCTTTTCGGCATCGTCAGTTCTTTGTATATGATGTGTTTGGTTCCCCGCACATGGTAGTCAATTTCCCAGTTACGAAGTGACGTAACATGCGATTGGAGACGTTTAATTGGACAATGGCCCATGGTAACCCATGTGGAGGGTTTGACTTCCCGATCTGTCTTCCCCTAATTTTTCAGAAATAGTGGATTTGGCCTGGCCCTTCGTTTCCAATCAGAGATTTCCATTCCACGACGTCACAGAATATACACAATTAATACCAAGTCACCTTAGCCAAGGTACTGATCAATAGCCACGATATGTTCATCAAATATTGCTTCTTATTTGCAGTTACGACTGAGCTTTCGACGTGTTCAGCATCTTGTGGCAGTGGTGTTATGACGGCACGGAGTTGTGAAGGAAATGTGTGTACGATGGTAATGGAAGGTTGCAACGCTCGGCCCTGTGACGGTAAGTTAAGTAACGTCGGGAACACAATACGATTCAATATAATACAGTATTGATATATGTATTTCTGACAAATATATATATATATATATATATATATATATATATATATATATATATATATATATATATATATATATATATATATATATATATTGACTGTTTGTGCGTGCGTGCAAGCGTTCGTGTGGGTGGGTGGGTGTGTGGGCTAAAGGGAGGACACGTGTATTTGTAAGAAATACATATACATATACATATATTAAATTTTTGTACACCGAACTAAAAAGACTTCTGTGTGATTGTTCAGACTGTGCTAGTTGTAAGCAGTTAACTTGTCCCCTGGATAATAAGTAGTACCAATTTCACTTGTCCGGTGGCAAATCCTGTTGTCGGGATGACCGACATGTGTAATTTGAAATAAGCTGGCACTAATGAACGTTACGCGAGAATAAGGAAACATGTATTTGTTTGTGATGTTGTACGCACACATTTGTTCATGTTGACAGAGAGGAAGTACCGCCTGTCCCAGGCACCGTGGTCCGCGTGCAGCAAGGACTGCGGCGGCGGAACTAGGACGAGATCGGTTGGCGAAGATCTGGAAACACAACCATGCAACATGCATCCATGCAAATTAGGTAACACGATTGTTTTTACCTTAAGGGTAGGGTCGACCATTGAATGTTGTTACTATCGCAGTAGTATCGCGTAGTGTAGCACTATCGCAATAGAACTAACGTATTTACATAATTTCTTGTTTGTATTTTACATGGATTCATCTTAAAGACGTTGACTAGTTTTACGGATAAACTGTGCCGACATATACATGTTGGCACTGTTTATCCGTAAAACCAGTTAACTATAGCAAGATGATATTATATCATATCAATATACTTACCGTGATATCTATATCGTAAGCTGTGTGCTACATAAGGACATGCTTTTACATTAACCCCAAAATCATCTTCATAGGTAAATATATTTTGTGTCACTGCACGAATGCAAACGTTGACCGGTATCAGCATCATGCGATTTATTGTTGATGGTTGATGCCATCATTTATACTCGCACATGATGATACGTATGTAAGTAGGACACGTGAAAATAAGAATATACTAGCAGAAACGGTCATTTAACTCCTATTACTCCATCCGCCAAATTTTATTACTTTCTTTTTATTCTCAGGAAATCACTATGCTTAATTCATTCTATGGCATCGATTGCTAACATAATATTTAATCATAACGACTAATAGACGACAGTATGGATATGGTTCAAGAGAACCATCAACATATTTCGATAATAGTTCCCTCGGTAAGTTATTTCATTTTTCAGAAATGTTTTAAGGTTTACGTGGATAACATCGCTGCCATGGAGCTGTGTTCCTGTTCTTATCTTGATTCTTAGTAAACACAAGTCAAATATTCCTTCATCCGCAGACAGATTTAAAATAAATTTGGCGTCATTTGTATTAACTATGCACAGTTACACCAGAGCAATTTCAAGGAAACACAGTAATTGTTTCGAGGAAATGAAGTGCTTTGTAATATATTTGCAACATGCGAATTCAACCATTCACGAGGATTCATATGATTGTCATTTCGCACCTGAATAATTTAAATAATTTTATGAGATTGGTAATTAAACGTACGCATTGTTTCAACACATTTGGTGATTGGAAGAATAAAACATTCACAACATATTGTCTTTTTGATTCAATTTTCATGTATTGCTGGAACTCTTGCTGACATGCCTCGCAGAACATTTAGGCGCCATATGTTAATATAAACTAATATAGAGCACTGCACCAGAATAAAT
>CBDHHR010000680.1:2500-12500 GCA_965263245.1 Metamycoplasmataceae bacterium | reverse complement strand
CTTTGGCTTTTCTATGATCACATGAAGTAATTCGTTTTTTTTCTCAAGCTACTTTGTACATATTCACTTTAATATTATTTAAAGAGTGCATCAAGCTAATCGTCTTTAAGTACTAGGTTAATGTGTATGTGATAAGCCAACATTGCAATTTAACACGCCCATATAATTTCTATACCATGTTACAAAAATACATCCAAATTTGTACAGCTCACCGCACGATATTACACCTTAGTACGGTTCTGGTCGCATGATCCACTTGTGTCTTCGGTAATCAATTCGTAGACTTCAAAATCAATGTTCCCCCAGTGCGCTGTTGAAAAACGGATGAATACTTTCGTGTTATTTTTAAATAGGTTTCCTCGTGAACAACGACGTGCCCATGTACATTGGGTTCGAATGTGACAAATACTTCTTCGAAGGCGGCCAAATGGACGAGGTATGCTACTTAGCTATTGCCATGTTTTAATCCCTTCCATTAAAACAAATGCGTAGGCAAATAGTTCCACCGAGGGTGAATGCTTATGTTCGTTATACTGGGTAGGGGGCCGTTATTAAAAATGGCTATGTAGCGTTATCGCAGGTTATGTTGATGCTGAAAACAACAGCATGCTAACTAATTGTTTAATGCATGTGTATTACGTTAGATTAAGTAAGTGTGTCGCTTAAACATCTGTTTTTGTCACCAGAAGTATGTGTTTCCAAATATCCATGTAATAATATATATATATATATATATATATATATATATATATATATATATGTGTGTGTGTGTGTGTGTGTTTGTGTGTGTGTGTGTACACTGGATGAGTCTTTATTAATTTGTTTTAATAATGAAACGTGTCATGTTTTTATTACTTTCCAGTTGCGGGTGTACAGCAGAGCGTTGTCACACAGCGCCGTCAAGAAGTTGTAAAACTAGCGACGTCTGCGCAGACATCGGCAGATTCATAATATTGTTTCATACAAAATATGATACAATTGTAAGTCATCTCCCGTGTATGCTGCATCGCGCTACGTACAATGGGACGATGTAATAAAACAATCTGTCGCAATCAATTTAGTTTTTGGTGATGTACGTACGTGCGTGTGTGAGTGAATGAGTTAATGTATACGCGTCCGTTGTGTGTGTATGTGAACAAACGTGTATAAAACCATATACTTTGACTGCTCTGATTCACTGTTGGCTGCGCAATGTGAAACGTACAATGAACAGACATAACATAATATTAGTACCACCTTAGACGGTTAGTGTTTATACCGTCTTTTCTATTTTTGGTTGGGTATTAAATATAAACAAGCAAAAGCGAAACTATATAAAAACACATAAATGGTAATTGTGTTTAAATTAGAAAAGAAAAACTCACACGCACACTCACTAACTCACCCACCCACCCTCCCACCCACCAACTCACTCACTCACTCACTCACTCACTCACTCACTCACTCACTCACTCACTCACTCACTCACTCACTCACTCACTCACTCACTCACTCACTCACTCACTCACTCACTCACTCACTCACTCACTCACTCACTCACTCACTCACTCACTCACTCACTCACTCACTCACTCACTCACCAACCCACTCACTCACTCACTCTCTCACTCACTCACTCACTCACTCACTCACTCACTCACTCACTCACTCACTCACTCACTCACTCACTCACTCACTCTCTCACTCACTCACTCACTCACTCACTCACTCACTCACTTATTCATTCGCAAACTTACCCACTCGCTCACTCACTCACTCACTCACTCACTCACTCACTCACTCACTCACTCACTCACTCACTCACTCACTCACTCACTCACTCACTCACTCACTCACTCACTCACTCACTCACTCACTCACTCACTCACTCACTCACTCACTCACTCACTCACTCACTCTCTCACTCACTCACTCACTCACTCACTCACTTATTCATTCGCAAACTTACCCACTCGCTCACTCACTCACTCACTCACTTATTCACTAAAACACACCCAAACAATCGCGCTCACACACATAAGCATTATAGTTAGATAGTAGTGGAATTTATTTGATTTGAAAGCGAAGCGGAAGAAAAAGCTATCAATCATGGTAACTTATTAATTGCCAAAACATGACAGTTTAAAATAAATAAAAACTATCGAACAAGAAATGAGGTACTGGAGTTGCGAAGTGTCAGTGTGTCAATTTACAGTTGCATTACAGAATGATTTATTTGCTGCCATACAATATTATGTATCATTTGGCGTGTGATCTTAACTGGTCCTGTAATATCAGCGTAATAATGCATTCGACATTTTTGTTAATCTAAGACATCATACGTTTTACTCGAATATGGCGTAACAATTACATATGAATAAGGTCATACGTCGTTGATATAATAGTGTACGGGGCATTCCATGTCAAATCAATCAAGAATTTATATGACTGTCTTCGATTCTGATTAAAATTGTTTGGTATGTTGGTTTATGATCATAAGCCTATACTTCCCACCAAATTGTAGGTCAATCTGACCTTCAGATCCTGAGATAGAGGGAATCAAACTTTAACCCAGCCTTGATATCTCACGAACTTCCAGGTGTCATAACTCCAGTTCTAAGTGACCTACATATGTAACGTTTATGTCATTTTAAAGCTAACCTTTGATAACAGGACTTGACCATGTCAAAATGTGTGGTCAAATTGACCTAAAACGTGGTTTGCATCATATACTTTGACAAACCAGTTTATGATACATTTATAATTGCACCCATTTCTTGGCATATGGGTCAGAAAGCAGTACTGGTACACATAAATGGGACATATCATTAATAAGTACAAATCTATATTCAAAATGTGTACATTGTGAAGCGGAGATAGCTGGCATAACGGCAATGGAAGCTGGGATAACATTCCCTATGGCTAAAAGATGACAACATTATGGTAATGTCTAAGATATCAGGTAACATGGACACAAATTGAGGTAAGTATGACCATGACACTGATTGGACTTTACTTGAGGAACAGTAACATGTATGTATTAGATATGAAGGAAATTATATTATTTCTACATCATAAGTGTGGGGGTTCTTTTATCATACTCTTAAGAAACCGTACTAGATTCATGTTGCTGGTTGAAAGCAGTTGGTAACATGAACAAATATAGTTATGAGTTTAGAATATGTTTACAACCGTAGGTAGATTAGGAACGCCTAGAAGGTCACATTACCCAAGAGTTTTATAGCTAAGCAACATTTCTTTCTAGGTAAAATCCAGCAGAACAGGCTTAGTGCATAAAAATGCAGTGGAGACCAAAACAGTATGTAACATGGACAACGTGTACCAGTGCTATGTTCTGAGCCATTATATATTGTATATAAAGTACACCAGCATATGTAGACTAAGGCATAAATCAGTGGCTAGTAAAGATGATAACAAAACAACGCAAATTCTAGGAAGTCAGTTGCCATTTGCATACTAACACTGCATCATGACAGTATATATTTTATTTCATAGCTCCTTAAGTATTATATTGCGCACGATAAAACTTCTACAGATTCTCGCTATACACGTATGCGTCAACATAAACAATAATCAGCGAAATCGGAGGTTATATGTTTTTGCTAGGTCAGCTCAAAAGCCAAACCATTTAAAAACAATATGTTTTCATTTTTTATATGGTTATTGTCTAAATGTGTAGACAATTCTAATAGCTTTAAAATGACACCCACATCACATTTGTATGTCACCTAGAAGTGGAATTATGACACATGGAAGGTCGTCAGGTATCAAAGTCGGGTCAACGTTTGAAGACCTCTATCTTTGGACCTTAAGGTAAGATTTACTTAAAAGTTGGTGGAAAGCATAGACTCGTGATCGTAAACCAATACACATCAAAATCGAAGACAGTCATGTAAATTTGTTCACCCTGTTTTTGATTGATTTGACATACTAATTGTATAGGACAATGAGCTTTGCCTGAACAATCTAATTTAATTCAAAATGTTTATTGTCCGATTAAAATAGATACAATACATTAAAACAGCAATTTACCTTCATATACACATTAGAATACCAGTAATAAGATTGGTAAAACTCATAGAAACGGTCAAAACATTCCGACAGCACTGAAATGTGGGAAAACGCATTACAACGAGTAATTAATAATAACAGTAAGATATGCAAATCAACAAATAAAACCACACATTACCCAATGTTTAATAAACTCTGATGTTCTGATCTATTTAATTTAGAATAGCATTTAAAACTAAAATGGCAGAATGAAGTAACGATTGTTTAGACGTTATGACATAATAGGGTTCTCTTACACTAAATATTGTACTAATATAAATAAAATACAATTGCGTAACATAACTACAGGTTTATATATATATATATATATATATATATATATATATATATATATATATATATATATATATATTCCCTAAAATTGTTATCTGCTTCGTAATGTAATCGTTTATGTGTTTCAACATCAACTTAATGAAGTAATGTTTACAATTTGTTCAAAGTATTCCGTCGTTGAATCCTAGATATTCTGTGTCGAATGCAAGACTGTTTTCTGCATTACGCTTCACAAGAGACAATGCAAGACAATAATATACACAATATTATCTTTTTTGCTACATTCACGATACTCATGAATGATCTATGCAGCAATGTTCATAATCCTGTGTGTCATACAGAAATGATCATATTTCAATGTCCTATAAAGTAAATAAGGACACTGTATCACTATCAATATTGTGTAGTACTTTCCAGCACTCGACAAGATTCTAATAACTAATTAGTGAGTACCGGGTATATATGTTGGATACAACCTTATGACCTTATGAGGTCTCATTGAAATAGTCGTTTTCAGAACATTTACACCAAGCCAACCTGTCTAGTGTTTTGTTCGGGCAATAAAACAATGTCGTTTTTTGCAATATGATTTCTGTCAAACCTGAGGTCGCGTAAATATTTGTGAGTACGAGTATAAGTACATCGACGGTGGATAAGTACAAATATGAATACATTGCTAAACACTATGAGTGCGAATACTTTCTAAAGAGTAAACGTACACGTACGAGTACATTTAAACAACATTAAATATTGCATAACAGTTGTCCTTGGACCATTGTTTATGACGAGAGGCTTCCTACTTTTTCAGATTCCTCTTCGTTGACTACACATGTTTCTAGGCATGGATGTTACACACGGTACTCATTTATATACTTAGATTTAGCACCTCATGCATTTATAGATGCATAAAGTAATCAAAACATCCCATCCAGGATACCGATACCGTATTGACAATTGGTGCTCGCTGATCGAATTCACATTAGAAAGAACTCAATGTGAGAGTAAGGAGACAATTCGTATGGGTGACATAAACATCAACTTTGTGAATGGTGTAGTCACAAATTAGAAATGGCGAGGTGTCGTTGACGCATTCCAACTAACGCAGGTCATCGAATCACCTACCCGTGTAACTGCAACAACTGATACACTGATTGATCATATATACACGACACACCCGTAACATGTTAGAGCCAGCAAGGGTGGTGTACTCTCTGCCAGTGATCATCTTCCAGTAGTAATGTTACGCAAACGCAATTCAACAACGGCTGCTGTCCCCTGTGTAATCACATATCGACAATACAAACACTACCATTTTGTGCATGATCTTCATCAGATGCCATGGTCAGATATTGTTAAGCATATTGATGTGGACGATGCGCTGGATGCATGGATGTCGTGTTTTGTGTGTGTGTGTGTGTGTGTGTGTGTGTGTGTGTGTGTGTGTGTGTGTGTGTGTGTGTGTGTGTGTGTGTGTGTGTGTGTGTGTGTGTGTGTGTGTGTGTGTGTGTGTGTGTGTGTGTGTGTGTGTGTGTGTGTGTGTGTGTGTGTGTGTGGTGTGTGTGTGTGTGTGTGTGTGTGACACACATGCGCAAGTGAAGCATAGAAATGTTAAGCGGAAACAACAGCCGGAGATATCGTTGTTGCCATGCAAGTGAGAGAGACATGCACAAGTCACAAGGGAGGTGGGATAACTATAAAATGTGGCGAAACAAGGTGACTGATATGATCCAGACAGCAAAAACGTCCTTCTACCAACGTGTCATCGAAGAGAACACCAGAAATCCACGGCAACTGTGGGCGCATCTGCGTGAAATGTGTCCACGGGATGCAACAAGAACGCAATGCATCATCATTGCGTCTATAATTGAAGAAAAGGACACGTCCAATGTTGTTATCACTGGTGATTTTAAAGCTGCTGTTATCACCCCTTTTGAATCTGAATTAATTGCTATATGTGAGAATACTGGTTTGGTTATCTCAAATTATGAGATGTTTGATCGAGCTAGCAACACGTATACGTATGTAAGTGATGCTCACAACTCTACCTCGTGGTTAGATCACTTTATCTGCTCTCACAGTGTAAACTCGATGATCACTGATTTATATATATTAGATAAATGTCCTAGTTCGGATCACCTCCCTGTAGGACTAGTGATCTCTACTGCACTCACTACAGAAAGATGTGTTAATAACGAGAAACATGCTGACAAAATAACTCCTATCTTTAGATGGTCTAATGCAAAGGATTGTAATATCAAAGAATATGGAAAGTGTAGTGCTGTTCATCTAGACAGAATACACATTTCAGACTCATGTACGTGCAATAATTATAACTGTTCAAACAGAGAGCATATAAGTGACATTGACAATTTATTTGATGATATATGTAATGCGCTTCGGGTGTCTAGTCTTGAAACGATTACTACATGCAAAAAAACATTGTGCCAAGACTACATTGTACCTGGGTGGAATGATTATGTTAAGGAAGCGCACACTGAAACTAGATATTATTATATTGTATGGCGTGATATGGGAAAACCTAAGCATGGCCCAGTCTGTGAACTAATGCGGAAAACTAGGTTACATTTTAAATATATGCTTAAACAGTGTCAACAACGCGAAGATATGGCTCGAGCAGATGCCATGGCAAAATCCATGCAAGCTAAAGATGCAAACCTATCTAAAACATACAAGAAAGGTATACCCAATGCTACAAATTTCAATGGTGCTAATGCTCGTACGGCCATATCCGCCATGTGGAAAACAGATTTTGAATCGTTGCTAAACAATGTAACCACATATGAAAATATACAAAATGTGAAAGAGTGTGTACAAAACACATAATATTTGTATGATGGAAATAACTTACTCATTACTCCTTGTATGGTTCAAAATGCTATCGATAGTTGAAATTTGGAAAAGCATGTGGCGACGATGGTCTATCTGCCGAACACTTTATTCATTCAGATAGGCGCATAACTATACTGTTGTCCATTTTCTATAACAGAGTGATTTCTCATGGTCATCTACCTGATGACTTTATGAAAACTATTATAATTCCATTGATAAAAAATAAGTCTGAAGACACGAGCAACGTAAATAACTACAGACCAATTGCGCTTGTCACCATTACCTCAAGAATATTTGAAATTATATTGCTGGAACTATTGACACCATATCTTAATGCAACCGACAATCAATTTGGATTTAAGAAGGGACACTCTACTGACCACTGTATATTTGCTGTAAAACATGTTATTCAGTACTGTAAAAGTAACAATAGCCCGGTGAATTCATGCTTTCTAGACGCTTCAAAAGCATTTGACAGAGTCAATCACTGGACGCTTTTTCGCTTTTTAGAAAATTGCTTAATCGAGGTGTGCCTGTTGTACTTATCCGTATCCTGTTGTACTGGTACAGAAGCCAAACATTCTGTATCAAATGGGGTTCTATAACATCATACTTTTTTATGTTTCGAATGGTGTTCGACAAGGTGGGATTTTGTCCCTATATTTATTTATCGTATACATTGATGAACTGAGCAATATGCTAAATAATGCTGGTATAGGTTGCCACATACACAACTACAGCACTAATCACGTGTTCTATGCTGATGACATAATATGTTATTGCTCCTAGTCCTAGTGGGCTTCAGGGTTTGCAGAACATATGTGCAAAGTTTGGGCTTGTAAATGATGTTGAATATAACCCTATCAAGTCGTTGTGTATGGTCTTCAAACCACGTGGTTTTAACCTGAAATGTCCATATATATATATATATATATATATATATATATATATATATATATATATATATATATATATATATATATATATATATATATATATGAACGTAAACAAGCTTGCATATGTCAAAGAAGCAAAATATTTAGGTGTGATAATATGCAATGACCTGAAAGATGACGGAGATATTTTGAGACATCTTAGTAATTTTTATGCTAGATCTAATAGCATTATCAGAAAATTTCACCACTGTTCCGTGGGTGTTGCCAATTATGTTGTTGTTGCCAATTATGGGTTAACTTCAATAAGGGCTCTTATTTAAAAGCTAAAGTTGCCTACAACAATATGCATAGACGGATTTTGGGATATAACCGACGGGACAGCGCGAGTAGCATATTTGCTAATAATGCTATTGATACATTTGACGCCCTAATGCGTAAGAACATTTATGGTTTAAAAAAACCGCACTTTTAACATAAATAATGACTTGATTAGGGTTATGTACAATTGCTTTGAAATAGTAAATTGCCCAATGGCTCTCCCTTCTGACAAATCCACAGGAGACGAAACAATCAGTGCTAGACTGTTGAAAGCAGCTGCGCCTACCACCACAGTGTCCATCACAACACTCATAAACAAAAACATTGTGAGTAGACAATTTCCAACGCTGTGGAAACTTGTGAAAATTACCTCGATATACAAAGTGGGGGGCTACTGAAAACGAGGGCAATTGTCGACCGATATCAGTCTTGTGTGCTCTCAGCCACATATTGCAGAGACATGTACACGACAGCCTGTATACCTATCTCATGTCTCACAACATGCTGCATGACGGTCAATCGGGTTTTCTCATGCGAGACAGCACTGAACCACATGGTGCATAAATGGGCGTCGGCGATTGACAAAGGACTTGTCAATGGTGTAGTGCTGCTAGACCTGCGTAAACCTTTTGATCTTGTGAACCACACAATTTTGCTGGATAAATTGGCCATATATGGGTGTTCACAACAGTCGATGCGATGGTTCTCGTTATACCTGACAGAGCGCAAACAATTTGTCTTGTTCAAGGTTTTGTTTTACTCAATCATAAGTGTTGGCCAGTATAACTACAAGATAAGACAAGAGAGAGAGAGAGAGAGAGAGAGAGAGAAAGTGAAAGATATATATATATATATATATATATATATTTATAGAGAGAGAGAGAGAGAGAGAGAGAGAGAGAGAGAGAGAGAGAGAGGCGGAATAGGTGGGGGAGGATTATCATATTTAGCAGGGAGAAAATTCATGTGTTGATTTAACATAACAATATGCGTGTGTACGATCGCGTCCGTGCGTGGGTGCATGTATGAATATGTACAAAATCATGTTAGTGTATGACTCTACACATATACACTTTATCATGAGAAATGCTATTAGTAAGTAACTTAGTAAGTAAGCTTTACTTGAAATTGTATAATCACAAACAACATTAACAATCATAAATGTAATTATATTTTTAACTTGTGAGTGATTCATTTAGGATTGAACACGACTGCCACGCAAAAAATTGTGGTTGACGTGTATTCAGTGATGTTGTTAGTTATGTTGTTGCTAATATACTATCGTTTAATAGAGTCGTTTTAATCATTGAACAAGCACTGCACACACCGTCATATTGTCTGGTCCGACCATATATCGTAGTACACATGCAAACGTCATAACGACACGACACAAGTGTCGTATTACACCTGCAATAAGCAATAATGACACGACCTAAGTGTCGTAATACGCCAGCACGGTAATACGCCATAACAACACGACGAATAATTGCCTTTGAGGCGTTGCAACGGCTACTTTACTTTAACCACAAACCTACTTTCCACGTTGCAAAATCAGGATTACATTGTCTGGTGTGTATCGTACTAAGACTGAG
>CBDHHR010000679.1:2500-10788 GCA_965263245.1 Metamycoplasmataceae bacterium | reverse complement strand
TTTGAAAATATGCGGGTTATGTTTCATGTTTATATTTATAATAAAATTATAATAATCATTACAATAAGTAGGTCTTCAACTTTTGCTTAGACATTAATTCCATGTGGGAGCTATATTTGTTTGAAAATATTATTCTAACATGTTTATTTTGCAATTTATTTATTCAGTTACATTTGTGTCCCTCGATCAGAGGATAGTAATTAGTCTGAGGCAAGATTATTGAATTATAGAGTGTAATTGTTATTCTAATTTGAATAATAATGTTACAATTTAGTTATAAGTTCAATTGTTCAAGAACATCTGTTTGCTATTTTATCAATATGTTTACTCCAGTTTAAAAATGAGATGAATGTAAAGACTAGAATACTAAACTGGTTAACTCTCTCAAAATCCTACAACACCAGTTGGTAATGTTAGTTCATCAACCTGTTTTATTGGGCATTTGAAACAAAACGTTTGGTTTTATTAATATTTTAATGATAATGCATGTAGTTTTAACCATATGTTTATTATATGTAGTTCTTTATTAATCGAACATTCAACATTCACTGTGTTTGTGTCATCTGTGACGGCTTTAATTGTACTTGTATGATCAAGTATTATCAGGCCAACGTATGCTGGCTTTCTGAATATCATTGATATAATTATAGTAAATAACAATGCCCTAACATTTATTCTTGGGGGACGCATATTTTTATAGGTAAAGTATCTCATTGTACCTCTTCTGGTCTTACAGACGGCTTACGGTTAGTTTAATAAAATTGTGTTAGATGATCGGTTCGCGTTAAACAATAGTGTTCATGATTATCACACTCGCAACTGCACAAATATTGCTATCAAGAAGTACAACTTGTCTTCAGGCCAGTGTAAATTTGCTTACAAGTTTGCTAACCTTCAGGACACTATCCCGGAATGTATACAGAATGCGAGCAGTGTAGAGATTTTTTAAATATACAAAACTACCAACTTTTACCGGCTACCCGAAGTGGCAGTGTGGCCGAAGCTTCCTAAATGCAAAAACGAATTCGTTTTTCGTTTTTCTTACTTCACTTTTGAAGACGAAAAAGGAATTCGTATTTCGTTCGCAAATTTGAAAACGAAAAAGGAAAAGACGGTATATACACGGACCCATTAACGCGATCTACTAATTTGATTAACTGTCGCCTATTAGCGGGCATCCATCCGGTGCAGGCCACGAGCAGCTCACGTGAAGCAGTTGTACAGCCGGAGTCATTGATACGTGACGAAGGCATTAAATCATACGACAGATTACCGGAGACAACGTAATGTGAACCAGTAGAGAATGTCACGGCGTAGGTGTGGCTCACCAAGCTGCTAACGACATTCACTACTTGTCTCGACTTGAATTAGACACAGTCTGGTGGGTTTGTCTCCACACGGAATAGACCCGAGATAGTTGTGGTATTGTTGTGTGAAGAATTGTAGCATCGCATCGCTACGTCAAACGACAGCATGTGGGCCGTAATGTTGATCAGAGAAAGACGTACACGCTGAAGTGTTTGATAGTGAAGCTGTGCTAACTACAACCGTCGTGGATTTCAAATATATGTTTGGTTGCAATTCTCTGAATCTGATCAGACATCGATGTACTGGTGGTAGGCTCGGAAACAGCCCTGGTCCGGATGTAGACAAACAGCTCAGCCGACTACAGTGCGTGTAGACATTCATCAGCATCATGGACAACCATCGACGCATCTCACACACGGTGACATTTCCACCGACGACACAGCTACATGTGTCAGCTTTGCATCGTCAAATTTAAACATTATATGCAATGTTCCGTCGAGGATACAACGCGATGATTGTCGTTCTTTTCCTCGCAGCGTGTGGCTCTGCCAATGGCCTCTTCTCCGCGCAGCGGGTCTCGCCGGAGAATTTGACGGACTCTAAAGGCAACTTCGCTGACGTCAATAGCCGGATTTGGTGGGCGCCTGTTACGTCGGGAAAGCCACACAGCGTTCGTAACATGTCATCGGACGAATCCGTCCTGCTCGGTGGAATATATACCATGGCGCAGCAGTTTGTCAGCGTGGTGATGCCACAGTCGAGGAAAGAAGGTAAACACATCACCAGCACATCAATAAATCCCGTTTTCCTATAAACGTTTCACCTTTATACGTTCGTAAGCAATTTTTTATTAATGTTAAAGGAAATATTAAACAAGTAACGAAAAGGGAAATTCTTATTTAATGCAGTGTCCAACCGTCAGTACAGCTAAAAGCACTTTTCACTTTGCTCCCCTCCAGAACTGATCAATCGGACACAATCTCGACTTCTGCGGGAAGCAACCACGCAACAATTAACGCGCGAAGAATATTTGCATATCAATGTATGTTATCACCATAACTATTAGGACATCGATTAACATCAATCGTTGTATTGCCGAATTATTATATATATGTATATGATTATCGTAAGTGATCACTTTTATAACATTGCGTGTTGTTACCACGTTGTAGCATTTACATGATAATCTTGACAAAGTTACATCATCGCCGGCCACGCCCAAGCTTAGGCGTCTAGGCATAAATATGCTGACAGTTAGTATACGTCGTTATGTCACGTCTTTGGGTTTATGAAGATGTCATAAAGATGACTGAATTCGTGTTGATTTCTACATGTTTTACTCTAACTTTAACAAAAAGGTTTTCTTTTGAGCCGTTCCAGAGTCATGACAATCATTTGAACTGCACTGTGGCAGCTTCTTGTTTCAGTACAGCCGCCAGCCTATCCCGTATGTTCAACACTTAACAGAGATGTGATAGGACATAAGTTATTCATATGGAGTTATATAGTCTAATTGGCATTTTACCCAATTATTGATTTATCAATCTATTGAACCCTGATCCGTGTACTACGCTGTCGTGTCAAACCCTAAGCACGTTCGTTCATGCTATGGTGTTCCAGTTCGTTCAGGAATGTAGATGTGTACATGGCTGTAGACATTGGTGAACAGTTATGGACTAATAGTCCTCCGCATTAAATGTAGCTTTGCTGAATGCAACCCAGAGAGGTCGATGTAGTGTCAATTTGAACAGGATTGTTGGTCTATATCTCTTATGAAACGTAGTACACTTTTTCTACAGTAACTTCTATACTAGCTATATGCAATCGGTTTGTCTGCATCTTTATGTTTACGCATTAGCAGGGATAATAACAGAAAAGTAAATCTAATGTTAACAGAAAGTTAAGAATTGGCAACGTCAGGATACACAATAAGTCGAACACTTTTACAAGACTTCCACCAACTGATCAAGTCTGTTCTAATTTCAACATTTTTGTGGCAAACCTTAACACGACTGGTAGAGCATCAATTGGGTAAAACGGATTTAGCCATTGAGGAGCGTGCTGAAAAGGGAGACAACATTATTCTAGCGGTAGATTTTGCGGGTGAATGTGTCACTACATGCTTGAGCACCGTGGCGATTTATATACTGTCGTTTAAATGACACAGAATGCAACGATCACGCGTACTTTCTGAGTAGCCTAGATTAATACCTAGATACGTATCGCATATCAGTGTAGACGTCAAAGAGAGAAGACGGGAAATGTTCGTAAAACAAAATAAATATGTAGAAGTTATATTATTGCCCGCCCAACAATATATATAATTATATATATATATATATATATATATATATATATATATATATATATATATATATATATATATAATTATATAATTATATATATATAATATATAGTAAATTGACTATTATACTATTATACATATTACACACACACACACACACATATATATATATATATATATATATATATATATATATATATATATATATATATATATATATATATATATACAATATTATATAATATATACAAAAACAAACATGAATATATATATATATACATATTTAAATTTGTATATATGTTTTTGTATATGTAATATACTAGTATATACTAGTTTACTGGCTGCAGCCTTAATTGGCTCCGTTGTCATCTTGGAATCGTGAATTATATAATGTATCTTTATATATGCTGATTAAGTTTGCTTGATTTATGCGATTTCGAAAATATACTACCTACTTATTGTAATTATATCTATCACAACATTCATATACGAAGGAGACTGTACCATGTAAATGACACTCGTTGCTGAATAGTTGCGTGCACCTATTAGCGGATATAAATTATCAAAAATTCGAATAGAATTACAACTACGTGGATTTCTGTTAATAATTGGCTGATTCTGGCCAACGTACTCGTACAGCTCATAGTAAGTAGTCATGTAATCAGTAACATTGATGTTACGTACCAGTGCTCGTACAGCTCATAGTAAGTAGTCATGTGATCAGTAACATTGATGTTACGTACCAGTGCTCGTACAGCTCATAGTAAGTAGTCATGTGATCAGTAACATTGATGTTACGTACCAGTGCTCGTACAGCTCATAGTAAGTAGTCATGTGATCAGTAACATTGATGTTACGTACCAGTGCTCGTACAGCTCATAGTAAATAGTCATATGATCAGTAACATTGATGTTACGTACAACTGCTCGTACAGCTCATAGTAAGTAGTCATGTGATCAGTAACATTGATGTAACGTACCAGTGCTCGTACAGCTCATAGTAAGTAGTCATGTGATCAGTAACATTGATGTTACGTACCAGTGCTCGTACAGCTCATAGTCAGTAGTCATGTGATCAGTAACATTGATGTTACGTACCAGTGCTCGTACAGCTCATAGTCAGTAGTCATGTGATCAGTAACATTGATGTTACGTACCAGTGCTCGTACAGCTCACAGTAAGTGGTCATGTGATCAGTAACATTGATGTTACGTACCAGTGCTCGTACAGCTCATAGTAAGTGGTCATGTGATCAGTAACATTGATGTTACGTACCAGTGCTCGTACAGCTCATAGTCAGTAGTCATGTGATCAGTAACATTGATGTTACGTACCAGTGCTCGTACAGCTCACAGTAAGTGGTCATGTGATCAGTAACATTGATGTTACGTACCAGTGCTCGTACAGCTCATAGTAAGTAGTCATGTGATCAGTAACATTGATGTAACGTACCAGTGCTCGTACAGCTCATAGTAAGTAGTCATGTGATCAGTGACATTGATGTTACGTACCAGTGCTCGTACAGCTCACAGTAACCGGTCATGTAATCAGTGACATTGATGTTACATACCAGTGCTCGTACAGCTCACAGTAAGTGGTCATGTAATCAGTGACATTGATGTTACATACCAGTGCTCGTACAGCTCACAGTAAGTGGTCATGTAATCAGTGACATTGATGTTACATACCAGTGCTCGTACAGCTCACAGTAAGTGGTCATGTAATCAGTGACATTGATGTTACATACCAGTGCTCGTACAGCTCACAGTAAGTGGTCATGTAATCAGTGACATTGATGTTACGTACCAGTGCTCGTACAGCTCACAGTAAGTGGTCATGTAATCAGTGACATTGATGTTACATACCAGTGCTCGTACAGCTCACAGTAAGTGGTCATGTAATCAGTGACATTGATGTTACATACCAGTGCTCGTACAGCTCACAGTAAGTGGTCATGTAATCAGTGACATTGATGTTACATACCAGTGCTCGTACAGCTCACAGTAAGTGGTCATGTAATCAGTGACATTGATGTTACATACCAGTGCTCGTACAGCTCACAGTAAGTGGTCATGTAATCAGTGACATTGATGTTACATACCAGTGCTCGTACAGCTCACAGTAAGTGGTCATGTAATCAGTGACATTGATGTTACATACCAGTGCTCGTACAGCTCACAGTAAGTGGTCATGTAATCAGTGACATTGATGTTACGTACCAGTGCTCGTACAGCTCACAGTAAGTGGTCATGTAATCAGTGACATTGATGTTACATACCAGTGCTCGTACAGCTCACAGTAAGTGGTCATGTAATCAGTGACATTGATGTTACATACCAGTGCTCGTACAGCTCACAGTAAGTGGTCATGTAATCAGTGACATTGATGTTACATACCAGTGCTCGTACAGCTCACAGTAAGAGGTCATGTAATCAGTGACATTGATGTTACATACCAGTGCTCGTACAGCTCACAGTAAGTGGTCATGTAATCAGTGACATTGATGTTACATACCAGTGCTCGTACAGCTCACAGTAAGTGGTCATGTAATCAGTGACATTGATGTTACATACCAGTGCTCGTACAGCTCACAGTAAGTGGTCATGTAATCAGTGACATTGATGTTACATACCAGTGCTCGTACAGCTCACAGTAAGTGGTCATGTAATCAGTGACATTGATGTTACATACCAGTGCTCGTACAGCTCACAGTAAGTGGTCATGTAATCAGTGACATTGATGTTACGTACCAGTGCTCGTACAGCTCACAGTAAGTGGTCATGTAATCAGTGACATTGATGTTACATACCAGTGCTCGTACAGCTCACAGTAAGTGGTCATGTAATCAGTGACATTGATGTTACATACCAGTGCTCGTACAGCTCACAGTAAGTGGTCATGTAATCAGTGACATTGATGTTACGTACCAGTGCTCGTACAGCTCACAGTAAGTGGTCATGTAATCAGTGACATTGATGTTACATACCAGTGCTCGTACAGCTCACAGTAAGTGGTCATGTAATCAGTGACATTGATGTTACATACCAGTGCTCGTACAGCTCACAGTAAGTGGTCATGTAATCAGTGACATTGATGTTACATACCAGTGCTCGTACAGCTCACAGTAAGTGGTCATGTAATCAGTGACATTGATGTTACATACCAGTGCTCGTACAGCTCACAGTAAGTGGTCATGTAATCAGTGACATTGATGTTACGTACCAGTGCTCGTACAGCTCACAGTAACCAGTCATATAGTCAGTGACATTGATGTTACTGCATGACAATTACGTGTAACTATATATTACGTCCTAGTGACAGGAGGATATTTATCAACCATGTCTTATGCAATCTTACTGTGTGTGAACATAAATAAACTATCGCATATCTAGATCAGTTTCATTGTATTTATGACTAATTGAGTTACAATCACACATGATTTAGCAATCTGAAGATATCAAGTATAACCATTACAGTAGGCGTTTACATATGTAAAATTTATTAGCATAAAACACAGAACAGCGACAATTATAATACACCTCATGCGATGCGTGACTAACGAAGAAATTAAAATATTTATATAAAATCTATGTATAACAACAAGTATTTTAGTAGGAGTTATCGATCACATGTGTAGGTGTACCCACGTACGCACGTATGTATATACCTACATACGCGTCTACCTCGATGGTTACGTATGTGCACGTGTGCGAACGCAGGCACGCACGCACGCACGCACGCACGCACGCACGCACGCACCCCTGTATCATTACCGTATGCATATCAAGCCTATATAGCGTATTCATGTAGACATGTATATACTTTGATAGTGTTTGCAGTAACTTTTAATATATTTACTGAAAAGAAGAAATACGAGAACATCCAACAACACACAACAGTCCAGACCAGGTGGATTTGTTGTACTCAATTTTAGTTCTGGAGTGCTGCTTCCTTTGGCTTGGTTTTCTCTAAATGTTCGTCGTGTATTGAACCATGGAATTAATTGCTTGAAAACGCCACATTTTATGCATGAATAACAGTAATTTTGATATAGTTATGCAAACTAAAATATATCTATATCGACAGCAAACATGCACAACTATTGGATTATGGATGAAACTGTTTGAGGTTTAAGCAATTTGATAGGGAAAGGGAAGGATACGCACTGCTAGATTTCAGTTACGTGGGGTAAAATGTTACTTCTTCTATTGCCATTTCTGTCTTCATTTCTCTCTCTCTCTCTCTCTCTCTCTCTCTCTCACTCACTCAATCACTCTCTCTCTCTTTCTCTCTCTCTCTCTCTTTCTCACTCACTCACTCACTCACTCATTCACTCACTCACTCACTCACTCACTCACTCACTCACTCACTCACTCACACACTCACTCACTCACTCTCTCTCTCTCTCTCTCTCTCTCTCTCTAATTCTTTCTTGCGTAATTACTTCCGTCCTTCCTTTCTTTTTTATAGTTGCGTACGTCTTACACAGACGCCCTTTGTAGAATGTATCACTTCTGTCGCCGTGTTCCCTCGTGTGGTCGGCGTGGAGTGTACGAGTCGGCGCCACTTGTTCTGGTTTATTTTCCATTTTTGTTCTTGTCCTTCCATTTTTGTGTTGGTCTTCCTGTATTTATCTTCCCACGGACTAATAATTCTGCAGCTCTTCTCAGGTAGTG
>CBDHHR010000678.1:20000-24823 GCA_965263245.1 Metamycoplasmataceae bacterium | reverse complement strand
CTGCCAACGAATAAATCATGAAAGCTTTGACCAGTCTAAAAGAGTAAATACCAATTGCGCTATCTAAGAACTTACCGTATAGTTTTAAAATAATTGCTATCTAACATATACGCTTCGTTTTCTAGAAAATATTGTTATTACTGTTACGTCATGATTTCAGACCCGCCCCCCGTGACGCCCCCGCCACAGAGGGAGCGCTTCAGCTATACTCGCTACCAGCTGGAGATGCTCAATGGAATCTTCCAGCGAATCCGTTACCCGAACAGTATGCAGAAGCAACTCGTGGCCAAGAGAGTCGGCATAACCAGGGACCAAGTGAAGGTGTGTGTGTGTGTGTGTGTGTGTGTGTGTGTGTGTGTGTGTGTGTGTGTGTGTGTGTGTGTGTGTGTGTGTGTGTGTGTGTGTGTGTGTGTGTGTGTGTGTGTGTGTGTGTGTGTGTGTGTGTGTGTGTGTGTGTGTGTGTGTGTGTGTGTGTGTGTGTGTGTGTGTGTGTGTGTGTGTGTGGTGTGTGTGTGTGTGTGTGTGTGTGTGTGTGTGTGTGTGTGTGTGTGTGTGTGTGTGTGTGTGTGTGTGTGTGTGTGTGTGTGTGTGTGTGTGTGTGTGTGTGTGTGTGTGTGTGTGTGTGTGTGTGTGTGTGTGTGTGTGTGTGTGTGTGCGTGTGTGCGTGCGCGCGTGCGCGTGTGCGTATACGTGTGTGTGTGTGTGTGTGTGTGTGTGTGTGTGTGTGTGTGTGTGTGTGTGTGTGTGTGTGTGTGTGTGTGCGCGCGTATACATGTGTGTGTGTGTGTGTGTGTGTGTGTGTGTGTGTGTGTGTGTGTGTGTGTGTGTGTGTGTGTGTGTGTGTGTGTGTGTGTGTGTCTATATACTTCAAGAAGTATTAATGTACAGTCACACATAAAAATAATAATTTATTATAGATCAATAGAATGCGGTGAAAGAAGTAAACATTATAATTAAACAGTGACATTAGGCTGCATGCACATACTTTTAATCTAATCTATTATGTAAACGCGAATAAGATGCCGGTAAATAAGGAAGCAACGGTATTGTTTGTAGTGATGCCGGTAAGTATAGCTACTATGATATCGATCTTCATCTATATTGCTGTTATCGATATCTTAATATTGTTGAATCGCACATATATATATCGTATTTTTTTGCAGATTTGGTTTCAAAACAGGCGACGGAAGGATATCGTGGGAAAGAAAGGTAAAGAGCCACCGCAGCCGGAAGAAGAAATTACTCCGACATCGCTGATGGTTCCGGATACGATAATGAAGGGAGTTATCAGCGAGCTGTTGAAGTACGAGAAAGATCCATCGGGCCGACTACAGAAACCTTCAGCGAATGCTACATCCGACACCGGAACAACGCTGATGATCGCCGACACGCGTGACCGCACAAGTAGGTCGCCGCAAAGCGAAGCCGACAGCACCACGATGACGACCGCACTAATGGTCGCGCCGAACGCTGAGCCGTATTTTCTTACGCCAGATGCCGGTCTGGATGTTGTTTCGGGCAGCAGTAGAATAGGCTTCGATACACAGGCCGTGTTCCCACCCCGGTCACCGTCCGTCGTTTCTGTCGCGTCGACCGACGATTCGCGTCGTTTGCCCATTGAAGTACCGACGGCCGCGCAACTGGACATGGTGGCGCCCCCTAATGTTACAGCGCCTCCATCGAAACCGCGGTCGTTCATGACAACGCACGGCGCGTCGCGAAGCAACGCAAAACGTACATCGAAGCGAACAATAGATGAAACATTGGACACAACGACACGTAACTGCATACCTATAACGCCTCCAGATTTCTATCCGCCGAACAAGGTAGCGACGTCGCGTCAACCGATCCGGTTCAACGGGGTCTCTCCCGTTTTACCGCTGACCATCAACATTCCCGGGCTGTCATCCACCTCGCCATCGGCGACCAGTTCATGCACAAGCGGAGAAAATGACAGTCAAACAATGCCCCCTTCGCAGACGGGGTTCGCGCACCATCAGATGGAAGGTTTCTCCCACCAATACTCCGAAGGAGACACCTACGCGCAGTGCTCGTTGCCGAAACAACCATCCGTGCAGGACGTGCTTCTTTGCCGAAATAACGAACTTGCCGGGTACACAGCAGCGCCGATGCAGTTTCACGCTGCGCCGAACCAGTTTAAGCAATACCCGACAGATCGGGGGTATCCGTTTCAGGCGCTCGTTCCGGATCAAACGGTCATGTTCCATTCCATGTATCAAGATCCGCACGCAGCAAAGTTTGGCCCGCCGGGCGTGTACCGCGACGCGTACCAACCGTTTACGATCTCGTCCTTCTGCGGTCCTTATTACGGGTACGACCCAGCTATGTTGGCAGCCCAGCTAAACGACAAAACCTACATGCAATTGTGAGGTAAAAGTGACTTGTGTTGGTATAATCACGCTAGTCTATCATTAAATAACGATGTTGTGTTCGTTGACTGAGTGACTACAAGATATTTGCAATAACTGAATTATATGTATCGGGGTTTATTTTGTATGGAATAATGCGTGTACATAACCTATGGGTGGCAATGCAGCGGCTTATTTTAAATTGCTCGTGATGATGTGGTCAATGTGTGCCTAGGCAAATTCTAGTCACAATGAGTTGCAATCCTACTGTCAAGCCGTTATTTGTGTAGATGTGGTATTTTATATGTGTATATATTTGTTCATGTGCAATCAAAAACAATATTCCCGATGAACATTATGCAACTTTTCAAAGACATACATTGATTTTTATGAGGAGTTTTATTTCATTTTTACTTGAATGTTTATACATACGGGTGATCATTGGAAGAATGTTTTACATATGTGAACTTGTGCGATTTAAGTATAGAATAAATTATATTTACAGAACACGCGTTATTTGTTCTTAATTGAACTACTATTGTGTTTTTAGTCACAGTATCACATTTGTGTAAACGAAATGAATTATCATAGGGGCCCATCATTCCGATAAGATGTTATTTTCGTATATAGCATATTGCCTTGTCCTTACTATTGTTTAGAATCCTGTAAGTATTACCCGTTGGCAGACCAAATCATGTAAAAAACGCATATCGAATGATTTCAGAAAATTTCAGCCACGATTAGATTAATGCACAAAAACTGACCGCACACGAACCATTAAATTGTTTACAGCCAACTATTTACCCATACTTCTAAATGGATCAGCAGGAGCAGCGTGAAGTGACCGAACTTTCCCGCAGTTTCTCGACTGAATGTCTGACTGTCTATTTACTACGTCACAGCGCTCCATGTTACGTCACCGCGCTCCATGTAGATGTAAGAGTTTGCCAAGTACGGACGCTGGACGGGCAGTTTATAACATCCGGAAATATGTAAGCGAACAAACAAAACGGGTAAACGAAAGTTTGTGTGATGTTTGAATGTTCTATCTGGCCGCGACTCCGTGCCGTTGCTATGACACGAAACAGTTTTAAAATTAGTTTTTTAGGAAGACCAAGTACTCTGCCTCTAAAGGTCAGCACAGTGCAGCTTATTAACTAGCAAACCAGATATGTGGCGGTGTGGCTAAGAATAGACTGCTCTGACTAGGAAAGGGGACAGTTGACACTGGAGGTCTGACAGACATCAGATTGGCTGACAGAGTCTGGAGGGAAGAAGAATCGCCGTAGCTAGACTGTTGTGATTTATTAGTAACACAGCAAAACAGGTTTTTGTCAGTGGCTTATTTGTGACAAAGCCTTAAAGGTTTCCAACAGTTTGTATCTCTGTCTGTCTTCTGTCTGTCTGTCTGTCTGTCTGTCTGTCTGTCTGTCTGTCTGTCTGTCTGTCTGCCTGCCTGCCTGCCTGCCTGCCTGCCTGCCTGCCTGCCTGCCTGTCTGCCTGTCTGTCTGTCTGTCTGTCTGTCTGTCTGTCTGTCTGTCTGTCTGTCTGTCTGTCTGTCTGTCTGTCTGTCTGTCTGTCTGTCTGTCTGTCTGTCTGTCTGTCTGTCTGTCTGTCTGTCTCTCTCTCTCTCTCTCTCTCTCTCTCTCTGACTGTCTGTCTGTCTGTCTGTCCGTCCGTCCGTCCGTCCGTCCGTCCGTCCGTCCGTCCGTCCGTCCGTCCGTCCGTCCGTCCGTCCGTCCGTCCGTCCGTCCGTCCGTCCGTCCGTCCGTCCGTCCGTCCGTCCGTCCGTCCGTCCGTCCGTCCGTCCGTCCGTCCGTCCGTCCGTCCGTCCGTCCGTCCGTCCGTCCGTCCGTCCGTCCGTCCGTCCGTCCGTCCGTCCGTCCGTCCGTCCGTCCGTCCGTCCGTCCGTCCGTCCGTCCGTCCGTCCGTCCGTCCGTCCGTCCGTCCGTCCGTCCGCCCGCCCGCCCGCCCGCCCGCCCGCCCGCCCGCCCGCCCGCCCGCCCGCCCGCCCGCCCGCCCGCCCGTCCGACCGTCCGTCCGTCCGACCGTCCGTCCGTCCGTCCGCCCGCCCGCCCGCCCGCCCGCCCGCCCGCCCGCCCGCCCGCCCGCCCGCCCGCCCGCCCGCCCGCCCGCCCGTCCGTCCGTCCGTCCGTCCGTCCGTCCGTCCGTCCGTCCGTCCGTCCGTCCGTCCGTCCGTCCGTCCGTCCGTCCGTCCGTCCGTCCGTCCGTCCGTCTGTCTGTCTGTCTGTCTGTCTGACTATATATTGTATATATATATATATATATATATATATATATATATATATATATATATATATATATATATTTCCTCTCTCATACACACACACACACACACACACACACACACACACACACACACACACACACACACACACACACACACACACACACACACCCACACACACACACACACACACACACACACACACA
>CBDHHR010000678.1:12500-15000 GCA_965263245.1 Metamycoplasmataceae bacterium | reverse complement strand
GAGCAACCGGTTCTTTACTTTAAACAACATATCTTCAAGGCTTCGAGCGTTTTAGCAGACTTGCTATTGTTTTCAGCAAATGTTGTATACTGAAAGGGATAGCCGTTCACAATGTATTTATTTCTCTACCTACGTGTATGCACTTTATGCCTTATCGGCAGGGATTGTTTACAACATGCAATGTGCAAGAGATCGCGTGAGTTCTGGGAATAGAGGCAACGTCAAAGATATTTGTTTTGTGTCCGTTTTAGGAATAAAGGTTTCATCAAGGATAGTAGTTACAAATGTGTCACACCCACCCGTTTTTCAATCGAATTTGGGTGGATTGTTTTCCGTTGACGACTCGCGTATTGTTTACGATTACGAAATACGAAATAGCTTTGTGGGGAGCGGTGGTCGTGCTGTAGAGCGGTGGTCGTGCAGTATAGCGGTGGTCGTGCAGTAGAGCGGTGGTCGTGCAGTAGAGCGGTGGTCGTGCAGTAGAGCGGTGGTCGTGCAGTAGAGCGGTGGTCGTGCAGTAGAGCGCCAGTGGTGCGCTCCCACTCGCTGCCGTTTCGAAACTTAGGCAATTTCTTCACCCCACATTTGCCTGTGTCTTTCGGAAGAGACACTAAAAGCCACTGGCCCCGTCTATCTGGTGTCTATGCCAGGGGAAGAAAAAGATCCCACACAGGGGGTAAATGTGTAATCTGTAGTCAGTGTAGTGGACTCACTAATTCTAGACAAGGACAAAAACAACAATGAAAATAATGGTCAGCAAGTTGACCGAGGTCATTTAATGGAAGAAGATGAAAAATCCTTTTGTTTTGTCGCGCCACTGACTTGATCTTCGAGAATACTGGCACATAAGATAAGTCGTTATTTTTGTTATTATTGGAACAGCGACAAAAAGTGCTTTCTTCAACAAAAGCGTAACTAATATGGATCTTAGAAGATGTTGCTAGAACGTAACACCTCTCTTAATAATACTAACAATAATAAAAAAAATATTATAATAATAATAATAATAATAATAATAATAATAATAATAATAATAATAATAATAATAATAATAATAATAATAATAATAATAATAATATTATTATTATTATTATTATTATTAATATTAATATTAATATTAATATTAATAATAATAATAATTATTATTATTATACTTTATTTTGACACCTTCAAATCCGACACGGCTGTACCGTTCACGGGTGTGTAAATGCATGTCAGTTTCCTCCACTGGTGACCAGAAGAATACGACGTCTTGCAAGAGATTCGAATGATTGTCCACCACAAAACGCCATATGAACTTTCTAAGCTTCCGTCGTGAGGTCATTTGTGATTACGCTGTTTTTATCGACTCCACACGATGCTGACAATTAGCACTTCACCTGGTGGCGAAACGTTAGCACTTTCGTTTTGCCGATATCATATATACAACATGTGTCATCGTTTGTTGGGAAGGTTCACAGTTACAATCCTCAATAACTAAACACTTTTCCAGATCGTGAACCGGGGCCCACTTTCCGGTGCGCTCATCAACAACGTTGATATAACTGCTACCTATGTCAGTGACCGGGCTGGGCTATCTTGATACGTCGGTGGAGTACACGCATACATCAGTCAGCAACAAAGCAATTATGACAGAAACGTTCCAGACATGGGCGCCATTGCTGCACTGTGAGACATCCATACGTGAAAAGTTTCTATTCAAACAGCGCGCTCAACGTGATGAAACAGCGGGGCCGCTCCTTGTGTTTTGTTTACGTTCTGTGATGCATCAGACCTGACACTTCTCTATTATATGACCGTATATTTAGGGAAAGGTAGGTGAGAAACAGCCAAGCCCAACACACAATTGAGTTGCGCAGATAAACACGTCTGGATCATTGAACAGTTTCACACGTTAGCCTGATTCTCCCGCACAACATACGAATTATCAATTCTGTCCTCATACATTACAGACAAGCTAGACATCGACAAGACCTGCTACTAATTGCACGGTTGAGTTTAATTTGTTAGAACAATCAATCAACTTAGACTATTTCTGAACATGCCACTTCAAAATGATGACAGACGACTGGGTGTTGGAATGTTAACACCTCGCTCATTTACTATAAAAGTATGAATAATTCTGATGATCTCACGTAATCATTGCCGTCGTATTTGTCGACTGAAGACAAGACAGAATCATGTAAGTATTACACTTCAATTATATCACCGACATACGTCAAATTATATGAATTCGAAGTGCAGTAATAATTTTATTCGAAATATGTTAATTGCAACTACAATGGCATAGTGCATTTTGAATTGTGATAGTGGTATGATTGTTGAGATATTAGCAGTATTACATACGAAACGTTAGTTATGTCGGTCGTCGACATGTCAATGGTATAGTAAATTTTCATTATGAAATAAAGTTATATATAAAAACAAAACAAAAATCTAAAAGCACAATAGATTTAAGATAATAACCACAGCTCAAAATAAAAAAATAAAAAAATTATTA
>CBDHHR010000678.1:0-7500 GCA_965263245.1 Metamycoplasmataceae bacterium | reverse complement strand
TATTTTATTACATTTACAACTAATATACACAAAACAATTCCCGCGTAATCTTATTACACAAACGGAACACGACATTCGCAAATAACATGACATGTGACATTTAAATTAGTGGTTTCGCCAAGAAAACAAGAAACGACAAGCCAGTCCACTGGAAACACAACACAATCCACCTTAATATTTAAACTTATCAAGAATTGTAAATCCAACTTAGACAAACTGGAGTTAATGGTGGGAACCTGGCACACCTTCTCACGTAAAATGTCCCATTTCTACGACTACAATGCGACAGGTGTATCGACTCCTCGCCGGCGATAGTTAACAAAGACGTGTGCTTAGTCAGATTCAGCTATCGAGCAGTCGAGTTTAGCGGTGCTTCCATCTGAGTCGTTAAGACCAATAAACAAGCGACGTGGCAACAACGTAGAACTGTCATCAAGTATTGACGTCTCGGGTGACGGTTTGCTGGTTGGACAATCTTTATCGTATGTTAAACAAAACACCAGAGTTAGCGTGTGATCGCTGCTAATTGCATCGGTCCCTTTTCGGTGTTCGGCTTAGTTTGTATTTGTAGTAGAACACAGATGCGCTGAGCATGCTTATATGCGTGCACGTGTATAGTCATGTACGCTTCCACGAATGCGTGCGTGTGTGCATGTAAACGGGTGCGTGTATGCATGTGTATGTATGTATGTATGTATGTATGTATGTATGTATGTATGTATGTATGTATGTATGTATGTATGTATGTATGTATGTATGTATGTATGTATGTATGTATGTATGTATGTATGTATGTATGTATGCGTGTGCGTGTGCGTGTGCGTGTGCGTGTGCGTGTGCGTGTGCGTGTGCGTGTGCGTGTGCGTGTGCGTGTGCGTGTGCGTGTGTATGTGTGTATGTGTATGTGTATGTGTGTATATGTGTGTGTGTGTGTGTGTGTGTGTGTGTGTGTGTGTGTGTGTGTGTGTGCGTGCGTGTGTGTATGTGTGTGTGTGAGTGTGTGCGTGGGTGTGTGAATATGTGTGTGCGTGTGCGTGTGTGTGCGTGTGTGTGGTTGTGGTTGTGTGTGTGTGCGTGTGCGTGTGCGTGTGCGTGTGCGTGTGCGTGTGCGTGTGCGTGTGCGTGTGCGTGTGCGTGTGCGTGTGCGTGTGCGTGTGCGTGTGCGTGTGCGTGTGCGTGTGCGTGTGCGTGTGCGTGTGCGTGTGCGTAATGTCGCCAGTTCGCTTATTTAATTACTGCTTATTTTACAGTCTTTGAAGTATCAGCATTTAACAAGTCTCTGACAGTTGCGGAGTCTTGTAGATTTATTAAGGTTAACAGGTCTCTGACAGTTGCGGAGTCTTATCGAATTATGTGCGTTTACCAAGTCTCTGACAGTTGCGGAGTCTTATAGATTTATTCAGGTTAACAAGTCTCTGACAGTTGCGGAGTCTTTTAAAAATTATCTCTTATCATGCTTATAAATACTTAGCCATGTGTTAGTTTGTGGGGGTCGGTTACATTTGATTTGTGGGTGACCTAGTGGCGTGTTGACCCCCACCAATTTGGTGTCAATCGTAAATAATGTGTAATTATATTGTTGGTGTTGGTTGTACATATGTATAATGCATGTAGGTGTTGATTTCCAATGCCTTTGAAGCCGGCATGTTTGCTGATACTATGCTTATGTAACTGTTGTTGTTTATAATAATGTGTACATATTAAAGTCATTCAGTTGGCCAATTTCAATCAAACTTGATATTGCATTATTGCTTTGCATAGGAGGGTGTATGTGACGGCAGTTGCATACATACTATTATTTCTTTCGATGTAGTGTACATATGTCTGGAGTTTAAACGCATAACATTATAAAAAATAGCAATAGACCTTTACAGGTTGATTACAGCAGACGTGGCTGGAGATAGAAATTATGCGGTGAAAGAGGTAAACATTAGATCCAACAATGATGCTAGATTTAATGCACATACATTTAATCTAATCAGTTATGTAAACGAATACGACACCGGTAACTAAAGAAGCAACGGCATTGTTTGTGTTTATGATTGTAGTGATGGCGATAAATATAGCTACTGTGACATCGATCCATCTATAATGGTGGTATCGATGTCCTAAATATTGTGGAATTCGTTAACCAATCCCACAGATATATATTGTCTTTGTTTCAGATTTGGTTTCAGAACAGGCGGCGGAAAGATATCTTTGTAAAGAAAAGTAAATAGTCGCAGCAGCCGGAATAAGAAGTCACCCCGACATCGCTGATGGTTCCGGACACAATAAAGACGGGAGTTATCAGCGAGCTGCTGAAGTATGAGAAAGATCCATCGGGCTGACTACAGAAGTCTATTTCGAATGCCAAATCCAACATAGGGACAACGACGATGATCGCCGACACGAATGACTCCAACACAAGTAGGTCGCCGCAAAGCGAAGCCGACAGCACCACGATGGCGACAGCACTAATGGTCGAGCCGTATTTTCTTACGCCAGATGCCGGTCTGGGTGTCGTTTCAGGCAACAGTAGAAGCGCCTTCGACACACAGGCCGTGTTCCCACCCCGGTCACCGTCCGTCGTTTCTGTCGCGTCGACCGACGATTCTCGTCGTTTGCCCAATGAAGTACCGACGGCCGCGCAGCTGGACATGGTGGCGCCCCCTAATGTTACAGCGCCTCCATCGAAACCGCGATCGTTCATGACAACGCACGGCGCGTCGCGAAGCAACACAAAACGTACATCGAAGCGAACAATAGATGAAACATTGGACACAACGACACGTAACTGCATACCTATAACGCCTCCAGATTTCTATCCGCCGAACAAGGTAGCGACGTCGCGTCAACCGATCCGGTTCAACGTTTTACCGCTGACCATCAACATTCCCGGGCTGTCATCCACCTCGCCATCGGCGACCAGTTCATGCACAAGCGGAGAAAATGACAGTCAAACAATGCCCCCTTCGCAGACGGGGTTCGCGCACCATCAGATGGAAGGTTTCTCCCACCAATACTCCGAAGGAGACACCTACGCGCAGTGCTCGTTGCCGAAACAACCATCCGTGCAGGACGTGCTTCTTTGCCGAAATAACGAACTTGCCGGGTACACAGCAGCGCCGATGCAGTTTCACGCGGCGCCGAACCAGTTTAAGCAATACCCGACAGATCGGGGGTATCCGTTTCAGGCGCTCGTTCCGGATCAAACGGTCATGTTCCATTCCATGTATCAAGATCCGCACGCAGCAAAGTTTGGCCCGCCGGGCGTGTACCGCGACGCGTACCAACCGTTTACGATCTCGTCCTTCTGCTGTCCTTATTACGGGTACGACCCAGCTATGTTGGCAGCCCAGCTAAACGACAAAACCTACATGCAATTGTGAGGTAAAAGTGAAATCGTGCTAGTCTCTTATTAAATAACGATTTAATGTTCGTTGACTGGCTGTCTACAAGACATTTGCAATACCCGAATTATATGTGTCGGAGTTTATTTTTATGGAATAATGCGAGTACATAACTTGTAGATAGATGACAATGCATCGGTTTATTTTAAACTGCTAATTATTATGTGGTCAATGTATGCCTTTATAAATTCTAGTCACAATGAGTTGAAATCTACTGTCAAGTAGATATTTGTGTGGTTGTGGTATTTTATACGTGCATATATTTGTTCATGTGCAATCAACAACAATACTCTGGATGAATATAATGCAACTTTTCAAAGACATACATTGATTTTATAAGGAGTTTTATCTAAGCTGAATGTTTATACATACGGGTGATCATTGGAAGAATGCTTTACGCAGCTGAACTTGTGCGATTTACGTATAGAATATATTATATTTACAGAACACGCGTTATTTGTTCTTAATTGAACTACTATTGTGTTTTTAGTCACAGTGTCACATTTGTGTAAACGAAATGAATTATCATAGCGGCCAATCATCCATCATTCCTTATTCTTACTATTCTTTAGAATCGTTTAATCTTTACCCTTTGGCAGACCAAGTCATTTAAAAAACCGCACATTGTATGATTTGGGAGACATTCAGCCACGATTCGACAGATTTATGCAATATCTACGCTCGGCAAGTATTCGCAAAGTGATATCTTAACACAATGAACACTATTATATCTAAAGTTTGAGAGGGAGTGCTTTGTGATAAAGCGTCGAACTATGCTTTGTAGCAAGCACAGTTTGCCACAACTGGCTAATTTTGTTGAAGAAACCAGAAAACTGACAAAGCGACTCTTATGATATTTCTGCGATACACTGTAGCGTTTACATTTTTCCGGTCGTTAAAAAGTATCCGGGTGAAGTTTCTGCGCATGCGCGAATCAGTCGTCATTAGTTTCAATTAGGCATTACAGTTCCCGCTGAATCTCATATTAAATACATCTATAGTCTGCTATATATCACCCACTATGAGCAAAAGGACCTATAGTATGGTCTTTCAGCAAAGTTATTTGTCGCAAATTAACACTAAGGAAACAGGTTTTCAGGCATGTTTTGACAGCTAGCGCAAATCACGTGACAAAATACGCCTCAAACCGTGACAGTAATTTTAACAAATGTAATATTTCAAAGCATTGAACGAAATGTTAAGCAACTCTTCACACTAATCTCCACTGGGGAGTTAGCGAATATCCTGAGGTATTTATATCATAAATGCTTTGCATTTCGTTGCCCATTGATGATTTAACATTTAACGCGCCAATGCACAGGAACGTCACCTGGATAGTTTATAATGCCTGGAGAAATAAAAACCCTCAAACAAAACGGGTACACGTACGTTTGTGTGGGGTTTGAATGCTCTATCTGGCCGCGACTCCGTGCCGTTGCTATGACACGAAACAGCTTTTAATTAGTTTTTTAGGAAGACCAAGTACTCTGCCTATAAAGGTCAGCACAGTGCAGCTTATTAACTAGCAAACCAGATATGTGGCGGTGTGGCGGTGTGGTGGTCCCAGATTCGACCAATCCAGGATTCGTACGAATCTGGGACCGCGACGGTAGCGGTCCCAGATTCGTACCGGGCCAGGATTCGCCTTTGTTACTAACGTAGTTTCCGTTAGTAATACATCAAGTATTGAAATAATATTGTTATCACGCACATCTTAAATAAAAATGGATTAACTTATGTGATCATTTTCACTCACTCGAACGTGTTGTGTTATTTAGAGCGTTGTTTTTCGTCAGTTGAGGTTATAATTAGTATCGAGGCTACAGCAATAGGTGACGCGTGGCGCTGTCTATATGCACAGCCGCGGTGCCCTGCTTCGTTTGATTGGGAGATGGCTATTTGTTACCCCTCCACGAACAAATGCATGTAAACGCCTGATGTCAATCTTGTACCTTCATTCCAGTGGTGTAGCCAGGATTTTGCATTGGAGGGGCCATCCGACAATCAAACAAATTCGTATATATATATATATATATATATATATATATATATATATATATATATATATATATATATATATATATATATATATATATATATATATATATATAGATAATCTGACTTGCATATAACATTTATTATTGGTCTATTACTAATTATAAATTAAACAAAGGTGTAAATGTACGCTATTTAAAATAGTTATGTAGGCTACGTGTATTTGAGTATTGTGACTGTAAAAAAGTGTGTGATCAACACAACTTTATGATTGTTTGGTCAAATCCTTAATTAAAGCACAGATAACAGACTCGAAATTCAAGTATCCAGCAGGCTGCATATTAATATGCTGAAGTAATATCAAGTTGCATTCTCTGTTCAACCAAGCAATGTATCTAGTCGATTTTCCTCTGGGTAGTGGGAATTTCATATCATGAGTTTATTATTTTTTAGCTACTAGACCTATGTAGGGGCTTATGAGATAGGTGAGATGAGACAGATTTTTTTCTGGACTGAAGAGGTGAAGGGAACATTTACTCAAGCTAAAACGTGGGGGACACGTCACCGTCATCCCACACCGATCAATGCCCATGCATGCTTAATGAGATAACATATATAGATGCTGCCATGGTGTACCATGCACAAGAGGTATTTGTAATCTGTTAGTATAACAGATTCCACCCTACAGGACGAAAACCCCCTTTTGGGTATCGCATTAAATGCTGATATTAATAATAGTAAATAGTATATAACTTCTATTGTGCCAAAATCCTTAGAAATCATGCTGAGAGGCACATCCATGCAAAACAGTTGGTCAATATCAAAATCGATAAGACGCACATAATTTGTCAACATATATATGTATACGCCAGGGAGCTATGGTGGTTATGAAGGCGTGAATTTAACATTCCATGTCAAATCTATCACTCAAAACATCACCCAACTCCAATTTTGAGGAAATTTAGTACTGTTGTTGGCTCATGCGAGAATATCCAAATAAAAATAAAATACAAATCTAGGTCAAGTATCATTGAAGATATAGGTCACTGAACTTTGACCCAAATCGCATACTGACTGCTACATTAATGCCTGTAACTCTGCTATTACTAAAGCCAGAGAAACAACCAATATATCATTGGAAAGCATATCAACATGCACACCTAATTATTGATTAAAACATTAGTGTAAATAAGAATGTTGTAATTTTTGAAATTTGACCTTTAACATCAGATACCCAAAACATGTGTCCTATGATTTTGCTAATATGTTTTACACAATATCCTATACTATTGCAGAAGCGTCCTTGAAAATATTAGAGTGGGCAAATAATAATGTTCAGAGATACATTAAATTAAGTACACCCGTGGATGAAAAACTGCACCAGGATACCAATGTATAACCCAATACGAACATACAGCGTAGTCTCTGATGTGTAAATTATATATGTATATGTGCTCACTAATTATAGATTTCATTAATTCACCTTTTTCAGATCAATTGACATATTATCTCTCAGTCTAATGAAACTGAAATCATCACATCATCATATGCATGATCTTGCATAATAATAACCCCTGGTATATTGCATAGCAATTATATAAATAGTGACCATATATATATATATATATATATATATATATATATATATATATATATATATATATATATATATATATATATATATATATATATATATATATATATATACATATATATATACACATATATGGATTTATACATCAGAGATTGTGCTGTATGTTTGTATTGCACAGGTTATACAGTGCTATCCTGGTGCAATTTTTCATCCACGTGTGTACTTAATTTAATGTATCTCTGAAACTTACTATTTGCCCACTCAAATATTTTCAAGGACTCTTCTGCAATAATATTGGATCCTGGGTACACAATATTAACAAAATCAGAGATTGTGCTGTATGTTTCTATTGGGTTAAACAGTGAAGATGGTTCTGTTGTTTTTATAGTAGCAATAAAGTGGTTTAGCCAAGTTATAGCGAATATTAGCCCTACCAGTATGCGCTGAGCATCTGTGTGAATAGCCTCTGCCCTTCAGGAAGTGTCATTGCACGTAATTTTAATTCCAAGTCCAATTAAA
>CBDHHR010000677.1:0-4055 GCA_965263245.1 Metamycoplasmataceae bacterium | reverse complement strand
TATATGGCTCAGGTCCAGATGATAGAGACTGCACTCGTCAGGTGGCGCATGCGGTTCGCTACTTGTCCGTCAAGGGTCGCCACAATGCCAGACATCGAATGCAAAGCGGCGTATGTTAATGTTATCATCTGACAGTAACTGACTACCTGTAATTACTTCTAATGTTATAATTATTGTTCCCTATTCGAGGAAAATATTTCTGCATTCGAACCTTAGCTTAGTAATCATTTCCAGTGATCCATTCGCAGAATGGAAACATGGAAACTGTACACATAATCACTTCCTTTAACATGTGACCTACTGTCATCAACATGGTATGTTCTCTTGTAACACGTTGAACTGTCTTGGAATATTGTATGACACTGACGTGGTCAGTGAACCAGTGATAATAAAAAGTATACCGCCGAAATGGTTGAGTTACGAATTGTATATTTACATTTCTAGTAGACGACGTTTTTATTTATTGAGGAACGATTGGTTGCGTCCAATATGCACACGTTACGTACCGCTCATTGAAAAAACGAGAACATATATTTTCACAATCAAAACATTTGTCCCATGGTAAATTACACACTACTCTTCTACGTCCTAGCAGTGTTTACGCGATCTTTACTTCATGAAAGTAGAATTGTTCGAGGCCTCAACTTTACATCTCCCACGTGTATTAAATTAAAACCCTATGTTACCATGAAGTCTACTGCGAGTGATAACTGACGACAATGGTATTAGAATGACGCAGAACATCGCAGCACTATTAACATGATATTTACACTCAGCACGACATGATACACACGACACAGCACTGAAGATGGAAACGCTCGAATATGTTTATTCACACTGCAATCATGATGTGCTCATTTGCCTGTTTCATTAACAAATCGCAAAACAACATGCAATCAACAGTATTCAACAATTATTTATGTGTGGTAATGCATGTGAGTTCGGAATACGTGTGATGTCGACTGTGAACAAATTGTATTAACAATTCGAGGAAAACGAATTGTGCAAGTATACAAATTCAAATTGTTTTAATACGTTGTAAGTTTAGAGTTCACACATCGTCATCAATGAATATCAAGGTATGTACACTCCCAAGATATTGTTCTTACATGCTTTTGGGTACGATTGATAAGACAGATTGCAGCGACAAAGCCATTTGCACACTCCAGTTGTTTTAATTTAAATATGTATATGCTAAACGAGGGGTATATTGACAGAAGAAGAAACACTTGGATCACATCGGATTGATGTTACACAACGGAATACATACACTGTCAGAAATGTCACTGGTATTACCTAGACCCACGTGACGGTGTCAGTCACGTGTATTGACGCGAATGGCTGCGATTTGTTGAAAGAAGCGGTGAGACAAAGGTCGGTCTTACAGCCACACATTGAATGACCTGACATGAAAATGCTGACAGTCTGTGAATATATAGTGGGTTAGCCTCGAAACATTGTATTCCTTAAGAAAATAGAAAAGGAAGCACACAAAATAAACACAACACCACAAAGAAAGGTACAGTAAGAAACTGTAACGTTCGCGTGTGGTTCACAAGGAACACGTGGACCGCTGACGTCATACTAGATTATAATATCCATTGATGTATATGCAAAGTATACGCATCAAGCGCACCATCTGGTCTTGAAAATAACAACACCACATTCTGTCCAGAAGTCTAGCGAAGCCTTCGTTCAGTCAAGCGTATCTTTTGTACAATCAATGAGTTCCTCAAATGATCGATTCAGTGTGTAACAGTAATATACACACACCACACAAAGTCACAAAGGCATAACAATAGGACTCACGATGAGATAAATATGTTATCAACATCACTCAACATATTGTATTTATTGTTCATGTTTCAACAAGGAGAGAGAACTATTAACCGTATAGCCGCTGTATAAGGCTTACTAGAACAATAATAATAATAATAGTAACTACGATTTAGTTAATCCCGTTTGCAACGCAATGAGATTTACTTGCATAAATGTCAGACTTAATATTACCCGTTCAACCATTATCAACAAAATAATTTATGTATGGTATTGCATGTGAGTTCGGAATACCTGTGATGTCGGCTGTGAACAAATTGTATTAACAATTCTAGGAAAACGTACTGTGCAAGTATACAAATTCAAATTGTTTTAATACGTTCTAAGTTTAGAATTGACACTTCGTCATCAATGAATATCAAGGTATGTACACTCCCAAAATATTGTTCTTACATGCTTTTGAGTACGATTTATAACACAGATTGCAGCAAAAAAGCCATGCGTACACTCCAGTTGTTTTAATTTAAATATATATACTAAACGATGGCGTATACGGACATAGGAAGAAACAACTGGATCACATCGGATTGATGTCACACAACAGAATACATATACTGTCAGAAATGTCACTGATATTACCTAGACCCACGTGTCGGTGTCAGTCACGTGTATCGACGCAAATGGCTGCGACTTGTTGAAAGAAGCGGTGAGACAAAGGTCGGTCTTACAGCCACACATTGAATGACCTGACATGAAAATGCTGATAGTCAGTGGATATATAGCGGCTTAGCCTCCAAACATTATTTTACTTTAAAAAAAATAGAAAAAGAAGCACATAAATTAATCAAAACACTACAAAGTAAGAAACTGTAACGTTCGCGTATGGTTTCCAAGGAACACGTGGACCGCTGACGTCATACTAGATTATACTATCCATTGACGTATATGCAAAGAATACGAATCAAGCGCACCACGTGGTCTTGAAAATAACAACATCAAATTTTGTCTAAAAGTCTAACGAAGCCTTCGTTCAGCCAAGCTTATGCTTTGTGCAATCAATAATTTCATAAAATGATCTGTTCAGTGTATAACAGTAACATCCCTACACCACAAAGGCCACAAGACGGCATAACAATATGACGAACTATAAGATAACTACGATATCACCATCACTTAACATATTTTGTTTTTACTGTTACACCACAAAAGCCAGTAAAGCAGTAGCAGTAGCAGTAGCAGTAGCAGTAGCAGTAGCAGTAGCAGTAGCAGTAGCAGTAGCAGTAGCAGTAGCAGTAGCAGTAGCAGTAGCAGTAGCAGTAGCAGTAGCAGTAGCAGTAGCAGTAGCAGTAGCAGTAGCAGTAGCAGTAGCAGTAGCAGTAGCAGTAGCAGTAGCAGTAGCAGTAGCAGTAGCAGTAGCAGTAGCAGTAGCAGTAGCAGTAGCAGTAGCAGTAGCAGTAGCAGTAGCAGTAGCAGTAGCAGTAGCAGTAGCAGTAGCAGTAGCAGTAGCAGTAGCAGTAGCAGTAGCAGTAGCAGTAGCAGTAGCAGTAGCAGTAGCAGTAGCAGTAGCAGTAGCAGTAGCAGTAGCAGTAGCAGTAGCAGTAGCAGCAGCAGCAGCAGCAGCAGCAGCAGCAGCAGCAGCAGCAGTAGCAGTAGCAGTAGCAGTAGCAGTAGCAGTAGCAGTAGCAGTAGCAGTAGCAGTAGCAGTAGCAGTAGCAGTAGCAGTAGCAGTAGCAGTAGCAGTAGCAGAAGCAGTAGCAGTAGCAGTAGCAGTAGCAGTAGCAGTAGCAGTAGCAGTAGCAGTAGCAGTAGCAGTAGCAGCAGCAGCAGCAGCAGCAGCAGCAGCAGTAGCAGTAGCAGTAGCAGTAGCAGTAGCAGTAGCAGTAGCAGTAGCAGTAGCAGTAGCAGTAGCAGTAGCAGTAGCAGTAGCAGTAGCAGTAGCAGCAGCAGCAGCAGCAGCAGTAGCAGTAGCAGTAGCAGTAGCAGTAGCAGCAGCAGCAGCAGCCTAGTCTCGGTAATATAATTGACTTCGCTCTTGACCCGCCGACCGCGAGGTTTATTGTCTATCAGTTGTCTGTACTACTTCGGGGTGGCCCTCCGGGGGGGGGTCTGTCCACCACAAGGGCAGATATTCAGTCCGACCCGTTTGACCCTGGTGTTTGCGTATTCTTTCATGCGTGACCTGACACCGAGTTAGGCGGTTAGAGCTAGGCGATGATCGCCGTTGTGCCGTAGCTGGAGCCAGTCTGTGGAACGAACTCTCTGACAGCGTTGGAACGGCA
>CBDHHR010000676.1:0-13138 GCA_965263245.1 Metamycoplasmataceae bacterium | reverse complement strand
CGGACATAACACAAGCACTTAATAAGAATAACAACAACAACGGTAAAATTATACAAGTGATAATTAAAACAATTACTTCTGCTGCGCCTAAACCATTGGAGACGAAGCTCAGAGGTGCACAAAGACTTGGGGTATAAAATGGGAAGTCAGACCCGATGCATGGTTTCGAAACGTAGGGTCAGATTAAGCGGCATAGTGGCCGCTAGCCACAGTCAGCCACCACCCGTCGTCGTCTTCATCCGCCGACACCGCCGTCTCCAAGCGCCTCCATCTCTGCCACTGCACCCGCTCCACAACCCCTCGCCTCGGCATCCGTCACCCACCTGTCTGTGTGTCTGTGTGTCTGTGTGTCTGTGTGTCTGTGTGTCTGTGTGTCTGTGTGTCTGTGTGTCTGTGTGTCTGTGTGTCTGTGTGTCTGTGTGTCTGTGTGTCTGTGTGTCTGTGTGTCTGTGTGTCTGTGTGTCTGTGTGTCTGTGTGTCTGTGTGTCTGTGTGTCTGTGTGTCTGTGTGTCTGTGTGTCTGTGTGTCTGTGTGTCTGTGTGTCTGTGTGTCTGTGTGTCTGTGTGTCTGTGTGTCTGTGTGTCTGTGTGTCTGTGTGTCTGTGTGTCTGTGTGTCTGTGTGTCTGTGTGTCTGTGTGTCTGTGTGTCTGTGTGTCTGTGTGTCTGTGTGTCTGTGTGTCTGTGTGTCTGTGTGTCTGTGTGTCTGTGTGTCTGTGTGTCTGTGTGTCTGTGTGTCTGTGTGTCTGTGTGTCTGTGTGTCTGTGTGTCTGGGTGTCTGTGTGTCTGTGTGTCTGTGTGTCTGTGTGTCTGTGTGTCTGCGTGTCTGCGTGTCTGCGTGTCTGCGTGTCTGCGTGTCTGCGTGTCTGCGTGTCTGCGTGTCTGCGTGTCTGCGTGTCTGCGTGTCTGCGTGTCTGCGTGTCTGCGTGTCTGCGTGTCTGCGTGTCTGCGTGTCTGCGTGTCTGCGTGTCTGCGTGTCTGCGTGTCTGCGTGTCTGCGTGTCTGCGTGTCTGCGTGTCTGCGTGTCTGCGTGTCTGCGTGTCTGCGTGTCTGCGTGTCTGCGTGTCTGCGTGTCTGCGTGTCTGCGTGTCTGCGTGTCTGCGTGTCTGCGTGTCTGCGTGTCTGCGTGTCTCGTGTCTGCGCGTCTGCGCGTCTGCGCGTCTGCGCGTCTGCGCGTCTGCGCGTCTGCGCGTATGCGCGTCTGCGCGTCTGCGCGTCTGCGCGTCTGCGCGTCTGCGCGTCTGCGCGTCTGCGCGTCTGCGCGCCTGCGCGCCTGCGCGCCTGCGCGCCTGCGCGCCTGCGCGCCTGCGTGCCTGTGCGTCTGTGTATCTGTATGTATGTCTATCACTTTATGACACCTTTTGTAACCGTGTATCACCTGTCTGCAACGTCTATCATCATCAATCACATTCTTTCACCGTTTGTCACCGTCTTTAACCCGTTGTACCTTCAGTTACCGTCTACATGGTTTATCGCCTTAAGTCGCCTTAGCCACCTTCTGTCACAGTCTGTCATCGTCTTTCACATTCCGTCACCTACCGTCACCTTCCGTCACCTTCCGTCACATTATGTCATCTTCCAGAAGGTCATATCACCTTCACTCACCTATCACCGCCTGTCACAATCAATCACCTTCTGTCACCTTCTGACACAGCATTTCACCTTCTGTCACCGTGTATAACCCTCTGTCACCTTCAGTCACGATTGTTCACCTTCTGTCACCTTCTGTCACTTTCTAGCACCGTCTGTTACCGTCTGTCACCGTCTATCGCCTTCTGTCGCCTTCGTCACATTCTGTCACAGTCTGTCATCGTCTTTCACCTTCCGTCACCTCCCGTCAAATTATGTCACCTTCCATCACGTTGTGACCCTTCACTCACCTTCTATCACCGTCTATCACATCAATCACCCTCTGTCACCTTCTGTCACAGCATTTCACCTTCTGTCACCGTGTATAACTGTCTGTCACGTTCTCTCACCTTGTATCACCATTAATAACCTTCTGTCACAGTCTTTCGCTTTATGTCACCGTCTTTAATCCCCTGTCATCTTCTGTCAATTTCTATCATCGCTATCACCGTCTATCACCGTCTATCACCGTCTATCACCGTCTATCACCGCCTATCACCGTCTATCACCGTCTATCATCGCTATCACCGTATATAACCGTCTATAACCGTATATAACCGTCTATAACCGTCTATCACCGTCTATCACCGTCTATCACCTTCTATCACCGTCTATCACCGTCTATCACCGTCTATCACCGTCTATCACCGTCTATCACCGTCTATCACCGTCAATCACCGTCTATCACCGTCTATCACCGTCTTTCACCGTCTATCACCGTCTATCACCGTCTATCACCGTCTATCACCGTCTATCACCGTCTATCACCGTCTATCACCGTCTATCACCCTCTATCACCGTCTATCACCCTCTATCACCCTCTATCACCCTCTATCACCGTCCATCACATGCTATCACCATCTATCACCCTCTATCACCCTCTATCACCTTCCATCACCCGCTATCACCCTCTATCACCCTCTATCACCGTCCACCACCCTCTATCACCCTCTCTCACCGTCTATCACCTTCTATCACCCTCTATCACCCTCTATCACCCTCTATCACCGTCTATCACCGTATATCACCCTCTATCACCCTCTATCACCGTCCATCACCCGCTATCACCGTCTATCACCCGCTATCACCGTCTATCACCTTCTATCACCCTCTATCACCCTCTATCATCCTCTATCACCGTCTATCACATTATATCACACTCTATCACCGTCTATAATCCTCTATCACCGTCTATCACCGTCTATCACCGTCTATCACCGTCTATCACCCGCTATCACCGTCTATCACCGTCTATCACCGTCTATCACCTTCTATCACCTTCTATCACCCTCTATCATCCTCTATCACCGTCTATCACGTTCTACCACTGCCTGTTACCGCCTATTAACTTCAGTCACCGTTTGTCACCGTCTGTTACATGTTATCACCGTCTTCACTCTCTGTCACTGCCTGTCACCTTCCATCACCGTCTGTCGCCGCGTTTCACCTTGTGTCACCGTCTATCACTGTCTGTCACCATATGTCACCGTTTGTCACCGCACACGACGATTACCCATACAGGCGACAGTCACGTCCATGTTCATAGTCACCAACACATTCAACTCCTCCGTCTGACGCGCCATATAACCTTTCGTTCATTCAACACCAATCCGTAATTTCCCTATGCTCTGATGTGTGGATGCTGTCATTTAGACATACGCAGCTTGTGTTGAAACTGATGACTAACACGGGGCGGTAAATTGTGCTTCCGAAACGGGCCCCCGGAATAGCCCAGTTTGTTGGGTTTTTCGTTCACCAGAATAATGTTAGTAATTGTCTTTTTATAAAGCGTTATGGCATTGTACAGTATGTGCACACCAGACTGGATTGGAGCCAAGTGCGGAGAATGTGTTTGCGAAATGTACATGTGTACGGGGCCCGTTTTGTACGCGTCTTTAGCAAATAAATAGTTAGATTTGTTGGGAAGATGATATGTCTGGGGTGGGAGGGAGGGAGGGAGGGAAGGAGGGTTGGAGAGAGGGCGGGAAGGAGGCAGGACAGATGAGGGAGATGACCATCCAAACCACATCGTCACTGTCTGACAGTGTACAACACCAACTTGATGCTAGAGCCGCGTCAATCGCTTTGTAACTGCACTGGAAAGGTACACAGTCTCTGGGCCCCCGGTCCTGTCCACCGGCCCTGTTATGTCCACGTACTAGTCTGTAGTTTACCAACGACCTATGCGAAAGTGAACTGTACCATGTAAACTCTGTTTCTCGGCAAACATGCTGTTTACCCGTGAGATCGTCTATCTGACGACACACGTGGTTGTCTTCAAGTGTCTCATCACTCCCGCCATGTCTACATCTTCTACACCCATATGCGTCATATCAAGACCACGTGACCGGTCCCACGTGATCGTTCAACACGCCTGGCTAGGGACATACATTTAAAGGTATTTGATATTCCGTTGTCACAAACTGTGATCAACAGTATAGTCTTGCATGATTGCGTGTAACTACAACACTGATGACGATGATAATCAATTATTGAGTTGTATTTTGTTAATACGTACATAGCTTAGCATGCAAGTGGCAATATAAAATCATTAACATGTTAATATTGACTATAACACAAAACATATTATAAACAATCCGCTTGGACGGTTCCCGCATTATTATAAGTCATCGTTGAGTCGTTCTACCAACTTGCTGTTGTGTGAGATTTCGTGTATAGCATCCCTATAATTTATTTTAAGAGACAGCGTTCGCTATCGTAAGGGCCACCTTAAAATGTCATATTTAAATCCACGTTACTAGTTAGAGAACAATACTGAAACAGGGAAACAATGACTGAACAACCTACGTGTTGAATGGCAGACGTTGCAATGAAGTCGACAAACTGCGGCGCGTTGGACGCCACTGTAGTCGGCGGAATCTTGGACTCTGATGTCAAGCGCCATAACTGACCAGCTTCGGACACCGACAACGGTTCCTAACAGCGTCAGACCTCGGTGCGTCGCTGTGTTCTCCACGGGCCGACACTGCATAAGTCGTTGAAGTTTCTAGCTAAGTTCACTTGCAATCATCCACCATCGTATCGCTTTGAGATAAGACAACACCGGGTTGCACAGTTCAGCCACACAGACTCTGTCTGTACCATGTGACATCATTTACATACTCGTCACTGACATAATCAATACTGTAACAGCAGGTCGTATTTGTCGTTTTCACACGGTCATGTGATGTAATATTGCGCTTATCAGTTGCACCGCATTGAAAGCAGAACATCTTGGGAATAGAATCAGGTTCAATTTCGGTGGACAAATACGAATGCAACATCAGTAATGGTCTGGAATCGATTTAGTGTTATTATGATAGGGTTACGGGTTGTTGGTGACGTTAATTGAAGCATTACGAGATATTTAATGATTATTACTAATATAAATCAGTGTTTGTGATTTATAACCAATTATGTTTACACGTGTTGTTAGTTGCATGTGAAACATTGGTTCTTGGGCTTAGTAATTTACATTTAATAATAGGTCATTGTTTGTATTAATAAAGAGTGCATTATTAGGGCTATAGTTTGTTTAAGTTTTATCACTTGAGTCAAAATGCTTTTACTGTAACATAGAGTATGGTTAGCATTGGATAATCAGTTATAAGTTGATTCTTATTGATTAGTTTATTGGGTTTTTTCATTTAACATAGATCTCCTTTGTTCTTTCTTCCGGTTTCCTGTTGTGAAGGTGTAAAGGGTTTTGAATTGTATTGTTTTCTCCATTTCTGCTCGCTTCTGTAGTCGGCTGGCATCCATTATTGTTAAATACTTTACTGATAATTTTTAAAACGTGCTTAATAATCTAGTGTCGTGTGTGATAATTGTTTAAACGTGCTTAATAATCTAGTGTTGTATGTGATAATTATTGAAACGTACTTAATAATATAATGTTGTATGTGATAATTATTGAAACGTACTTAATAATCTAGTGTCGTGTGCGATCATTATTGAAACGTACTTAATAATCTTGCTTTGTATGTGGTAATTATTGAAACGTACTTAATAATCTAGCGTTGTATGTGGTAATTATTGAAACGTACTTAATAATATATTGCTGTATGTGATAATTATTGAAACGTATTTAATGATCTATTGTTGTGTGTAATAATTATTGAAACGTATTTAATGTTCTATTGTTGTGTGTGATAATTATTGAAACGTGGTTCACGCTGTTCGTTGGTGTATATTCTGCTGTATTTCAGCGTATAAACAACATGTGTTTTGTTTATGCCATGTGTAGTGATTTTGTATTATATGTATATAAGAGCACCACTAAGAATGTCATTTAACTGACCATATCTTTTTCTCTCTGGCAGGAGACAGGCCTAGAAGAAACAGTGCACTACAACGCTGGATAACTAGAACTCACCGTTGTTGCGTTTTTGGAAAAGAAGAACATCGCCAAATGGTTCCTCAGACGGCAGGATCTAACGAAGCAAAGAACGTAAGGAGAAAGAAAGAAAGAAAGAAAGAAAGAAAGAGGGAATTGGACCGTGACTCTAAGGAAGAGTGACAGACGGGTGCAGTGTTGTAAGACAGACCAGTGGGCGCGTAGGGAGTGCGCAGGGCCCGAGGGAGAGGATGACTTATCCAGAGTCAACGGCTGACTGATGTGTGAGTTTTGTCCATTATTAGTTTAATTAAAAGTGATATTTTAAAGACGTTTGACTTTATTATTTTATTAAAATAGTGACACATGCTTATCCATACACATACGCACAAAAAGAACTGTGTATTGCAACGTAAGTTAACTACATTGTACTACAATACCACAATGCACATACAAATGTTGGTCAGTCCACGATTAATCACCAGACTTTATTCTCTTTTCTATGACATTCTGAACATACTTAATGCTTGCACGGCCCCCTATGTGGCAGCACTGTTTCAGAAGACTGCGAGAACACTCCAGACGTGATATCGGACGTTCGAAGTTCTGTGGACCTGGAGGTCTATTATATCTATGTCGGGCTCACACTTTGTGGAATTATTTTGGATATACTCGTATTTTCTTATCTTATCACAGCGACGGGCAATACAAGAAGCTGTCTAGGATGTATTTCAGAACGGTACAGAAATAAAATGAGAGAGACAAGAAAAGTGGATGCAATCGAGCTCATAAGCTCAGAAATACGAATAGGTTTAAGGTAGGAGAAATAGAGAAAATGTGGATCGAGGGACGGAGGGACGGAGGGACGGAGGGACGGTGGGACGGAGGGACGGACGGACGGACGGACGGACGGAGGGACGGACGGACGGACGGACGGACGGACGGACGGACGGACGGACGGTCGGACGGAGGGACGGACGGACGGACGGACGGAGGGACGGACGGACGGACGGACGGACGGACGGACGGACGGACGGACGGACGGACGGACGGACGGACGGACGGACGGACGGACGGACGGACGGACGGACGGACGGACGGACGGACGGACGGACGGACGGACGGACGGACGGACGGACGGACGGACGGACGGACGGACGGACGGACGGACGGACGGACGGACGGACGGACGGACGGACGGACGGACGGACGGACGGACGGACGGACGGACGGACGGACGGACGGACGGACGGACGGACGGACGGACGGACGGACGGACGGACGGACGGACGGACGGACGGACGGACGGACGGACGGACGGACGGACGGACGGACGGACGGACGGACGGACGGACGGACGGACGGACGGACGGACGGACGGACGGACGGACGGACGGACGGACGGACGGACGGACGGACGGACGGACGGACGGACGGACGGACGGACGGACGGACGGACGGACGGACGGACGGACGGACGGACGGACGGACGGACGGACGGACGGACGGACGGACGGACGGACGGACGGACGGACGGACGGACGGACGGACGGACGGACGGACGGACGGACGGACGGACGGACGGAGGGACGGACGGACGGACGGACGGACGGACGGACGGACGGACGGACGGGCGGACGGGCGGGCGGGCGGGCGGGCGGGCGGGCGGGCGGGCGGGCGGGCGGGCGGGCGGGCGGACGGACGGACGGACGGACGGACGGACGGACGGACGGACGGACGGACGGACGGACGGACGGACGGACGGACGGACGGACGGACGGACGGACGGACGGACGGACGGACGGACGGACGGACGGACGGACGGACGGACGGACGGACGGACGGACGGACGGACGGACGGACGGACGGACGGACGGACGGACGGACGGACGGACGGACGGACGGACGGACGGACGGACGGACGGACGGACGGACGGACGGACGGACGGACGGACGGACGGACGGACGGACGGACGGACGGACGGACGGACGGACGGACGGACGGACGGACGGACGGACGGACGGACGGACGGACGGACGGACGGACGGACGGACGGACGGACGGACGGACGGACGGACGGACGGACGGACGGACGGACGGACGGACGGACGGACGGACGGACGGACGGACGGACGGACGGACGGACGGACGGACGGACGGACGGACGGACGGACGGACGGACGGACGGACGGACGGACGGACGGACGGACGGACGGACGGACGGACGGACGGACGGACGGACGGACGGACAGCTCGGGGTCACTAGGTCGTATGTGTTAAAGTCGTAAGTGTATTATTATTATTATTATTATTATGGGTTATTATTATTATTATAGTTGTTGTTGTTCGTCTTATTACTGCTATTGTTGTTGTTATTGTTGTTGTTGTTGTTTCTTTATATCAACTGTCTTTGTCGCTACTCCAAGTACATATTTATCATAAGATAAATATAACCTGTTCCTTGTTGAGCAGAACGCCTAGTCACCATACGTCCGCGTTTTTCGCAATACAGACAGGACGCCTCCACGGCAATACGCTGCACTCGTCCGTCGTGTGTGACCGGTCCAGCCGTATATATTCATTCGGTCACCCAGATACGTGCACTGTACTCAACCGGACAATAAATCACATGTTTACGTTACTTAGGCTGTACCATTCTTTGCCGGTACAGTTAGTGACCACCACGGCACAACGCCTTTGCATAAGGAGGCGCGGATCAAGACAAGAACAGACACAACTCACTCGCTACAACACTGAACGCTTCGTTGCCGCTGTGACAGACGGATCGAGTGGCGATTAGCGTAGGCCATGTACGAGTGACGTGGACATGTTCTTTGTGAACGTTTACACTGAGCCGCCTTCAATGCGCATGTAGTATGATCGTGGTCACGGCAAAACAGGACGGTTACGTTCTTCGTTGTTATGGGCAGTGGAGTATGGTCGTAAGATTACTTCAACCGGAATCCACGTGCGTATCCTGACAAGCGCACTGTTGACGGTGTCTGTGTTACCCGGAGTCGCGCGCGTTAATTGAGGAGTGAATAAAACGAAACGTAGAGAGTCAGTTGTCTTTAGAAACGAGTCAACACGTGTACCTATCGTCGCCGCCTCTAGTCGCCTGCCAACGCAGCGGGCGCGGTTGCGGGGTGGGGCCGGTGTCGCGATGGGTTCGCGACGACAGAATAGGACACCGGGAGAAAAAGCCAGGGGCGAGGACACTTCTCCGTCATACAAGGTTCGTGCTGTGTGTGCACCGTATTTCTATAACTGAAGTTGGGCCATCCAGTTCTACTATTGTCTCAACTTTATTGTCTCAATAGATCACGTTCTCCTTCCTCTTCAACTCCTCGTCAAATAAGGAGATTCAACATAGAACAAAGTCAGTCAAACAGAATATTTATTGTGTTGCGTTGTGGTAGTTAACGTCTGTTTTCTTGCTGCGTGTAACAATGTTACCGTATTGTAATGGCACCGTGTCAGAACGATGCTTGCCAAAAACTAGACTAAACATAAACACACGTATGGAAAAACGGCGGCGACATGACCAATGGCCCTACAGAAAGCAGACAGCATGAATGATTGTATAGCAATGTCTGCAAGACGTTACTTATGTCGGCACATAAAGGACAATGTATTCTGTGAAATGTGAGGAAAAGACAATTTATCAGGTCTCTGTATTTCGTTTTATGGCGTTTTTTCTACATCGATTACTAGAATGTCATCAATACAATATGTGTGTGGCAGACATACATACGTTTCGTTCCTCCAGTGCGGCGGTACACAATGCTTCATCCGCGCCGAACAAATTACGTGCCACGACAATCAAAAGACCGTTTATTCGTCCTAGATAGCGGCGTAACTCAGGAATGAAACTCAGAAGTGGCCCACGTTTATTATGCGCCATCTTTGCAGGTGTCGACGTGTGATACATTTCCCTTACATACTCACTTCATGTCGGTGACACGGTGCATTCGATATACTTTAATAAACACGGCAAAGTGTACGATTATAATAACTTGGATTGTAGTCACACACGGCTGCAAGTATAGTCGCTGTTATAACACAATTTCTATAAATGCCTTACTCGTTTATGCAATTCTTGTCGGCGTATATATTAATTCAATAAACCTTTTAGTTTTGCAACGGTCTGTCGGCATTTCAGTTATTATAGTTATTGGTATTCGACTAGTCACGGGAACACTGAGAATAAAATTATACGGTGTCACCGCATGGGGGATTTAATCGACGATGTTATCGGATTTAGTTCGAGTGTAGGTGGCCAACAGACAATGCATTTAATAGCATCATAATAATGGACATTACTGTCGTAATTATACGCATGTTTACTCATTATTAATCACGTAAACACACACCTACATACATACACATTACACACATGCACACACACGCGCATGCGCACGCACACACACGCACACACGCGCGCGCGTGCACGCACATACATGCACGCGCGCGTTATATAGACAGCTCATATCAGCACATCATACTGCCCGAACCAAAATCACCACCACAATTGGGGACATACCACCAAATGGATTCCTAAGTAGTCCTGCTTAAAAGAACTGCATTGTGCACTTTTTGTAAATTTCTGGAAGCACTGAATGGAAATGATATTTCTGCGTAGCGTGATATCACGTCTGCAAAATGATGATATTTGTCAGACAGTGAAAAGGTGCGTATACATACAGGTGTTATTTGGCCTAGAGGTGTCAACATTGGCAATCGGCCGCTGGTTGAAGCAAAAATGAAGGAGAAAGAAATGTGTCATTTTCACGAATTTTATACATGACTTGTCTATGGAGGCTAATCAATGTCTCAAATGTCCAATAATCCTAGTGGGAAATCAAAGAAACGTTACAATGGCCGCCTATGGAAAATCAATTGGTGGTATCTATCCATTTGTTGAAACACGCTCGCGTGCGTGAGGCTTTTAGTATTCTTGATGCTACGACCGATTAAACAACACGTCCCATTCAAACGAAGACATTATTATTCCGAGACACGCTCGAGACATCTGTGATCTCGTGTTTTGTCAATATTACGTTGCTTCGTTCAATGCATGTGATGTTATCTGATCCAAATTTAGCCCAACTTCAACAGTACGATCATATCGTCAGTATGGCATTAGATGTATGGCTAATTCTGTAAGGCGTTTATTATTGATATTAATCCATTCGTAGAATATCGGATAAGCGACTGAGTTAAAATAAAGTAGGATAACCCCACGAGGTCACAATATTTTCCAACTGTTTTCTCATCGAAATTACGGTGTAGCCGGCATTAGTAATTAATAACAGGCATAGCAGTAGCCGTAAACAGGATGTTATTTTTTTCAATTTATCACTTGAATATAGAATGTTATTACTGACCTAAAAAGAGAAATAGTTTATTTCTTAAAAGTAATGTTTCTGGGCGACGGGTTTTATCGTTTCAGTCAAGTCTAACACGCTTTGGTGATAATTATTATGACTCACATCAGGATTTCGCGTGACTTTAGCGTAATATTATACTGTATATATTTACCTAAGCACGAACTACTGCACCTGTTTCCGCCGCCTGAAACCATCCCAGTTTCTTTCACCATTATGTCTTCTACACGACCTGTGTGAGAAGTAATTATCATAATGAAACGAAACTTATAGACACATCAGATAAGGGTATTGACACGCGATCAATTACTGGATAAAGCTTGTATTGGAAAGAATATTATAAAAATAACCACAAAAACAGGTACTACCTGAACATTTGCTTAACTCAAAATGGTTCGTTAAGGAGAAAACAGAAACAGATAATTTCAACAACAACAAATGTTCCTTAACAAATTGAAATTATGAACCTAGTTTATAAGCGGTGATAACGTCAACAGCTTTCAAAATGCACAGTTACGTACGTGTTTGCAAAGTTATCAAAGACCTGGCGAAATGCCTATCATAACAACATGCTGACGCCTTTTAGGAATATCTAGCTGACCAGTTGCTAAGCCGAAACATTGGCCATAATCCGGCTCCTTCTTTGAACGCACAACGTGGGCGCCTAAATAAACACAGCGGTCATCAATTGATCGCTTAGGACATGTGTTCTGTGACTAATGACTCTCCTTTACACGATTTTAAATCTGCACGAGTGCGAAATGCATTCATTCGCTGCACATCTATTGTTGGCGAGGTTCTACCAAAATATCAACAATCACTGATTTTAAAAGCGTCACTTCAGAAATACATTGGCTGATTTGGAGTAATTCTACAGATGTGTACACAGCCGCCTTGTTGAAGTCACATTTCATACTTGAGACTCAGTCGCTCTCGACACTCCTTCCTCCCTTCCTCTATCCGTATTCTAAACGAATGCTCTGTCGTCCCTCCCGCTCCCGCTCCCGCTCCCGCTCCCGCTCCCGCTCCCGCTCCCGCTCCCGCTCCCGCTCCCGCTCCCGCCCCCGCTCCCGCTCCCGCTCCCGCTCCCGCTCCCGCTCCCGCTCCCGCTCCCGCTCCCGCTCCCGCTCCCGCTCCCGCTCCCGCTCCCGCTCCCGCTCCCGCTCCCGCACCCGCACCGCGCTCCCGCTCCCGCTCCCGCTCCCTCTCCCGCTCCCTCTCCCTCTCCCTCTCCCTCTCCCTCTCCCTCTCCCTCTCCCTCTCCCTCTCCCTCTCCCTCTCCCTCTCCCTCTCCCTCTCCCTCTCCGTCTCCCTCTCCGTCTCCCTCTCCCTCTCCCTCTCCCTCTCCCTCTCCCTCTCCCTCTCCCTCTCCCTCTCCCTCTCCCTCTCCCTCTCCCTCTCCCTCTCCCTCTCCCTCTCCCTCTCCCTCTCCCTCTCCTCTGGAGTCTTAGATGACATGATGAACTACTTTTGATTATGAACTGCTTTTATTATTTATTTTTATTGCTATGTTATGAAAATTATATTCTGATGTTTACTGTATTCTTTTACTGTACTTTAATTACCAATCATTTTTATCTATCAAGAATTTCCGGTGTAGGATAAATAAAGGTATTTTCAATTGATTATGATATATATATATATATATATATATATATATATATATATATAAGTAATAACGTTTTTACATTACTCTACCCGTTCTGCCAATTACATGAAGTCGGCATTTGGTGTGTTCAATGTGTTAAACAGGTTACATGCGTCACTTTTGATAGTTTATTCGGCGTT
>CBDHHR010000675.1:0-5236 GCA_965263245.1 Metamycoplasmataceae bacterium | reverse complement strand
TTATCTCAACAATCGAGAAAACAAATTATGTATTCTTGTGTCAATGTATGTTTTTGGGGGCTTTTGTCATATGGTGGAATGTTGCTAAGGCGAGAGAACGTCGATGATTAGGAGTAAATGCTCTCTCGTACATTTTGTCCCGTGTTTCATGTGTCAAGTGCGAATCAATGACTACTATTATAGAAATATTCATATGTTTCATTACGTCGTTGGAGTACCGTAATGATTACTGTTGTTTTCGTATCGTGCTTTGGGTAAAATCGCAGAACAACACGGTTCAAGTGTTTGAAGACAGTTTAATGCAATTCACAACGTAGGTTTTACGGACTAACCAACTGTTAAACAGTTGCACATTTGGATGACAGCGTGCACATTTAAGCGATAAGTACAACATTAATGCATCTCTTAAGAAAGGCACATAAATCAATCGTATGTCTGTTTTAACATGCCTATTCTCTACACCGGTAAGTTCGCCACAGGAGTGACTGGATAGACCTCATTGCTGTCTCCGGAGTTTGGCAATCCTTCCTGTTTCTGTCCGTATTTAGTCGTCTCATCTGATGAACCGAGCCGCTCCTTATACTCTCGTGGCACATACACGGCTCGCTTATATCTCGCGAGACTTGAGCATATTGTCCACTTATCCTTCGACCGAGGTCGAGATATGACGTACACCAGCTGATACACCCGCCGACAGGTTTACGGCTGTCAGCGGCATCTTCTCGGCCTATAAAGCAATGTCTCTGTCACTTATACCAGAAGAAGGAGCAAAACAAAGAGGAGTTGTCTATGTCTAATCAGTTCAATGATGCAAGCGCTAGTGTTAATATTACGAACAACAGAAGAAGGAACAAAACAAAGAGCACTTGTCTATGTCTAATCAGTTCAATGATGCAAGCGCTAGTGTTAATATTAAGAACAACAGAAGAAGGAACAAAACAAAGAGCAGTTGTCTATGTCCAATCAGTTCAATGATGCAAGCGCTAGTGTTAATATTAAGAACAACAGAAGAAGGAACAAAACAAAGAGCAGTTGTCTATGTCCAATCAGTTCAATGATGCAAGCGCTAGTGTTAATATTAAGAACAACAGAAGAAGGAACAAAACAAAGAGCACTTGTCTATGTCTAATCAGTTCAATGATGCAAGCGCTAGTGTTAATATTAAGAACAACAGAAGAAGGAACAAAACAAAGAGCACTTGTCTATGTCTAATCAGTTCAATGATGCAAGCGCTAGTGTTAATATTAAGAACAACAGAAGAAGGAGCAAAACAAAGAGCAGTTGTCTATGTCTAATCAGTTCAATGATGCCAGCGCTAGTGTTAGTATTAAGAACAACAGAAGAAGGAACAAAACAAAGAGCAGTTGTCTATGTCTAATCAGTTCAATGATGCCAGCGCTAGTGTTAGTATTAAGAACAACAGAAGAAGGAACAAAACAAAGAGCAGTTGTCTATGTCTAATCAGTTCAATGATGCAAGCGCTAGTGTTAATATTACGAACAACAGAAGAAGGAACAAAACAAAGAGCACTTGTCTATGTCTAATCAGTTCAACGATGCCAGCGCTAGTGTTAATATTACGAACAACAGAAGAAGGAACAAAACAAAGAGCACTTGTCTATGTCTAATCAGTTCAATGATGCAAGCGCTAGTGTTAATATTAAGAACAACAGAAGAAGGAGCAAAACAAAGAGCAGTTGTCTATGTCCAATCAGTTCAACGATACCAACGCTAGTGTTAACATTAAGAACAACAGAAGAAGTAGCAAAACAAATAGCAGTTGTCTATGTCCAATCAGTTCAACGATGCCAACGCTAGTGTTAATATTACGAACAACAGAAGAAGGAGCAACACAAAGAGCAGTTGTCTGTATCCAATTAGTTCAACGATGCCAGCGCTAGTGTTAATATTCAGAACATCAGAAGAAGGAAAATCAAAGAGCAGTTGTCTATGTCCAATCAGCTCAACGATGCCAGCGCTAGTGTTAATATTAAGAACAACAGAAGAAGGAGCAAAACAAAGAGCAGTTGTCTATGTCCAATTAGTTCAACGATGCCAGCGCTAGTGTTAATATTAAGAACAACAGAAGAAGGAGCAACAAAGAGCAGTTGTCTATGTCTAATCAGTTCAATGATGCAAGCCCTAGTGTTAATATTAAGAACACCAGAAGAAGGAGCAAAACAAAGAGCAGTTGTCTGTATCCAATTAGTTCAACGATGCCAGCGCTAGTGTTAATATTAAGAACAACAGAAGAAGGAGCAAAACAAAGAGCAGTTGTCTATGTCCAATTAGTTCAACGATGCCAGCGCTAGTGTTAATATTAAGAACAACAGAAGAAGGAACAAAACAAAGAGCAGTTGTCTATGTCCAATCAGTTCAACGATGCCAGCGCTAGTGTTAATATTAAGAAAAACAGAAGAAGGAGCAAAACAAAGAGCAGTTGTCTATGTCCAATTAGTTCAACGATGCCAGCGCTAGTGTTAATATTAAGAACAACAGAAGAAGGAGCAACAAAGAGCAGTTGTCTATGTCTAATCAGTTCAATGATGCAAGCCCTAGTGTTAATATTAAGAACACCAGAAGAAGGAGCAAAACAAAGAGCAGTTGTCTGTATCCAATTAGTTCAACGATGCCAGCGCTAGTGTTAATATTAAGAACAACAGAAGAAGGAGCAAAACAAAGAGCAGTTGTCTATGTCCAATTAGTTCAACGATGCCAGCGCTAGTGTTAATATTAAGAACAACAGAAGAAGGAACAAAACAAAGAGCAGTTGTCTATGTCCAATCAGTTCAACGATGCCAGCGCTAGTGTTAATATTAAGAAAAACAGAAGAAGGAGCAAAACAAAGAGCAGTTGTCTATGTCCAATTAGTTCAACGATGCCAGCGCTAGTGTTAATATTAAGAACAATAGCAGAAGGAGCAAAATAAAGAGCAGTTGTCTATGTCTGATCAGTTCAACGATGCCAGCGCTAGTGTTAATATTAAGAACAATAGCAGAAGGAGCAAAATAAAGAGCAGTTGTCTATGTCCAATCAGTTCAAAGATGCCACCGCTAGTGTTAATATTACGAACAACAGAAGAAGGAGCAAAACAAAGAGCACTTGTCTATGTCTAATCAGTTCAACGATGCAAGCGCTAGTGTTAATATTACGAACAACAGAAGAAGGAGCAAAACAAAGAGGGTTGTCTATGTCTAATCAGTTCAATGATGCAAGCGCTAGTGTTAATATTAAGAACAACAGAAGAAGGAGCAAAACAAAGAGCAGTTGTCTATGTCCAATCAGTTCAACGATGCCAGCGCTAGTATTAATATTCAGAACAACAGAAGAAGGAGCAAAACAAAGAGCAGTTGTCTATGTCCAATCAGTTCAACGATGCCAGCGCTAGTGTTAATATTAAGAACAATAGCAGAAGGAGCAAAATAAAGAGCAGTTGTCTATGTCTAATCAGTTCAACGATACCAGCGCTAGTGTTAATATTCAGAACAATTCATAATCCAATGTTAATTAATATGGATCATCATTCATAATCCATTCAACACTGGTGTAGTGTATGCTCAATGTGGACAGACATTGACTTTGAGTAATTATAGGAAATCGTCATATTCATCGTGTTATCACATACGGTACATACACTATGCGTGATTAGGACGTATTTTGGTATCCGTTTTGATGTGAAAACTACGCCTACTAGCCTGGGACAGCAACAGTTAGATCAATAAATTTGCATTTAGGCCTAACATAACTAAACATTAATTATATATGGGTCGTTTATCAGCGCGATACATCGTGCATATCCATTGCCACTTTTAACACGATCGCAGGTAAATTTGTAGTTTAGCATTTAGTTTCTGATGGCCAGGACAATTACTGGTGAGTTAAAATATTAGTAACTCAACTTGTCTCAGCAAACAATGTAAATAAAACGGCATCCTGCCACATAATCCTATCTAAAAGTTCAAACGATGTCACGGAATGAAAAACGGCCACCATTACTGATATATCAGTTGCAAGCCGTTGAGCTTCGTTGAGTACCATTTGCATTGAATTGTGGGTTAACCCATGCGTGAATGTCAAACATAATTCACCCGTCAGAAACAGCGCCGCCGTTTTCCTCCTTAACAATTGAAGCGAAATCGACATCCGTTTATAAAAACCGTGCCTGGAATGGAAGCGGCGACGCCCAGCAACACGAAGGCTCTGCATCGGCAGATGTAAGCCCATAGACGAGGGCGATTGTCACAATAACGCCCCCATTAAGCAGGCGATCAAAGCCCCCGCTTATCGCTGATCTCATTCTAATGAATTTGCTTAGTTGATCAGTCTCTTAGCTAAATTCACCTATCGATCGGAGTTGACTAAGTGCTCTGCAAACACTGCTGGGTCAGCAACAGCGTCGCGCGTTTACATAAATGATGAAAGGAAATGCACTCATTTGTGTGTGTAGTAAATCGCCTATCTGTTCCACATGAATGCTGGAAATTGCGACCGTCGCACCAGCAAAACCCATACATTCACAGTTTACACTGATGCTAATCTTTATTATATCTGACACAATTAAGCTTCACGAAGACTAACATCAATGCCTTGCAACGTCTCAAACGATGCGTTGATGTTATATTAAAGACATATGCAACGGAATCGGTTATGCTGAGGGTGGGTAATCTCCCCGATATTTGTAACAGTAAGACTGGAGAGTCTTATCTGCCAAACGTTTAGGTCACACCATCATCCTAGTTGCAACCTCCAAGCTGTCCCCGAAAATGTCAACAACAACCGCTCGTCTTATGACGTCATGTCAGACAGAGTGGAAGTTGCGACTGAGACTCCGGTAATACATTGGAAGATCTGTAACAGCTCCGTCAGCTTCCGGAAGTATGTATCCGACAGATGCGGGATGCTGTAGCTCTCGTTTGTATACCCCAACTGACTTATTCACCCCAATATTCGTCTCGTTCCGATGCTTAAAAAGATATGTTGTATACTTGCTGGAGTGAAGATTAACTGTTGCGAAGATTCGAGTTATATGATTTATTCCATAGGTATGGTTTATCTTTAAATGGCATTTAGTACCTAACCACAGAGAGTTATATACAGCATCAATGCAATCAGTGTAGTAAACAATTTCAAAATGTTTCCTTTTGTGTTGCATTGAACTGTTCGACCACACAAAAGCTAAAATATTTGCATTTGGAAAACGTTACAAGTGGGAGCACAGATGATATGAAACGCACCCT
>CBDHHR010000674.1:30000-47427 GCA_965263245.1 Metamycoplasmataceae bacterium | reverse complement strand
CGCATTTTGATTGACTACAGAAAAAGTTCAAAATCGGCCAAGAAACATGCGGATGTAATTATGATTAAGACGCAGAATGAAAAAAATGAGTGGTTGATACGCCAGTTGTTAGGTTATTGTGTGCTACGTCGAATTCGAACGGCATCAATTGATTAGAAGGGTTGGAGAACGTGGGTGTTATTAAACGCACGACCGCATGTTAACGCGCTCGCACACGCGCACACATACGCAAGCCTGCTTGCACGTATTCCGTACACACATACGCACACGCGCACGCACACGCGCACGCGCACGCGCACGCGCACGCGCACGCGCACGCGCACGCGCACGCGCACGCGCACGCGCACGCGCACGCGCACGCGCACGCGCACGCGCACGCGCACGCGCACGCGCACGCGCACGCGCACGCGCACGCGCACGCCGCACGCAACACGCACACGCACGCGCACACGCACACGCACACGCACACGCACACGCACACGCACACGCACACGCACACGCCCACGCACACGCACACGCACACGCACACGCACACGCACACGCACACGCACACGCACACGCACACGCACACGCACACGCACACGCACACGCACACGCACACGCACACGCACACGCACACGCACACGCACACGCACACGCACACGCACACGCACACGCACACGCACACGCACACGCACACGCACACGCACACGCACACGCACACGCACACGCACACGCACACGCACACGCACACGCACACGCACACGCACACGCACACGCACACGCACACGCACACGCACACGCACACGCACACGCACACGCACACGCACACGCACACGCACACGCACACGCACACGCACACGCACACGCACACGCACACGCACACGCACACGCACACGCACACGCACACGCACACGCACACGCACACGCACACGCACACGCACACGCACACGCACACGCACACGCACACGCACACGCACACGCACACGCACACGCACACGCACACGCACACGCACACGCACACGCACACGCACACGCACACGCACACGCACACGCACACGCACACGCACACGCACACGCACACGCACACGCACACGCACACGCACACGCACACGCACACGCACACGCACACGCACACGCACACGCACACGCACACGCACACGCACACGCACACGCACACGCACACGCACACGCACACGCACACGCACACGCACACGCACACGCACACGCACACGCACACGCACACGCACACGCACACGCACACGCACACGCACACGCACACGCACACGCACACGCACACGCACACGCACACGCACACGCACACGCACACGCACACGCACACGCACACGCACACGCACACGCACACGCACACGCACACGCACACGCACACGCACACGCACACGCACACGCACACGCACACGCACACGCACACGCACACGCACACGCACACGCACACGCACACGCACACGCACACGCACACGCACACGCACACGCACACGCACACGCACACGCACACGCACACGCACACGCACACGCACACGCACACGCACACGCACACGCACACGCACACGCACACGCACACGCACACGCACACGCACACGCACACGCACACGCACACGCACACGCACACGCACACGCACACGCACACGCACACGCACACGCACACGCACACGCACACGCACACGCACACGCACACGCACACGCACACGCACACGCACACGCACACGCACACGCACACGCACACGCACACGCACACGCACACGCACACGCACACGCACACGCACACGCACACGCACACGCACACGCACACGCACACGCACACGCACACGCACACGCACACGCACACGCACACGCACACGCACACGCACACGCACACGCACACGCACACGCACACGCACACGCGCACGCACACGCGCACGCGCACGCGCACGCACACGCGCACGCGCACGCGCACGCGCACGCGCACGCGCACGCGCACGCGCACGCGCACGCGCACGCGCACGCGCACGCGCACGCGCACGCGCACGCGCACGCGCACACGCACGCGCACACGCACACGCACACGCACACGCACACGCACACGCACACGCACACGCACACGCACACGCACACGCACACGCACACGCACACGCACACGCACACGCACACGCACACGCACTTATGGATCATTAGCAGATTTATGTTAATTTCAATATCCGAATTGTTAACTTTGATATTTGCTTTATTTGCCATTGTATTTGTTGCGATGATCGTGAGTGAGTGAATGGATAAACATGAATGAATGAATGGATTGATTGAATTGAATTGATTGATTGGTTGGTTGATTGATTGATTGGTTGATTGATTGAATTGAACGATTGAACGATTGAACGAATGAACGAATGAATGAACGAATGAACGAATGAACGAATGAACGAATGAACGAATGAATGAATGAATGAATGAATGAATGAATGAATGAATGAATGAATGAATGAATGAATGAATGAATGAATGAATGAATGCATTTTACCAAGATCAATAACAACATATACGTATTATAAGTGATTATAACTCCTTTAAAGCATTAAATGCCGCTATCACGAGAGCCAGTTTGAATAATACTAATTATTATGATATTAATAATAATAATAGTATATAATTATACAACGTAAAATATGAAAACACTATAGACAAGAATAAAATTATATTCAAAGGTATATACAAAACATATTGAACACAATATACATAATTATAGACAAGTGCACATATAAACATAGTTTGTAGACTAGTAAGAAGTTTTCATTAAGAGATTACCATAAGAAACATACATAATAACATCTTTATTGATGGAACATAAATAAATACTGTAAAGTGTACAACATTTCTAGGAGTAGTAATAGATAACAAACTAAGATGGATTGTAATAAATAACAAACTAAGATGGATAGTAATAGATAACAAACTAAGATGGATAGTAATAAATAACAAACTAAGATGGATTGTAATAGATAACAAACTAAGATGGATTGTAATAGATAACAAACTAAGATGGATAGTAATAGATAACAAACTAAGATGGATAGTAATAGATAACAAACTAAGATGGATTGTAATAGATAACAAACTAAGATGGATTGTAATAGATAACAAACTAAGATGGATTGTAATAGATAACAAACTAAGATGGATTGTAATAGATAACAAACTAAGATGGATAGTAATAGATAACAAACTAAGATGGATTGTAATAGATAACAAACTAAGATGGATTGTAATAGATAACAAACTAAGATGGATTGTAATAGATAACAAACTAAGATGGATAGTAATAGATAACAAACTAAGATGGATAGTAATAGATAACAAACTAAGATGGATTGTAATAGATAACAAACTAAGATGGATTGTAATAGATAACAAACTAAGATGGATTGTAATAGATAACAAACTAAGATGGATTGTAATAGATAACAAACTAAGATGGATAGTAATAGATAACAAACTAAGATGGATTGTAATAGATAACAAACTAAGATGGATAGTAATAGATAACAAACTAAGATGGATTGTAATAGATAACAAACTAAGATGGATTGTAATAGATAACAAACTAAGATGGATTGTAATAGATAACAAACTAAGATGGATAGTAATAGATAACAAACTAAGATGGATTTTAATAAATAACAAACTAAGATGGATTGTAATAGATAACAAACTAAGATGGATTGTAATAGATAACAAACTAAGATGGATTGTAATAGATAACAAACTAAGATGGATAGTAATAGATAACAAACTAAGATGGATTGTAATAGATAACAAACTAAGATGGATTGTAATAGATAACAAACTAAGATGGATTGTAATAGATAACAAACTAAGATGGATTGTAATAAATAACAAACTAAGATGGATTGTAATAGATAACAAACTAAGATGGATAGTAATAGATAACAAACTAAGATGGATTTTAATAAATAACAAACTAAGATGGATTGTAATAGATAACAAACTAAGATGGATTGTAATAGATAACAAACTAAGATGGATAGTAATAGATAACAAACTAAGATGGATTGTAATAAATAACAAACTAAGATGGATTGTAATAGATAACAAACTAAGATGGATTGTAATAGATAACAAACTAAGATGGATTGTAATAGATAACAAACTAAGATGGATTGTAATAGATAACAAACTAAGATGGATTGTAATAGATGGATAGTAATAGATAACAAACTAAGATGGATTGTAATAGATGGATAGTAATAGATAACAAACTAAGATGGATTGATGGATTGTAATAGATAACAAACTAAGATGGATTGTAATAGATAACAAACTAAGATGGATTGTAATAGATAACAAACTAAGATGGATAGTAATAGATAACAAACTAAGATGGATTGTAATAAATAACAAACTAAGATGGATAGTAATAGATAACAAACTAAGATGGATTGTAATAGATAACAAACTAAGATGGATTGTAATAGATAACAAACTAAGATGGATTGTAATAGATAACAAACTAAGATGGATAGTAATAGATAACAAACTAAGATGGATTGTAATACATAACAAACTAAGATGGATTGTAATAGATAACAAACTAAGATGGATTGTAATAGATAACAAACTAAGATGGATTGTAATAGATAACAAACTAAGATGGATTGTAATAGATAACAAACTAAGATGGATAGTAATAGATAACAAACTAAGATGGATTTTAATAAATAACAAACTAAGATGGATTGTAATAGATAACAAACTAAGATGGATTGTAATAGATAACAAACTAAGATGGATTGTAATAAATAACAAACTAAGATGGATAGTAATAGATAACAAACTAAGATGGATTGTAATAGATAACAAACTAAGATGGATTGTAATAGATAACAAACTAAGATGGATTGTAATAAATAACAAACTAAGATGGATTGTAATAAATAACAAACTAAGATGGATTGTAATAGATAACAAACTAAGATGGATTGTAATAAATAACAAACTAAGATGGATTGTAATAGATAACAAACTAAGATGGATTGTAATAGATAACAAACTAAGATGGATTTTAATAAATAACAAACTAAGATGGATAGTAATAGATAACAAACTAAGATGGATTGTAATAGATAACAAACTAAGATGGATAGTAATAGATAACAAACTAAGATGGATTGTAATACATAACAAACTAAGATGGATAGTAATAGATAACAAACTAAGATGGATTGTAATAAATAACAAACTAAGATGGATAGTAATAGATAACAAACTAAGATGGATTGTAATAGATAACAAACTAAGATGGATAGTAATAGATAACAAACTAAGATGGATAGTAATAGATAACAAACTAAGATGGAGATAACTTATAAAATATATATGTAACAAAATATCAAAGAATATTGGTATTATTAACAAGGTCAAAAACAAACTGGCTAAATAAACGATAAAATGTTTATACTACACGTTTATTTACCCGTACTTAACCTGCTGTAAAATCACTCAAAGCAAACTTCATGATTACACAACTAATAATTTCTAGTCACTTCAACGTTTCAGCCACCATCGGCGGCCTTCTTCAGGAACTGTCATGAAGAACCGTTTATTCTTGCTCTTGATGGTTAATTGGTACCAGTTAATTTGTATTATGTGATTATATGGTATTATAATTATTATTTTAGTTTGCGCATCACTGCACGTTACGTGCCACGTTACTACAATTATGTGAATAAGGGACTGTGAGCAAGATTGCTTCTTCCCACTGTCTTCGATGTTATACATCATATTGTATGTTGTTATGTTATTTTTTTACTATGTTAATTAACAGGAAAGCAATAAATATTATTACATTTATTATTATTGATGGTTGGACACAGTCTCGACCAGATAATGTTGCGGATCTATAAATATATATACATCAACGATGATCACATTGAATATAGATTGAAACAACTGGAGAATACAAACAGTTTCAACCATAAGTGTCCTGCTTCTCGTATCGTTAGTTCAGTAACTTGCAGGACGGCCGTGATTGAGAGAAGTCGAGATGACAGTTGATGCAACTGGCTGCTTGGGAAGAAACTACGAAGCGTTCTGAGCAGTTCTAAGGACTGGATGCTGCGTTGTATAAGAAGTTTGGAATATAATATTTTTACTTTAAAATACCATCAGAATGGCGTCCGTTAGAAACTATGCTACTTATACATATTTAACGTTGTCTATAACACACCTGGCTATGTTGTTCTGGCGTTATGGTATAGTTGTCAATGAACAAATACAAGACACGCCTATACAAGGATCCATTAGTGATAGTTACCGTAATCGCTCTTTTGGGACCGAGGCAATGTCCGTCTGATTGAAGACCACTCATGCGTGACGTGGTCGACTGGTGAGGAACTCGCTGCGATTCCGCACAGTTTTATTCGTAAATGCAACAGTGCCTTATGGTTAGATAAGCAATAAATTGCATTAAAATAGTCTGCACATGATTCCGATACCACCAGATATATCAGTGAAGGGTATCACACTGACGCAAATGCGTAAAGTCTATTGCATTTATTATATACAATTTGATTTTATCCCATGTAGCTATTAAAGATTTGAGTGTCCTAAGTATTATTTACTTTTTAATTGCTTGTCTTTGGTGCCCAATGTCCGAAAAAGCCGGTCACGCCTGCGACAATTTCCTGCATATCGGCTCAGTGACCAATGGGCAACTACGAGTATATTTAACGGAAGTTTCGAATTCCCACATTGTCGTGTTTATCCGTTTATTAGTAATTATGTTATCAACAATTCATTCGTAAGTAAACAGTACTAACTATTAAAGTTAATTGATTCATAACACCTTATATTAAAATAATTGCCATTATTTCAGAGAAGGTCTATACAAAACTAACTATTATTTCAAGGCATACAAAATAGACAACTGACCAATGAAGACATCTGATTCAGGGTGTTTAAGTGGTTCGATGCATTTGCAGCTTGCACATTTTAACTGAAACTAGAATTCAGGTTCCTGGCACGTATTTTGGATGATCAAAAACCAGAGGCCGTACGAAGGAGTCCCACCTTTATTCTCCAGCGAGCTGTCCTTCATGTACATCTCGTGCGAGTACTCGTGCATTGCTGTCTCGCCCGGTCTCACTGTCACGTGCTCCGTGGGAAACTCCGGCATTAGCGGTGTGCTGACAGTCACTTTCACCTCTCGGTGGTACCGGGACGTGAGGTAGATGCGACAGACGGGATATCGCAGCAGGACGCGGTTCTGGATGAAGCCAAGGACGAACTCACGTCCGGCCGAGTCCTTGCCTGTGGACAGAGGGAGCAGGACAGCGTCCAGTCAACAACACAACGCAAAGCTAAGTGTTGGGTGTTCATTCAATACGTTCACAGTGTCGTGTAGCATTACAATTAAATATGTCTATGTGTATGTGGTGCGAATTATGATTTGTACGACACGATACTATACGATTGATACGATTGATACGATTGATACGATTGATATGATTGATCCGATTGCCACAACACGACCACGGCCACGGCCACGGCCACGGCCACGGCCACGGCCACGGCCACGGCCACGGCCACGGCCACGGCCACGGCCACGGCCACGACCACGACCACGACGACCACGACCACGACCACGACCACGACCACGACCACGACCACGACCACGACCACGACCACGACCACGACCACGACCACGACCACGACCACGACCACGACCACGACCACGACCACGACCACGACCACGACCACGACCACGACCACGACCACGACCACGACCACGACCACGACCACGACCACGACCACGACCACGACCACGACCACGACCACGACCACGACCACGACCACGACCACGACCACGACCACGACCACGACCACGACCACGACCACGACCACGACCACGACCACGACCACGACCACGACCACGACCACGACCACGACCACGACCACGACCACGACCACGACCACGACCACGACCACGACCACGACCACGACCACGACCACGACCACGACCACGACCACGACCACGACCACGACCACGACCACGACCACGACCACGACCACGACCACGACCACGACCACGACCACGACCACGACGACCACGACCACGACCACGACCACGACCACGACCACGACCACGACCACGACCACGACCACGACCACACGACCACGACCACGACGACACCGACACCGACACCGACACCGACACCGACACCGACACCGACACCGACACCGACACCGACACCGACACCGACACCGACACCGACACCGACACCGACACACACCGACACCGACACCGACACCGACACCAACACCAACACCAACACCGACACCAACACCAACACCACCGACACCAACACCAACACCAACACCAACACCAACACCACCGACACCAACACCAACACCAACACCAACACCAACACCAACACCAACACCAACACCAACACCACGACACCAACGACACCAACACCAACACCAACACCAACACCAACACCACCAACACCACACCAACACCAACACCAACACCACACCAACACGACACCAACACCACACCAACACCAACACCAACACCAACACCACACCAACACCACACACCAACACCAACACCAACACCAACACCAACACCAACACCAACACCAACACCAACACCAACACCAACACCAACACCAACACCAACACCAACACCAACACCAACACCAACACCAACACCAACACCAACACCAACACCAACACCAACACCAACACCAACACCAACACCAACACCAACACCAACACCAACACGACACGATATTATATGTATTTTAGGCGAATATGACAGTACTCTTAAATTGGAGGCACTAATTACAGAAACGAAGTTGCACGAAACTGAAATCCCTACCATTCAGTGGCGTGAACACTATGGAAGCAGCCAGTAACACAAACACCTGGAAATATAAATCACAACAATTGCATAAACCTGACTGTGATAACATGCTATACGCGTACACATATATACGTGCGTACGTATGTACATACATATGACATACATACCACACATACACACATACACACATACACACATACACACATACACACATACACACATACACACATACACACATACACACATACACACATACACACATACACACATACACACATACACACATACACACATACACACATACACACATACACACATACACACATACACACATACACACATACACACATACACACATACACACATACACACATACACACATACACACATACACACATACACACATACACACATACACACATACACACATACACACATACACACATACACACATACACACATACACACATACACACATACACACATACACACATACACACATACACACATACACACATACACACATACACACATACACACATACACACATACACACATACACACATACACACATACACACATACACACATACACACATACACACATACACACATACACACATACACACATACACACATACACACATACACACATACACACATACACACATACACACATACACACATACACACATACACACATACACACATACACACATACACACATACACACATACACACATACACACATACACACATACACACATACACACATACACACATACACACATACACACATACACACATACACACATACACACATACACACATACACACATACACACATACACACATACACACATACACACATACACACATACACACATACACACATACACACATACACACATACACACATACACACATACACACATACACACATACACACATACACACATACACACATACACACATACACACATACACACATACACACATACACACATACACACATACACACATACACACATACACACATACACACATACACACATACACACATACACACATACACACATACACACATACACACATACACACATACACACATACACACATACACACATACACACATACACACATACACACATACACACATACACACATACACACATACACACATACACACATACACACATACACACATACACACATACACACATACACACATACACACATACACACATACACACATACACACATACACACATACACACATACACACATACACACATACACACATACACACATACACACATACACACATACACACATACACACATACACACATACACACATACACACATACACACATACACACATACACACATACACACATACACACATACACACATACACACATACACACATACACACATACACACATACACACATACACACATACACACATACACACATACACACATACACACATACACACATACACACATACACACATACACACATACACACATACACACATACACACATACACACATACACACATACACACATACACACATACACACATACACACATACACACATACACACATACACACATACACACATACACACATACACACATACACACATACACACATACACACATACACACATACACACATACACACATACACACATACACACATACACAAATACACACATACACACATACACACATACACACATACACACATACACACATGCACACATGCACACATGCACACATGCACACATACACACATACACACATACACACATACACACATACACACATACACACATACACACATACACACATGCACACATGCACACATGCACACATGCACACATGCACACATGCACACATGCACACATGCACACACGCACACACGCACACACGCACACACGCACACACGCACACACGCACACACGCGCACACGCGCACACGCGCACACGCGCACACGCGCACACGCGCACACGCGCACACGCGCACACGCGCACACGCGCACACGCGCACACGCGCACACGCGCACACGCGCACACGCGCACACGCGCACACGCGCACACGCGCACACGCGCACACGCGCACACGCGCACACGCGCACACGCGCACACGCGCACACGCGCACACGCGCACACGCGCACACGCGCACACGCGCACACGCGCACACGCGCACACACACACACACACACACACACACACACACACACACACACACACACACACACATACACACATACACACATACACACATACACACATACACACATACACACATACACACATACATATGCGTAAGCGCAAACACAGATGCTCGCACTCACACACACACACACACACACACACACACACACACACACACACACACACACACACACACACACACACACACACGCACACGCACGCACGCACGCACGCAGGCACACACGCACGTGCACGCACGCACACACAGATACGCCCGAAAGCCAGCAAAAACACAAACAGATATACACACATACAAACAGTATACATACTTTGGTCATCATACCGAGTAAACCTTCCAACGGGAAATACAAGACGACACTGCCATTGACTAACCCCAGTCAAGTCGCCGAGAACTTGGGCGCCATCGTTCACTTGGCGCGCCCATTTCTTCGATACAAGCCGTAGGGTTGGCGGAAACTGTTCTACTTCATACCGATTTATTAATTATTTCCGCTCAATACCTACTGCGATGTCCACACGACACGCAATGTCCGAGTGCTTTCTCATCTCTATAGGCTGCCAAGTCACTGCTTTCTCTCTACAAAGGTTTGGCCACTACCAGCCTTCTAGCCTGAAAATGATGCCAGATAAGCACGAGCAAGCGATTATTTGCGTGGGATAAAGTCAGAATGTTAGGTTTTAATGTTTTGGCCTGAGGCAAAATAACGGGTCTTCTAGTTAAATAATTATAACCCGAATACAATTAGGACAAAGTGCGGGATTCTAGAGAGAAGAGACCCTGAACTGTTGGAACACATGCCACCCGTGCTGTTAAATGGGTCAGTGCCCTGAGGGGAGAAATCTATTTTCCTTACTATCCAAGACAACGTTACAGCTCTCGAAAAGACGGGAACACAATCAGATGAAGAGAGAAAAACCATCTCCTTTGAGTTCCTGCACTTAAGGTACCCACGAGAGCAGTGGAAGCATGTCTACACTGATGGGTCTGCCACCGAAGTAACCTGAGATAGAGGTGCAGGAATGTATCACAAGCACACAGAAGAAGAAGCACGGCACACAACTGCAACCAGCAGGTATTCCACCAACTTCAAAACTGAAGCGGACACTCTGGAAACAGCTGCCCTAGAACAATCTGAGGAAAACACACAAACATTGTCGTCTTCACAGATGCCCTCTCAGTACCTCATGCTCTCCAGAACCTAAAGAAGGAAGCACCTGAACTGACTACCACTCTATCAGAACTACACAAATAGGAATAACGCTGGACACTGCGGACTCAGGGGAAGTGCAACAGCCGACAGACTTGCAAAGGAAAGGAGGCATTTGGACAAAATTGTGATGAAAAGACAATCATCAAGCCGCGGACAAAGATGAAGTGGCAATATGGAATATAGAAATCAAGGTATGTTTGCATTATTCAGAGGGAACATTTGTGGTATGTTGTATGTGTGTATTGTTTTGTTTCGATGTATATATATATATATATATATATATATATATATATATATATATATATATATATATATATATATATATACAGAAACAAAACAATAGCCAATATGTGCAAGTTAGTAGTCGAACAAAGATATCAATAACTGGGAATTGGTTCAGAACTTTTGTCACCATATATATATATATATATATATATATATATATATATATATATATATATATATATATATATATATATATATATATATATATAATGGAGATGAACAATACTATATACGTATTATCACGTCACACTCGACGTCTTCATTCTAACGAAACTAATAATAAACAGTATGCCCAAGTTATATATAACAACGTTCAGATGTGCTGATATGTGTCGGAGCCAGCCCACTACGGGGACATCGGTCGAATACCTAAACATAAACCTCTTTTTCCTTTACAAAAACACGTTCTTTTGTCGATTTGGAAAGATTAAATAAGTCATTCTAAGTAACTTCCTTCGGACGGAAGCCATTGACGTATCGAGAATTTTAAAAAGTATCAAAGATATGTATGTTTCGTATGATGTTTTAAATGAATAATATTTAAAATGTATACTCACAATAAGAACCAAAAATAACTTACTATGAAACAACATAAGTTGTCAAAGTGAATGTGTTCAATTAATTACTGCGTGATGAAGTGACTGATGAAGTGGAATTTAAATGATTTTAGTAAACAGAAGCCCGTTCGTGCATAAAATGTTGTATTACAAAACAATGAAACTTTATTATCCCGGAAAGGCAATTCATTACCTGGAAGGAAAACAATCATATTTATTGTTGACAGTTTATTTTTTTGATTAACAGGAATATTCACAGTGCTCACTAATTAACAGCTTAATGATTTTTGAATGTAAAGATCCGGTTTCTTGGTTCATCATTGATTATAAATAAAATGAACTTAAAACTTAATGATTGTTTATGGAATATATTAACACTGGATTTATTGTAATGTATAACAATCAATACGTTAAAATGTGTCGTTATAGTGATATCTCAATTTAATTTAAAAACGCTTGATCGGGCGACGAAATTAAACACGCAATAGTTTTACGACACGCAACGAAACAACCTCACTTATTAAAGCGATTATTGACATATTAAAGATTTTTGCCAGCAGACCGTGACTTCTGGAGGAGAACTGTAACGATTTTTGCCAGTAAAGAATTTTGCTTCATAAAATATGTGCTTTATAAATACAAACCACAACATGAAGTAAAATAGTATTAATTGAAATATGTACACAACAAGATTTAGACAATGTTGATATATTAACTGTGCATACTATATAACTAGCTGCACAGCAATTAACTAATAAAAACAAGCACATATTCATCATAAACGAAACGTAAATGTAATTAGCTGTGTCAGCGAGATGACGTGTGGACGATGGAACTTAGCCTTAAGCAAGTACTACTATTTATATTAAGACACTTATTTTCTGATAACGTATTTAATATATGTGTAAACAAACGAACAGTTTAAATAATAGTGTGTGCTAAACATAAATACGTTAACTAATCCTATTCTATAGATAAACACAATGATCCGCTAAACTTACCACAAACGGCGCCATCTTTGTAACCGGAAGGACGTTCAGAAAACGATGAAGTGGTTTCAACCGGTCGTCGTGGAAAATTGCAAATTAACATAAAAGTTTGTTTACCAAGGACTAGCAGCCATTTAATATTTACGTCAACGAACGCGTCCTTCTCATTGGTAGACTTAAAAATTGCGAGTACCACAAGGCACCACCTCGTTACGTGAGCGAGAGTGGACAGTACGCGGATTGGTCAGCTTGAAATGGGCTCAGTTTTTAGATTAACTAATTGGTTGATGAATGTCTGAAAACTGTACTAGGGCGTGGTTCGTTGTGTTAATGTAGTGCATAGTTCAATTATGACATTTTGCAGGTGAGGAGAAAGCAATGGAATATATTAATGAGAGTGATTGACAGGGTGAGTCAGTAGATTGCGGATGCAGGAGAGGAGATTTACAAGTAAATGACGGTATTCATTTATGAATTGAAGACGTGATTAATGTAATGATTTGAGACGTTGATTCACGTTGGATAAACCTTGCAAGTGGTTAGTTGCCGCTGCTACTGTGGGTGGGGTTGTTGTGTGAAGCCGCGCAGAAAAGACTCGTCGACGAATAGATCGCGTCGTTGTTTAGTTACGTCTAATGACTAATTTTGTTCTGGGAATAAAAGGAGACGAGGAAACTATGACTGAGAGGGGAGGACTGCGGGACATGTGAATGCGGGATTGGTCGGGGGAACGCAGGACAAGAGCAAAAGACGGAAGAGTGGGGAAGTGACTTTGGATTACTGTCGGAAGAAAAAATAAGAGAATTGCGGCAACATCCCACCGACCATTAAGAACACAGAGGACAGGAGAGCATCAGTTGAACAAGTACAAGTGTTTGGGTGAGTAAACAAATGAACAACAACAGCGATATGATTAACCGAGACTTCCTCGGTTGTTTAGCATGTTACATTATGCACATGCCGTATCGAACTACCGGAAACAATAACGGCATTGCCAGCCAATAAATCGTTGGGGCCACACCGTTATGAATTTATAATCGAATCGTGACAGTGGCGTATGCAGCCTCACTGGGAATGTACTCGTTATCCAGTGACTGGCTAGCACCAGTTGTACACCAGCCATAATGCACTGAGTACATAGTTCAACTTAAGCGACAATCACTGTGTGCCGCCACTGTTGTAGATGAATTGATCGTAAAGTAGGTCACAGTCATTCGCTTTATATTCCGTACGTTCACAACGTATTTACACCTGCCAACTCTCGCGGAATTCTCGTGAGTATCCCGGGTTTTGGATGTATCCCCAGTCACCCGTAATACAGACATATCTTCCGGATATTGGCTTCAAATCTCCGACAACATATGTCCCGTCTTCCGGTGTCACTGTCCGCGAGACGCCGCAACATCACGGGAGGCGCACTGACAGTCTGAACTGCTGTTGAATCTAGCATTTCAATCAGAAACGTTAGAAGGTATACGTTATTATATTATACTGTTTGCTTAGTCATCATCGCATAACATATACCATTGAAATAAAAAAAATCAACGCACTCAGTGTTTTCTTCATAACTTTCCAGGAAGTGCCATGTTTCGACGGCGACTCTCTAACACACGTCCCCAAAATATTTCATGTTTTGTTTTCTGTTTTTCTTTCCATTCCCGAACGTAACAACGGCGCACAACTTGACCTAAGCGCAGGAATAAGGCTAAATCGCCCCCTTTCATGCATGGTTGGTTTCGATAAGTCTACAGAGGTCACTCCCTGCAATACGTGGAGACACGAAACTACTTCAAGTTATTGTTTTTATGAGGGACATAATAACGTATGTGTCTGATAACGTTATAAAGTTTTCGTATATTCATATTCACACACACACACACACACACACACACACACACACACACACACACACACACACACACACACACACACACACACACACACACACACACACACACGCGCACGCGCACGCGCACGCGCACGCGCACGCGCACGCGCACGCGCACGCGCACGCGCACGCGCACGCGCACGCGCACGCGCACGCGCACGCGCACACGCACACGCACACGCACACGCACACACACACACACATATACATATATATATATATATATATATATATATATACACATATATATATATATATATATATATATATATATATATATATATATATATATATATATATATACATACACATATATATATACCAAAAACGTACACTCAATCGTAGTTGCAGCTTTGCAGGAGATTGATAAGACTCCATGGATGTCTTGTGAGCGACGAATGGTGGCGCCACATCGCGGAGTATGGGTAATTTGTGGCTTAGAAGCTAATGAAATAAATGCTATCTAGCCAATGGAGGAATTAGGAACTGGCTATTTAGCGAGCTGCTCGGGAAATAACAGCCTGACGTCGCGTATTTCTCGAGCTGCTCGAGAAATAAGGGACCGAGTTCGCGTTATTTCTCGAGCTTATTTCTCGAGCTGCTCGGGAAATAACAGCCCGACGTCGCGTTATTTCTCGAGCTGCTCGAGAAATAAGGGACCGAGTTCGCGTTATTTCTCGAGCAGATCTGGATATGCATACTCGTGCACTTAGGAGTATTTTATGGCATCTAAGTTGACAAACTAACTGTATTTAGTAAATGTAAGGCTGCTGGAACGTTTTTTGTCTGTATTTATCCGTTCTGATGAGAAATATCGAGTTTTCTTATTCGTCGAGCTGCTCGAAAAATAACGTCGACTCGGCTCGTTATTTGTCGAGCAGATGTTTCCGTGGCATGTATGTGGTATATATCTATTCTTTGTAGTAAATGTGACGCTGTTGGGTCGTTTCCTGCTTGTATGTATCAGTTCTTATGAGAAACAACGTGTTTTCTAGCCATCGAGCTGCTTGAGGTATAACGCCAACTTGTTTAAGTATTTCTCGAGCTGCTCGAGAAATAACGCCGACTTGGCTCGTTATTTGTCGAGCAGATCTGGACGTGCAAGCATGTGCTCTTAGAACTATTTTCGTGCCTTTTACATGTATGTCCTAATTGTTTGTTGTAAATGCGACGTTTGTCGGGTCGTTTCTTGATGAGAAATAATGAGTTTTCTTATCCATCGAGCTGCTCGAGAAATAAAGCCGACTTGGCTCGTTATTTGTCGAGCAGCTCGATGGCTAGAAAACTCGTTGTTTCTCATCAAAACGGATAAATACAAGCAGGAAACGACCCAACAGCATCGCAGTTACTATAAACAATTAGTACGTGCACGTAAACGGCATGAAAACATT
>CBDHHR010000674.1:20000-25000 GCA_965263245.1 Metamycoplasmataceae bacterium | reverse complement strand
TCTGTTAAACTTAGACATATTGACTCTGTAGTCTTTGCGTGCTTTCAGGCGAATCACCTCTTGCGAGATGAACGTATCGGGACGGCGACTGTGGGAAATCGGCGGACATATTGGCTTCATTTTCGGTTCTTCTGGTTCCGGGTTGGTGCGTTTCTTCCCTCGACCTTTGCATACTCCGTTGATTCCTAGGCAGCAGACACACACGATGGGAAAGCAGATTATGATGACACCGGGTATGATAATGAACACTACGTCAAAGTCTCCCTCATTTTTATCAACAGGTTTAATGGGCGGTTCTGGGTTCGCCGCCGTTGTTATATCGACCGTTGTTTCTGCTATCCACGTTGTTTGTGCCGTCGTTTCAGCTGCATGTGCAGTCGTATGTGCGGACGTAGGTACTTCTGTTGTCGTTATTTTATTTGCTGTTGTTTTTTCTGTTGTTGTTTTAGGTGTTGTGGTGGTCGTTGGTTTTGTGGTCGTTTTCACTGTTGTTGTTTCTTGCGTTGTTTCTACTTGTGTTGTTGCCTTAGCTGTTGTCTCCGTGGTTGTTGTTTGTTCTGTCGTCGTTTCCGTAATTGTTGTTGTTGGTTCTGTCGTCGGTACCGTAGTTGTTGTTGCTTCTGTCGTCGTTTTCGTTGTTGTTGTTTGTTCGGTTGTCGTTTCCAATGTTGTTGTTGTTTGTTCTGTGCTCGTTTTCGCTGTTGTTGTTGTTGGTTCTGTTGTCGTTTCCATAGTTGTTGTTGGTTCTGCTGTCGTTTTCAATGTTGTTGTTGGTTCTGTTGTTGTTTCCATTGTTGTTGTTGGTTCTGTCGTCGTTCCCACCACTGTTGTTATTTCTGTTGTCGTGTCTGCTAATGTTGTTGCTGCTGATGTAGGCATAGCTGATGTTGCTATCGACAGCGAGGTAGACAAGGAAGGACTCGATGTTATTGTGCTAGAAATATCACCAGTTTCAAGCACATCGCTGCTTGATAAGAACAAAGCCGACGTAGAAGGTGTAATTGTTGTCAACAACTGCCCACTGTCAGTACTGTACGTGTTTACAGAAAGGGTGCTGTCAGCATTATATGACAGCATTGTAGACAACAGAGGGGTTGAATACATTGACGACAAATAACTGCTCTCTACAAATGAAGAGCTAGCTTCTATGATGTTAGACGAAAGGCTACTACTAGAAAACAGAAGAGGAGATGTCGCGTCTACATCGCTTGACGCCATGTACGGGGACGAAACAGTCGTTTCTGGGAAGAGATTACTGGATGGTACGAAAGATGATTCGATCGTTTCAGAAACAGGAATGGACGTTTCCATCGCCGATGAAACGGAATTATCAGAATACATTTGAGTTGTTTCAACGCTGAGATAAGTTGTATCTAGCCACGGTGTCGATTCAGAGGCACTGCTGGCAATAGAGGTCCAGTCTGTGAACAATGCCGATGAATACACAGGCGAAGAAACGATGGTTGTTGGGTCGTAACTGGAGACAACTGAAGAGAAGGCGCTGCTGACTTCGCTAGACACAAACACCGAACTGACGTCGACGAACGATGACGGCAAAGACGACGACATCGGATACGGCGACGGCGATGACGTCATCAAGGTTGTCATGTCAAGATATGCCGTCGAAAACTGTTCAGTTGACATGACCTCAGATGACACAGGGGTGGAGTAGAGAAACGAAGTGAAAGGCAGCGAGCTGGTGATGTAGGTGCTCGACGTATAAGACCCGATCGACGTGCTGATGTCTTGCACGGAGCTCTCGTCTCCGGCGATGTCCTCGTCCACGAGTCCGTCGCCGTCGTCATCGATGCCGTTCGGGAGCTCCTCGTCGACGAAGTGGTCGCAGTCGTTGTCGACGCCGTCGCCCGGCCGCCCTCCGCCCTCGTCCGGCACGCACACGTAGTTGACGGCGGCGTACTCCTGCCCGGCAATCAGACCGTACGACTCCTGCAGCTTGAGGCCGTACAGCACAGCGCCGATACCCGTCGTGTGGTCAGCGTGGCCGAGAGAGTGCACGCCCGGGGTGATGGTCAGTGTGGCCACCGAGTAGTTGACGCTAACCAGATGTTTCCAGTCTGTATACATCGCAGTACTGGACAGGGGCTGACCGTCGAGTAGCACGCCTTGCAGCTCTGCGGGAGACAAGCACGTTGTAGCGAACGACACATGTTATAAAGCTAGGGTTGGAATGTGTCCCAACTGAAGGTAGCAGAACGTTTATTGATTGATTGTTTGGTTGACTCAATGATTGATTGATTGGTTGGTTGATTGATTGATTGGTTGATTGATTGCTCGAGCGAGCGAGCGAGCGAGCGAGCGAACGAACGAACGAACGAACGAACGAACGAACGAACGAACGAACGAACGAACGAACGAACGAACGAACGAACGAACGAACGAACGAACGAACGAACGAACGAACGAACGAACGAACGAACGAACGAACGAACGAACGAACGAACGAACGAACGAACGAACGAACGAACGAACGAACGAACGAACGAACGAACGAACGAACGAACGAACGAACGAACGAACGAACGAACGAACGAACGAACGAACGAACGAACGAACGAACGAACGAACGAACGAACGAACGAACGAACGAACGAACGAACGAACGAACGAACGAACGAACGAACGAACGAACGAACGAACGAACGAACGAACGAACGAACGAACGAACGAACGAACGAACGAACGAACGAACGAACGAACGAACGAACGAACGAACGAACGAACGAACGAACGAACGAACGAACGAACGAACGAACGAACGAACGAACGAACGAACGAACGAACGAACGAACGAACGAACGAACGAACGAACGAACGAACGAACGAACGAACGAACGAACGAACGAACGAACGAACGAACGAACGAACGAACGAACGAACGAACGAACGAACGAACGAACGAACGAACGAACGAACGAACGAACGAACGAACGAACGAACGAACGAACGAACGAACGAACGAACGAACGAACGAACGAACGAACGAACGAACGAACGAACGAACGAACGAACGAACGAACGAACGAACGAACGAACGAACGAACGAACGAACGAACGAACGAACGAACGAACGAACGAACGAACGAACGAACGAACGAACGAACGAACGAACGAACGAACGAACGAACGAACGAACGAACGAACGAACGAACGAACGAACGAACGAACGAACGAACGAACGAACGAACGAACGAACGAACGAACGAACGAACGAACGAACGAACGAACGAACGAACGAACGAACGAACGAACGAACGAACGAACGAACGAACGAACGAACGAACGAACGAACGAACGAACGAACGAACGAACGAACGAACGAACGAACGAACGAACGAACGAACGAACGAACGAACGAACGAACGAACGAACGAACGAACGAACGAACGAACGAACGAACGAACGAACGAACGAACGAACGAACGAACGAACGAACGAACGAACGAACGAACGAACGAACGAACGAACGAACGAACGAACGAACGAACGAACGAACGAACGAACGAACGAACGAACGAACGAACGAACGAACGAACGAACGAACGAACGAACGAACGAACGAACGAACGAACGAACGAACGAACGAACGAACGAACGAACGAACGAACGAACGAACGAACGAACGAACGAACGAACGAACGAACGAACGAACGAACGAACGAACGAACGAACGAACGAACGAACGAACGAACGAACGAACGAACGAACGAACGAACGAACGAACGAACGAACGAACGAACGAACGAACGAACGAACGAACGAACGAACGAACGAACGAACGAACGAACGAACGAACGAACGAACGAACGAACGAACGAACGAACGAACGAACGAACGAACGAACGAACGAACGAACGAACGAACGAACGAACGAACGAACGAACGAACGAACGAACGAACGAACGAACGAACGAACGAACGAACGAACGAACGAACGAACGAACGAACGAACGAACGAACGAACGAACGAACGAACGAACGAACGAACGAACGAACGAACGAACGAACGAACGAACGAACGAACGAACGAACGAACGAACGAACGAACGAACGAACGAACGAACGAACGAACGAACGAACGAACGAACGAACGAACGAACGAACGAACGAACGAACGAACGAACGAACGAACGAACGAACGAACGAACGAACGAACGAACGAACGAACGAACGAACGAACGAACGAACGAACGAACGAACGAACGAACGAACGAACGAACGAACGAACGAACGAACGAACGAACGAACGAACGAACGAACGAACGAACGAACGAACGAACGAACGAACGAACGAACGAACGAACGAACGAACGAACGAACGAACGAACGAACGAACGAACGAACGAACGAACGAACGAACGAACGAACGAACGAACGAACGAACGAACGAACGAACGAACGAACGAACGAACGAACGAACGAACGAACGAACGAACGAACGAACGAACGAACGAACGAACGAACGAACGAACGAACGAACGAACGAACGAACGAACGAACGAACGAACGAACGAACGAACGAACGAACGAACGAACGAACGAACGAACGAACGAACGAACGAACGAACGAACGAACGAACGAACGAACGAACGAACGAACGAACGAACGAACGAACGAACGAACGAACGAACGAACGAACGAACGAACGAACGAACGAACGAACGAACGAACGAACGAACGAACGAACGAACGAACGAACGAACGAACGAACGAACGAACGAACGAACGAACGAACGAACGAACGAACGAACGAACGAACGAACGAACGAACGAACGAACGAACGAACGAACGAACGAACGAACGAACGTACGATCGAACGAACGAACGAACGAACGAACGAACGAACGAACGAACGAACGAACGAACGAACGAACGAACGAACGAACGAACGAACGAACTAACGAACGAACGAACGAACGAACGAACGAACGAACGAACGAACGAACGAACGAACGAACGAACGAACGAACGAACGAACGA
>CBDHHR010000674.1:0-12500 GCA_965263245.1 Metamycoplasmataceae bacterium | reverse complement strand
CGAACGTTTGAAGTGAGATTGTTGGGTAGGTCATTTATGTAAAGTAAGAAAAGTAGGGGCCCCAGTACGGTTCCCTGTGATACCCCTGAGGTGACTTTAATTGGTTTGGATGCTGATCCATTTATTACAACCTGTTGAGTTCTTTCTGCAAGGAAACTTTCTATCCATGACGATATTGGGCCTGTGATGCCATAGTATTTTAGTTTGTGGATTAGTCTTTTATGTGGAACTTTGTCGAATGCTTTAGTGAAGTCTAGAATGGCCATGTCTACAGATTTCTTTTCATCTAGATATTTGCTTATGTCATGGACAGTTTGAATTAATTGAGTTTCTGTTGATCTTTTTGCACGAAACCCATGTTGGTGGTCAGTTAGGATGTGATGTTGTTCAAGATGTTTCATGATGTGGCTATAAATTATGTGTTCAAGAAGTTTAGAAAATCCTACTTTGGTGCGTATTAAAACAATCTCATGCCATTTTCGCCGTTTCTGCCAATTTAACTGGTAGCGGCATCGCTGAGAAATCTTCGCATGGCTTTCATTGCGTTCACGCAATGTAAGCGAGGTCACTCTAGATAACTTACGCAGTTTCGAGCTAATTGTTACGCAAAAATGGCGCTACTAAATTCGTAAATCGTATGAGAGTAGGGCCCCAGTGCTGGTGACGCTTGGTACATCCTCCATTGTTATGCGTAGTATGACGTCACAGATAAGGATTGCTATCGGTAGGGACTCCACGTATTGTCGTCACAGGCAGGCCTCGAGTAACGACTAAACATCGCAATTATCTCACAGAGTAGATATTTTTGGAAGGTGAAATTAAAGATAGATAAACTTCATAAATTCAATATGACCTGTTGCTCCTTGCGAAAAACATCCATTGTCCATGTCCATTAAACATTCACATTATATTATCTTCAAATGCCGCTTTCTGTTGTAATGAACTTGACACAAAGTATGCATTCTGCCTAGTAATTTACGAAGCACATGTATGTGTAATTACGGTAACAACGCGCTGAACCGTTGTTGGAAGATTGCAAACTTATTTGTAACGACTACAGCAAGAAATTGGACTGGATCGCAGACATACATGTGATACTTAATTTAAATATTGATGACCCGAAGTAAATATTTGACATCGGTATCTGAGGCACTGACAGAGGGGAGGGTGGAGAGAATGAAGGAGAGAGGTGGAAAGAGAGGGGAATAGACTCTATACTAAATAGGAGAAACGTAGCCTAATTCGAATACCGAGATGCCAAAATAGGTTGGAGCGGAGATACGATCGATCGATTGATGACGGGAGACAGGGAGGTGACCGATACAGAGAAATAGAAAGGCTGGAGAGAGGGGAAGATATAGAGTGTGGGAGTGAGGAACAGAGAGAGAGAGAGAAAGATAGAGAGAGAGAGAGAGAGAGAGAGAGAGAGAGAGAGAGAGAGAGAGAGAGAGAGAGAGAGAGAGAGAGAGAGAGTGAGAGGAGAGAGAGAGGGCGAGTGGGGAAGACGGAGAGAGAGGGAGGAGGGAGAAATATATATGATACATAGTGTATTTTACATATATGACACACCTTTGTCTTCCAGAGAGATTTCCTTCATGTACATGTCGTTCCCGAACTCGAACATAGCCGGCTCTCCAGGCTTTACAATCACGTACTCGACGTCGTAGTCCGGCATCAACGGCACCGAGACTGTCACGTTGACTGGCTTGTGTTCTCTCGATGTGAAGTAGATGCGGCAGACCGGATATGACATGAGGATGCGGTTCTGGATGAAGCCCAAGACGAACACCCGACCTTCCTGGCTCGCGGCTGCATGACATAATATATATAGCGTTGAAATGTAGATATACGTTCGTATATCAAGCATGTGGTTATGTATGTATGTATGTGTGTGTATGTGTATGTGTGTGTGTGTGTGTGTGTGTGTGTGTGTGTGTGTGTGTGTGTGTGTGTGTGTGTGTGTGTGTGTGTGTGTGTGTGTGTGTGTGTGTGTGTGTGTGTGTGTATGTTATATATATATATATATATATATATATATATATATATATATATATATAGTGTATGTTATATATATATATATATATAGTACATATACGTGAGCATGCGTGGATACTAAACAGGTTAGTTTAGTAATGCCTATTTCTACGTCGCGTAACAGTTTAGTTACGTACGCCGAGAGACATCAATCCACAGGACTAATTACTAACAACACGTAGAATGCCATAATAACTACCGATGTGTCTATTAATCAGGCGAGCACGAATCAAATGACCATTTCGGCACCGAGGTGTGAGGTCAGATACGCACCCCATTGGCTGACAAATTGACCCGTGTCTAGATACTGAACTCATTAGTGTCAAAGACGTTTTATTTCTAGATATTTCCTAGCAACCCGACATGTGTGCATATTTATGTTATGCCGCCAGTTGATAAATCTCACGCACTCTGAAGTTAATATTTAATGCACGGAGTAATTCAGCTGACCTTGCATGAGCCGTGGGTCATTTAACATTTATGTTCGGGTAGGGATGACCGCCAGGGGCACCTATTTCCGTCGTAACCATGACCTGTTGTCAAGGTTCGATCCTAGAAAACCATTGTTTGACATGACGGTCTCATGTCCGCCTGGGAGACGAGGTAACGAAGAAATAGACTCGACTTTATGACGATATACTAACGAATTGTGAACTGCGGTGTATTTATGACGATAATGTTACCATCATGTTATATATTTCCTTTCATGAACACGTCAGTGTAACCCGAAATGACATCAAAATTGATCAAACCTTAAAATTAAATATCACTATTTCTATACTAAAAGCATTAGGCGTGAAACAAACTCATGGTCTAACAAAGAAACAGCCATGGCATCAAATAGTTATGGTTTCACGTTATGTTCATTGTTACCTTTCAGACAGAAAAATCGAATTACCAATTCATTAACTTATTGATCCTAAAAAGCTAACCAGTCAAACGAATGCTCTCTCCACACACGCAGGTAATCAATTATCTTGTGTATGGCTGTCTCTGGCCCTGTCTCGGTACTTGTATTGCGTGCCTCTCTCTCTCGCCATGGGATCCCGTGTTGTCCATTTTGAAGACGGGGTTCTTTTCAGGCTACCTTTGCTTCGCAGGTCTTAGCAATGGCGAGAGAGACAGAGGGAGAGAGAGGGGGAGAGAGAGAGGGGGAGAGAGAGAGAGAGGGGGGGAGAGAGGGGGAGAGAGAGAGGGGGAGAGAGAGAGAGGGGGAGAGAGGGAGAGAGAGGGAGAGGGAGAGAGAGAGAGAGGGAGAGAGAGATAGAGAAGAGAAAGAGAGGATAGGAGCGAAGGGGAGGGAGGGAGGGAGAAAGAGAAACAAGAGAAAAGGGCGGGGAGAGAGAGAGGGGGGAGAGAGAGGGGGAGAGAGAGGGGGGAGAGAGAGGGGAGAGAGAGGGGGAGAGAGAGGGGGAGAGAGAGGGGGGAGAGAGAGAGGGAGGGAGAGAGAGAGAGAGAGGGGGAGAGAGAGAGAGGGGAGAGAGAGAGGAGAGAGAGAGAGGGGGGAGAGAGAGAGAGGAGAGAGAGAGAGAGAGAGAGGGGAGAGAGAGAGAGAGAGAGAGAGAGAGAGAGAGAGAGAGAGAGAGAGAGAGAGAGAGAGAGAGAGAGAGAGAGAGAGAGAGAGAGAGAGAGAGAGAGGGAGAGAGAGCGCATACGTTTCACCATCTACCGAGTCAAGATCCATTAGCATGCACAGCATAGTGATAGAGAGCAAGCAATATTGAGTAAAATGTTTGAGGCTGAAATCATAATATACACAATCACAACACAATCTGGGCATCTTAGGTCAAAAAACCGATATTTGAATTAAAAAAAACTTACCGTGGACAGAAATTGGCACGTACACAGCTGACACGCACAGCAACACGGACACCTGAAAAAGGACAATTACATGTGACTACAAATGTTATAACAGATTCCTTCAAGTAAAAATCTAACTGAAATGTAAAACATGAATTGACAGTAGCGTATATCAGTTACATAACTGACACGGACTGCTTCATGAATGTTTGATTCCGTTTGTTTATGTTATTAGCCTGCCTCAACACGTGCAGTTTAAGACACCAGGATATTACCAGAAAAGAATTAATTAGTATTTATGTTTGGCTGAATTTCCGCTACCGGGTTAGTGTGTATAAATATTCTCAACATCCGTGTAATTATCGAACCGTATTTCAAGTTATCTAATTAATAACGTACTTGAATGCAGCCACGCGCTAGCCTTTTGGTTTTGATGTTCTAAGTGTTGGCATGTTCCCGTCGTGTTTCTTTAATTCGCTACCAAATGACCCGCTTGGCCATCAGAACTTTGGCCAGCTGCAGTTGCCAAACTACATCATCACAGACCACGTCTCTGGCAGGGCTTACGATCTATCGCCATGTTAGATAATTATAGGGGAAACAAATTAATTACAGAAAACAAATTAATTTCAAGTGTGAGGTCAACTGACAATACTGTACTTAGGTTATTGTATGTATGTCATATTGTTGAATATAAAATATTTGTTATGGCGACTCTTTACATAACATAGTCGCGTCAGCTTATTTCCTAGGGCCAGAACGACACGCCGGTGCACCGGTGTACATAATATAATATAACATAACATAACATAACATAACATAACATAGCATAACATAATATAATATAACATAACGTAACGTAACGTAACGTAACGTAACGTAACGTAACGTAACGTAACGTAACGTAACATAACATAACATAACATAACATAACATAACATAACATAACATAACATAACATAACATAACATAACATAACATAACATAACATAACATAACATAACATAACATAATTTAATATAATATTAATAACACAAGTTTTATTAGCAACTCAAATGAGTTGGATTCACATTATACAATAAAATACAATTAACGCATTAAAATATCATAGTACATCAATACATGTGATACCGTATTAATCGACTGTATTCTGCCGTGCCGTGTTTACTGGTATAATTCCCACGGTATAAAGGAGTTACGGTATCTATTCGTTCCAGTTACTGGTAACGGGTAAACATTTTTTTCTAATGTTATATTTGGTATACCTTTTGTCATTGCAATGCGCACAGTATCGTGATACACATAGCACGGTATAGCACACGATACACGATATTCGCAATGCGATACGCGGGGAGATATGATAGCAGTAGGCAAAACGGTATTCGCGCCATCTTTGTGAAACAGGAAACATTCAGCACAAACCACAATTGTCTGTGTATCGGTGACATATCGAGGTATAACACGTAGCACATATACATTAACTAACCATAATCTATATAAAATCTTTACAAACTATTCAGATTTCACAGCGCGCATGAAATTTAGATCTCAGAGTTATGATGGATGACGTGACGTGTGTACTATCGTTGTTCTGTCCGCGTTAGAACAAACAAAGTCAATGTCGTCTGTATCGCGATATGTAGCATATCGTTTCCGCTGTATCGAGATACGTGTCGCGAAATAACGTATCGTTTCGGTTCTTTTGTTCCCCGTCACAAAACTATCCGAGCCTATTTAATTAAAACGTGCCAATTAAAGGACAACACCATCCTGTTTTTGCAGCTGTCGAATTATAATAACATATATCAGTAGAAACAATTTAGATATAAAAGTCCCGTGATAAAACGTAAACATGTCGCACACCGCTAGCTACCATAGCAAACATAGCTAATGTATAATTAGGGTAGGCGGTTTTCTGTCGTAAAATGGTTTAGTGTTTATTCGTGAATAATGTAATCAGTTAGTTAATGGAATGAAAAAGCTTGATAGGGGTCACTTCACATTTCTGTTTTAAATTATTCGGTCTAATCACAATCACTAACAACGACTAGTAGATACATTCACCATGCTATAACGGCGATGTTTATGCAACACGACAGACTTTATTTCATTACAGATCTGCATTCTTGTCAAGACGAACCATCAGAAACCTACAAACGAGATGGTTAATCGTTACACAAATGGGAATAGTACCGACCGTATTCGTTTCAATGCGAGTAAATCCTCGATAGATTTACTTTTAGTAATTTAAAGGTTTCCTCTTCTAACCAATTGCCTGCTATTAAAAATTCATGATCCGTTTTAATGCTCTGATTAACTTTACAGTCAATTAATGTGAGTCAGCCGTTGAACAGCAACAAATACCGTACAGTGATTTCTACTTAACACATACTTCAACGCCGAGTATCCAAAACGAGGCCGAATGCAAATTCCTGTTGTTTCATTGGTTTGTAAATATCGCATACAAAATGGAGATTGTAAACGTAATTTGTCAAATGTCCAGTCAATAATATTGTACTGCAGAATGTTTTATGGTTAGAGTGTTGCGATTTTATCAGTTAATCCGAGCACGAAGGATGTAAAAGTAACTTATTGTATAATGCACTAAATACAGAATGGTGTGTACAATGTCGTCGTTATTGTTTGCGTCAGAACTCTTGTATTGTATTTACTGTTTGTTTCAAATATCTCACACCGCCATTAAACAACTACATTAATGTGACTTCAAATATATCATACCACCACTAGGCCTCAACATTAATGTGTTTTTCAAATATATCATTCCACCACTAGGCCCCAACATTAATGTGTTTCAAATATATCATACCACCACTAGGCCCCAACATTAATCCCAACATTAATGTGTTTCAAATATATCATACCACCACAAGGCCCCAACATTAATGTGTTTCAAATATCTCATACCACCACTAGGCCCCAACATTAATGTGTTTCAAATATCTCATACCACCACTAGGCCCCAACATTAATGTGTTTCAAATATCTCATACCACCACTAGGCCCCAACATTAATGTGTTTCAAATATCTCATACCACCACTAGGCCCCAACATTGATGTGTTTCAAATATCTCATACCACCACTAGGCCCCAACATTAATGTGTTTCAAATATCTCATACCACCACTAGGCCCCAACATTAATGTGTTTCAAATATCTCATACCACCACTAGGCCTCAACATTAATGTGTTTCAAATATCTCATACCACCACTAGGCCCCAACATTAATGTGCTTCAAATATCTCATACCACCACTAGGCCCCAACATTAATGTGCTTCAAATATCTCATACCACCACTAGGCCCCAACATTGATGTGTTTCAAATATCTCATACCACTAGTAGGCCCCAACATTGATGTGTTTCAAATATCTCATACCACTGCTAGGCCCCAACATTCATGTGTTTCAAATATCTCATACCACCACAAGGCCTCAACATTAATGTGTTTCAAATATCTCATACCACCACTAGGCCCCAACATTAATGTGTTTCAAATATCTCATACCACTACTAGGCCTCAACATTGATGTGTTTCAAATATCTCATACCACCACTAGGCCCCAACATTGATGTGTTTCAAATATCTCATACCACCACTAGGCCCCAACATTAATGTGTTTCAAATATCTCATACCACCACTAGGCCTCAACATTAATGTGTTTCAAATATCTCATACCACCACTAGGCCCCAACATTAATGTGCTTCAAATATCTCATACCACCACTAGGCCCCAACATTAATGTGTTTCAAATATCTCATACCACCACTAGGCCCCAACATTGATGTATTTCAAATATCTCATACCACTACTAGGCCCCAACATTCATGTGTTTCAAATATCTCATACCACCACAAGGCCTCAACATTAATGTGTTTCAAATATCTCATACCACCACTAGGCCCCAACATTAATGTGTTTCAAATATCTCATACCATCACTAGGCCCCAACATTAATGTGTTTCAAATATCTCATACCACCACTAGGCCCCAACATTAATGTGTTTCAAATATCTCATACCACCACTAGGCCCCAACATTAATGTGTTTCAAATATCTCATACCACCACTAGGCCCCAACATTAATGTGTTTCAAATATCTCATACCACTACTAGGCCCCAACATTAATGTGTTTCAAATATCTCATACCACCACTAGGCCCCAACATTGATGTGTTTCAAATATCTCATACCACCACTAGGCCTCAACATTGATGTGTTTCAAATATCTCATACCACCACTAGGCCTCAACATTAATGTGTTTCAAATATCTCATACCACCACTAGGCCCCAACATTAATGTGTTTCAAATATCTCATACCACCACTAGGCCCCAACATTAATGTGTTTCAAATATATCATACCACCACTAGGCCCCAACATTGATGTGTTTAAAATATCTCATACCACCACTAGGCCCCAACATTAATGTGTTTCAAATATCTCATACCACTACTAGGCCCCAACATTCATGTGTTTCAAATATCTCATACCACCACTAGGCCCCAACATTGATGTGTTTCAAATATCTCATACCACCACTAGGCCCCAACATTAATGTGTTTCAAATATCTCATACCACCACTAGGCCCCAACATTAATGTGTTTCAAATATCTCATACCACCACTAAGCCCCAACATTAATGTGTTTCAAATATCTCATACCACCACTAGGCCCCAACATTAATGTGTTTCAAATATCTCATACCACCACTAGGCCTCAACATTAATGTGTTTCAAATATCTCATACCACCACTAGGCCCCAACATTAATGTGTTTCAAATATCTCATACCACCACTAGGCCCCAACATTAATGTGTTTCAAATATCTCATACCACCACTAGGCCCCAACATTAATGTGTTTCAAATATCTCATACCACTACTAGGCCCCAACATTAAAGTGTTTCAAATATCTCATACCACCACTAGGCCCCAACATTAATGTGTTTCAAATATCTCATACCACCACTAGGCCCCAACATTAATGTGTTTCAAATATCTCATACCACCACTAGGCCCCAACATTAATGTGTTTCAAATATCTCATACCACCACTAGGCCCCAACATTAATGTGTTTCAAAATATCTCATACCACCACTAGGCCTCAACATTAATGTGTTTCAAATATCTCATACCACCACTAGGCCTCACATTAATGTGTTTCCTCATACCACCACTAGGCCCCAACATTAATGTGTTTCAAATATCTCATACCACCACTAGGCCTCAACATTAATGTGTTTCAAATATCTCATACCACCACTAGGCCTCAACAACATTAATGTGTTTCAAATATCTCATACCACCACTAGGCCCCAACATTAATGTGTTTCAAATATCTCATACCACCACTAGGCCCCAACATTAATGTGTTTCAAATATCTCATACCACCACTAGGCCCCAACATTGATGTGTTTCAAATATCTCATACCACCACTAGGCCCCAACATTAATGTGTTTCAAATATCTCATACCACCACTAGGCCCCAACATTAATGTGTTTCAAATATCTCATACCACCACTAGGCCCCAACATTAATGTGTTTCAAATATCTCATACCACCACTAGGCCCCAACATTGATGTGTTTCAAATATCTCATACCACCACTAGGCCTCAACATTAATGTGTTTCAAATATCTCATACCACCACTAGGCCCCAACATTAATGTGTTTCAAATATCTCATACCACCACTAGGCCCCAACATTAATGTGTTTCAAATATCTCATACCACTACTAGGCCCCAACATTAATGATGTGTTTCAAATATATCATACCACCACTAGGCCTCAACATTAATGTGTTTCAAATATCTCATACCACCACTAGGCCCCAACATTGTTGTGTTTCAAATATCTCATACCACCACTAGGCCCCAACATTAATGTGTTTCAAATATCTCATACCACCACTAGGCCCCAACATTAATGTGTTTCAAATATATCATACCACCACAAGGCCTCAACATTAATGTGTTTCAAATATCTCATACCACCACTAGGCCTCAACATTAATGTGTTTCAAATATCCACCACTGGGCCCCAACATTAATGTGTTTCAAATATCTCATAAAATGTAAAATGCACTAAATATATTACAACTGGAAGCCTTGAATGCTAAAGCCGATATATTTTCATTTTAATGTAAATTAAAGTTTCAATTTGTTTGGGATTCCAACGTCGTTTTCGATCTCGAAGTAGGGGGTATAATACAATTACACTGGGCGTGTGTTTGTGTGCGTGTATGTGTGCGTGCGTACGTAAGTGACGGCTATCTTGAGACGTCTATCTTGAGGACATAGCTCTCGTTATCCAGTATTTATCGCGTCGTAGAATGTAATGTTTGATATTTAACACAAATAATCGCAAACAAGTAAACGCGATATATATATATATATATATATATATATATATATATATATATATATATACGCATTAAATCAAGTCTGCGACGCGTCAGCCACGCAATTGTTTTACATTCCGAAATGCACTTAGCCAATCAGGAACTAACGGTGAAGACATTTTCATTATTACTATACCAATGTCAGTGTTTTGCGTAGACCCTACTTAAGTGTGCAAGACACACCATTGTAACGATATTCAGTGTTTATTCATACTGTGATGACTCTGCCTTAGCAGATTTCTCAAACTCAGGCAGTCATTTTAATCAGCAGGTCACTGAAGTGACAATATGGTGTAAGGACAACTACTTAGACTTAAAAGTGGACAGGACCAGGGAGATGGCAGTCGACCTCAGAAGGAAGGGGGATGTGGGTGAGCCAGTTATTGATGGTGTGACTGTCGAAAGAGTTATTGAGTATAACTATCTAGGCAGAGTTTTGGATAACAAACTCGCCTTGAATGCAACACCAACAACATTGTAAAGAAATGTCATCAGAGAATGTTCTGCATGTTCAGATTAATACATTTTGGTGTGAGACCAAAGACTCTGCATATGTTTTATTGTAGCTTCATTGAATCTGTTTTGACATATTGTCTTGTCTGCTAGTTTGGTAGTTTGAGTGTGGAGAATAGATGCAAGTTGAACGTATTATTGATGCAGGAAGTAAAGTTATGGGACTGAGACAGACTGGACTAAATCAGCTGTATGAGTCGAGAGCGAAGAGAAAGGGTATAAAATCATGAGTGACTTGTATCACATCGTGTCTCAATATTATAATATGCTACCATCAGGCAGGAGACTCAGGGCCTTTAGAGCAAAGAAAGCAAACATATTAAGCAGTTTTATCCCCGTGTAAATAACATTCATCAATAAAACCTAAATACGTTTATCTACAAATCTCAAGTTATCACGATTATCGATAAATCCAAGTTTATATTTTAATGGCTTAACGTAGTTTAAGTAGGTTTAAAATGTAATTAGACAATAATTTATTTTCAATCAGTATACATTTTTATTTATTTATTATATTTCTTTAATCTTAAAATATTTATTTTAAATCAATACTACTTATTTATGTATTTATTTTATAACTGACAAAGCGTCGGTTCCCGCCCAGCCGAGACCTCGCGGCCCTCTTCATTACCAAAGCAAGTGTTCAGGGAACTGCTAATGCCACTTGTTGTTTAGATTAAGACTACTAGTTGTGTGTTTCCATGACAGAGCGTTCCATTTCCCTCTGTGGAACGTTTTTCATTCCCATGGCAGAGACAACGGGCAGACGTAGCCGGAGGCTTTATGGACATCTTCCAAAAGATGCAGGCAATGTTGTGTTAAAGTGCCCAGAGAAAAATGTGTTGTTGGACTTGAACATCGGTCCATTTGATGTGCCCAGGTTGCTTAGCAAACTCCGTCAAACGATAAACAAAATGGCAGCCTAAACACGTCTCATATATATATATATATATATATATATATATATATATATATATATATATATATATATATATATATATATATATATATATATATATACACACACACACATAAATATCTCATACCACCACTAGTCCCCAGCATTAATGTTTATATATATATATATATATATATATATATATAATTTATATATTATATATTATCTACCTACCGCAGATTGCATCGTCGCCTTCATCGAAAGATCAACTATGTTCTTAAATGGCGATGGCGGAACGTGAGGTCGGCCGTCCAGAGAAACTGTAGAACAAAGAAAACCAATTATTAATTGGGATGGTATGTATGTATGTATGTATGTATGTATGTATGTATGTATGTATGTATGTATGTATGTATGTATGTATGTATGTATGTATGTATGTATGTATGTATGTATGTATGTATGTGTATATATATATATATATATATATATATATATATATATATATATACGTATATCTGTCTGTCTGCGTGTTTGCGTGTCTGTCTGTCTGTCTTGTCTGTCTGTCTGTCTGTCTGTCTGTCTGTCTGTCTGTCTGTCTGTCTGTCTGTCTGTTCTGTCTGTCTGTCTGTCTGTCTCTGTCTGTCTGTCTGTCTGTCTGTCTGTCTGTCTGTCTGTCTGTCTGTCTGTCTGTCTGTCTGTCTGTCTGTCTGTCTGTCTGTCTGTCTGTCTGTCTGTCTGTCTGTCTGTCTGTCTGTCTGTCTGTCTGTCTGTCTGTCTGTTGTCGGTCTGTGTCTGTCTGCCTGCCTGCCTGCCTCCTTGTC
>CBDHHR010000673.1:0-8023 GCA_965263245.1 Metamycoplasmataceae bacterium | reverse complement strand
AATTGTATTCGTATCAGTAACGCAAGTAATAATATTTTACTTTGAAACCTAATGTGTGTATGTGTATATAAGATTTGCGAGGAGAAATTTAGCAGCTGTAGATAGTCGTTTTGATGGTTTGGTCAGAAATGAAAATATCGCCGTATAGTTTCGGCATGTGCGCATTTCGCGATTCAATGGATGGAGTTTATTTTGTTTTGTCCGCCCGCGGCGTTGGCGGTAGTGGACGTGTGGCGTCAGACCGCGCAGGTGAAATACCCAAAATGCTAGGCTCCGTAGAGATTCAGTAATTTTCCTTAAACATTTACGAAATGATTTAAAAATTAAATTAAAATAATGCCATATGTTACAGTAGACATTACTTAATGGTTTGAGGTTGTTTTATACTCAGGTTTGCATGGTCCTTTAATATACATAGACGTGTACGTCATGAACTGTAAGGGCGCCACCTGGCATAGGATAGCACAAGACATACTGTCTGGGAACGGCTTGCTGTGCCCAGTGCAGGTAATCACGTAAATGGAATTAACTTTGGTTTGACATGTCAATTAGTACTTTTACTCTCCAAATGTAACGCGACTCTATCAGTGTGGCAAACATCAATGAATAATTAACAATAATCCTATTAACACTCAAGCCATCTAAGTGCCTTTGCGAAAATGTCAACTGGCAAATGTCCCAGTGGAACGAGTCGCGTTGTTATTCGTCAGGAAATAAATACAAGTCATGACCACGAGGAAGAACCGTTAAGCATGCGCGCATCTGTCGAGTTGATTGAAGGTACTATTGCTAAGACTGCAAGGCGACATGTCGAAGGAAGACAGCAGCAAGGGTCCGAGAGACAGGACGAGTTCTCAAGCAAAAACTTCGGTTGAGGGTCCTCTCAGCGATGACAAGGACAGCAACGTCGGCCAGTTGGAGATGCAGACGAAGGTTGCTGGTTGGGACACTCTGAAAACCTTCTGTGAAACGACCACTTTTCATGGTCTGCGGAACGTCGCTGAACCAAACTTCCACGCCGTCCGACGGTAAGAAACTTCGTGTCACAACAGTCGTTTCACTGCTTTAACAGGCAGGACATATTCAGGTAAACACAGACACACACACACACACACACACACACACCACACACACACACCACACACACCACACACACACACACACACACACACACACCACACACACACACACACACACACACACACACACACACACACACACACCACACACACACACACACACACACACACACACACACACACACCACACACACACCACACACCCACACACACACACACACACACACACACACACACACACACACACACACACACACACACACACACACACACACACACACACACATACACACACCCACACACACACACACACACACACACACACACACACACACACACACACACCACACACACACCACACACACACACACACACACACACACACACACACACACACACACACACACACACATACACATACATACATACACAAACAAACAAATAATAATTCATACACTTAGCCACAATCTGTAATACTCATTCGCTTAGGTCAAACGTGATATTTTACCAATGGTTACAACATACTATTATATGTATAATTATAACGATTACTCTTGTTACTTCGTAATCATAATAGTTCTGTTGGAATAAATTAATGTCAAGCTGTGGTAATAATTTCGTTCATGAATGTTCTCATATGCATGCAAACACAAACAAACACACTTGCCGACAAACAAACACGCACACCAACATCATCAAATTGAAATACTCATGCTTGCACAATTTCCGAAAACACACACTCCCCCCTCTCTCTCTCACTCTCCCACACACACACATAAGATATATATATATATATATATATATATATATATATATATATATATATATATATATATATATATATATATCTTATGTGTGTGAGAGAGAGAGAGGGGGGGGAGTGTGTGTTTTCGGAAATTGTGCAAGCATGAGTATTTCAATTTGATGATGTTGGTGTGCGTGTTTGTTTGTCGGCAAGTGTGTTTGTTTGTGTTTGCATGCATATGAGAACATTCATGAACGAAATTATATATATACTATTTATCGGAAAAAAAGTCAAGCTGTAGAAATAATAAAATAAACAAACAACAAACAATCAAAATGTAACAAACATACACACAGATCAAACCAAACCTTGTAATATTCATGCACGCGCAATGTCCTACGTCAAACGAGAAATTTCACAAACAATTAAAACATAGTATATGTAAATAGTTAATATTAATTTGTATTAATAACTACATTCACACACGCAGTGTACTCTGGCTGGTCATCATTCTCACGACCACATCGATATTCACCTACCAATGTCAAGACAGGATCAGATTCTACTTGAGCTGGCCAGTTAACATGAAGATTACAATGCAGAATGACGGAAAGGTCATATTTCCGGCCGTCACGATTTGCAGCGAGAACGCATTCAGGTGGTACCTATTGAATTATGAGTGTCTAGATTTCCTGGTTTAAAAAATGTATTCAATGTGTTCATTCATCGGCATAATTTCATGTACTGTGTATGGAATAAAACTTCTGATAGTGTGTGCAAAACCAAACACTGGTAAGGAGCAATCAAAGGTACAACCAACCATTAATGTTATTCTAACGATGTATTGTGATGTTGGAAATAACCATTACACGTCTTACTATGACCGCTGCAGAATAACTGCTGCTGCCAGTAATGATATGTACGACTGGCTGAGTGAAATGTACAAAAGCACGGACGAGTCGTCCATCTCCTCCTTCAACTACCGTCGATGGGACGTCGGCAACGTGTCGATGTACGACGTCTACGTGAAGAACGCTCACAAGAAGGAACATATGGTGGTGTCGTAAGTTGTTAAAGTGATCGCTTTATTACAAAAGAAGGTTATGAACAGCATTTGTTCGAAAACCATCGGAAATAGTAACTGCCCTTATTACATGTTTTATAGGGCAATATAAGTAACGATATGAAACATATTACCGGGATGACTATACTATTTTATAAGTGAGCATGGTGATTAGAAACTATAGACGAAGGACATAGATCAGGGTCACCAAACTGATCTTCTAATATTAGAATTATCTAAGGTTTTACACCGTGTCCGATGAATAATCAAACGTCTGTACAGTATTGGTAGAGGGGGGGGTTCAGTGGAGGTGTCAGCAACTGGATTTCAAATTGGCTTACGGACAGAAAAATGTAGATGGCGAATCGTGAGAAGAAGTGATTGTTGAGTTTGGTTTACCACAGGGCACTATATTGGCCCACTTCATTTGTTCTGTTATATGTCAATGATATAAAAGAAGGCGTCACCTCGGATATGATATCAGAGAAGGCGTCACCTCGGATATGATAAAAGAGAAGGCGTCACCTCGGATATGATATAAGAGAAGGCGTCACTTCGGATATGATATAAGAGAAGGCGTCACCTCGGATATGATAAAAGAGAAGGCGTCACCTCGGATATGATGTAAGAGAAGGTGTCATCTCGGATATGATATAAGAGAAGGCGTCACCTCTGATATGATATAAGAGATGGCGTCACCTCGGATATGATATAAAAGAAGGTGTCACCTCGGATATGATATAAAAGAAGGCGTCACCTCGGATATGATATAAAAGAAGGCGTCACCTCGGACATGATATAAGAGAAGGCGTCACCTCGGATATGATATAAAAGAAGGCGTCACCTCGGATATGATATAAAAGAAGGCGTCACCTCGGACATGATATAAGAGAAGGCGTCACCTCGCATATGATATAAAAGAAGGCGTCACCTCGGATATGATATAAGAGAAGGCGTCACCTCGGATATGATATAAGAGAAGGCGTCACCTCGGATATGATATAAGAGAAGGCGTCACCTCGGATATGATAAAAGAGAAGGCGTCACCTCGGATATGATATAAGAGAAGGCGTCACTTCGGATATGATATAAGAGAAGGCGTCACCTCGGATATGATAAAAGAGAAGGCGTCACCTCGGATATGATATAAGAGAAGGTGTCATCTCGGATATGATATAAGAGAAGGTGTCACCTCGGATATGATATAAGAGAAGGTGTCACCTCGGATATGATATAAAAGAAGGCGTCACCTCGGATATGATATAAGAGAAGGCGTCACCTCGGATATGATATAAGAGAAGGCGTCACTTCGGATATGATATAAGAGAAGGCGTCACCTCGGATATGATATAAGAGAAGGCGTCACTTCGGATATGATATAAGAGAAGGCGTCACCTCGGATATGATAAAAGAGAAGGCGTCACCTCTGATATGATATAAGAGAAGGTGTCATCTCGGATATGATATAAGAGAAGGCGTCACCTCTGATATGATATAAGAGATGGCGTCACCTCGCATATGATATAAGAGAAGGTGTCACCTCGGATATGATATAAGAGAAGGCGTCACCTCGGATATGATAAAAGAGAAGGCGTCACCTCGGATATGATATAAAAGAAGGCGTCACCTCGGATATGATATAAAAGAAGGCGTCACCTCGGACATGATATAAGAGAAGGCGTCACCTCGGACATGATATAAGAGAAGGTGTCACCTCGGATATGATATAAGAGAAGGCGTCACTTCGGATATGATATAAGAGAAGGTGTCACCTCGGATATGATATAAGAGAAGGCGTCACCTCGGATATGATATAAGAGCAGGTGTCACCTCGGATATGATATAAGAGAAGGCGTCACCTCGGATATGATATAAGAGAAGGTGTCACCTCGGATATTATATAGGAAAAGGCGTCCCCTCGGATATGATATAGGAGAAGGCGTCACCTCGGATATGATATAAGAGAAGGCGTCACCTCGGATATGATATAAGAGAAGGCGTCACCTCGGATATGATATAAGAGAAGGCGTCACCTCGGATATGACATAAAAGAAGGCGTCACCTCGGATATGACATAAGAGAAGGCGTCACTTCGGATATGATATAAGAGAAGGCGTCACCTCGGATATGATATAAGAGATGGCGTCACTTCGGATATGATATAAGAGAAGGTGTCACCTCGGATATGATATAAGAGAAGGCGTCACCTCGGATATGATATAAGAGATGGCGTCACTTCGGATATGATATAAGAGAAGGCGTCACCTCGGATATGATATAAGAGAAGGCGTCACCTCGGATATGATATAAGAGAAGGCGTCACCTCGGACATTTTGCTTTTTGCTGTAGATTGTATTCTGCATGGCTGTGTCAACGATAGTAATGATGCAGAAGCCCTCCAGTCTAACTTGAAGAGGCTGGTGGTCTGATTGGCAGATGCATATTAATATGTAATGCTCAGTTATGCGTATCTCTAGTAAGAGAACTGTGTATCATAATCAGTGTACCACTAATGGAGACAATCAGGATCTTGTATATTAAAACCCTAGGTGTGGAGTTATGTGATGGCCTCAGATAGAACATTCACATATCCCACCTATATTTCAAATCTAATCGTGATTTGCATTACTTACTTTACACTGATTCATCCTAGCATTGAATACACGAGCGCTGCTTGGGAACCATACACCAAATTTAAATATTACCTAACTCGGGAAAACGACGAGCAGCAAAATTTGTAATGGGTAATAACAGTCGGGAAAGCAACATGGCATTAATGATGGTAACTTTGAAATGGCAGTCATTTGCTGAGTGACCTAGTTTAGTCAAGTAAACTCACTCGTGACCGCCGTGAACGATCCCTTCAAGTTTATGCTAATATATGTTTTTATTAATAGAAAAGTTAAACACTTGAATGAAGTAACTCTAGGTGTTGTATCAGCAGCCACGGTGGACACATTTAAATATACACTGAACAAAAGATTTTAATTTAATTTAATTTCAATTTTATAATACGCTTTGGCACTTGCCGTTACCTCGACAATATTGGCGTAATAACCTAATAGTTTTTCGCAATTATCTTATAGACGAAGACTATCGGCAGATAAATATTGATCAACTGCCACATATTGAAACTTTCGCATGAAACAAATGATCTGTGCAAATAATCCTGGGTTTCCTCTGTTGCTTATCATGTTTTCTGTACACCCCAGTTGTAGGTTCAAGGGTAAGCCATGCAGTCACAAAGACTTCGTTCAGACCGTCACTGACGCCGGGATCTGCTACACCTTCAATGCCCGGATCGACGACAACTCCATTGTCAACGCAACTGGTAAAATACTAACTAGAATGTTAACATTTAATAACGAGTATTTCATGACCTTAGGAACATCATACTGTAGATATTTGTCATAATTTAGAGACGTAAATATTAAACAACGAAGAAGTAATTTTTTAATGCATTTAAAAAATGTTATGTTGTATGGCCACTTCGCTAAGCGTGACATCACGTACACCACACATGTTACAGCATAGCTGGGAGCGATTACGTACGTACAACGACATTCAGTATAAAACTGCGACGTCTACTTAAACACAGTAGCACCAATTTGCATCCTTTACTGGAAATGTTAAAATAATTGTCAAGTGCGGGACTGGACACTTATAAATTACAAATCTTGTGTAGGAGAGAAACACGGACTACAACTACTGCTGAATATAGAACATTACCAGTACACGAAAGGTCCACACAATGCTGTCGGACTCAAGTTACTTCTTCACGCCCACGACGAGGTTCCTCAAGTAGAGAACTTTGGAAAAGCCATCCCCGTCGGAAGGCACGTGTTTGCTGCCGTCGACGCCTCAAATGTGAGTGACATCGAGTGAAAGCATTGTCTCTATGAAGTGGACTAACTAGCGTAGGGGACGATCTGTTGTACGTCCAATATGTGTCGCTTAATGCTATTGAAGTTGCTCATATTGAATTCAATGGGTTTGAATGCGTGTTTTTGGTGGACTTCGTAATTAAACCAAGTCAATTATTGCATTTCATATATGCTAGTAATATTTAATGACACCTGTGACTTTGGCTTAATTACGATACCCATGAATGTGTGCGTACAAATGTGCACACACACACACACACACACACACACACACACACACACACACACACACACACACACACACACACACACACACACACACACATATATATATATATATATATATATATATATATATATTATAAATACCGACCACAACTAGTGCATTTGTCCACTCACGTATCACGTATATTTGTTCACTTTGCCATTACTATTCTGTTTCATTTCCATGTTGCAGGAGATCAATCTGCCGCCGCCTCACGGAGACTGCATGAAAGGGAAGACGTTGCGCTACTTCGATCGTTATTCGCAGGCGGCTTGCTACGGGGAATGCAGAACAAAATTCGCATTCGAGAAGTGTGGATGTCGAAATTATTTCATGCCTGGATTAGACTTAGGTGAATGCAGTTCAGCTTGCGTTGTTAGCACATTGCCTGGGCCATTGATTGTGCACGTTATTTACGCTAATACTACAAAAATACACTCACACGGATACATACTTACATAACAGAGCCCAATACAGACATAAGGAAATCTGAAATAGTCTTTACCAAATAGTAATTAATACTTGCGATTTGTTGCAGATCAGCCGCCCATGTGCAACGTCAAACAATACATCAGATGTCTGCTACCCGCCATGAGTAAGTCTGCGCCTTTAACAGTTTACATGAAATCTTATGTTTGTGATACAACTACGCGAGAGCGGGGAAAGATGCTCGTCCACTATGTGCGTGGGTGGGGGGGGGGAGAAAGACCGGGGCTAAAATGGCTTTGACATTTCATTAGTGTGTTTCGCTCTCTGTTTGTTTCATATTGTGCTATTTCTCCAAATAATTGGGAATTATTGATCTCCCGTTCTGTCTTGAATACTTCCCCTACACACACACACACACACACACACACACACACACACACACATCTATATATATATATATATATATATATATATATATATATATATATATATATATATATATATATATATATATATATATCCTCTCTTCCATCCTCATTATAAAATGTATATAGCAAT
>CBDHHR010000672.1:27500-30000 GCA_965263245.1 Metamycoplasmataceae bacterium | reverse complement strand
CACTTTGAAAACACGCCTTCAAACATCCACATATTTTATTATTATTATTATTATTATTATTATTATTATTATTATTATTATTATTATTATTATTATTATTATTATTATTATTATTATTATTATTATAACCCGCATTTATTAAGCGCGTACAAACATTGTAAAAGTATATAGAATCCTAATATATATATATATATATATATATATATATATATATATATATATATATATATATATATATTATTATACATAAATGTATATATGTAAATATGATATTACATTAACATTAAAAATGTATGCCAAGTGTAGTTCAGACATTTCTAACATATTAACAGTACGTGAAGTATTATGGTATAGTAGAAAAAAAGAAACATTATAATTAGTATATAATTAAAATAAGTAATAATAAATAAATAACATAAACTAAATAACAGATATATCACAATTCGCTGAAACATATCTTTCACAAATCTACAGAAATTTGCGATGCGGGCGAACGTTGCTGTACCGGATGTGACGTCGACGCCGGGAGAGACGTCGAGACTGCCATACGAGGCGGGTCTCGCCTACGATACGGCCGGTGTACTGCTGGGGGCACTGGAGAGACTGCTACTGCGAGACGACTACGACCGGGCCGCGAAGCAAGAGACTTTCACCGCCAACATCTCGAGTCTTCTCCGGCTCACAGACACACACGGCATGACGGTACGTGTGTGTGTGTGTGTGTGTGTGTGTGTGTGTGTGTGTGTGTGTGTGTGTGTGTGTGTGTGTGTGCGCGTGCGTGCGGGCGTGCGTGCGTGCGTGTGCGTGTGCGTGTGCGTGTGCGTGTGCGTGTGCGTGTGCGTGTGCGTGTGCGTGTGCGTGTGCGTGTGCGTGTGCGTGTGCGTGTGCGTGTGCGTGTGCGTGTGCGTGTGCGTGTGCTTGTGTTTGTGTGTATATGTATGTATGTGTGTGTGTATGTATGTATGTATGTATGTATGTACGTATGTATGTATGTATGTATGTATGTATGTATGTATGTATGTATGTATGTATGTATGTATGTATGTATGTATGTATGTATGTATGTATGTATGTATGTATGTATGTATGTATGTATGTATGTATGTATGTATGTATGCATGCATGCATGCATGCATGCATGCATGCATGCATGCATTGCATGCATGCATGCATGCATGCATGTATGCATGTATGCATGCATGTATGCATGCATGCATGTACGTGGGTGTGTGTTGTGTATGTACTTGTGTGTGTGCCGGCGTAATCCAGCCTGCCCGGGAAATGTTTTATTGAATTACATAAGCCTAGGTCACACAATGTACTTATTGAAATGTGTATGTTTTGTCTTAGGGTCGGCTGAGATTCAGTGACGAAGGCGTCCGACAAATGAATGTTGGAATATATCTTCTACAAGGTAAACTACCCTTTCCTTATTTCGTCATTTCTCCACGCACTAAGCTTCCGGTGTCGTGTCTATGCTAGGATGGCAAAAAATATTTTTGAAATCAACAACGCATACGCGCTAAAGGGATGAGGTTGGGTGAAAAAACAACTGTGTTAAAATTTCACTGAAAACCATTGCGATGAACAGAACGCCCAACTCACCCAAAGTTGATCGCATAATGATAAATTTAAGAATTTGTCCAGTTGACAGTCACATGTGTTCAATTGTGAACCTATAACTGTTCTATCCTATGAACGTTTTCGTTGATTTGTACTCATAAGGTACTAGGGCAAATTCAGCTTGACTTCCCAAGCGTCAATTTTGAACAACTCTGATAATTTGCATAAATTGTGTAATACCTCTTTTTAGGTGAAACAAACGCTCATAAATGATGGCATCGGGGCAATTGCGTACTTTTAAAACCTTTATAAATCAGGCAAGTGATTAGTGTCAAGAGACTGGAGTGAAATGAACATTGTAATAAGTCAATACCATCAGTAATTTATATTTAGTATACCTAAATATCTGTGCAAAATTGTCGTTGTTATTATTGTATGGTGGTGTATATATCTATGTATATACATTATATATATATATATATATATATATATATATATATATATATATATATATATATATATAATTATGTGTGTGTTTATATACACATGTGGTGTATGTGTGTACGTACGTACGTACGTACGTACGTACGTTTGCACAAGTATATTACACATAGGCTATGTGACCATTTTAGTAAATAAATGTGTTAAATAAATCGATTTTAGAGGAGAGCTATTTTAAATAATTCGTATTCATTCGCAGGATTAAGTACCTCACGGATAGGTATCTATGATCCGGCAGACCGAACGCAGAAGTGGAGTCCTCATGCAAGTAAGTATGTCTACCAGACATCTGAGTATGTATGTATGTATGTATGTATGTATGTATGTATGTATGTATGTATGTATGTATGTATGTATGTATGTATGTATGTATGTATGTATGTATGTATGTATGTATGTATGTATGTATGTATGTATGTATGTACGTACGTACGTA
>CBDHHR010000672.1:20000-22500 GCA_965263245.1 Metamycoplasmataceae bacterium | reverse complement strand
GTAAGTATTAATACTTACAAAAGACTCCTATATACTGATTGTTTAAAAATATCAGACCCACGCAACTATATTGAGTGTATACGGAATATATTGTTTAATTATGGTATATTGATATATTAAACTACCTTCCACACACACACACACATATATATATATATATATATATATATATATATATATATATATGACATAATATAATATATAATATATGGGAGATAGTTTAATATACTAGTATACCATAATTAAACATGTATGTATTTGTATGTATATGTGTATGTGTATGTGTATGTGTATGTGTATGTGTATGTGTATGTGTATGTGTATGTGTATGTGTATGTGTATGTGTATGTGTATGTGTATGTGTATGTGTATGTGTATGTGTATGTGTATGTGTATGTGTATGTGTATGTGTATGTGTATGTGTATGTGTATGTGTATGTGTATGTGTATGTGTATGTGTATGTGTATGTGTATGTGTGTGTGTTGCGTGTATGTATGTATGTATGTATGTATGTATGTATGTGTGTGTGTGTGTGTGTGTGTGTGTGTGTGTGTGTGTGTGTGTGTGTGTGTGTGTGTGTGTGTGTGTATGTGTGTGTGTATGTGTGTGTTGTGTGCTGTGTATCAGAGATCGTCTGAGTTATACCTCAATTCCACCATGAACGAATGTTCATGCAGAATGTTACGATTATAACTGAATAAGTTATCATAATCAAAATTCGTTCTTTCAGGCGTCTGCCTACTTGCTCTCGATATCGTTCACAATTATCTACGGCGCCATATTCGCCAAGTCTTGGCGCGTCTACATGATCTTCAAGAATCTCGCCGTCGATGGAAAGGTAAACGTTTGAGCAGTCTACCATTTGCACCTGTACGATACGCGGTGTGTACCGTTTGTGTCACATGACATACGACACGCTACACGGTTGTCTAGGGCGATGGCTATTTGCTACCCCTCCACGTCCAAATACCCGTTTATGGCTGTTCAGATGTGCAAACATATTTATGTTTAGAGGTAGTTTTAGGGTTAGGGTTAGTGTTAGGTTTAGGGTTAAGTTAGATTATATTCAGTTAAATTCAATTAGATTGAAAGTACTTTTAACCATCAGACGTTTTGACCATCGCCCTTTTCGAACAAGAGACGGCCGGGATGTTGAATCGGTGTCGTTCAATTTTATGAAGTTTACTTCGTTATGGAAGATTCACAGGATCTTTTATTATTGTCGATTGGCTATGTAACATACCGTATCGAGTACCGGTTTATACCTGTGTTTGCCATGCAGCGGTAGTGAGCGGAGAACTATTGTTTTTTGTCGATACAGTGGCGCCACCAGGCGAGCGAAAATAAATATTAATTCAAGTTGACAGTAATAGTGTTTGGGTGGTAAACTCACAACACCCAAACCTTGTAATGGTGGGGAGAGGGAGGAGGAGAGGGAAGAGGAGGGGAGGGGAGGTTGGATGACACTTATGTACATAAATGTAAATGATTCAACGATTGATAAAATAATCTCACTGATTTTATTAAACTGGTTGCGGATAAACATAAAATAAAACATACAAAGTGCTCGAAAATCCGATTTGCGATTAGCTAAGTAATCTGACCACGCTGCTATAAACTATTCTAAGCAGTTGAACACGATACTGCTATGCTCGTTAATCGCCAATGATTGATTGATGACCATTGGTTAAATGAGACATATTAAAACTCGCTGTGTCACGTGTTTCTCACATCTGTACGTCACAGATGACACGGGACGAGCACCTCCTCTTTGGCGTCGTCATCCTTGTTCTTCTTGACTTGACGATCCTACTGCCATGGACAATCCTGGATCCGATCCGGTGTGAGCGGACACTCTCAACTGTGATGATCCAGGTAAATCTAACAATTTCATCTGCTACTTAGACGGGAAGAGCAGATTGAATTACTGAATGCCGGACAACTTGAAGAGATGTCGAGGGATATTCTAGTATTTATATTTTAATTTAATTTATTATAATATAGTTATATAATTGTTTCTAATAAAATAATAATATTAAAAATACGATTATATCAATATAATAATGAAATACATAACACATTATTATTACATTAGTATTTTGTGGATGATTTATATTATATATATATATATATATATATATATATATATATATATATATATATATATATATATATATATATGTGTGTGTGTGTGTCTGTGTCTGTGTCTGTGTCTGTGTGTGTGTGTGTGTGTGTGTGTGTGTGTGTGTGTGTGTGTCTGTGTGTGTGTGTGTGTGTGTGTGTGTGTGAGTGTGTGTGTGTGTGTGTGTGTGTGTGTGAGTGTGTGTGTGTGTGTGTGTGTGTGTGTGTGTGTGTGTGTGTGTGTGTGAGTGTGAGTGTGAGTGTGTGTGTGTGTGTGTGTGTGTGTGTGTGTGTGTGTGTGTGTGTGTGTGTGTGTGTGTGTGTGTGTGTGTGTGTGAGGGTGTGTGTGTGTGTAAGAGTGAGTTACGTTACTATTCT
>CBDHHR010000672.1:10000-15000 GCA_965263245.1 Metamycoplasmataceae bacterium | reverse complement strand
GGGCAGTTAGGTATATTAGGGGCAGCAGTCGGCACAGAGCGACGTGGAAAGGAACCATCTGTGTGCGGTAAGAAGACGAAAGCTGAGACGGTACGGGTATGTCACGTGACCGAAAGGCATGGCAAAACACCATATGCAAGGCACAATGACAGACGGAGAAAGTGCAGCGCCACAGACATAATTAGATGGATAACATCACATAATAGGCGGGTGTTGATTTCCATGAAAACTGAGAACGCGTGTGCCTATAGACGACGGTATGTTTTGTAATCTTTGTGTCAAGAAAATGTGCGGTTTGCGTCGTTTCACTACTGCGGGTTTAATTGGTCGTATTTAATTTATAATGTGTTGAACAGTATTCTGACGAAACAATGGCGTTGTCGTTGACAACTCATTGAGATATGTTATAAACAAACAAACAGACGAAATAATATTGCGATAGATAACGATTCAGTCTGATATTGCTGTTTTATATGATCATATTTAAATACGTTTGCATGTGTGGATCTCTTTTTGAGGTCGCTTACTCTATAATACTGGTAATGTTTTCACTGCATTTATTTATTTATTTGGTTTGTTGCATTTGTTAATAAACTGTTATTTGTCTTTTATCCAGCTTGATTTGCTATGATTAATTAAAAAAATATTGTTCGAATCTTATAAGACATCTTAGCTACAATCAAGGTATGTATAATACTACGAAACGAACCTATCAATAGGAAAGTTAAGTAGATATGATGAACCATCGCAAGTATACATAGTATACTAACATCAAAATGTCGAACATTTTATTTTGCACCAAATGATTTGTAGATGAAGTTTATAAAAAATAAATAGCTGCTGAAATAGAGGCATGTAAGTAAATATTCTTACATATGTAGAACAGTGGAAAACACACACACACCAATAATCGCTTACTTTTTGTTTCTAGCTTGCAGAAACGGGAGCGCATACTATCTGTTAATACCCCTCCGATGTCTCTGTAACGACGCGCTGTAATTGGGAAACATTTCCTGAATGAAACTGGTTTTATTCATTAATGCCCAGTCTTTAAAATGTTGCGCCAATCTGTAACAATTATAGTTATTACTAAAAATCTATACATGTCAACAATACGTGACCCCGAGGTCACAACCGCCAAGCATCAACAATTCTTGCTGGAGGACATTGAGTTGTCGCTGAAGCCGCTTGATTCGTTTCTCCCGTTCCCCGGAGTTAGAACTCTCAGTGGACGAGTTGTCCCCCGTATACTCGTCCCTTACTCGGTCTGATATGCGGCTTCCCGACGTGGGAGATGCACCCGTCGACGCGGGATAATCCACAGTGTGCAGGGAATCTTCCTCCCCCACCCGCGGTAACCAAACTAGGTCACTGTCCGAGGTAGCCGACTCTGCAACGGAAGTGTTGTTCGTCCTGCAGTAGAGCGACTCGTTGCTCCTGCTGGCGCTTCTTGCTATGTGTTCCGGTTTGTTGTTATCGCAGCCTGTGCTGTAGGATTTACGACGTTTTGGTATCAAATGGTGCGCGCTGCAACACGCGCGGTAATATTCGTTTCTATGTCTTAGTTTCCGCTTCAGATACGTCTTATAAAAGTTCGTATCACTGTCGTTATTGCTGCAACGATGCCGCGCGGCACTGTTCTTGCTTGAGCTGACACTGTCCAGTCTGTTGCGTTTAGCATCTCCCTGGTGGTAACGACGCTGTTGTGATTCATCCGATTCGCGTGTCTGAGGCCATCCGCATCTGTCGCACGTTTCGTCGCGCGTCTGAACAGTCTCTGACGTGTTCAGCGTCGTGTCGTTGCAATGCCGATCCTTTTCTGCGACAGTACTGTAGTTCCGACGATCCGAGCAAATCCCGTCCGACGCGAGAGTCTCGCTGCCTCGTTTCTGCACGCGACCGGCTGTGCTATTGCACCGAGAGACTGGACCGGATGTGACGCTCACTTCCTCCGTGCCGGCGAGGAGACTGATGTCAGAGCCGATATCGTCCTGAGATGTCGTCGGGTTGTCAATCGACGGTTGAGCCGGAAGTCCCGCTATTGACCGCTCGAAGATGCGCATGGCCTTCTCGGAGATCGACTCATATCTAAAAGAGTGATGTTATAAAGTAAAAACATGTATACAATATATTGGGTATATTACCTTTCAAGATTTTATTCTCTGTATAATTTTGTATACAACTTTCTTGAGACATAAATGTACCAAGTATTGATAACCAAGAAATCAGATCATCATTCGAAGGCGTAAAATGTAACCTACATCACGGTAAAAAAAGCATATAAAACGTAACTGTATTTTCCTATGCTATAGTGTCGTATACCGACATTTCTGGGATATATTCAGTCCAGCTGGACGATGATTATTCGTACACAACTGTAGGATTGTGTGTGTGCTTGCGTGCGTGCGTGCGTGCGTGCGTGCGTGCGTGCGTGCGTGTGTGTGTGTGTGTGTGTGTGTGTGTGTGTGTGTGTGTGTGTGTGTGTGCGGGTATGCGTGCGTGCGTGCGTGCGTGCGTGCGTGCGTGAGTGCGTGCGTGAGTGCGTGCGTGAGTGCATGTATGTACATCACACACCTGACTAGTTCCCTATGTCTCCGTCGACGCAGCGACAGTGGGTCAGTGGCGCACTCTTGTGACTCCGGCAGTAAATACTTCAATTCGTTCGCCATATCGATGTCGAACGGAGCCGCCATGAGGCGCTCCAGCTGGTTGATTTCTTGATTAAGCTGAAAACAAACATAAATCGTACGTGTGAACATTTGTATACGGCGGGGGTGAGGGGGCTCTTGGTTCTAGGCTAAGAACATCTTTGGACGTGTTTGGACGTTGTTTTATAAACACTACTGCATACGTCGCATGCACCAAAGATCTTCTTTGTCATTCACTTCTAGACGGAAACGCCATTCGTTCCATGAATCTTGCCTGTTCCCGTTCACGATCGCGCTGATGAGACCTTCTAAATATTTTGCAGTTTGCGCCTTAGTCTCGCTTAACCGATTGTCGGTCGGCTGCGTAACTACGCCGAGAAGACAGTCTGGTGACTTTCCCGGGTTTTGATTATTATCCGTGTGTGGCTAAACAATGCTGCCATCTCACGTATACTGGTTAAACCTGCCGTAATTCATATTTTATAAACAACTGCAGGTTTGTATTTTAATTAATTTTTTGTTAATATAAGTTACATGTTGAATACTTTTCATAGAATATCATTATCTTGCTAAAGTATATCGTTAATTTATTTTTTATGTCATAGTTGGCCTGAGAGCCAATCAGCGTCTCTACCCTAATATGGGGTGAGGTCGCCCTGGCGGATACAACGGCAGCCCATAAAATCCCAGGCAGAGTTGGGGGGCTGAAAAGTGCTGCCACCTCACGGAGCCTGGGTAATCGAGGCTAGTTGCGCATCTGAGCTTGGATTCCCGGGGATATAGGCGCAGTTTAGTATTGTCGTTGTCGTTGTAACCTTGCCTCTCAACTATCTAGCTTCCTGCATATCAGTCCGTCTGTTGACAATTTGAATGTTTATTGACTTTGCGATTGATCAACCCCTTTGTATTGATGTGCCTCTGAGTTTGGTTTCCAAGAATTTAGGGGTAGTATAAAGTATCGTATTATTATTATTTGTTATTATCATCATCATTAGTGTCATCATCATTATCGTCCTCCTCCTTCTCCACATCATCATTATAATTATTGTTATAAATGCCATCGACATTAGAATGCTAGTAGACGCGTTCACCTGACCTCCATAAGCTCCCGCTTGTAGACTCGGTTGCGCACTTCCGCTCTGTACAGTTCCTCCTTCCGCTCGTCCAGCATGAAGCGCCTCGTGTTAGCCTCGATCCTGATACCGGAAGTCGTCACGACGGGGGAGCCACTGTTCTTCAATATGGCGTACACCTAGAGCCATAAATATATGTTTCTTTAACATTATATGGCTGTAATGAATGTGTACATGACGTTTCTTATCACAGTCTCAACGGATTTTCACTCACATATTATAATTGTTACTATTATTATTTTATTTTACAAATGTAATCTTACAAATACGAGACATTATGCTAGCAATCGTTGTTAGAATTACATCCTACATATGCAAATAAATTTATTAAGTCACTTCCACAGTAGTATGTGAGAAGAGGTAATGTATTCTTAGCTAATACTTGCGTGAGTGCGTGTATGTACGACTGTGCGTGTGTATATTTATGCACGTATGAGTGCGTGAATGCGGGGTTTTCCTTATGTGCGAGTACACTGCAGGTGTACGCATGTCCGTGAGAATGTTCATTTCGTATAAGCATATGTACTCTACATGTATCCAGGCTCTTATACAAATATAAACGTTTCCCCACATATGCAAACAGGCAAACGCGCGCGCGCACACACACATACATATACGCACACCCATACACGCACGCACACACACGCGCACATATACACACGCACACACGTACGCACACCCACACACCCATACCAACCCACCCATCCCCCACACACACTCACACACACATGCACGCACGCACGCACGCACGAACGAACGCACGCACGCTCGCACGCACGCACACACACACACATACACATACACATACACATACACATACACATACACATACACATACACATACACATACACATACACATACACATACACATACACATACACATACACATACACATACACATACACATACACATACACATACACATACACATACACATACACATACACATACACACAACCACGCCAACACCCACACCCACACCCACACCCACACCCACACCCACACCCACACCCACACCCACACCCACACCCACACCCACACCCACACCCACACCCACACCCACACCCACACCCACACCCACACCCACACCTCTCCTTACCTTGGGCAGGAAGAGAAGTCCAAGAAGCACTGTAGTGGACATAACAAGTATGGCGGAAGTGACGCCATAACACAAGGTCGGCCTGTCGGAGATGACCATGGAGATGGCGACAACAGTGA
>CBDHHR010000672.1:0-5000 GCA_965263245.1 Metamycoplasmataceae bacterium | reverse complement strand
CGCACACGCACACGCACACGCACACGCACACGCACACGCTCACGCACACGCACACGCTCACGCACACACACACACACACACACACACACACACACACACACACACACACACACACACACACACACACACACACATACACATACACATACACATACACATACACATACACATACACATACACATACACATACACATACACATACACATACACATACACATACACGAATCGAATATTCGTCCCATCCTTAATACCAGGTAACTTTTCCGAACGTGTGACGAACACCCACGGATGACGCAGTGCTTGAATACATTTAAATGATGCCCTAAAATTCATCATATCAAATATGCTTTCAATGTCTTGTTATGTGGGTGTTTACTACAATACTACTACATGGTTTTAATAAAAAATATTTAATGGTATGCTATTATATGTATTGATTTGTTTAAATTTCCCATTTAATTTAATTTATTTAGTTTACAGATTTTGCTTTCTTCGTCTCATTTCATTTATTTATATTTGATACGAGATTTAATTGTCACAATTCACAACAAATTTCTGTCAGGCTGAATATACATTTATGTTACTAAATGTTATTCAATTTGCCAACTAATTTCTGTCAGGGTGAATTTACATTTACGTTACTAAATGTTATTCAATTCGTATGTACATAACTTATATTGTTTTTCAGAAGACTGTGGAAATAACATTGGAATGAATAATACCCCGGAAGTGAGTATTTAAATAAAGTTCATTATCATTATTATGATTAACGGTTATAGCGCCTCTACCGGAACACACAGGCTACACAGGGGAAGGAAATTTATCAAGTTTCACCATAACGGCCAGATCACTACAGAACCATCACCCACCGCCTGGCCGGCACCAACAATCGAATGACGACTGTCCAATAGTCTAGTCCGTCGACTACTGCACGTGCAGTTAGATCCAATTAATTATATTGAATTATATATTATTAAATGTTATCCCAATAGGTCCAGAAGGACCACTAGGTCTTTTCCTTTTCAAATTTGCGAACGAAAAACGAATTCGTTTTTCGTTTTTTCCTTTACAAAAGTGAAGTAAGAAAAACAAAAAAGGAAATCGTTTTTGGTTTGTAAATTTAAAAACGAAAAAGGAAAAGACGGTATATACACGGACCCCATTGAGAGGAAGGATAACAGAACAATACGTGTAGATAAGAAAACAAGATAATAAAAACGATAAGGAAATACATACGTGAATAACACACATTATCAAATATATTAGTCATCTTCCGTTATGAATATAAACGTTTTAACATTGTAGGTCTAAAGGTTTCACAATTTAAGTAAATGAAATACAATATTGTAGAAACAATATAATTATAAAAACATTAAAAACAATAATTACATAAACACCACCCAGTAATTATCATGTATTCAAGACAACTTCTATTTTACGTAAAATGTGTCTGAATTGCAGATTTAAAAGTTTCAGTTTTTAATATATCAAAATTGTGTTGAATTAAATGTAATGTGTTAAAAGGTATCATATATCTATTCAAAACAGACTGCGCTCTCTCACACAAATACTTTTATATTCCATACATTTGGAAGATGACATATTAGTATATTAACGTATTATAAGCAACTTTTCATCTGGATACCTGTGGCAAACTAAGGCCATTACTGCTACCTAACCGTACGTTATGGCCCAACATGTTAGTAGTACTTGACATATTGTTTTAGTAGATATAACCTGTAACAACTGTTTGGGCAATTAACTTTATTAACGAGGCATCGCACGGCTGATTCATTTGAAAAGTGTCAGGAAGTGTTACATTTTAGTAGACTCGTCGTGCACGTGATCAGTGTTACACGTGACGTGCACGTGACAACGAGACTCGCCGTTCACGTGATCAATGTTACATGTGATGTGCACGTGATCAATATTACACTTGACATGCACGTGATCAATTAGACTCGCCGTGCGCATGATCAATGTTATTATGCAAAAGGATTTTTTCCTTTCATTCGCCTTCCATTTTGAACCTAGAAGACCTACAGTTATCTAAATGGGTCAAAATAATAGACTATGGTCTTTTCGCAGAATCCGAAATGAGTGAATTTATCGAACTGAAGAGTTTATGCAACAATCATGCAAAGATATTGAATGTAACAAAATAAGTCATACGTCGGTAAATTTTGTCTAGGTAGATCTTTATTTACTTGAGCAGCGTTGCCTATTTTGTTTTTGAAATATTGATCATCTTCTTATTGTATACAATTATCCTTTTTTATTTATTTTGATAGTAATATGTTGTGAAGCGTTACGAACAATTATAAATGTGGCGCTATGTGGTATAACATATCATTATTATCTTGCATATCAAGCATCGTGCAGTGGACGGTGTCACGTGGCTCTAGCGCCGTGGCCCGATGACTGCCCCCTAACGTAACGACGACGCCAAATGTCAGGCATCTTCCTCAGACATCAGCATCAATCAGCGCCTATCGGAGACAGTAATCGTCCGACAGACGTCGCGAAAAAACGCACCTGAACCACTTAATCTGTCGTTACGTTTCATTTCAAGTAGGCCCTACTTTTGACCCGGTCGCCAGCCGCAGCAGTGCACATCGGGCCGGCAGTGTTCAGGGGTTATCACCGGAAGTGACGTGCGCTCTGTCTGGCGTAACTGGCAGTTATTGCAGCATCGACACCGGCGTATCATGATCCACTTAGTAGATCCGGAAGTCGCGTGGGTAGTAATTAAACCAATGCCCGTTTACTTCCGCCATAGATAATGGCCGATTGCCGACATATGTGAACATAAAATATGATGCGTGATACGATATCATCCGTTTGGTGGCTTCACTCACGCACCCGTCGCCATTAATGGTCATTGCTGGCGGTGTGGTAGTCCCAGATTCGACCAGTCCAGGATTCGTACGAATCTGGGACCGCGACGGTAGCGGTCCCAGATTCGTACCGAGCCAGGATTCGCATTTGTTACTAACGTAGTTTCCGTTAGTAATACATCATGTATTGAAATAATATTGTTATCACGCACATCTTAAATAAAAATGGATTAACTTATGTGATCATTTTCACTCACTCGAACATGTGTTATTTAGTTGAATCTCGGCCCGGGCATGACGTATGCCGTTGCCACTACGTCAGAGCGCGTCAGAACAGATAAAAGCGATCATTGCGCATGCGCGCGCATGCGCGATATGCGTTTAGACGAATTCTGGACTGGTCGAATCTGGGACCACCACAGCGGCGCCACCACACAACAGTAGAGCGTGGTTCATAGCTTCGAGCAGGAACTGTTATTTAACTGCACATCTAAGGAGAGTGAATGCTGGGAATTCCGGTAGGTTTGTAGGTCGTCAGAGATATCTTTCACATTTCATCGCCGTCGCTTTTCTGCCTCGTTCTGGAAAAGCGGCATAGTAGACCCAGCAGTGACGTGCCGGCGCCAGCAAGGGAGGCGACAGACAGCCAAGTCGGCCCAGTTTGCCTTGTTTATCTGGACTTTTTTTAGATAAGGCTTCACGATATCTTTGAATCTCCTTCCGTGGCCGCCGTGTGACGTTTGATCAAGATTCGTCTGGTAGAAGTCTAGTACAGTAGAGTTCACGATTACGGCCAAGTAGGACCTCACTATTAAGGCCAAGTACAGTAGGATCTCGTTATTAATGTCATCATCTTGGCAAAAGTGAATTGAATGGCGAGGTGACCTTGTTAATAGTGTGAAGAACATTACGATAATTAATAAATTAAAACGAAGAATTTAGACCTACATTTAAACCTAGCCCACATCATAAAACACAATTTGTTATGATGCAAGATGTTGAACAATTATAGCTATTTATATATATATCTGGGTCAGTGAGTCGTATCACGTGACGCTGCTACTCTAACCATGATGGCGGGTTTGTCTTACGAGCTTCCTTTCCGTAAGACAAAGTATACCATGAGTAGTCGACTGAATCCGCCTTTAAATCAGTTTTGAAGAAAGCCAAGCAACGAAATGAAGGAAAACAGAAAACAATATGTTTGGTGAACAAGAGGGTGGTGGTTGACAGAGAATGTTAGGCGAAATTTTGAAAAGATGAATACGAAGAGACGAAAGCAGAAAACCGCCGCTCAAGACCGACACAAATGAAGAGTAGTATAGTAGGTAGTTAATGGTATGTATGGCATACGAACTTACCTAAATCTCTATCGAAAAACATAGAGATAATTTAAAAAGGTTTCTCAAAAACTAAATTTCCAGGTAATCCGTACGAGAATATCCAGCAGATGGTAAACCTGCCAACGTTGAATGGTGAATGAATGAATTGTATAGAGCTTATTTCGCAAAAAAGAGTAGTGACCACACACTAAATGAGCTATTATCAAATGGTCGAAATGTGTCCTATACCTTGAGATTGTGTAACACAAAGGGCGAACACAAATCGCTATAAAAATTCCTAAATTCCGTAGTGTTTGGAACATTTTCAGAACGGCTAATAGTGAACATGTATTTTAACAGACAGTTTAATTTTATCATTCTTTTTTATTAATTTGTTATATATTAAGTGTCATTTAATGTATATATTTTAAATGGATTACGTAAAAAACATTCAATGAGTATTATAATGAGATGTTTTACCGTTTTACAATAATATGATACTGCGTGGAATTGTTGAATTTATTGTGAATGTACATGAACAATCCAACTGTAATGTTATCGTATAATAAATATATCTATCTTATCAATGAAACAAGAGTAGAACGAGGGATATGAACCATCCGTAACAGGGCGAACAAGGAATTATAAATCTAGCTGTTGGTTAACATTACTTCATAGTAAGTAAAAACATCACATTTATTATAACGCGATAAAGGATACATTACATTTGGCTCGCTAAATGGACTCTGGTCTTCATAACTTTGATCGAGTTTTCGCTGCGCGCTAGATGGACTCTGGTCTTCATAACTTTGACCGAGTTTTCGGTGCGGTGACGGAACC
>CBDHHR010000671.1:0-12957 GCA_965263245.1 Metamycoplasmataceae bacterium | reverse complement strand
TAGTCTCTCTATAGGTGCCCACTAGTAGTAGTCTCTCTATAGGTGCCCAGCACTAGTAGTAGTCTCTCTATAGGTGCCCAAGTAGAGCACTAGTAGTAGTCTCTCTATAGGTGCCCAAGTAGAGCACTAGTAGTAGTCTCTCTATAGGTGCCCAAGTAGAGCACTAGTAGTAGTCTCTCTATAGGTGCCCAAGTAGAGCACTAGTAGTAGTCTCTCTATAGGTGCCCAAGTAGAGCACTAGTAGTAGTCTCTCTATAGGTGCCCAAGTAGAGCACTAGTAGTAGTCTCTCTATAGGTGCCCAAGTAGAGCACTAGTAGTAGTCTCTCTATAGGTGCCCAAGTAGAGCACTAGTAGTAGTCTCTCTATAGGTGCCCAAGTAGAGCACTAGTAGTAGTCTCTCTATAGGTGCCCAAGTAGAGCACTAGTAGTAGTCTCTCTATAGGTGCCCAAGTAGAGCACTAGTAGTAGTCTCTCTATAGGTGCCCAAGTAGAGCACTAGTAGTAGTCTCTCTATAGGTGCCCAAGTAGAGCACTAGTAGTAGTCTCTCTATAGGTGCCCAAGTAGAGCACTAGTAGTAGTCTCTCTATAGGTGCCCAAGTAGAGCACTAGTAGTAGTCTCTCTATAGGTGCCCAAGTAGAGCACTAGTAGTAGTCTCTCTATAGGTGCCCAAGTAGAGCACTAGTAGTAGTCTCTCTATAGGTGCCCAAGTAGAGCACTAGTAGTAGTCTCTCTATAGGTGCCCAAGTAGAGCACTAGTAGTAGTCTCTCTATAGGTGCCCAAGTAGAGCACTAGTAGTAGTCTCTCTATAGGTGCCCAAGTAGAGCACTAGTAGTAGTCTCTCTATAGGTGCCCAAGTAGAGCACTAGTAGTAGTCTCTCTATAGGTGCCCAAGTAGAGCACTAGTAGTAGTCTCTCTATAGGTGCCCAAGTAGAGCACTAGTAGTAGTCTCTCTATAGGTGCCCAAGTAGAGCACTAGTAGTCTCTCTATAGGTGCCCAAGTAGAGCACTAGTAGTAGTCTCTCTATAGGTGCCCAAGTAGAGCACTAGTAGTAGTCTCTCTATAGGTGCCCAAGTAGAGCACTAGTAGTAGTCTCTCTATAGGTGCCCAAGTAGAGCACTAGTAGTAGTCTCTCTATAGGTGCCCAAGTAGAGCACTAGTAGTAGTCTCTCTATAGGTGCCCAAGTAGAGCACTAGTAGTCTCTCTATAGGTGCCCAAGTAGAGCACTAGTAGTAGTCTCTCTATAGGTGCCCAAGTAGAGCACTAGTAGTCTCTCTATAGGTGCCCAAGTAGAGCACTAGTAGTAGTCTCTCTATAGGTGCCCAAGTAGAGCACTAGTAGTAGTCTCTCTATAGGTGCCCAAGTAGAGCACTAGTAGTAGTCTCTCTATAGGTGCCCAAGTAGAGCACTAGTAGTCTCTCTATAGGTGCCCAAGTAGAGCACTAGTAGTAGTCTCTCTATAGGTGCCCAAGTAGAGCACTAGTAGTAGTCTCTCTATAGGTGCCCAAGTAGAGCACTAGTAGTCTCTCTATAGGTGCCCAAGTAGAGCACTAGTAGTAGTCTCTCTATAGGTGCCCAAGTAGAGCACTAGTAGTAGTCTCTCTATAGGTGCCCAAGTAGAGCACTAGTAGTAGTCTCTCTATAGGTGCCCAAGTAGAGCACTAGTAGTAGTCTCTCTATAGGTGCCCAAGTAGAGCACTAGTAGTAGTCTCTCTATAGGTGCCCAAGTAGAGCACTAGTAGTAGTCTCTCTATAGGTGCCCAAGTAGAGCACTAGTAGTAGTCTCTCTATAGGTGCCCAAGTAGAGCACTAGTAGTAGTCTCTCTATAGGTGCCCAAGTAGAGCACTAGTAGTAGTCTCTCTATAGGTGCCCAAGTAGAGCACTAGTAGTAGTCTCTCTATAGGTGCCCAAGTAGAGCACTAGTAGTAGTCTCTCTATAGGTGCCCAAGTAGAGCACTAGTAGTAGTCTCTCTATAGGTGCCCAAGTAGAGCACTAGTAGTAGTCTCTCTATAGGTGCCCAAGTAGAGCACTAGTAGTAGTCTCTCTATAGGTGCCCAAGTAGAGCACTAGTAGTAGTCTCTCTATAGGTGCCCAAGTAGAGCACTAGTAGTAGTCTCTCTATAGGTGCCCAAGTAGAGCACTAGTAGTCTCTCTATAGGTGCCCAAGTAGAGCACTAGTAGTCTCTCTATAGGTGCCCAAGTAGAGCACTAGTAGTAGTCTCTCTATAGGTGCCCAAGTAGAGCACTAGTAGTAGTCTCTCTATAGGTGCCCAAGTAGAGCACTAGTAGTAGTCTCTCTATAGGTGCCCAAGTAGAGCACTAGTAGTAGTCTCTCTATAGGTGCCCAAGTAGAGCACTAGTAGTAGTCTCTCTGTAGGTGCCCAAGTAGAGCACTAGTAGTCTCTCTATAGGTGCCCAAGTAGAGCACTAGTAGTCTCTCTATAGGTGCCCAAGTAGAGCACTAGTAGTAGTCTCTCTATAGGTGCCCAAGTAGAGCACTAGTAGTAGTCTCTCTATAGGTGCCCAAGTAGAGCACTAGTAGTAGTCTCTCTATAGGTGCCCAAGTAGAGCACTAGTAGTAGTCTCTCTATAGGTGCCCAAGTAGAGCACTAGTAGTAGTCTCTCTATAGGTGCCCAAGTAGAGCACTAGTAGTAGTCTCTCTATAGGTGCCCAAGTAGAGCACTAGTAGTAGTCTCTCTATAGGTGCCCAAGTAGAGCACTAGTAGTAGTCTCTCTATAGGTGCCCAAGTAGAGCACTAGTAGTAGTCTCTCTATAGGTGCCCAAGTAGAGCACTAGTAGTAGTCTCTCTATAGGTGCCCAAGTAGAGCACTAGTAGTAGTCTCTCTATAGGTGCCCAAGTAGAGCACTAGTAGTAGTCTCTCTATAGGTGCCCAAGTAGAGCACTAGTAGTAGTCTCTCTATAGGTGCCCAAGTAGAGCACTAGTAGTAGTCTCTCTATAGGTGCCCAAGTAGAGCACTAGTAGTAGTCTCTCTATAGGTGCCCAAGTAGAGCACTAGTAGTCTCTCTATAGGTGCCCAAGTAGAGCACTAGTAGTCTCTCTATAGGTGCCTAAGTAGAGCACTAGTAGTAGTCTCTCTATAGGTGCCCAAGTAGAGCACTAGTAGTAGTCTCTCTATAGGTGCCCAAGTAGAGCACTAGTAGTCTCTCTATAGGTGCCCAAGTAGAGCACTAGTAGTCTCTCTATAGGTGCCCAAGTAGAGCACTAGTAGTCTCTCTATAGGTGCCCAAGTAGAGCACTAGTAGTCTCTCTATAGGTGCCCAAGTAGAGCACTAGTAGTAGTCTCTCTGTAGGTGCCCAAGTAGAGCACTAGTAGTAGTCTCTCTATAGGTGCCCAAGTAGAGCACTAGTAGTAGTCTCTCTGTAGGTGCCCAAGTAGAGCACTAGTAGTAGTCTCTCTATAGGTGCCCAAGTAGAGCACTAGTAGTAGTCTCTCTATAGGTGCCCAAGTAGAGCACTAGTAGTCTCTCTATAGGTGCCCAAGTAGAGCACTAGTAGTAGTCTCTCTATAGGTGCCCAAGTAGAGCACTAGTAGTAGTCTCTCTATAGGTGCCCAAGTAGAGCACTAGTAGTCTCTCTATAGGTGCCCAAGTAGAGCACTAGTAGTAGTCTCTCTATAGGTGCCCAAGTAGAGCACTAGTAGTAGTCTCTCTATAGGTGCCCAAGTAGAGCACTAGTAGTAGTCTCTCTATAGGTGCCCAAGTAGAGCACTAGTAGTAGTCTCTCTATAGGTGCCCAAGTAGAGCACTAGTAGTAGTCTCTCTATAGGTGCCCAAGTAGAGCACTAGTAGTAGTCTCTCTATAGGTGCCCAAGTAGAGCACTAGTAGTCTCTCTATAGGTGCCCAAGTAGAGCACTAGTAGTAGTCTCTCTATAGGTGCCCAAGTAGAGCACTAGTAGTAGTCTCTCTATAGGTGCCCAAGTAGAGCACTAGTAGTAGTCTCTCTATAGGTGCCCAAGTAGAGCACTAGTAGTAGTCTCTCTATAGGTGCCCAAGTAGAGCACTAGTAGTAGTCTCTCTGTAGGTGCCCAAGTAGAGCACTAGTAGTCTCTCTATAGGTGCCCAAGTAGAGCACTAGTAGTCTCTCTATAGGTGCCCAAGTAGAGCACTAGTAGTAGTCTCTCTATAGGTGCCCAAGTAGAGCACTAGTAGTAGTCTCTCTATAGGTGCCCAAGTAGAGCACTAGTAGTAGTCTCTCTATAGGTGCCCAAGTAGAGCACTAGTAGTAGTCTCTCTATAGGTGCCCAAGTAGAGCACTAGTAGTAGTCTCTCTGTAGGTGCCCAAGTAGAGCACTAGTAGTCTCTCTATAGGTGCCCAAGTAGAGCACTAGTAGTCTCTCTATAGGTGCCCAAGTAGAGCACTAGTAGTAGTCTCTCTATAGGTGCCCAAGTAGAGCACTAGTAGTAGTCTCTCTATAGGTGCCCAAGTAGAGCACTAGTAGTAGTCTCTCTATAGGTGCCCAAGTAGAGCACTAGTAGTAGTCTCTCTATAGGTGCCCAAGTAGAGCACTAGTAGTAGTCTCTCTGTAGGTGCCCAAGTAGAGCACTAGTAGTGTCTCTATAGGTGCCCAAGTAGAGCACTAGTAGTCTCTCTATAGGTGCCCAAGTAGAGCACTAGTAGTAGTCTCTCTATAGGTGCCCAAGTAGAGCACTAGTAGTAGTCTCTCTATAGGTGCCCAAGTAGAGCACTAGTAGTCTCTCTATAGCTGCCCAAGTAGAGCACTAGTAGTAGTCTCTCTATAGGTGCCCAAGTAGAGCACTAGTGGTAGTCTCTCTGTAGGTGCCTCGATATAACAAACAGGGTCTTGAAAGTCGAACTGAACTCCCAGTGAGTGGCAGTCTTACCCTGAGCATGAATGAGTTTAGAACTCTGACCCTGTCTACTGGTGCACCCCCCCCCCCCACCCTGTCAATGCAAATCACAGGCTCTAAGGAGCTGACCTTTGGGTATAAACCCTCTGTTGTCTGGCAACAATAACCCCCAGAAGAAAGGGTGCCAGTATCACCAAGAGTTTGTTTTGTGCCGACAGACAGCTGCAAGTCACGGTGGAGCAGAGACCTTCATCGGCAACAATGAGAGATGTCAACAGCCGAACTTCCTGCAGCGGCAGAAAAAACAACAGTGCCAGTTGGGGCTGGCACAATGCCAAGAGTCGAGGGCCTGAACTGTAATAACAGGCCTTGTGGCAACGGGAAAGATGGTGGGATCGTGTTCCACCAACCTTCATCTTTGTTACTTTTTCACAAGGAACACTTACTAGATTTCCCCTCTACACATATTCCCAGTTATAACAATAATAATAAATACATTTTATTGCACCATTAAGTGTGAGTGTGGACCATTTGGAGGTGTTAAAACCTGACATACAGGTGTGTAAAGGTAATCGCCATTGTGTAAGTGTTAATAAAAGTGTTGAGATATGGTGCAGACGTGTTCATAGTAACATCAAATCAATCGGTTGAGTAAGTAGTGATCAATTAGGTGAAATATATCATGATTAATACATATTTATACATATCATTGGCACAATACAAATATATAAATTAATTACTAAACTAGTTATTTAAATACTTTATTTATTAATGTAAGTGTTACGTGCATGATAATTTACCTGGGTACACTATTTGTGATGGCTGCACCATACAAGGTTGAATATTAAAATTAAAATAATAACAACACTGTCATAAATATAAATAACCATAACATACATGAAACATAGAATTTTTTTTACAAATGTTCAAATATATGTTAAGTGGTGGTGTAGTGTGCAAGATAATTCAATTGTGTACGTAGTAACTTTTTGAAAGATGAGTCAAAATGGCTGTTTTGAATGTCAAACGGTGATTTATTCCTTAGCCGACAGGCAGACACTTTGAAACTGCATCAATAAAAGACAGTTCTGGTTTTGTGCAGTTTTGACCGAGAGATATTTTTGTATTTGTTGTAGGAGTGTCTACTGGGACCCGTACAACAGGTAAACAACTCACAGAACTGTCATGGCACTGGACCATTCACCAGGTGAAGGGTGACACGGAATGTTTAGTGACCTACTCCAGTGGCAGTGGGCAGAACGCATCGGATCACCCCGTCTGATTACCATCAGGAGGGAGAGAGACCCCAGTCAGACATACACGACCCATTATGTCTCATCATTGTCACTGTGACTCAAACAATCCTTTCAAAAGTTTCGCGCCTAACATTACCTTTACTTTCAATGCACTGTTCTGACAATGAAGTTGACATCATTGTAATATAACAGTGCTACTGTACTTAGTACTACATACATGTATTAAATGTTATCAGACCTATTTGTTTGCCCGGGGAATGTGTTTGACTCAGAGAAACCTCCTCAACCAGTTCTGGATTGTGGCCTCTTCACAAGATCAGGTGCATCTCGTCTTGTCCACCTCTACATCATCGTCCTAGTGCCAGGTGTTTCAAGGCCATCCTCCTCTCTTCCACTTTGGGTTTGCCCAGCGGAGGGACATTGTTTTATCTGGAGACCCGTCCACCCATCATTTGGATCGTAGTCTGTTTTTGATGAGGAAAATATGCAGTTGAACAGATAAAATTTAAGGAGCAAAGAATTAATTAGGTTGTCAATGATGCTTTAAAAATGAGTGTCACACTTAAGTATGCACTAATTTAATGTGTATCATGTATATATATATATATATATATATATATATATATATATATATATATATATATATATATATATATATATATATATATATATATAAAGTATATGGTATCCAGACATTTTGGTAAAGGACACTTTGGTAATGGACGTTTTGGTAACTGACATTTCGGTAACAGGACATTTCGGTAACATGACATTTCGGTAACAGGACATTTTGGTAATAGGACATTTTGGTAATAGGACATTTTGGTAGCATGGCATTTTGGTAAAACCAATAAATATTCTATAAAGGCATATTTCTTTTAAAAAACTGACACATACCGACACTCGGTAGAATCGCCTTAGCTGCACCTGTCAATGCTGTGATGTTGTCAGCGTAAATACAAGATGGCGGGTCGTTACTTGCAGCAGCACATATACGCATTTCCGTACGGCATCTGTCAACCTTCACAGGTTCAGGACAGTGGTTGTGGTAAGTTTTTAACACTGGATATGCTGGTAGCAAGTCGGTGTATGCACTAGCAGGGCAGTGCTTGCTTGCACGACATGTACAACGCCACCTTATCATGTCATTTTTCTCTGTATGCTTGGTATAGCCATTCCACAATAGCTTTGCTTTCCCCCTGGTTGTTGCTGATAGCTCCATGTTCACATGTATAGCTTCACTTTACGTGTCTGGATTTAAATGTGTCCTGCTAGCCAGTGATTTGCTGTAGTGGTTGAAACACTTTAGCCACCACCACTGCTATTTGGAAGCCATGTTCCCTTCAGAGGCAAGCACTATATATATATATGTATATATGGGCATAGCTAGCCTTACACGCGTGCTTCCACGTCAATAAAGCAACCACACAACTCCACTGCTACACAACATTATTGATAGAATTTAAATTGAAAAAAATTGATAACATACAACATTAATTAGTGCTTCCCCGTGTGTTAGTGACTAGCTACATGCTACATTATGTATGCACATAGCTTTATGTAGAGATCTGTCCACCAGTCATGGGGACGGGTAAAAACGAATATGGACGGGTAGAAATATGGGTGGACGGGTGGTGGAGGGGTAAAAAAATGAAGGAGCAAAAAATAGGTCTTCCAAAACCATAGATATTGTTAGTTATGCCTTGAAAGTGAGTGAAAATGGTGTCCCATGTGTGTTTGTAGTCCATTTCAGGTCATCAGACACATTTAAAAGTTTGTAAACTGGCTTAACAGTTAACATCCATGTGTCCACCAAAACATGTGTGACTGGCAATAATTTTATCCTGCATAAAGCCCTGTGTATGCATGTTCAGAGGCATGTTTTTATTGGAACATTTTCATTCACAAAACTTCGATTTTGCATTTAAAGGCCTCTTGTATTGCACACCAGACATGGGGTCAAATACGTTTAAATGTATTTAAATACAAATACTTTTGAGGGATTCATATACAAATATTTTTTAATGCAAATGTATTTAAATACAAATACATTGATAAGTATTTCAAATACTTTTTAATTTTCAGGATACATTACTATATAGGTAATAGAAACAAAACGATATATCAAAGAGTTCGAGACATCTAGTTTATTGCCATTGTCTAAGTTGTGTAACTTAACTTAACCTGAATAATTAACAGTTCTGCATTCATAAAATGTTATTTACACATGTAATATAATATTAATAAGTAATAATTTCTCTACAAAACAGTTATTGGCTACCTTCACAATTATATATATTTAATATATTTTCATTAATGTTTGTTATTCAATACTTAAATAATGTAAAAGAATATTCCACCTTTATACTTCTAAAATTGTCATTTATATCACCCAGGATGGTGGAAGTTAGTGCTTATACTGGGGTAGTGCAAAGTCCTGCTGCAAGGCTAAATGAATGCAATGGTCCCTTTAATCATTCTTCCACACCCTTTTCACACAATCATGGCAATGTGGACAGAACCCATAGCTAAGCTTTCCATTCATTCACTGAGGATCACTTAACAAGATGAGTTGAATTGGGTTCTCCCTTTAGCATCTGTATCAATCAGGCTGCCCTGCACACTGGGCTGGGTGATGTTTGAACAAAGTCCACTGTGGCTTATTTAATTGGGGATACCTGGCTTGAACAAAGGGCTTGCTAAACCAAGCCAGGCTTCTTCCTCTAACAAACAAAGGGAATTGGCAAGCTGGTGCCCATAAGTGCTAATCTGTGTAATGTCTGTCACTGATATCACATTGGCTAATTTAGCTTAGCAGTAACTTACATGAACATAGTGGAAGACCCTCCTCTCTACTCGGACGTTGCATATTCCTTTCCCTTCAGGACCCTGTTTGGTCCTATTTCATCAGGACCCTGCTTGGTCCTTCCCATTGGACCCTGTATGTTCCTTTTCGTTCAGGACATCCTTTCCTGGAGTCCATTTCCTGACTTAGTTTGACTGTTTCATGGTCATGGTCGCTGTCTTCACAGGCTTGTGTTGATGTCATCGATGTCTTTGAGTCTGTCGTGTTCTCTACTGTCTCATATCTTTGAGTCTGTCATGTTCTCTACTGTCTCATGTCTGAGTCTGTCGTGTTCTCTGCTGTCTCATGTCTTTGAGTCTGTCGTGTTCTCTACTGTCTCATGTCTTTGAGTCTGTCGTGTTCTCTGCTGTCTCATGTCTTTGAGTCTGTCGTGTTCTCTGCTGTCTCATGTCTTTGAGTCTGTCGTGTTCTCTACTGTCTCATGTCTTTGAGTCTGTCATGTTCTCTGCTGTCTCATGTCTTTGAGTCTGTCGTGTTCTCTGCTGTCTCATGTCTTTGAGTCTGTCGTGTTCTCTGCTGTCTCATGTCTTTGAGTCTGTCGTGTTCTCTGCTGTCTCATGTCTTTCAGTCTATCATGTTCTCTGCTGTCTCTGAGTCTGTCGTGTTCTCTGCTGTCTCATGCCTGTAGAGTCTGTCATGTTCTCTGCTGTCTCATGCCTGTAGAGTCTGTCATGTTCTCTGCTGTCTCATGTCTTTGAGTCTGTCATGTTCTCTGCTGTCTCATGCCTGTAGAGTCTGTCATGTTCTCTGCTGTCTCATGTCTGTAGAGTCTGCCATGTTTTCTGCTGTCTCATGTCTTTGAGTCTGTCATGTTCTCTGCTGTCTCATGCCTGTAGAGTCTGTCATGTTCTCTGCTGTCTCATGTCTTTGAGTCTGTCATGTTCTCTGCTGTCTCATGCCTGTAGAGTATGTCATGTTCTCTGCTGTCTCATGCCTGTAGAGTCTGCCATGTTCTCTGCTGTCTCATGTCTTTGAGTCTGTCATGTTCTCTGCTGTCTCATGCCTGTAGAGTATGTCATGTTCTCTGCTGTCTCATGTCTTTGAGTCTGTCATGTTCTCTGCTGTCTCATGCCTGTAGAGTATGTCATGTTCTCTGCTCTCTCATGTCTGTAGAGTCTGTCATGTTCTCTGCTGTCTCATGCCTGGAGTCTGTCATGTTCTCTGCTGTCTCATGCCTGTAGAGTCTGTCATGTTCTCTACTGTCTCATGCCTGTAGAGTCTGTCATGTTCTCTACTGTCTCATGCCTGTAGAGTCTGTCATGTTCTCTACTGTCTCATGCCTGTAGAGTCTGTCATGTTCTCTGCTGTCTCATGCCTGTAGAGTATGTCATGTTCTCTGCTGTCTCATGCCTGTAGAGTATGTCATGTTCTCTACTGTCTCATGCCTGTAGAGTCTGTCATGTTCTCTGCTCTCTCATGTCTGTAGAGTCTGTCATGTTCTCTGTTGTCTCATGCCTGTAGAGTCTGTCATGTTCTCTGTTGTCTCATGCCTGTAGAGTCTGTCATGTTCTCTACTGTCTCATGCCTGTAGAGTCTGTCATGTTCTCTGCTCTCTCATGCCTGTAGAGTCTGTCATGTTCTCTGGTGTCTCATGTCTTTGAGTCTGTCATGTTCTCTGCTGTCTCATGCCTGTAGAGTCTGTCATGTTCTCTACTGTCTCATGCCTGTAGAGTCTGTCATGTTCTCTACTGTCTCATGCCTGTAGAGTCTGTCATGTTCTCTACTGTCTCATGCCTGTAGAGTCTGTCATGTTCTCTACTGTCTCATGCCTGTAGAGTCTGTCATGTTCTCTGCTGTCTCATGTCTGTAGAGTCTGTCATATTACAATGCCGAAAGATACTCAGCAACATGGACACTTTAAGTTAAAACCCTGTCTGGCAAGAAACCGGATCTCTCTTCTTGTTCTGTTTTTGGTGATGTCGAAACAACTGTACATGAAATGTCTTGGCTCCCAGCCACCCACTCATCCTGTGTCTAGTTCGGTCCTTGTTATTCTGAGCCCACCAACTGCGGGAAGTAGTTTCATTTTTAAAATACATTTCTGTGAATAACAAATGTACATAAATGTGTCATTATGTGAGAACAGTTTCAGTATAACTCTGGGCTTTCTGGCACAGTTGACTTATTTATATAATTACTATAGAATTCTAGATAATTAGTCTTTAGAGAGATCATATGACTGAGTAAGTGACTAACTTGAAAGTAAGAACATTCAATTGGTAATAATTAATATTTAATATATTTATCTTTGTAATCATAGATAGAGATTGGATGGAAAACTTAAAATACACGACAAGGTACACATTTGGTCAAATAGTAGAACATAATTTAAAAATAAAAACAAATAAAATACATATATATATATATATATATATATATATATATACTTGTTTATGATGAAGAATAATGGCGTTACTAATAACAGTTGCATTGTGTGTCCAGCATCATATGTACGTGTTAATTTTTTTGCTCACAAATGTGAGCCAAAAAATTGATGCCCTGTGAATTGCTAGGATTTCAAACTTAGAATGAATAGCATAATATAAGTGTGGATATCTAACAGTGGTGGAAGTCTCATAGGTGTCATAGTTACGAATGACGTAAAACAATAAAACAAATTGTTAGTAATAATTAGGTGTAATTTTACACTCGCAATGAGCTTTTACTTAATGGTTAGGACAAGGTAATGGCTATGGTATTGTTGTGCCCACAAATAAAGGAGCAAAATCTAATTATATAAAATCATAAATTATCGTAGTTGAACCGGTGTTGATAAATAGGACGTTAAAACATGCAAGAGACATTACACTACCTGGCAGACTTTATAATGATTTATTGGCCATGGTTTTTATCACCAAAGATAACAGCATGATTCTATACGAGGCACTGCGTGATGGTCAAGTAATAATCCATCCAAATATTTCATTCAGGTGATACTTGGACAGTGGAGTATAAATATTTTCTACACATTTGAGTAATATTTTTTTGAACAGTGTAATAATAATTTTTGGCAATTGATTCCATAATAATAATTTTATTTTAAGATATATATATGTGATTTTATATATATATATATATATATATATATATAATATACATATCTTCTATATATATATATATAATCATATATATATATGTATTTATATATATATATCTTAAAATAAAATTATTATTATGGAATCACTTGCCAAAAATTATTATTACACTGTTCAAAAAAATATTACTCAAATGTGTAGAAAATATTTATACTCCACTGTCCAAGTATCACCTGAATGAAATATTTGGATGGATTATTACTTGACCATCACGCAGTGCCTCGTATAGAATCATGCTGTTATCTTTGGTGATAAAAACCATGGCCAATAAATCATTATAAAGTCTGCCAGGTAGTGTAATGTCTCTTGCATGTTTTAACGTCCTATTTATCAACACCGGTTCAACTACAACAATTTATGATTTTATATAATTAGATTTTGCTCCTTTATTTGTGGGCACAACTATTTGTTCATTAGTTTCAATATAATGACACAGGTTTTCAACATATTGTACGCGTCATGTTGTCACGTTCAAGGTAGACACGCGTCTCCCAGATCCAGGACCGTGGACAGGTGCTGCGCTCGACAACGACATCTGACCTCGTTGTATGAGGTCAAATCCAGGCTAGCATATAGTTGCGGCAGTTCTAAAATCAATCCACGATAAACTGAATCGCCAATAAACCGAGGCTTCTATTTGCAGACGATGGCGCGTGTCGGTGGAATTTACACTACCGTTAACAAAACAATACTTCGTCTCAATCAACCAGCTAGGTTGTTGCTAAAAATAGCTCCTTGTCCCGTTGACCTGGGTTCGATTGTTACAGAGAGCACTCGGGTCAATATCGATTCTACCGATTTACTTTTGGTACCTATATATATATATCTCCGTTTTAGGGGTTACTGCCCCTTGCCTCTGGTAAACATACACTCAAGGACAGACGCCAGCAGCGCCTTCTT
>CBDHHR010000670.1:0-2500 GCA_965263245.1 Metamycoplasmataceae bacterium | reverse complement strand
TGTTGAATATGAAAAATGTTTAACCACGACAAGGTTTCTGCGATTAGGCACCGCTTGATTCGATTCGGCTAAAGGGTGTCGCATGTAAAGCAGCGGAAACGTCATCGATGCAGACAAGGTCTTTGTAAACAAAACAAAGCGGCTCAGCTGGAACGGACTTACGGTGTCGTGATGCTACCAGATGCTGACTAGCTTTGAAAAGACACACACCCTGTTGAAATAAAGTGTCGCCAATTGAAAGGACTAGCCAATCGTATGAAATGTTATCGGGTAAACATCGCCGTTTGTCTTCGCCAAGTATATAATGTCTAAAGGCATGAGCTTCGACGGCAAGCGTGAAACAGCGAGAGACAGAGAGAGAGAGAGAGAGAGAGAGAGAGAGAGAGAGAGAGAGAGAGAGAGAGAGAGAGGAGAGAGAGAGAGTGAGAGTGAGAGAGAGAGAGAGAGAGAGAGAGAGAAACATATACACACAGGCAGGCAGTATGTATATATGTATGCATGTGCATGTATGTATGTATGTATGTATGTATGTATGCATGTTTGTTTGTATGTATGTATGTATGTATGTATGCATACATATATATATATATATATATATATATATATATATATATATATATATATACGACAGTTTAGCGACAAACGTAACCACACACCCACCCACACACTCAAACACACATTAACACGTGTTTGCGCGCCGATACACCACACACCCACACACACACACACACACACACACACACACACACACACACACACACACACACACACACACAGATAGACACACAGACACACACACAACCACACATACACACCGCACACACACACACACACACACACACACACACACACACACACACACACACACACACACACACACACACACACTCACACACACACACACACACACACACACACACACACACACACACTCACACCCACGAACATGTGCATACATTCACGCACACAACGACAGAATGCCACATTGGGAACAGATGCAGAGACTCGGGAATTTCGGCAGAGGAATAGACGTATGGATTTACTCAGCATTTCCATGTCTTTAAATGTATCCAACAACATTACACCCATATCAAGATTAAACGATACCTTTTTTTATATATGGCGCGTCACGTTTGTTCACGCCCAAACATTAACATAAGCTACGGCGAGTTATAGCTTGTGTGTGTTGTGTGTGTGTGTGTGTGTGTGTGTGTGTGTGTGTGCGTGTGCGTGTGCGTGTGCGTGTGCGTGTGCGTGTGCGTGTGCGTGTGCGTGTGCGTGTGCGTGTGCGTGTGCGTGTGCGTGTGCGTGTGCGTGTGCGTGTGCGTGTGCGTGTGCGTGTGCGTGTGCGTGTGCGTGTGCGTGTGCGTGTGCGTGTGCGTGTGCGTGTGCGTGTGCGTGTGCGTGTGCATGTGCGTGTGCATGTGTATGTGTGGGTTTTGTTGTGTATGTATTTGTGTATGTGTGTATGTGTTAAGCTGCAAAAACAATACGGACGACAACATATCGTCTTGAAGACTTTTATTAATTGTGACGTTTCACATATTTCCCATCATCCTTACCCGACGAAGCGACCAAGGAACAGGATTGATCCGGTCGACTTGTCTCGGAGCAAGAAGAAGAAAGGATGATCGGCGAGGAACTGAGCTTTCACCGGGGGCATCAGTGCTGTCGTGAAGAAGATGACTGCTGTAGCGGCGGCGGCTTCACTTCCTGTTTCGTTGACGTTGATGAACGCCTTGTGGATGACGTCGTGCACGTAGATCCGCGGAACATTGGCGCTGATGCCTCCAAAATCGGCATTCTTTGCGGAGAACGCACGTTTAATGCCCAAACTGCGCAGTATAGGCACTAGGCCAATTCCCTTTTCAATTTTGAAATTGGGAATCCCCACCGATAATCTGCGTTTCCTTAACTTGGCCAACGCTGCTGTCACCGTGTTGAATGTGAGTTTGCTCTCCAATGATGCCAGACCTTCCGTTTCCATCGGCAGGAAGATGTACATAGACACTTTGCATCCATCGTAGGCAGCTCCAGGATTTGACACCGTAAATTGTGATTCACGGCGTATCTGAACCTGGCTGTTTGCGACATCATCTTCACCATTATTGCCTTCTTATTCGACACTCCGTAGAAATAGATTGTATTCACCAGGACAAGTGGAGAACCTTGGACTCCAGCCGCTGAAACTAAATCCTTAATCTTGTTATTGGTGCGTTGTTCGACCCATTGATTGATGTAGTCGGCGGATCCCGCTGCGTCATGGTTAAAGTCAAGCAGCTTGAATCCAGCTGAATAACGTGTGGCTAAGAGGTTGGTAAACGACTGGTAGATGTTAAAGTTGTTATTCACAAACATTCCGTTGGCCAACGCCAGCGTGTACTGGGCTTGAGGACTGTTCAACGAACCAAGCAGAGCTTCGTAAGTAGCGTGGACGTTAAAGGAGAGAGGGCAGAAGCCGAGCACCAGACACATCTCGTAGGCCGTTTTGCCGCGCGCT
>CBDHHR010000669.1:0-3672 GCA_965263245.1 Metamycoplasmataceae bacterium | reverse complement strand
TCTCAACTCTACACTCTATATGTCAACCAAACACCACTGAGTGTAGCCATCCACTCACACTCACACTCAACTCTTCACTCTATGTGTCAACCAAACACCACTGACTAGCCATCCACTCACACACCAACTCAATTCTTCAGTCCGTATGTCAACCAATCACCATTGACTGTAGCCATCCACTCACACTCCAATTCAACTCTTCAGTCCGTAGGTCAACCAATCACCACTGACTGTAGCCATCCACTCACACTCCAACTCAACTCTACACTCTGTATGTCAACCAAACACCACTGAGTGTAGCCATCCACTCACACTCCAACTCAACTCTACACTCTATACGTCAACCAACACCACTGAGTGTAGCCATCCACTCACACTCCAACTCAACTCTACACTCTATATGTCAACCAAACACCACTGAGTGTAGCCATCCACTCACACTCCAACTCAACTCTACACTATATACGTCAACCAACACCACTGACTGTAGCCATCCACTCACACTCCAACTCAACTCTACACTCTATATGTCAACCAAACACCACTGACTGTAGCCATCCACTCACACTCCCACTCAACTCTACACTCTATATGTCAACCAAACACCACTGAGTGTAGCCATCCACTCACACTCCCACTCAACTCTACACTCTATATGTCAACCAACACCACTGAGTGTAGCCATCCACTCACACTCCAACTCAACTCTACACTCTATATGTCAACCAACACCACTGACTGTAGCCATCCACTCACACTCCAACTCAACTCTACACTCTATATGTCAACCAAACACCACTGAGTGTAGCCATCCACTCACACTCCAACTCAACTCTTCACTCTATATGTCAACCAAACACCACTGAGTGTAGCCATCCACTCACACTCCAACTCAACTCTACACTCTATATGTCAACCAACACCACTGACTGTAGCCATCCACTCACACTCCAACTCAACTCTACACTCTATATGTCAACCAAACACCACTGAGTGTAGCCATCCACTCATACTCCCACTCAACTCTTCACTCTATGTGTCAACCAAACACCACTGACTAGCCATCCACTCACACTCCAACCCAACTCTTCACTCTATATGTCAACCAACACCACTGAGTGTAGCCATCCACTCACACTCACACTCAACTCTTCACTCTATGTGTCAACCAAACACCACTGACTAGCCATCCACTCACACACCAACTCAATTCTTCAGTCCGTATGTCAACCAATCACCATTGACTGTAGCCATCCACTCACACTCCAATTCAACTCTTCAGTCCGTAGGTCAACCAATCACCACTGACTGTAGCCATCTACTCACACTCCAACTCAACTCTACAGTCCGTGGAACAAAACGTAAGAGGTTTCGTAACCATATTGACTTGATTGTGTGTGTGTGTGTGTGTGTGTGTGCGTGCGTGCGTGCGTGCGTGCGTGCGTGCGTGCGTGTGTGTGTGTGTGTGTGTGTGTGTGTGTGTGTGTGTGTGTGTGTGTGTGTGTCCATAATAGTAAAAGTATTTATATTATGCATATTTGATCTACTTTGCCTACCATATCATACACTAATTAACCTCTAAGAAGTCGTAGCAATATGAACTGTTTTTGTTGATTATTATGACATTCGTTGATCATTGTGGTATTGGAAAGTGTATTTTTCTGGCCTTAGTTATCTTTTATAATTATATTATTAATTATATGTTATGATATTACTAATATAACAGTTATTGTTTCGATATATAATAGATTTCTTAGCATACCATATTAAGAATACATCAAAAAAGACTACTGCATCAAAACTGCTAACCCATTTAAAAATGTATACCTTGCCTTAAAAAAACATTACGCAAATGATATCAGTATAAAGATACCACAAATACAATAGTTAGCACTAGTTCACCCGCGTCTACTGTCTGATCGACATCAGCTGTAAGTCTGTAACATTTCGAGGTGTTGTGCACTTCAAAGATGTTGTCAGGTGTCGTGACACCTGAAGATAAACTGGTTTTTATACAGATCGGTGACATTTATCGAGTGTTGGGAGCCATGTTCTGGATACCTCCAGAGGCTGTTTCTGAGAGGTTATCCTAGGAGGGTGGGGGCAGACGTTTAGTTGCACACCCGATGAGACTCGCTACTAAAATGGTTGATTTTGGTGTTCGGGGTGCGTCGCAGTAGTAACCGGAAAGGTGTGCATCTTTTTCCACCATCACCATCCGTTGTTCTAGTTCCTCCCAGTGAGAACATCTGAAACACACCACTATCACTGAAATCTCGTTGCTATTTGTCAGTTTTATTTTAGCTACATGATAGGTCAAGCCTAAACTATACGATATTTCTTCCATTCCGTCATCCGGGATGATCCTTGGTTTGTGGTTGATGTTGCAAGTTTTATAATGTATGATTGATTCCACCGAACGACTTGTGCCCGAAAGGCGATTGGATGAGAATAAAGTGTTGCTATTTCTAATTGGTTTTGTCTACTAAGATAACGACTTCTACGGTATGCTTCATAGGAGAACCTACCATTGAAGTTGAAATGTTGTGATAATCGCAAGAAAGTCGTCAAGTGTACTTATTACGTTACAAGTTTGTACATCAAGTGTACAAGAGAGTAATGGCGCGCCAGGAGTCAAACATCTGTGCCATTTTCGTCTGAAGCTTATCCTCTGACACGCATTTATTTGATTTCAGTTTTAGGCGAGTTGGACTCAGCCACCGACCGTAGCTGGAATGGCTTCCGACAGATGGCGATTACTGTTTTGGAAGCGGATGTTTGTGGCGACTCTCGTGGCGACGGTCGTCGTATGCTTGCTCTTGGAGACGTATTCGTCCCAGGGAACAGTCGGACTAACCCCTCCGCCGTACGGTCCGTCTCGCGTCTACCTGACGGTCGACTACGCCAACAAGCGCCTCGGAAATCTCCTCTTTAACTTTGCCTCGACTCTCGGCATTGCGCGAATGACGAACATGACGCCGATATATGGCCGCGATTTCGCTCTGATGAAGTACTTCCGACTTAACGTGACTCTGCTCGATGACATTGACAATGCCATGGGCATGTCGGTCAGTTATGACGAGTATGGCAGGCGCGCTTGCGCATACGACCCCTTCGTGGAGAGGCTAGGCACGATCAACACGAGGCTGAACGGGTACTACCAGTCGTGGAAGTACTTCCGGCAAAACGAACACGACTTGCGTGCGCACCTTCACTTCCGGTTTGACGTTCTTTCCAGTTCACAAGAATTCCTGCGCATGAACACACCTCCGCAATGGAAACTAGTGCCATTCACACGTGTAGGAATACACGTACGACGCGGTGATATAGTGCGCGACTATTTTCAGAACTACGGCTACACAGTGGCAACGGAGGCGTACTTCACTCGAGCCATGGCCCTCTTCAAGGAGCAGTTTCCCAGAATACAGTTCGTCGTCTGCAGCGACGACATCGCGTGGTGTCGGGAACACGTGCGCGGCGAGTCCGTCGTATATTCGGAAGGCAATTCGCCCGTAACAGATCTCGCGATATTATCGTCGTGCGACCACGTGATCATGTCAACGGGGTCGTTCTCGTGGTGGGCGGCGTGGCTGGCCGGGGGCATGGCGGTATATTACGACGACTGGCCGCGTCCTATGTCGCAGCTCGAGTATTTCGTCACCAAGTGAGACT
>CBDHHR010000668.1:7500-9863 GCA_965263245.1 Metamycoplasmataceae bacterium | reverse complement strand
CCAACATTCGCTGATGATCTTCAAAATGACCACAATCTAGATACACCAGCAGAAACACCGTGGGCGTTGTTTGTTGCTAGACTGTCTTCGCGACGTTACAACCAACCCTGGGCCAACGTCAAAATAAGAAACTTGTCACGAAAGAAGAGGTACTTCAAGAAGTCACAACAGACTAAGTGTGCCCACGACCAGACAAAATTTCGTGAAATAAAAAAGGTAGCCCAATCAGAGAGCCGAAAGACTATGAATACATCAACTCCATGCTAACGGTACACAATAAAAATGAGGAAAACCTAAAGAAGTTCTGGTCTTTCATTAAAAGCAAAAAGGAGGAAAACAGCGGAGTAGCCCCACTTACGAAGAATGGCATTGTTCACAGCGACAGCCAAGCAAAAGCTGACATCCATAACATGCAGTTCTCATCAGTATTCACCAATGGAGATGCGAACAATGCATCAATTCTGGGACTGAGCTCATACAGCGATTTATCGACTATCAAAATATCTCTAGCAGAAGTGAGAACACTACTGGAAGCCATCAAACCCACAAAGCTACTGGACCAGACGGGATCCCAACTAGACTCCTGAAAACCTCTGCCGCCTAACTAGCGCCAGTGCTATCACACTTCTACCAGACATCACTTAACCACGGAAGAGTACCAGCAGATTGGGTTATATCAGTGTTCAAGAATGGAATAAGAACCTCTCCTTCAAATTGCATACCAATATATATATATATATATATATATATATATATATATATATATATATATATATATATATATATATATATATATATATATATATATATATATATATCACAAGCATCGCCTGCAAGACATTGGAGCATCATGCACAGTAACTCATTCAAGCTGTCGACTACCTTGCGAAGTGCCTCAGCAAGGGTTGCCAGATCCACGCTGTGCTGCTGGACTTCTCAAAGGCGTTTGACAAAGTACCCCACCACCATCCAGCAACCAAACTCCACCACTAGGGAAGACGCTGGAATGGGTGAAAAGCTTTCTGAACAGCCGCACACAGGAAGTGATCCTGGAAGGGAAACGTCTTCATCGGCCGCAGTGACCTCAGGCGTCCCACAGGGATCTGTATTTGCACCCATCCTCTTCCTTTGCTATACAGACGATCTACCAAACCAAGTTTCAGCAACTGTGCGACCTTTTGCTGATGTCCGTCTCATATATATGGCAACATCAACACAACACATGACGCAGACACACTGCAAGAAGAGACAGACAGGCAGCAAACACGGGAAGCGGACTGGCTGATGGAACTTAATCCCGCCAAATGCGAAGTCATCCGAATCACCAACAGAAAGAAAACGAAAATTGTCACCAATTACTCCATACACGAACACCAACTAAAGGAGGTTAAAGGCGCCAAGTATATTGGAGTAACCATAGACAGAACTCTGTCTTGGAATGGCCACGTCAACAATGTGACACAGAAAGCCACCAACACCAGGGCGTTCCTACAGCGCAACATCAACAGATGCCCCGAGGGCATCAACACGTTACGTTACCACACGCTTGTCAGACCCATCGTGGAGTATGCGTCGACGGTATCACATCTGTGGAGAACGGGCAGCGACAAGCTGCCCGCTTAGTGAAGAGTGACCACCGTCGACGCAGCATTGTGACCAACATGATCGAAATCCTGAACTGGGTGACCTTTGCGAGCAGGCGGGCGGAAGCCAAGCTCGTAATGGTGTACCGTATCGCAAACAACCTTGTGGACGTAACAACATCCACACTCACAGTCGCTCCTACACGCACCAGAGGGAACACACACCGCTACTTACAACCATCCACCTGCATCGAAGCCTACGCATACTCCTTCTTTCCGAGCACCGTCGTTACCAAACAATCATTCGACTCATTTAGACGGTACTTGCTCTCAATGCCTACATAAATATATATGTTTTATTATACCACACACCCGCGCAACAGCACCCACTACTTGCGACCGACCAAGCTCGACACTGCTCTAGTCACGTACGTATAGGCTACTACAGAGTGATGAGCTGAAATAAGAAGAAGAATAGCATCCTACAATTGAATATCTGTTCTCATACTATGCATATACTGAGGAGTTTCACGAATATTACATTTTAAGTTCGTAGTTACAGGTGTCGCCTAATGTATGTATTTTTCGCATTGCAGTGCGCATGCGCGACGTCTATTTCTTAACACGCGATGTCAATGGAAAACAGCAAGGACACTGCAAGTATATTAGAGAGACAACCGATGGACACACGCAGTACACCCCATGTGTGTCGACATTCCGAACGAGATTTCTGACAATCTACCGGAAGCACCGGAACTCGTTAGTGGCGATGCGTGAGGT
>CBDHHR010000666.1:0-5683 GCA_965263245.1 Metamycoplasmataceae bacterium | reverse complement strand
CGACATGACTTGTGTCTAGACAGTGTACCTGACCCACATGACCTGTGTCTAGACAGTCTACCTGACCCACGTGACCTGTGTCTAGACAGCCTACCTGACCCACATGACCTTATCTAGACAGTCTACCTGACCCACATGACCTGTGTCTAGACAGTCTACCTGACCCACATGACCTGTGTCTAGACAGTCTACCTGATCCACATGACCTGTGTCTAGACAGTCTACCTGATCCACATGACCTGTGTCTAGACAGTCTACCTGACCCACATGACCTGTATCTAGACAGTCTACCTGATCCACATGACCTGTGTCTAGACAGTCTACCTGACCCACATGACCTGTATCTAGACAGTCTACCTGACACACATGACCTGTGTCTAGACAGCCTACCTGACCCACATGACCTGTGTCTAGACAGTCTACCTGACCCACATGACCTGTGTCTAGACAGTCTACCTGACCCACATGACGTGTCTAGACAGCCTACCTGACCCACATGACCTGTGTCTAGACAATCTACCTGACCCACATGACATGTGTCTAGACAACCTACCTGACCCACATGACCTGTGTCTAGACAGTCTACCTGACCCACATGACCTGTGTCTAGACAGTCTACCTGACCCACATGACATGTGTCTAGACACCCTACTTGACCCACATGACCTGTGTCTAGACAGTCTACCTGACCCACATGACATGTGTCTAGACAGCCTACCAGATCCACATGACCTGTGTCTAGACAGTCTACCTGACCCACATGACCTGTGTCTAGACAGTCTACCTGACCCACATGACCTGTATCTAGACAGTCTACCTGACCCACATGACCTGTGTCTAGACATTCTACCTGACCCACATGACCTGTGTCTAGACAGTCTACCTGACCCACATGACCTGTGTCTAGACAGTCTACCTGACCCACATGACCTGTGTCTAGACAGTCTACCTGACCCACATGACCTGTGTCTAGACAGTCTACCTGACCCACATGACCTGTGTCTAGACAGTCTACCTGACCCACATGACCTGTGTCTAGACAGTCTACCTGACCCACATGACCTGTGTCTAGACAGTCTACCTGACCCACATGACCTGTATCTAAACAGTCTACCTGACCCACATGACCTGTGTCTAGACAGTCTACCTGACCCACATGACCTGTGTCTAAACAGCCTACCTGACCCACATGACCTGTGTCTAGACAGTCTACCTGACCCACATGACCTGTGTCTAGACAGCCTACCTGACCCACATGACCTGTGTCTAGACAGCCTACCTGACCCACATGACCTGTGTCTAGACAGTCTACCTGACCCACATGACCTGTGTCTAGACAGTCTACCTGACCCACATGACCTGTGTCTAGACAGCCTACCTGATCCAGAAGCATTGCTCCCAAATTCTTCGCTCCGACTGTCACCCGGACAATGTCAAAGAGTCCCTCTGGCCGATATATGTCACATGCCTTGATGGGCTGGGTGGGATTCTTCCCTGTGCCCAGGGACACAACCACGTGGATTGGCCTCTCCTGATCCTGCCTGCCCTATGGGAAAGGGAATAACTCCACGTGGTTGACCAGTACATACGTGACCAGTGGTTGACCAGTACATACGTAACCAGTGGTTGACCAGTACATATGTGACCAGTGGTTGACCAGTACATACGTGACCAGTGGTTGACCAGTACATATGTGACCAGTGGTTGACCAGTACATATGTGACCAGTGGTTGACCAGTACATACGTGACCAGTGGTTGACCAGTACATATGTGACCAGTGGTTGACCAGTACATACTTGACCATAGGTTGACCAGTACATATGTGACCAGTGGTTGACCAGTACATACGTGACCAGTGGTTGACCAGTACATATGTGACCAGTGGTTGACCAGTACATACATGACCATAGGTTGACCAGTACATATGTGACCAGTGGTTGACCAGTACATACGAGAGACCATAGGTTGACCAGTACATACGTGACCAGTGGTTGACCAGTACATATGTGACCAGTGGTTGACCAGTACATATGTGACCAGTGGTCGACCAGTACATACATGACCATAGGTCGACCAGTACATACATGAGCAATGGTTGACCAGTACATAAGTGACCATAGGTTGACCAGTACATACCTGACCAGTGGTCTACCAGTACATACATGAGCAGTGGTTGACCAGTACATACGTGACCAGTGGTTGACCAGTACATATGTGACCAGTGGTCGACCAGTACATAAGTGACCAGTGGTTGACCAGTACATACATGACCAGTGGTTGACCAGTACATACGTGACCAGTGGTTGACCAGTACATATGTGACCAGTGGTTGACCAGTACATAAGTGACCATAGGTCGACCAGTACATATGTGACCATAGGTTGACCGGAACATACGTGACCAGTGGTTGACCAGTACATACGTGACCAGTGGTTGACCAGTACATATGTGACCAGTGGTTGACCAGTATGTACATGACCAGTGGTTGACCAGTACATACGTGACCATAGGTTGACCAGTACATATGTGACCAGTGGTTGACCAGTACATACGAGAGACCATAGGTTGACCAGTACATACGTGACCAGTGGTTGACCAGTACATATGTGACCAGTGGTTGACCAGTACATACGAGAGACCATAGGTTGACCAGTACATACGTGACCAGTGGTTGACCAGTACATATGTGACCAGTGGTTGACCAGTACATACGTGACCTGTGGTTGACCAGTAAATATGTGACCATAGGTTGACCAGTACATACGTGACCATAGGTTGACCAGTACATACGTGACCAGTGGTTGACCAGTACATATGTGACCATAGGTTGCCCAGTACATATGTGACCAGTGGTTGACCAGTACATATGTGACCATAGGTTGACCAGTACATATGTGACCAGTGGTTGACCAGTACATACGTGACCAGTGGTTGCCCAGTACATATGTGACCATAGGTTGACCAGTACATACGTGACCAGTGGTTGACCAGTACATATGTGACCAGTGGTTGACCAGTACATACGTGACCTGTGGTTGACCAGTAAATATGTGACCATAGGTTGACCAGTACATATGTGACCAGTGGTTGACCAGTACATACGTGACCATAGGTTGACCAGTACATACGTGACCAGTGGTTGACCAGTACATACGTGACCATAGGTTGACCAGTACATACGTGACCAGTGGTTGCCCAGTACATATGTGACCAGTGGTTGACCAGTACATATGTGACCATAGGTTGACCAGTACATATGTGACCAGTGGTTGACCAGTACATACGTGACCAGTGGTTGCCCAGTACATACGTGACTATAGGTTGACCAGTACATATGTGACCAGTGGTTGACCAGTACATACGTGACCAGTGGTTAACCAGTAAATACGTCCAGGTACATGTATGATACATAACAATGCAATCTGTAGTAAAGAAATAAAGCAAAACCTTACAATTAAGGACACCGTTAGGACTGGACAAACGTGACCTGTATAGGAAGGTGACTATATTACATAGTATTGTCAGAAATTTGTCAGACCAGAGAGAAAGTTAACTCAAGACACACATGTATTTGTGATAACATACACCAAATTGTCAGTCAATTCAATTAATAAAAAATTGTGAATTTATCATTAACATCAATTAATCACTTGTATCGTTACAAAGTCCAATATGAAAGCAATATAAAAATATGACCAATCAACAGCTAAAGGTCACACAACATGAACATTATTAAAACACATCTGGGAAGCTAGTAAGTTAGATATAACAGCTTAACATAACATAATTTTACAATAAGAAATAATGATCAAATGTACATTTTAAAGGCATTCTGACAGATAACAGAGATAACAAAAGAACAATAGAAATTGATACATACTATGACCTTGAGTCGTAAATTATGTTCGTGCACTTCTGTCAAAATGTCCAAGGTCGGGTTGTTGGACATGAGACCTCCGTCGAGGAAACAACCGTATGAACGAAAGTATGTTGGAGCGGCTCCACTAGAGCGCGCTGCCTCCCACACAAACTGCTCTGAAAGAAAACCGTGTTTCGTAATATTGCCGGTTCGATACTCGATATATCAAAGTATCATGATACTTGCAAAACTTCAATACTGATAATTATAATGTAAGTATCGAACACAATTCTCATGTGTTTGGTATCGAACAAATCTGGTGGTGGTGGTAGCAGTAGTGGTAGTAGCAGTAGTACTAGTAATAATAGTAGTAGTCAGAGTAGTGATAGTACCGGTAGTAGTGGTAGTGGTAGTGGTAGTAGTAGTAGCAGTACTAGTAATAATAGTAGTATTCAGAGTAGTGATAGTACCGGTAGTAGTGGTAGTGGTAGTGGTAGTAGTAGTAGCAGTACTAGTAATAATAGTAGTATTCAGAGTAGTGATAGTACCGGTAGTAGTGGTAGTGGTAGTGGTAGTGGTAGTAGTAGTAGCAGTACTAGTAATAATAGTAGTATTCAGAGTAGTGATAGTACCGGTAGTAGTGGTAGTGGTAGTGGTAGTAGTAGTAGTAGTAGCAGTACTAGTAATAATAGTAGTAGTCAGAGTAGTGATAGTACCGGTAGTAGTGGTAGTGGTAGTGGTAGTGGTAGAAAAGTAACTAAGTAAAAGTAAATGTAACCTCCCAAAAAACTACTTAAGTAAAAGTAAAAGTATCCCCGAAAAAGAAACTACTTAAGTAAAAGTACAAAAGAATTCGGTCAGTGCCAATATATATATATATATATATATATATATATATATATATATATATATATATATATATATATATATATATATACTTATGCCACCAGTTCAATTATGCTGTTGATGTTTGTCTTTTGTGATAGATATAAGTATCTTAACTTAAGATAATGACTAAATTTAAGGTGTTTTGATATTTAAATGTAGCGTTCATATTTACTACGATTCCATTTTGTATCTACTACCAACGCCATTTAAAAGAGGACCAATACAGCCACTGCACAACAAACCTCGTAGAACTGGAAGGTACTGCGTGTCGACCGCGCAGTCTATGCGAGGTTCAGAAAACATTGTTACACACTGTTGAATGTTGAACTAAATAAAATTATAGTTTTGAAATAAATTATGCACCAACAGACCACGATGTATGGAGATGAACAATAATATGAGATCTAAAATAATAACCTGGCTCTCAGTCACTGAACGCACATAAAAGTTCAAAACTACAATAAATATGCTCATTATTGGCACAACATCCTTTGTCTTTCAGTTATCGTTAAAATACCGATTTATAACGCGCAGTTACCACGCCAAAACGACTACGACTCCCCTTTTTATAGGCGGTTGATTAATTCTTAAGTTTATGCATCAGTAGCATGTTTTGCGTGGCGAAGTGTTATGCCTAATATTTGCGACTCAATTCAACGTGACATTTCAGCCGAGCATTATACTGATCTTTTCTATTGACATACAACCTATTTATCCGATTTCTAAACAAGAAATATCAATGAATCTCGATTGCAATGTTCAAGCCATTGACTCGCGGCATTGTCGATGCGCCGGTCTTACGAAAACACTGATGTGCAAAGCCAGGACTGGCAGCAGATAAATGCGACTGATCATTGATGTCGGCACAAAACAAACAATGCCTTGCTCCACATTTACTCTTTAATTGACCTTAATCAAACAAATTCTTCATGGCT
>CBDHHR010000665.1:0-15314 GCA_965263245.1 Metamycoplasmataceae bacterium | reverse complement strand
TCATTAAAGTACCATTCTGATGTTCATGACTTGATGCAAATCTGTTCTGTTGATTGTTCATAGTGTATCAACAAAACGATGGAAAAGAAAAAGAAATCCTACAAGAACTCAGGCGTGGTACGTATGCCTAAGTCTGGTAGTGATGGTGGACTCCAGCTCGAGCGGTTGTGCTCACTGTAAGGTGCACTGATTTTGACAGCTATTGTAGAATAATGTTTTCCCGTAAAATGGCAAAGCGTTCACTTCCAAATGTAGATGTTTATTGATTTATATAGCACCATATTTATACAATAATATATATATATTGTTTTAGCATATTTATTTATTCCAATATTATATGTATATATATATATATATATATATATATATATTGATATATATATATATATATATATATATATTTTTTTTTTTTTTTTAGCTACCTTTTACATATTTATATGCTTGATTTTACTATGTGACTTAAATATTGTGTTTTTATGCAACCTCCAAAGTGCAAAATGTATTTCCACTCTATGATTGGACAATAAAGTTATTATTATTATATATATATATATATATATATATATATATATATATATATATGCTGGATATTTACATATCCAACAAGTAATATTCATGCAGTTATTGCAACAAAGCTGAATACTTCCCAAAAAAAATTATGTTACTTTTTTGTCTTTACAAATACACACTTAGGCTAATGTGAAACAGCATGAAATGTACGTTTAGAATTTGTTTAATGTGGGAATATTCTGGATTTGATTTTTAAATGTATGGATGGATATAATATTATTTTAGTTTATAAGAAATGAATGACTTCAGAAGTACAGTGTATTCACATTAGGACTTTGATTACTGGCTATAGCAGCATTATTTTAATGTTTAGCCGTTTTCTTTTAGATTAAGTTGTTGAGCTGTAAGGTGACTGAGTACTACACGTTCATAGATTACATCAAAGGCGGGTAAGCATTAGAAGCTAATCAGAATTAAATAACCCCTCCTATGTGGTAAATTATTTGTCAGTATAAAGTACTTTGTATTGTATTTTAAGTTTCGAGAGACGCAACAGTGAGGTTTTTCTATTTGTTTGCTGTGTTCAGCAACTAACCATTAACTGACTACCGGTAGTCTCTGTATCATGGTTATAATATTGTGATCTTACAAAGTTTCATTCAACTACTCAGCATTTTTCAGAATATTATCTTCAAGCTGACCTTTCAATGCTGACACTGAGGGTTGCAACTGTCATCCTATGTTCTTTTATGACCCAAATATTGAGACTGGACCAACATTAACTAGATCTCCAAGTGAAAAGGGATACACAGTCCCCTGGTCGACAACCATATGTTTACACCAAATATCATGTTGCCCCACCGTGCCTGCATGGTCCGTTTTGAACTATACAAAGTGTTTTTTTTCTTCAAAAACCACAACTCCTATGATCAGAATACATCTAAAACCTTTTCACTGATATCAACAATGGCGTTCTGTACTTGGCAGTCAGTTATTTAGTTGTAATGTGTCATCGCTGGCTTTCGTAATAACGATAATAATCACTATCACTGTGTTATACCCCAGAACTAAGATTCACTGCACAATTGCTGTGGATTTCACAAGCTCAAATGGTGACATCACATCGGAATCGTCCCTACATTACATCAGAGGTGATCAGCCGAGCGTGTATGAGCAAGCATTGAGGGCAGTCGGGGAAATCATTCAGGAATATGACAGGTCAGAACGCAAACATTATAGAATACTATACAGTTCTACAGGATATCTATAGCTGTGTGGTTATTTATGAAATTCTATAGATTTTGTTGTAATAATAATAAAAGCTTTATGTTCGCAGATTGAAATGGCAATGGTTATTATAATTACCCTGAATATAAAAAGATAAATTCAGTTCCTGTAGAATTCTCTAGAATTTTACACATTCCTTTTTTTAGCTTATATTTTTATGTAGTGTCACATGAAAATGTGGATTTTTTAACCACAAAGTCCAGTTGTATATTACAGTACTGTTAATGAATCTTGCATGTCAGTAACCTGTATAGTTGACATAACTAGGTCATCCTAGGATTACTGCATATATTTCGGTAACAGTCATATGTAGGAAATTAGTCCTGAAAATACAATCCCTTTGTCATTCTGGCCACCATAGGTGACATTAATTGTGCTTAAGTCTACTCTACTTAATTATTATTACTTTTGAAACATATTTCCATGTTTAATGCCTATGTGCACATATATACAGGTTTTAAACTAAACAAAATCATTCTGTTCAATTTATTAATTTATATTTTTAGCATATTATAATGGCAAACTATATGCAGTGTACATACTTCATAAACAAGCATCTCCTTAACACTATGCTAAAAGTAGATTTTTGGGGGACAAAAACAATGTAATGGCATTTCAGTAGTCGATCAGGTTAATGTTTATACTACATTGCTATTCATAGAATCCACTTTGCATTTTTTTTATTTCTAAATACAGAATATCTCTCAAAATATTATATCTGGTACATCGACTCGGTGAAGAGTTAATTAAGATAAATAATTTATATTCATATTTGTTCTAAGACAGTATATTACTTTAAATTCTATATTTTTAGAGGTGATTATAATCAACATGCATTTCTTTGTTGAAGCGGACAGTTGTAAGTCTAGGAAGAACCTAATATAGAAGAATCAGTCTACTGTTTAGTAAATCATGATATTAAGCACTGTATATTTTGTTCTTTCTCTGGCAGTGATAAAGAGTTCCCGGCATATGGCTTTGGTGCTAAAATTCCACCAGACGGCAAAATGTCACACGAGTTCTTCATGGTAAGTAGCAATGAAAAAACATTTTCACTTGGTACTAATTAACTTCCCCTACGTTAAGGTGGCCTGGCAGTCCCTGTCACCAATTATGTTTGTTGGTGTTCTTATCTTGAGTGTGAGGTAGCAAAAGAACTACAGTGTATATGAATGGGGTTTGTTAATTAAAGAGTGCATGCTATTGATAAAATAATTAAATAAATCTCATAGAGTTTCACGGGGTTAGGGTTAGATATTACATAGAGTTACAGGGGACAAGGTGTTTGGGAAAAGGTTGCAAGGGTTGGGTGTATTTGTGTAAGAGTTGTGGGTGTGGGGTGTCTGGATAAGTTGTGTGGAGGTATCTAGGAAAGAGTTGTGGAGGTGGGGGTATCTAGGTAAGATTTATGGAGGTGGGGATATCTAGGTAAGAGTTATGGAGGTGGGGGTATCTAGGTAAGAGTTATGGAGGTGGGGATATCTAGATAAGAGTTATGGAGGTGGGGGTATCTAGGTAAGAGTTATGGAGGTGGGGATATCTAGGTAAGAGTTATGGAGGTGGGGGTATCTAGGTAAGAGTTATGGAGGTGGGGGTATCTAGGTAAGAGTTATGGAGGTGGGGGTATCTAGGTAAGAGTTATGGAGGTGGGGGTATCTAGGTAAGAGTTATGGAGGTGGGGGTATCTAGGTAAGAGTTATGGAGGTGGGGATATCTAGGTAAGAGTTATGGAGGTGGGGGTATCTAGGTAAGAGTTATGGAGGTGGGGATATCTAGGTAAGAGTTATGGAGGTGGGGGTATCTGGGTAAGAGTTGTGGAGGTGGGGGTATCTGTGTAAGAGTTGTGAAGGTAGGGGTATCAAGGTAAGAGTTGTGGAGGTGGGGTATCTGGGTAAGAGTTGTGGAGGTGGGGGTATCTGGGTAAGAGTTGTGGAGGTGGGGGTATCTAGTTTTGGAGGTGGGGGTATCTGGGTAAGAGTTGTGGAGGTGGGGTATCTAGGTAAGAGTTATGGAGGTGGGGGTATCTGGGTAAGAGTTGTGGAGGTGGGGGTATCTAGGTAAGAGTTGTGGAGGTGGGTGTATCTGGGTAAGAGTTGTGGAGGTGGGGGTATCTAGGTAAGAGTTGTGGAGGTGGGGGTATCTGGGTAAGAGTTGTGGATGTGGGGGTATCTGGGTAAGAGTTGTGGAGGTGGGGGTATCTGGGTAAGAGTTGTGGATGTGGGGGTATCTGGGTAAGAGTTGTGGATGTGGGGGTATCTGGGTAAGAGTTGTGGAGGTATGGGTATCTAGGTAAGAGTTGTGGAGGTGGGGGTATCTAGAAGAGTTGTGGAGGTGGGGGTATCTAGGTAAGAGTTGTGGAGGTGGGGGTATCTAGGTAAGAGTTGTGGAGGTGGGGGTATCTGGGTAAGAGTTGTGGAGGTGGGGGTATCTGGGTAAGAGTTGTGGATGTGGGGGTATCTAGGTAAGAGTTGTGGAGGTGGGGGTATCTGGGTAAGAGTTGTGGAAGTGGGGGTATCTGGGTAAGAGTTGTGGAGGTGGGGGTATCTGGGTAAGAGTTGTGGATGTGGGGGTATCTGGGTAAGAGTCTGGGTAAGAGTTGTGGATGTGGGGGAGGTATCTGGGTAAGAGTTGTGGATGTACCCCATCTGGGTAAGAGTTGTGGATATGGGGGTATCTGGGTAAGAGTTGTGGAGGTAGGGGTACTGGGTAAGAGTTGTGGAGGTGGGGGTATCTGGGTAAGAGTTGTGGAGGTGGGGGTATCTGGGTAAGAGTTGTGGACTCTGGGGGTATCTGGGTAAGAGTTGTGGAGGTAGGGGGTATCTGGGTAAGAGTTGTGGAGGTGGGGGTATCTGGGTAAGAGTTGTGGAGGTGGGGGTATCTGGGTAAGAGTTGTGGAGGTGGGGGTATCTGGGTAAGAGTTGTGGAGGTGGGGGTATCTAGGTAAGAGTTGTGGAGGTAGGGGTATCTGGGTAAGAGTTGTGGAGGTGGGGGTATCTGGGTAAGAGTTGTGGAGGTGGGGGTATCTGGGTAAGAGTTGTGGATACCCCCACCTATCTGGGTAAGAGTCTGGAGGTAAGAGTTGTGGAGGTGGGGGTATCTGGGTAAGAGTTGTGGAGGTAGGGGTATCTGGGTAAGAGTTGTGGAGGTGGGGGTATCTAGGTAAGAGTTGTGGAGGTGGGGGTATCTAGGTGTTGTGGAGGTGGGGGTATCTAGGTAAGAGTTGTGGAGGTGGGGTATCTGGGTAAGAGTTGTGGAGGTGGGGGTATCTAGGTAAGAGTTGTGGAGGTGGGGGTATCTGGGTAAGAGTTGTGGAGGTGGGGGTATCTAGGTAAGAGTTGTGGAGGTGGGGGTACCTCTCTTACCCAGTAAGAGTTGTGGAGGTGGGGTATCTGGGTAAGAGTTGTGGAGGTGGGGGTATCTGGGTAAGAGTTGTGGAGGTGGGGGTGTCTGGGTAAGAGTTGTGGAGGTGGGGGTATCTAGGTAAGAGTTGTGGAGGTGGGGGTATCTGGGTAAGAGTTGTGGAGGTGGGGGTATCTAGGTAAGAGTTGTGGAGGTGGGGGTACTCTGGGTAAGACAACTTGTGGAGATGGGGGTATCTGGGTAAGAGTTACCCAGGTGGGGGTATCTGGGTAAGAGTTGTGGAGGTGGGGGTATCTGGGTAAGAGTTGTGGAGGTGGGGTATCTGGGTAAGAGTTGTGGAGGTGGGGGTATCTGGGTAAGAGTTGTGGACCTGGGGGTATCTGGGTAAGAGTTGTGGAGGTGGGGGTATCTACCTAAGAGTTGTGGACCCAGGGGTATCTGGGTAAGAGTTGTGGAGATGGGGGTATCTGGGTAAGAGTTGTGGAGGTAGGGGTATCTGGGTAAGAGTTGTGGAGGTGGGGGTATCTCCACAGAGTTGTGGAGGTGGGGGTATCTACCTAAGAGTTGTGGAGGTGGGGTATCCACAACTCTTACTAGGTAAGAGTTGTGGAGGTGGGGGTATCTAGGTAAGAGTTGTGGAGGTGGGGTATCTAGGTAAGAGTTGTGGAGGTGGGGTATCTACCTAAGAGTTGTGGAGGTGGGGGTATCTCCAAGAGTTTACCTAGGTGGGGGTATCTTACCCAGTAAGAGTTGTGGAGGTGGGGTATCTGGGTAAGAGTTGTGGAGGTGGGGGGTAAGAGTTGTGGAGGTCTGGGTAAGAGTTGTGGAGGTGGGGGTATCTACCTAAGAGTTGTGGAGGTGGGGGTATCTAGGTAAGAGTCTGGAGGTATCTGGGTAAGAGTTGTGGAGGTGGGGGTATCTGGGTAAGAGTTGTGGAGGTGGGGGTATCTAGGTAAGAGTTGTGGAGGTGGGGGTATCTGGGTAAGAGTTGTGGAGATGGGGGTATCTGGGTAAGAGTTGTGGAGGTAGGGGTATCTGGGTAAGAGTTGTGGAGGTGGGGGTATCTGGGTAAGAGTTGTGGAGGTGGGGGTATCTAGGTAAGAGTTGTGGAGGTGGGGGTATCTGGGTAAGAGTTGTGGAGGTGGGGGTATCTGGGTAAGAGTTGTGGAGGTGGGGGTATCTGGGTAAGAGTTGTGGAGGTGGGGGTATCTGGGTAAGAGTTGTGGAGGTGGGGGTATCTGGGTAAGAGTTGTGGAGGTGGGGGTATCTCCAAGAGTTGTGGAGATGGGGGTATCTGGGTAAGAGTTGTGGACCCAGGGGTATCTGGGTAAGAGTTGTGGAGGTACCCCCATCTGGGTAAGAGTTGTGGAGGTGGGGGTATCTACCTAAGAGTTGTGGAGGTGGGGGTATCTGGGTAAGAGTTGTGGAGGTGGGGGTATCTGGGTAAGAGTTTGGAGGTGGATATCTACCTAAGAGTTGTGGAGGTGGGGGTATCTGGGTAAGAGTTGTGGAGGTGGGGGTATCTGGGTAAGAGTTACCCAGAGGTGGGGGTATCTCCAGGTAAGAGTTGTGGAGGTGGGGTATCTCCACAAGAGTTGTGGAGGTGGGGGTATCTGGGTAAGAGTTGTGGAGGTGGGGGTATCTAGGTAAGAGTTGTGGAGGTGGGGGTATCTAACCTAAGAGTTGTGGAGGTGGGGTATCTGGGTAAGAGTTGTGGAGGTGGGGGTATCTAGGTAAGAGTTGTGGAGGTGGCCCCACCTCCACAACTGTGGAGGTACCCCCACCTATCTGGGTAAGAGTTGTGGAGGTGGGGGTATCTAGGTAAGAGTTTTGGAGGTGGGGGTATCTGGGTAAGAGTTGTGGAGGTGGGGGTATCTAGGTAAGAGTTTGGATACCCCCACCTATCTGGGTAAGAGTTGTGGAGGTGGGGGTATCTAGGTAAGAGTTGTGGAGGTGGGGGTATCTGGGTAAGAGTTGTGGAGGTGGGGGTATCTAGGTAAGAGTTGTGGAGGTGGGGGTATCTGGGTAAGAGTCTGGATGTGGGGGTATCTAGGTAAGAGTTGTGGAGGTGGGGGTATCTGGGTAAGAGTTGTGGACCCAGGGGTATCTGGGTAAGAGTTGTGGAGGTGGGGGTATCTGGGTAAGAGTTGTGGAGGTGGGGTATCTGGGTAAGAGTCTGTGGAGGTGGGGGTATAAGAGTTGTGGAGGTGGGGTATCTGGGGTAAGAGTTGTGGAGGTGGGGGTATCTAAAGAGTTGTGGAGGTGGGGGTATCTAGGTAAGAGTTGTGGAGGTGGGGGTATCTGGGTAAGAGTTGTGGAGGTGGGGTATCTAGGTAAGAGTTTACCCAGGTGGGGGTATCTGGGTAAGAGTTGTGGAGGTGGGGGTATCTAGGTAAGAGTTTTGGAGGTGGGGGTATCTGGGTAAGAGTTGTGGAGGTGGGGGTATCTAGGTAAGAGTTTGGAGGTGGGGGTACAACTCTTACCCAGATACCCCCAGGTGGGTGTACAACTTGTGGAGGTGGGGGTATCTTACCCAGTAAGAGTTGTGGAGGTGGGGGTATCTGGGTAAGAGTTGTGGAGATGGGGGTATCTGGGTAAGAGTTGTGGATACCCCACCTATCTGGGTAAGAGTTGTGGACAACTCTGGGGGTATCTGGGTAAGAGTTGTGGAGGTAGGGGTATCTGGGTAAGAGTTGTGGAGTGGGGGTATCTGGGTAAGAGTTGTGGAGGTAGGGGTATCTGGGTAAGAGTTGTGGAGGTGGGGGTATCTAGGTAAGAGTTGTGGAGGTGGGGGTATCTGGGTAAGAGTTGTGGAGGTGGGGGTATCTGGGTAAGAGTTGTGGAGGTGGGGGTATCTGGGTAAGAGTTGTGGATGTGGGGGTATCTAGGTAAGAGTTGTGGAGGTGGGGGTATCTGGGTAAGAGTTGTGGAAGTGGGGGTATCTGGGTAAGAGTTGTGGAGGTGGGGGTATCTGGGTAAGAGTTGTGGATGTGGGGGTATCTGGGTAAGAGTTGTGGATGTGGGGGTATCTGGGTAAGAGTTGTGGAGGTAGGGGTATCTGGGTAAGAGTTGTGGAGGTGGGGGTATCTGGGTAAGAGTTGTGGAGGTGGGGTATCTAGGTAAGAGTTGTGGAGGTGGGGGTATCTGGGTAAGAGTTGTGGAGGTGGGGGTATCTGGGTAAGAGTTATGGAGGTGGGGGTATCTGGGTAAGAGAAGTGGAGGTGGGGGTATCTGGGCATGTCTGAATGGTGAGTTATTTATCATTGAATAGAATCAGCTCCCGACGAACCCATACTGCAAAGGGATTGATGGAGTGATTAAGGCGTACCACACAACACTGAAAGCAGTGCAGCTGGGTGGACCCACACAGTTCGCCCCCATCATCAGACGCGTCGCGGAGTAAGTCTACACTGGCATCTAAAACCCTCTCTTTTCAATTTTGCCCATCCTCGAAAGCCACCGGTCTTATGCTACATGTCATAACCCAGGCCAATTGTCTCCGAAAGCTGGGGAGTGCATGGAGTTGAGCTATACAATTATAGCTGTTGACTTCGCGAGTCACTACTGTGTCAGCCGTGGGAACAGTACAGATACCCGGTGCAATCTGAAGACGGATACAAACTGGTTGGAATCCCAATAAAATGACCCATTCACTTCTGAAACATTACTGGTAAAGTAAGCAGTGTGTGGCTGAAATCACCAAAATATTACATCACATGAGAGAAGGCCGGCCATGTCATCAATTAAAACTGGCTTACAATTATGTTATTCCCTGAAACATTAAAATTTTCACCAACAAAATGATTCATGATGCACCTTCCGGCTGTCATGTCTGTTATGTCTGTTAAGTCTGTTATGACGTATAATATGTCGTAATAGATTATAATGTATGATAAACGTAACCTCCATTTTGCACTAGCCATTTTCTCCATTAGCAGCCACCCACAGGATCAAGAATAAATAATAATAATTAAATTTTTTCAGAGAAGCACGTATAGGGGCTGATGGTAAAAATTACCACATCCTACTGGTGTTGACGGACGACAACGTAAGCGACATGCCACAGACGAAAGAGGCCATTGTCCGCGTAAGTTACAGTCAGACACACAGAGGGAGCAGTTGATGCACTCAGGCTGGTCACATCTTCCACACAACTTTCATGCAGTTTCATTAGATGTAAAATCATGACAAAGTGATTCTCCTTGTGTACATATTGTGTAAGTTGAGCCTGGGTAAAGTTGATTGACAAAGTGATGATGGTCGAAGAGCAAATGTAAGATACTTTTAAACCTATGCAAATTCCGGACAGAATGTAGCAGATTTTGTTTGTTTGATCTTGTAACAATGGCAAGTAGCAGTGGAGCGCAGTGGCCCCGGGGCTAGAATGCAGTGGCACAGTGGCTAGAGCACAGTGGCACAGTGGCTAGAGCACAGTGGCACAGTGGCTAGAGCGCAGTGGCACAGTGGCTAGAGTGCATTGGGCAAAGTGGCTAGAGCACAGTGGCACAGTGGCTAGAGCACAGTGGTACAGTGGCTAGAGCGCAGTGGCACAGTGGCTAGAGCACAGTGGCACAGTGGCTAGAGCACAGTGGCACAGTGGCTAGAGCGCAGTGGCACAGTGGCTAGAGTGCATTGGGCAAAGTGGCTAGAGCACAGTGGCACAGTGGCTAGAGCACAGTGGTACAGTGGCTAGAGCGCAGTGGCACAGTGGCTAGAGCACAGTGGCACAGTGGCTAGAGCACAGTGGCACAGTGGCTAGAGCGCAGTGGCACAGTGGCTAGAGTGCATTGGACAAAGTGGCTAGAGCACAGTGGCACAGTGGCTAGAGCACAGTGGCACAGTGGCTAGAGCGCAGTGGCACAGTGGCTAGAGTGCATTGGGCAAAGTGGCTAGAGCACAGTGGCACAGTGGCTAGAGCACAGTGGTACAGTGGCTAGAGCGCAGTGGCACAGTGGCTAGAGCACAGTGGCACAGTGGCTAGAGCACAGTGGCACAGTGGCTAGAGCGCAGTGGCACAGTGGCTAGAGTGCATTGGGCAAAGTGGCTAGAGCACAGTGGCACAGTGGCTAGAGCACAGTGGTACAGTGGCTAGAGCGCAGTGACACAGTGGCTAGAGCACAGTGGCACAGTGGCTAGAGCACAGTGGCACAGTGGCTAGAGCGCAGTGGCACAGTGGCTAGAGTGCATTGGACAAAGTGGCTAGAGCACAGTGGCACAGTGGCTAGAGCACAGTGGCACAGTGGCTAGAGCGCAGTGGCACAGTGGCTAGAGTGCATTGGGCAAAGTGGCTAGAGCGCAGTGGCACAGTGGCTAGAGCACAGTGGCACAGTGGCTAGAGCACAGTGGCACAGTGGCTAGAGCGCAGTGGCACAGTGGCTAGAGTGCATTGGGCAAAGTGGCTAGAGCACAGTGGCACAGTGGCTAGAGCACAGTGGTACAGTGGCTAGAGTGCAGTGGCACAGTGGCTAGAGCACAGTGGCACAGTGGCTAGAGCACAGTGGCACAGTGGCTAGAGCACAGTGGCACAGTGGCTAGAGCACAGTGGCACAGTGGCTAGAGCACAGTGGCACAGTGGCTAGAGCGCAGTGGCACAGTGGCTAGAGTGCATTGGGCAAAGTGGCTAGAGCACAGTGGCACAGTGGCTAGAGCACAGTGGCACAGTGGCTAGAGCTCAGTGGCTAGAGCGCAGTGGCTAGATAACAGTGGCTAGAGCACAATGGCACAGTGGCTAGAGCACAGTGGCTAGAGCACAGTGGCACAGTGGCACGAGTGCATTGGGCAAAGTGGCTAGAGCACAGTGGCACAGTGGCTAGAGTGCAATGGCACAGTGGCTAGAGCGCAATGGCACAGTGGCTAGAGCACAGTGGCTAGAGCGCAATGGCACAGTGGCTAGAGCACAGTGGCACAGTGGCTAGAGTGCAATGGCACAGTGGCTAGAGCGCAATGGCACAGTGGCTAGAGCACAGTGGCTAGAGCGCAATGGCACAGTGGCTAGAGCACAGTGGCTAGAGCACAGTGGCACAGTGGCTAGAGCACAGTGGCACAGTGGCTAGAGCACAGTGGCACAGTGGCTAGAGCACAGTGGCTAGAGCGCAGTGGCTAGATAACAGTGGCTAGAGCACAATGGCACAGTGGCTAGAGCACAGTGGCTAGAGCACAGTGGCACAGTGGCACGAGTGAATTGGGCAAAGTGGCTAGAGCACAGTGGCACAGTGGCTAGAGCGCAATGGCACAGTGGCTAGAGCGCAGTGGCTAGATAACAGTGGCTAGAGCACAGTGGCACAGTGGCTAGAGCACAGTGGCTAGAGCACCGTGGCACAGTGGATGCGCTAATTAAATTGACCAATTCTGACAATTTCTGCATCAGTTGATTGCAATGGTAGTTTGAATTTTCTGAGTTGAAACATTCAAAAGATGTTTTGGTTATGACAGTAGCCATTTATTTCAGTGTATTAGTTCTTTTTTGCTCCCCATTTGGTGGTGTTTCATTTTTAGGACTTACCTGCATGAAGTCAAAAGTTGATTGTGTGTCTTGACTCTGTCTTAATTACTCTTTTCTATGCAGGCCTCCACTCTACCTCTGTCAATAATCATTGTTGGCATTGGAAAGGCCGACTTCAAAGGTATGTACATATATCACTCCCATATCAGCAAGTCACTGTGGCAGTGGCCGGCTAGTTGATGTGCCATCAAGGGTCTAAGTGTTGGATCACATTGAGAAGTAAATGCCAGTTTGAACTATGCACATTTAAGAACACTGTGAGTGCACAAAATTATTGAAGTAATTTATATTCTAAAATTATTACAGTCAGACGTCATTTAATATTTGTACCATATGAATACAGTAATTGTGTATTTTGATTTCCCTTTATAACTCAACACCAAATTAATAATTTCTTGGCCGAAATTTTAAACTTGTCTAAAATATAGCCATTTATTATTCATTCACATAAAAAATCACGTTAATTACGTGGAATAACAAAAAAAGTCACAGGCAGTTTAAATGCCACTGTATGTTATAGAGATGAAAGTGCTGGATGGGGATGAGGAGATATTGAAATCCCGCGGGAGACCAAGCGCCAGGGACATTGTTCAGGTTGGTCAGCAAATACCAAATCATTCAGAAGATGAAGAATTTATTCAGATCAGCCATTAACATACATATTCAAATATACAACATTCATAACATTTATAGTTACAAGACAATTTGAAAATAATTGTCGATTGACCCAGGGAGATATATATATATATATATATATATATATATTATGTATATATATAATATATATATATTATGTATATTATATATATATATATATATATATATATATATATATATATATATATATATGTACAGTGAAAGAATGTGCGTTATCCAAAACTATCGATACTGTTACAACAAATAATTCTTTCCAGACAAAATCCGTCAACAGACGTCTTTGTTTTATATTTAGACATTTAGGAGTATCATAGATTTGCACAGCATAAAAAATTGAAAACGGTATTTTTCACATGCCCTTAATACCCAGTTCACCGTGATGGGTAATACTGTATCAGTATGGATGTTCAATTATTTTTTACTATTCATTTTTATTTCAGTTTGTGCAGCTTCGAGACTTCTTGAAAGATGGCCAGCCGTGTGAGAGTCGGGCGGCGCTGGCGAAGGAAGTCCTGGGTGAGGTTCCCCTGCAGTTCCTCTCATACATGAAGAAGAACGGCTACAAACCAGGCCAAAAAACAACAAGGCCTCTCCCACAAACACCAGCAAATTAGGTACATACAAGACTGGTGCCACGCTAAGGAGTAGGAAGAATAAACAGGACACCCCTACATCACACTAGAGCAATGGACAATGCGAGCAGACGATTGCATTGCATTCACTCTCGTTGATACTGGTGTATTTCAGACATGGTGCCAATAGTGTGTTTGATAAATTGGTCGCGTGCAATGAATTACGGACATGTATTTGTTGATACATCATCATTTGATGATTAATATAAATATTGTTTTATACTTGGAAACTTACAAGAAAATAATAATAATAACTTTATTGTTACACATATATAATGTACATGTAGTTGCTCAACAACAGTAAAGTGATAATTACATAACTGAGTACATTGCACGATGTAACAATTGGAATTAAGCAACAGTGCTTGTTTTCTTTATTCATGTACTATTAAAATTCGTGTAAAAAGCTAATAATTCGTGAACAAAACAAATTTGGTGGAAATATAGTAGAAACATCTGTTGGATCATATCGTCTTTAGCTAATTAGGGAAATTTTATTTTGTATGTAGCATGTTATCTCTATATGCAGATGTCGATTGCATTTATTCAGTTCTGATAGTTATTTAGGCCACAATATGTAGATGTCGATTGCATTTATTCAGTTCTGAGTTATTTAGGCCACTAATTTCACTAACATGTTAGGGTTGCCATGATATTTATTGAAATACTAAGATAAATAAACATGGTACAGTTTGTTCAATGAATATTCTAATAATTAGGCATTGAAACAGTAGCCTGTTATATAGATCTTGGTATGAGGGAGATATAGGTAAAACTAGTGCTGGGGGGATACCGGGTACTTACGATTTGGGAATATTTTATGTTAGGTCATATAATAGGAGAGATGAAAAGCAGCTAGGACAAGTCCAGAGAGGGTAGTTTATGGGAGCCCAAGAAGCTCCCAACTGCTTCCCTTGAGGCTTGCCCAAAAAAATTGTATTAAATAAATATTTATTGTATACCTATGAAACATTGAATATACAGCCAGACCCCAGTAATATCTTGCAGATAAGGTTGCTCTAGAATATGGTCCCCAAATGTAGCTCACGTACAATAATATTTAAGACATTTGTCATGCAAATATGGTCACTACTCTAATTCAGTCACTTGCCTAGTCCACTGTATAGTGCCATATAAACTATCAGAAAAAGTAGTTTTTATCTTCTAATGGTTAGCTGTGTGTTAGCCACATGTTTGTGGCTAGAAAATTATTGAGTAATTAGTTTTCAGAGTTGTCCTCTAGAACTGGTGAATCCACTACAGGTTACACATTTATCCCTGGCATAGTCACCAGATAAAGGAACCAATGGTTTTAGTTTCTCTTCCAAAAGACACAGGCAATGCGCGGTGAAAAACACTGCCTAAGTTTCAAAATGGTGACATGGAGTTGAACCACAGTAGCCTCTATTGACAACCTGGTGTTCCACTTTTGATCATGTATGTAATTGCCATACATATTGTCTATGTTATGCTACTTTATATGTGAATGTGAACTACAAAATAAATGAAACACTTAAACTTCATTAACACTGATCTGTTCTGGTATTTTGTCATAAGATTGAACCAGGTTGCCATTCAAAGTTTCATACTTCAGATAGAAAGGAAGTCTTAGGTTTATCAGAATCCAACAATTTCCCTCCTTCTTCTGCTTTCTACTTTTATTAATAGAATTACTGGGGTATCTTTGGACATTAATACTAATTGGAGTTCATGGATTCGAACCTTGGTTTATTCTATCAACAATCTGGCAATCTAAACATTTGCCCACTATACCCTGCACACAACTGACACAAGTGAAGACTATAGCAACATAAAACCCGCCCTTATTAAATCTATAAATTTAACTTAGCTGTAAGATAAATAATTGTCCAGTCCTGTATGAAAACAAGTGCTTTCTCATATCCAACCTGCACTTTCATATTCACACTAACTGTTGCTCTTATAAATATAAGTCCTATGGTTTAACATAATATAGTATTCGCCATAAGTTCATCTTTTAACAAAACCTAAAATTTGATTACTGCTTTATTCTACATTAGGGTACTGCAATGTATCTTTGCAAAACACTTTCTTAGCTTTTTATAGTAATTTAATTATCTAATAATTAATATCTTTTATTTGCTTTATTCTTACTTTTATTGTTTGATTTTTTGCCATTAAAATGGATCTGGTCATCTTATAACAAAACCTAAAATTTGATTACTGCTTTATTCTGCATTAGGGTACTAATTATCGTAATTTATCTAATAATTAATATTTCTTATTTACTTCATTCTTACCTTTATTGTTTGAATTTCCCCCATTAAAAATGGATCTGGTTATGATTAATAAAACACACAAAGATTTGTGTACTTTAAGATTATTTA
>CBDHHR010000664.1:0-4314 GCA_965263245.1 Metamycoplasmataceae bacterium | reverse complement strand
AAATGGGAACTATTTTTCTATGGTAATGACCTCATAAGAAAATCTATCATTAACACGAATCCATTGATAGCTTAAAGCAAATAACTTAAACACAAAAAGCAGATATAAAGGATACTATTTCTGTGACACACCTGGGGAGGTGTTCGGTAGCCCATCATGGTGTTAACAGAAGTCAGTTTATTATTTTAATCAATGTTAAGGAGCGAAATAAATGTAAAGAGCAATATCGGGCTCAGCAGCTCCCAGTCACAAGAATGTTCTTGAAACGGTCCCCAATGCAGCTATAACTACGACGTGATTTTTTCCATGTATTTATCTTAACAGTTGCGGGGGGAATCTGTGACACCTACAATTGTCGTTGTCTTTAATTATCAATAATTAACGATACGTTGGACGCGCATCTTTTTGTGGAACTTACATTAATCTACATGGAAAAACGACCACCTCAACAAGTCCACAAAGTCAACAAGACTTTGATATAAAAGGTGCATTATCGTAATCGTGAAATATATAGCTATATAGCGAGTGTCTGTGTCTTCAATATTTGGTGAGCACTGTTCACATTCCAAATACGTCTGAAAATGTAAGATTTACAAAAACATACGACTGTCATAAAAGCCAATAAAACATCTGCAAACGATGTTGCACAATTAAAGTAATTGATGTAGCCGCTTCTCCGAAAGCATGAAAGTAACATTTCCTACAGTTTATATTTACTCAGTAACAGTAAAATGTAATGTAATGTTTTGATGCATAGGTTACGCCCCGTGTAATTTCATCAATAGAGCCGCTGTCCCTGTACATTTTTTTAGATTAGTTGCCTTCTCGAAAATACGGTCTGTCACATAGGGTGGTGTAATGTTTGTGCGCTCGCCTGACACGACACTCGTAGAGATCTACACCTGACACGACACTCGTAGAGACCTACTCCTGACACGACACTCGTAGAGACCTACTCCTGGCACGACACTCGTAGAGACCTACTCCTGACACGACACTCGTAGAAACCTACTCCTGACATGACACTCGTAGAGATCTACTCCTGACACGACACTCGTAGAGACCTACTACTGACACGACACTCGTAGAGACCTACTCCTGACACGACACTCGTAGAGACCTACTACTGACACGACACCTGTAGAGACCTATTCCTGACACCACACTCGTAGAGATCTACTCCTGACACGACACTCGTAGAGACCTACTCCTGACACCACACTCGTAAAGACCTATTCCTGACACCACACTCGTAGAGATCTACTACTGACACGACACCTGTAGAGACATATTCCTGACACGACACTCGTAGAGACCTACTCCTGACACCACACTCGTAGAAACCTACTCCTGACACCACACTCGTAGAGACCTACTCCTGACACCACACTCGTAGAGATCTACGCCTGACACGACACCTGTAGAGACCTATTCCTGACACGACACTCGTAGAGGCCTACTCCTGGCACGACACTCGTAGAGACCTACTCCTGACACCACACTCGTAGAAACCTACTCCTGACACCACACTCGTAGAGATCTACTCCTGACACGACACTCGTAGAGACCTACTCCTGACACGACACTCGTAGAGATCTACTCCTGACACGACACTCGTAGAGACCTACTACTGACACGACACCTGTAGAGACCTACTCCTGACACGACACTCGTAGAGATCTACTCCCGACACGACACTCGTAGAGATCTACTCCTGACACGACACTCGTGAAGATCTCCTGACACGACACTCGTAGAAATATACTCCTGACACGACACTCGTAAATACCTACTCCTTATACATTCCTCGTAAGACACCTACTGCTGGCTCAGTTGTCGTAGATACCTACTCTTGGCACAGTTGTCGTAGAGACCTACTCTTGGCACAACTGTCGTAGAGACCTGTTCTTGGCACAGTCCTCGTAGACACCTACTCCTGGCACAATTGTCGTAGAGACCTACTCTTGGCACAGTCCTCATAGAGACCTACTCCTGGCACAATTGTCGTAGAGACCTGTTCTTGGCACAGTCCTCGTAGACACCTACTCCTGGCACAATTGTCGTAGACACCTACTCCTGGCACAGTCCTCATAGAGACCTACTCCTGGCACAATTGTCGTAGAGACCTGTTCTTGGCACAGTCCTCGTAGACACCTACTCCTGGCACAATTGTCATAGACACCTACTCTTGGCACAGTCCTTATAGAGACCTACTTCTGGCACAATTGTCGTAGAGACCTGTTCTTGGCACAGTCCTCGTAGACACCTACTCCTGGCACAATTGTCATAGACACCTACTCTTGGCACAGTCCTCATAGAGACCTACTTCTGGCACAATTGTCGTAGAGACCTGTTCTTGGCACAGTCCTCGTAGACACCTACTCCTGGCACAATTGTCATAGACACCTACTCTTGGCACAGTCCTCATAGAGACCTACTTCTGGCACAATTGTCGTAGAGACCTGTTCTTGGCACAGTCCTCGTAGACACCTACTCCTGGCACAATTGTCATAGACACCTACTCTTGGCACAGTCCTCATAGAGACCTACTCCTGGCACAATTGTCGTAGAGACCTGTTCTTGGCACAGTCCTCGTAGACACCTACTCCTGGCACAATTGTCATAGACACCTACTCTTGGCACAGTCCTCATAGAGACCTACTCCTGGCACAATTGTCGTAGAGACCTGTTCTTCGCACAGTCCTCGTAGACACCTACTCCTGGCACAATTGTCATAGACACCTACTCTTGGCACAGTCCTCATAGAGACCTACTCCTGGCACAATTGTCGTAGACACCTACTCTTGGCACAGTCCTCATAGAGACCTACTCCTGGCACAATTGTCGTAGAGACCTGTTCTTGGCACAGTCCTCGTATACACCTACTCCTGGCTCAGTCCTCACATATACTTATTTCTGACACGGTCTTTTTAGAGACCTATTGTCCATGTGGAGACCCAAATCCTGCTGTATATTTATCTTAACCATCAATCACACGGATAAATTGATACAACAAACGCACGATTCCGCACTGTTGTGCATTCAAGCATGACAAGTGAGTTGTAGAAAGCAACGCAATTAAGAATAATGTGATGGTGAAGCACACGTTGTTCCTGTTCTTCTTCTATTTATCATGTCTGTCACAAGCGTTGGCGTTGATTACATCCAAACCGCCCGTCCACTTGTTCTTTGTAGTAGCTCTTTTGTGCGTTTTCACGACATGTTGGCAGATATACGGGTGCCCCAGGGTCCAGTACTGAGGCCTCCGTTGTTTGTTGTTTCTTGTACTCCTGAATTGTTATTGAATCTTGTTTTATAAACATGTTTGCCGACGATACGGAAATATTGCTTTGTGCAAAGCATAACAGTACTGTGATTTCAATAAACTTTGTCTTAATGTACAGAAATATAAAGTAATGCTAACTGGCACTCACCAGTCTATTGCCGTGGTTGGTGATATGGTATCTCGGTATACAATCACTTGTATCGACGTAAACTTAAAATAGGAGGCCACTTTACTTATATGATTATAATTAATTGTCCATGATAGGGAACGTCACATCATTGTAACTAAAAACAAGAGTTGCTCGAATCTTGTTGGTATTTAGTTTTAGACTAAACAAGTACACCACGTTAAAAATACAGTAGGCTGGTTATCAATACAATAAAGAAGGAATTTTCGTAAATGTGTTCCATATACACATGCCAGAATGGTATAACACCACAAATTTTTTACTATTTCTTCTGTTTCATGTGTGCTATGTTTTTAATAATGCATTATGTTATATTATATTTATATATTTTTATAGAAGATAACCTGTGTTGCATGAATGATGCAAGATATGTACGAGTCGCTCGGTCATCGTAGTGTATATTGAGAATGCTACCGCTTTATAACTACTGGTTAGTTGGTCACTAATGTCTAGTAGCATGAATCTAATGATGTCCAGCTAAGTGTAGAGTTCTCACCAGTGGACATTTTGAAACAAATGAGAAAATCAAAAAGACTGCCAAAACCAACTTATTGTCATACCTTTGCACCCAGACAAAATCTAACCATAACTAAACTGTTGCTTTTTATGTTTCCAAACTTGAGGAGTTCGATCTCACCAACACTGGTGTGACATGTGCAAAACGACATAAAGAAAACACATATACCAAAAATGGATGCCACGAAAAAAAAAATGATTTCATGATCTACAACCAAATATCATAAACCTACTATAAGCAAAATATGTTTGTCAAATGTCATAGTATTTGAAGAATTACATAACATCATAATTTCGTGAAATGGTTACCGTTCTAAGCATCAGT
>CBDHHR010000663.1:0-5703 GCA_965263245.1 Metamycoplasmataceae bacterium | reverse complement strand
TACCTGACACACCTGGCACACCTGACACACCCGGCACACCCGACACATCTGACACACCCAACACACCTGGCACACCCGACACACCTGGCACACCCGACACATCCGGCACACCCAACACACCTGGCACACCCGACACACCTGGCACACCTGGCACACCTGGCACACCCGACACATCCAACACACCTGGCACACCCGACACATCTGGCACACCCGGCACACCTGTTGATTCCTGTACAAGCGAGCACACCTTGCCGTCTAAACAAACATGGCTGCATCAGTGATTGCCATGACTACAGCAGGCTCGACTGAGTATTCCTACTTGTCTGGTTAGTTCTAGGCAGGCTGGTAGACCACCACCAGACACAGTTTATGTCTTTGCATCTTCCCCTTCATCTGTCCTACAGGGTCAAAGTGCTCTTATGTTTAGCCTTCATATCAGATGTCTGTGAACCCTCAGCACTGGTTGTTTTCTTGTGTAATTTTACCTTAACATAATAATTTTAAATGGAAACTTTTACATTTTAAATGACATTTAAGATATATAATATTTATTTATTAGCTTAATATAATTTTGAAATAAATACTTTATCATTATATATATATATATATATATAATATTTATTTATTTATTAGATAAAGATAATACTTGTAATGGATAATTTATAATTTATAAAAACATTATATATATAATATACATATATATATATATATATACATACATATATATGTATATATATATATATATGTATATATATATATATATATATATATATACATATATATTTATTGTATTGAATCTTATTGCATATAGGCACTATGTGCCAGAATACATTCCTATTTAGCGTGAAATGTACGTTGCATTTTGAAAATGGCAAATACAGCTTTATTATTATAATACATGGTCTTCCATCAACAGGTCTCCAAGCAGAAGTTATCGGAGAACCTTGACAAAGCTCTCCACAGGTATGGTAGGCCACTCTGCCTTATGCAGCATCTCTTGATGGACAGACAGTACATGCTCTCAGCTACACAAATTGCATAATTTAAAGCAAGGGTGCCATCCCTTAGGTTTTATTTTTTTATGTATTATTACGTTCGTATGACTACAACATGCATGTTGAAGGTTTACTGCCTGTCAATTTGTGTTTACCGGGTAGTTACTTATTAAGCTCAGAACAATGTTCGCAATTGGAAAGATTCCACCTGCAGCACGTTCAAATGGTAAACAAAATATCCAGTTTCAAAACAAAATGTATTGACAATAATGCCAAGGCAAGCAGAGTTAACCACAATACCCTTTGATGTTTAACTTTCCCACGTTCTAGACAGCAGGTTTCTCATTACAAGGGACTGCTCGGCGAATTCTGGGCAGAGAAGCTGCCACCCTCCCTTTAGTATCACAGAAAAGTAGTTAAATGTTCGAGTAACTTATAACCAACTCCTGATGTTTATCTGAAATATTTGTTCAGTTTGTCACTCGGTGAGGAGGACATAGACTGACAGTGTTGATGACGCATCATCGGTGACATTTGTGACACGCAGGGTGAAGGAGCAGGAGGAGGAGATGAACAGACAGAAGCAGCAGTTCGACCTGCAGCTGAAGCATCTGCGGCTCCTCATCACTGAGAAGGACGACATGCTCGACTTGTTGTCTGGCGAGAAAAAGTAGGCACAGATTATATGTTACTGTACTGCAGAGGTAGATATAATCTCCACAAAACAGCAGGTATATTATATATATATATATATATATATATTATATATATATATATATATATATATATATATATATATATATATATATATATATATATATATATATAATTCATACTGGGCCTTTTATAATGGCAATCCAGCTGATGTCTGAACACATCCTTGTGTACTTGTGTCTTTTAGGCAATGTAGACGTTGTTCACTAGTTAAGTTATATAGGAAGTTATTAAGGATGTTCCATGTAAGTAAAGTAATGCAGTTGTCTTATTTCATTGACCTCAAGTAATATACAGTTTAGAAAAATAGGGATTGCTCAGTGGAGTATTTCCATTGGTTGACTGTTAACAGACAGGTGGAGTGTAACTTGTCATGTGTTGACAGACAGGTGGAGTGTAACTTGTCATCTGTTAACAGACAGGTGCAGTGTAACTTGTCATGTGTTGACAGACAGGTGGAGTGTGACTTGTCATCTGTTAACAGACAGGTGCAGTGTGACTTATCATGTGTTAACAGACAGGTGGAGTGTGACTTGTCATGTGTTAACAGACAGGTGGAGTGTGACTTGTCATGTGTTAACAGGCAGGTGGAGTGTAACTTGTCATGTGTTGACAGACAGGTGGAGTGTAACTTGTCATCTGTTAACAGACAGGTGCAGTGTAACTTGTCATGTGTTGACAGACAGGTGGAGTGTGACTTGTCATCTGTTAACAGACAGGTGCAGTGTAACTTGTCATGTGTTGACAGACAGGTGGAGTGTAACTTGTCATCTGTTAACAGACAGGTGCAGTGTGACTTGTCATCTGTTAACAGACAGGTGGAGTGTGACTTGTCATCTGTTAACAGACAGGTGGAGTGTGACTTGTCATCTGTTAACAGACAGGTGGAGTGTGACTTGTCATCTGTTAACAGACAGGTGCAGTGTGACTTATCATGTGTTAACAGACAGGTGGAGTGTGACTTGTCATCTGTTAACAGACAGGTGGAGTGTGACTTGTCATCTGTTAACAGACAGGTGGAGTGTGACTTGTCATGTGTTAACAGACAGGTGGAGTGTGACTTGTCATCTGTTAACAGACAGGTGCAGTGTGACTTGTCATCTGTTAACAGACAGGTGCAGTGTGACTTATCATGTGTTAACAGACAGGTGGAGTGTGACTTGTCATCTGTTAACAGACAGGTGGAGTGTGACTTGTCATCTGTTAACAGACAGGTGGAGTGTGACTTGTCATGTGTTAACAGACAGGTGGAGTGTGACTTGTCATCTGTTAACAGACAGGTGCAGTGTGACTTGTCATGTGTTAACAGACAGGTGGAGTGTGACTTGTCATGTGTTGACAGACAGGTGGAGTGTGACTTGTCATCTGTTAACAGACAGGTGCAGTGTGACTTATCATGTGTTAACAGACAGGTGGAGTGTGACTTGTCATCTGTTAACAGACAGGTGGAGTGTGACTTGTCATGTGTTGACAGACAGGTGCAGTGTGACTTATCATGTGTTAACAGACAGGTGCAGTGTGACTTGTCATCTGTTAACAGACAGGTGGAGTGTGACTTGTCATCTGTTAACAGACAGGTGGAGTGTGACTTGTCATCTGTTAACAGACAGGTGCAGTGTGACTTATCATGTGTTAACAGACAGGTGGAGTGTGACTTGTCATCTGTTAACAGACAGGTGGAGTGTGACTTGTCATGTGTTAACAGACAGGTGGAGTGTGACTTGTCATGTGTTGACACACAGGTGGAGTGTGACTTGTCATCTGTTAACAGACAGGTGCAGTGTGACTTATCATGTGTTAACAGACAGGTGGAGTGTGACTTGTCATCTGTTAACAGACAGGTGGAGTGTGACTTGTCATGTGTTGACAGACAGGTGGAGTGTGACTTGTCATGTGTTGACACACAGGTGGAGTGTGACTTGTCATCTGTTAACAGACAGATGGAGTGTGACTTGTCATGTGTTGACACACAGGTGGAGTGTAACTTGTCATCTGTTAACAGACAGGTGGAATGTGACTTGTCATCTGTTAACAGACAGGTGGAGTGTAACTTGTCATGTGTTGACAGACAGGTGGAGTGTGACTTGTCATCTGTTAACAGACAGGTGCAGTGTGACTTGTCATGTGTTGACAGACAGGTGCAGTGTGACTTGTCATGTGTTGACAGACAGGTGGAGTGTGACTTGTCATCTGTTAACAGACAGGTGCAGTGTGACTTGTCATGTGTTGACAGACAGGTGGAGTGTGACTTGTCATGTGTTAACAGACAGGTGGAGTGTAACTTGTCATCTGTTAACAGACAGGTGGAATGTGACTTGTCATCTGTTAACAGACAGGTGGAGTGTAACTTGTCATGTGTTGACAGACAGGTGGAGTGTAACTTGTCATCTGTTAACAGACAGGTGGAATGTGACTTGTCATCTGTTAACAGACAGGTGGAGTGTGACTTGTCATGTGTTGACAGACAGGTGGAGTGTGACTTGTCATGTGTTGACACACAGGTGGAGTGTGACTTGTCATCTGTTAACAGACAGATGGAGTGTGACTTGTCATGTGTTGACACACAGGTGGAGTGTAACTTGTCATCTGTTAACAGACAGGTGGAATGTGACTTGTCATCTGTTAACAGACAGGTGGAGTGTAACTTGTCATGTGTTGACAGACAGGTGGAGTGTGACTTGTCATCTGTTAACAGACAGGTGCAGTGTGACTTGTCATGTGTTGACAGACAGGTGGAGTGTGACTTGTCATGTGTTAACAGACAGGTGGAGTGTAACTTGTCATCTGTTAACAGACAGGTGCAGTGTGACTTGTCATGTGTTGACAGACAGGTGGAGTGTGACTTGTCATCTGTTAACAGACAGGTGCAGTGTGACTTGTCATGTGTTGACAGACAGGTGCAGTGTGACTTGTCATGTGTTAACAGACAGGTGGAGTGTAACTTGTCATCTGTTAACAGACAGGTGGAATGTGACTTGTCATCTGTTAACAGACAGGTGGAGTGTGACTTGTCATGTGTTGACAGACAGGTGGAGTGTGACTTGTCATGTGTTAACAGACAGGTGGAGTGTGACTTGTCATGTGTTAACAGACAGGTGGAGTGTGACTTGTCATGTGTTGACAGACAGGTGGAGTGTGACTTGTCATGTGTTAACAGACAGGTGGAGTGTGACTTGTCATGTGTTGACAGACAGGTGGAGTGTGACTTGTCATGTGTTGACAGACAGGTGGAGTGTGACTTGTCATGTGTTAACAGACAGGTGGAGTGTGACTTGTCATGTGTTAACAGACAGGTGGAGTGTGACTTGTCATGTGTTAACAGACAGGTGGAGTGTGACTTGTCATCTGTTAACAGACAGGTGGAGTGTGACTTGTCATCTGTTAACAGACAGGTGGAGTGTGACTTGTCATCTGTTAACAGACAGGTGGAGTGTGACTTGTCATGTGTTAACAGACAGGGGGAGTGTGACTTGTCATGTGTTAACAGACAGGTGGAGTGTGACTTGTCATCTGATAACACACAGGTGCAGTGTGACTTGTCATGTGTTGACAAACACGTGGAGTGTGACTTGTCATGTGTTAACAGACAGGTGGAGTGTGACTTGTCATGTGTTAACAGACAGGTGGAGTGTGACTTGTCATGTGTTGACAGACAGGTGGAGTGTGACTTGTCATGTGTTAACAGACAGGTGCAGTGTGACTTGTCATGTGTTGACAGACAGGTGGAGTGTGACTTGTCATGTGTTAACAGACAGGTGGAGTGTGACTTGTCATGTGTTGACAGACAGGTGGAGTGTGACTTGTCATCTGTTAACAGACAGGTGCAGTGTGACTTGTCATGTGTTAACAGACAGGTGGAGTGTGACTTGTCATCTGTTAACAGACAGGTGGAGTGTGACTTGTCATCTGTTAACAGACAGGTGGAGTGTGACTTGTCATCTGTTAACAGACAGGTGGAGTGTGACTTGTCATGTGTTAACAGACAGGGGGAGTG
>CBDHHR010000662.1:0-5000 GCA_965263245.1 Metamycoplasmataceae bacterium | reverse complement strand
CGTTGTTCGTTCGCCTCATCGATCCAATCGACCTGTCACTCCTTGTTTAGATAACGCGGCGACTTTAATTTGCAATCGCGACTATTTGTGCGGCTGCGAGCCCGGCTCGCCGACAAGTGGCCGGCCGAGAAAGCTACGCCAATTAAAAATTCATAGCTGACATTTGGTGGCGTATTTTTCTTCGTTTTCGTCGCATATTTTTCTTCCAGTCCGACAGCACTATCATAATTAGTGTTGCTACGTCACCGTGTCGATGGCGTCTTACTGCAGCGCCACCGCGGCGTCAACGGGTGGTGACGTGGCCGAGGGAGAATAAATATAAATATAAATACATCAAAACACGACAGTCGCTGTCATTAGGTTGTAATACGTCTAATCGAGGTGACACACTCGCCGCTGTCACCACTCCTCGACGGCCCCGGTTCTTGACTCTTCATTTTCATCTTCAATGAGCGATAATCCCCTTGAAGCAGGCCGCCGTAGACGTGGCTGACGCGGCGAAATTAATAAGCGGAGAACATTAAGACGGCATTGGTTATCAACTGTCAGCGAATAACAGACAACGACCGTTATTATAAATAATTACAAAGAACACACAACTCTCACTCGTGCGATTAAACACTAACGCGCGGCCTGCGTCGAGACGGAAACACGGATTGCGCTCGACGACGAAAGCTTTTCCGTTGGCGGTTTCCCGGCGCGCCTTTTATGTGGCTGACATGACTTTGTTGGGCGGCACGGCGACGCGCATTATTGTGTCAGTCATGAGTCTAATAGGCTTTCGCGGTTGCGTTTCCGGTAATGGCCATTTTCACTTTCCTGCTCAAACCGAAGGCACGTGTCATGATTTATACCGGTTTTATCGACACGCGGACATCCATTTCTCTCTCGCATATTATTATTTATGTTCTCGCAACGTTTTCTCGGAGCCGAAGCTTCGCCGGCGAGTTGTACGTAAATCAATATTGCGCCGAGCATCGGTGTTTTCCGTCGCAGTTTTAGCGGCGTAAGTCTGGCATCTGTGTTCAAACGTTACGTCAGTAGGACTAGGTGACGTCATCAGTACGCGCTCCCATCGATCAGTCTTAACGTAACACATTTAGGAACACAATACAAATTAGTCAATTTTAACGTCAGTACTATCACAAGCACGTGGGCTAACAAAACCGTACATTTACACATCGACTATATACATATACACACTATTGTTTACCGTTAAATGTCTTATTTTGTGTTTTGTCAAACACCACGGTTGACATTCAACAATATGGTGTTATCAAATAATACAACACAATTCCAAAACGGATTTAGTCGGTCAATATACAGCATATACATAATAATTATGTGGTGTGCATGGCTATAATTTATACCATAATTATGTGTGAACACTGTCCGTTTGTGGACATCTAAGAAAAGAAACTGACCGAGCTACATGTCTGTTGTTATCAGTTCCCAGCACGTGCTCGAGTGTGTCGACGCTCATTGTTTAGTTTTACATTTCCAAAATAATTAAAACATTAGAACGTCTGGATTTTTTCAGAATTAAAAACTCGCAATGATAATAATTATTTTATGCAAAACAATTGCGTGTTATTTTGATACTTTTATTATGTGCGCTTCCAAGATTATTGCACATGCATATTTGTACTATTACTGTATATCGATGCCTTTTTATTAATTGAGCAAAGACAATAGCTGCGATCACAACTATATCTTGTATGGCCTAATATATAAATGGTATTTTAAATTCCACAATATCGGCATTATCACTGTTCACTATCGTTGTTTTCATCGGCGATAGAGCTAAATTGAATTGACGGTATCTCGGATTAGGCCGAGATAACTCAAATTATATGGAGATATATCTAACGGAGAAATTAATGTCAATTTCGCCATCCATAGAACGCAGCCGCTTAAAACACAGAATCAACAAAATTGACTTTGTCTCGAAGCGGTTGCGACAAGTCATTAATCTGGAAGCGGGTAGACGGAATGAGTACGAGTGGACAAATATTAGTTTAAGCGCCGAGCCGGTTGAGGCCAAGTTATTACAATCGTTTACACAAACACAACGAAAGAGCGCGTTTGTGTTCGCCCGTGTGTTTGCGGCCCGCTGCGGCGACAGTGATGACGTCACCGCGGGAACTGGGAGACTGGGGAACGAAGGCTGTGTCGGCGTCTCAACAAATCTACGCAAAGGTCCAATAGAAATAGCATTTGGCGGCGTATAACAGTGGATAACAACGCCGCGTGTGTGGTTGTATACACACGTTGCGGCACGTGTCGGGTGCAATTGTCCCGGACATAAATCGTCCATTTGGCGAGAAACTGTGCAACTGCGGCGTCGACCGAACGCTTATGACGTCACACCCCCTGACCGAATGCATTCACACGTCACACCCCCTGGCGTATAAAACACCCTTCTGACGGCGAACTTTGAATCAGGGCATGGACATCAATGACGTAATGGGTGTTTTTGAATTAATTTCTATACGATGTAAAAATAATAATATTGTACAATAATTGTGTATGCAGATTGGAATTTATGTTCTAGTATCGAAAGAAATTAAATGAGAATTAATAAGTGAATTACGTGTTTATTATTTTTGCATGTTGCATTTGTTACATATAAAAAATCTGCATATAAAGCTAGTACAATTATTATTAAGTAATTATGTATTGAAAGACATCATTAATGTTTCTTTTGTCTTACAATAGATATATAGTAACGAAACCATTCATCGCTGTGCAGTAATAAAACAGAAAGTCAGAGAATAAACGTTTCTGACACAGCCAACGCGGCCAGTAATCTGCAGTTGTCATCCGTATAAATATAAACAAATGTCGTCGTATTAGCGAAGACATTTTCGCGTTCACTACAAGTACAAGTGTGCGTATATGCACAGTTCCATTGTCGAACAAAAAGTCATATTTATGGACACAAGGAAGACCATTCGTTACACAGAGGCGGGTAGTCGAACCCTTCCCCCGGCCTGTCACCTCTCCTCGCCCAACCCAGGCGTCTCTCCCGTCACGGACCACGAGTGGTTGCCGGACCGCACTGTCCATGCGGCTATGGTATCGATCCGTGCAATAATTCCAAATGTCGTTGGAAATTACTGCAGTAAGGGGCGATAATCGCGAGGCCGACAATGCCCTCGGGTATCGGAGCAAGTGAAAACCGCTGAATGTTGTTATTACTTGACAAATCTCCCTCATTTGGCTAAACCCTCCCCTGGCGGCGTCGCTCGGCCGCTGTTCCTCATTTGGCGGCTTTGTCCTTAAGTAACGCCAATTATGCGGCGGGCGACGCGTAACGGAGTCAATTCGACGTCATTTTTCCAGTTCCTAATTCAATTTGTCCTAGTCTGGGCCGTCGGTGGGCACCAAACGTCGCTCGTTGACAAATTCTATTAGGCGCGCGCGCATCCCGTGCGCCGGCGGTCGGCGATAAGCGATGTTTGGCGCATAACCGTAATAACGCTTCTAAAGGCCGACCGGGGCTGAATTCCCGCGGCGACATCGCGCTTAAAACAGACGGCGCACCCCCGGGCGCTCGAGTTAAGGGCGCTTAATAGTTATTCACACCACGATGAATTGCCTTAAATGTTTCCGATAGATCTCAAACCTCATTCAGCGCTCGTTCGAGTGATCCTAAGACAATTTCTACGATTTCGCCCGCTGCACGGTCAGTTGACGCTGTCGCCCGTCCTATGTAACGATGGGTGTTCTTCAACAGTTTGTTGTAGAGCGAAATGTTATATATATATATATATATATATATATATATATATTTATAGGACACGCCGCCACCTCACACCCACGTCTAGTGCGTTATCACAAGCAACGCTGTCCGTGATGTCACGCGTCACGTGTCACGTTCTTTGTTACGAGTCTCCAAGAAAACAGTGGACAGATGCGCGGTTGTGGCTACGACGTGTCGTGACGACGTGTCTGTGACACGAGGCCGCGAGTGTCTACTCGGGTTACACGGCCGGGCGACACCGACACGGAGACGGAGCGGCTCTTGATGGCCCGCTCTCCCCTCCCTCTCTCTCTCTCCCTCTCCCTCCCTCTCTCTCTCTCTCTCTCTCTCTCTCTCTCTCTCTCTCCTCTCTCTCTCTCCCTCTCTCTCTCTCTCTCTCTCTCTCTCTCTCTCTCTCTCCCACTCTCTCTCCCTCTCTCTCCCCCTCTCTCTCTCCCTCTCTCTCTTCCCCCCCTCTCTCTCTCTCTCTCCCTCTCTCCCTCTCTCTCTCCCTCTCCCTCTCTCTCTCTCTCTCCCTCTCTCTCCCCCCTCTCTCTCTCTCTCTCCCACTCTCTCTCCCTCTCTCTCCCTCTCTCTCTCTCCCTCTCTCTCTTCCCCCCTCTCTCTCTCTCCCTCTCTCTCTCCCTCTCACTCGCACCGCGCCAGCACTAATCAGACAAAAGCGAAAAGCGGCGAGTAAAATGTCAGGAGTCATCGACGTTCTGACAAATCACTTAATCACTTTCATTTCCTGCTAATAACCTTTAGTAACACATTAAAAACAAATAAGACACCACCTGCGACCGGTCGGTTGGTGGGTCGGCAGGTCGGCAGGTCGGCGGGTCGGTGGGTAGGTGGGTAGGTGGGTCGGTGGGTAGGTGGATCGGCGGGTCGGTGGGTCGGTGGGTGGGTGGGTCGGTCGGTCGGTGGGTGGGTCGGTCGGTGGGTCGGTGCGCCGTACGATTGCGCCATCTAGCGGGTTGAAACCAACACGACGACGAAGGTGTCTATGCGGCGTAGACTAATTGGCGTTGTAAGTCCAGTCTACGCCCAGTGACTGACGCCAATTAGAACGACGACAGATGACACCGGTAAATTAGGCAAATTGTCGACTCCGAGACGACAGAAGACCGAGGCGAGAGTCGCCACTAGCGGAAGTGACGACGACGAAACAAAACTTGCTGCTGATTGCTGGACAATGTCTGGACATTGTACGCCAGCGTAGTGTCCCGCTGTGACGTCCCCGCTGACCACT
>CBDHHR010000661.1:0-56481 GCA_965263245.1 Metamycoplasmataceae bacterium | reverse complement strand
TTCTCACCCGACTAGATCCTACTTGGTGGACTCACCCGACTAGAACCTACTTGGTGGACTCACCCGACTAGACCCTACTTGGTGGACTCACCCGAATAGACCCTACTTGGTGGACTCACTCGACTAGACCCTACTTGGTGGACTCACCCGAATAGACCCTACTTGGCGGACTCACCCGACTAGACCCTACTTGGTGGACTCACCCGACTAGACCCTGCTTGGTAGACTCACCCGACTAGACCCTACTTGGCGGACTCACCCGACTAGACCCTACTTGGCGGACTACCCCGACTAGACCCTACTTGGTGGACTCACCCGACTAGACCCTACTTGGTGGACTCACCCGACTAGACCCTACTTGGTTGACTCACCCGACTAGACCCTACTTGGTGGACTCACCCGACTAGACCCTACTTGGTGGACTCACCCGACTAGATCCTACTTGGCGGACTCACCCGACTAGACCCTACTTGGTGGACTCACCCGACTAGACCCTACTTGGTGGACTCACCCGACTAGACCCTACTTGGTGACGGACTCACCCGACTAGATCCTACTTGGCGGACTCACCCGACTAGATCCTACTTGGCGGACTCACCCGACTAGATCCTACTTGGTGGACTCACCCGACTAGACCCTACTTGACGGACTCACCCGACTAGATCCTACTTGGTGGACTCACCCGACTAGACCCTACTTGGTGGACTCACCCGACTAGACCCTACTTGGCGGACTCACCCGACTAGACCCTACTTGGTGGACTCACCCGACTAGACCCTACTTGGTGGACTCACCCGACCCCTACTTGGTGGACTCACCCGACTAGACCCTACTTGACGGACTCACCCGACTAGACTCCTACTTGGTTGACTCACCCGACTAGACCCTACTTGGTGGACTCACCCGACTAGACCCTACTTGGTGGACTCACCCGACTAGACCCTACTTGGCGGACTCACCCGACTAGACCCTACTTGGTGGACTCACCCGACTAGACCCTACTTGGTGGACTCACCCGACTAGACCCTACTTGGCGGACTCACCCGACTAGACCCTAGTTGGTGGACTCACCCGACTAGACCCTACTTGGTTGACTCACCCGACTAGACCCTACTTGGTGGACTCACCCGACTAGACCCTACTTGGCGGACTCCCCCGGACTCACCCCGACTAGACCCTACTTGGTGGACTCACCCGACTAGACCCTACTTGGCGGACTCACCCGACTAGACCCTACTTGGTGGACTCACCCGACTAGACCCTACTTGGTGGACTCACCCGACTAGACCCTACTTGGCGGACTCACCACCCGACTAGACCCTACTTGGTGGACTCACCCGACTAGACCCTACTTGGTGGACTCACCCGACTAGACCCTACTTGGTGGACTCACCCGACTAGGTTGACTCACCCGACTAGACCCTACTTGGTGGACTCACCCGACTAGACCCTACTTGGTGGACTCACCCGACTCACCCGACTAGACCCTACTTGGTGGACTCACCCGACTAGACCCTACTTGGTGGACTCACCCGACTAGACCCTACTTGGTGGACTCACCCGACTAGACCCTACTTGGTGGACTCACCCGACTAGACCCTACTTGGCGGACTCACCCGACTAGACCCTACTTGGTGGACTCACCCGACTAGACCCTACTTGGTGGACTCACCCGACTAGACCCTACTTGGCGGACTCACCCGACTAGACCCTACTTGGTGGACTAGACCCCCGACTAGACCCTACTTGGTGGACTCACCCGACTAGACCCTACTTGGTGGACTCACCCGACTAGACCCTACTTGGTGGACTCACCCGACTAGACCCTACTTGGTGGACTCACCCGACTAGACCCTACTTGGTGGACTCACCCGACTAGATCCTACTTGGTGGACTCACCCGACTAGAACCTACTTGGTGGACTCACCCGACTAGACCCTACTTGGTGGACTCACCCGAATAGACCCTACTTGGTGGACTCACTCGACTAGACCCTACTTGGTGGACTCACCCGAATAGACCCTAGACCACCCGACTAGACTACTTGGTGGACTCACCCGACTAGACCCTACTTGGTGGACTCACCCGACTAGACCCTACTTGGCGGACTCACCCGACTAGACCCTACTTGGCGGACTCACCCGACTAGACCCTACTTGGTGGACTCACCCGACTAGACCCTACTTGGTGGACTCACCCGACTAGACCCTACTTGGTGGACTCACCCGACTAGACCCTACTTGGTGGACTCACCCGACTAGACCCTACTTGGTGGACTCACCCGACTAGACCCTACTTGGTGGACTCACCCGACTAGACCATACTTGGCGGACTCACCCGACTAGACCCTACTTGGTGGACTCACCCGACTAGACCCTACTTGGTGGACTCACCCGACCAGACCCTACTTGGTGGACTCACCCGAGTAGACCCTACTTGGTGGACTCACCCGACTTGATCCTACTTGGCGGACTCACCCGAGTAGACCCTACTTGGTGGACTCACCCGACTAGACCCTACTTGGTGGACTCACCCGACTAGACCTAGTTGGTGGACTCACCGGATACTTGGTGGACTCACCCGACGCTAGTTGGTGGACTCACCCGACTAGACCCTACTTGACGGACTCACCCGACTAGACGCTAGTTGGTGGACTCACCCGACTAGACCCTACTTGGTGGACTCACCCGACTAGACCCTACTTGGCGGACTCACCCGACTAGACCCTACTTGGTGGACTCACCCGACTAGACCCTACTTGGTGGACTCACCCGACTAGACCCTACTTGACGGACTCACCCGAATAGACGCTAGTTGGTGGACTCACCGGATTAGACCCTACTTGGTTGACTCACCCGACTAGACCCTACTTGGTGGACTCACCCGACTAGACCCTACTTGGTGGACTCACCCGACTAGACCCTACTTGGCAGACTCACCCGACTAGACCCTACTTGGCGGACTCACCCGACTAGACCCTACTTGGTGGACTCACCCGACTAGACCCTACTTGGTGGACTCACCCGACTAGACCCTACTTGGTGGACTCACCAGACTAGACCCTACTTGGTGGACTCACCCGACTAGACCCTACTTGGTGGACTCACCCGACTAGACCCTACTTGGTGGACTCACCCGACTAGACCCTACTTGGTGGACTCATCCGACTAGACCCTACTTGGTGGACTCACCCGACTAGACCCTACTTGGTGGACTCACCCGACCAGACCCTACTTGGTGGACTCACCCGACTAGACCCTACTTGGTGGACTCACCCGACTAGACCCTACTTGGTGGACTCACCCGACTAGACCCTACTTGGTGGACTCACCCGACTAGACCCTACTTGGTGGACTCACCCGACTAGACCCTACTTGGTGGACTCACCCGACTAGACCCTACTTGGTGGACTCACCCGACTAGACCCTACTTGGTGGACTCACCCGACTTGATACTTGATGGACCTAGACCCTACTTGGCGGACTCACCCGACTAGACCCTACTTGGTGGACTCACCCGACTAGACCCTACTTGGTGGACTCACCCGACTAGACCCTACTTGGTGGACTCACCCGACTAGACCCTACTTGGTGGACTCACCCGACTAGACCCTACTTGGTGGACTCACCCGACTAGACCCTACTTGGTGGACTCACCCGACTAGACCCTACTTGGTGGACTCACCCGACTAGAACCTACTTGGTGGACTCACCCGACTAGACCCTACTTGGTGGACTCACCCGAATAGACCCTACTTGGTGGACTCACCCGACTAGACCCTACTTGGTGGACTCACCCGACTAGACCCTACTTGGTGGACTCACCCGACTAGACCCTACTTGGCGGACTCACCCGACTAGACCCTTGGTGGACTTGGTAGACTCACCCGACTAGACCCTACTTGGCGGACTCACCCGACTAGACCCTACTTGGCGGACTACCCCGACTAGACCCTACTTGGTGGACTCACCCGACTAGACCCTACTTGGTGGACTCACCAGACTAGACCCTACTTGGTGGACTCACCCGACTAGACCCTACTTGGTGGACTCATCAGACTAGACCCTACTTGGTTGACTCACCCGACTAGACCCTACTTGGTGGACTCATCAGACTAGACCCTACTTGGTGGACTCATCAGACTAGACCTTACTTGGTGGACTCATCAGACTAGACCCTACTTGGTGGACTCACCCGACTAGACCCTACTTGGTGGACTCACCCGACCAGACCCTACTTGGTGGACTCACCCGAGTAGACCATACTTGGTGGACTCACCCGACTTGATCCTACTTGGCGGACTCACCCGAGTAGACCCTACTTGGTGGACTCATCCGACTAGACCCTACTTGGTGGACTCACCCGACTAGACCCTACTTGGCGGACTCACCCGACTAGACCCTACTTGGTGGACTCACCCGACTAGACCCTACTTGGTGGACTCACCCGACTAGACCCTACTTGGTGGACTCACCCGACCAGACCCTACTTGGCGGACTCACCCGACTAGACCCTACTTGGTGGACTCACCCGACTAGACCCTACTTGGTGGACTCACCCGACTAGACCCTACTTGGCGGACTCACCCGACTAGACCCTACTTGGTGGACTCACCCGACTAGACCCTACTTGGTGGACTCACCCGACTAGACCCTACTTGGTTGACTCACCCGACTAGACCCTACTTGGTGGACTCACCCGACCAGACCCTACTTGGTGGACTCACCCGACTAGATCCTACTTGGCGGACTTACCCGACTAGACCATACTTGGCGGACTCACCCGACTAGACCCTACTTGGTGGACTCACCCGACTAGACCCTACTTGGTGGACTCACCCAAGTAGACTCTACTTTGTGGTCTCACCCGACTTGATCCTACTTGGCGGACTCACCCGAGTAGACCCTACTTGGTGGACTCATCCGACTAGATCCTACTTGGCGGACTCACCCGACTAGATCCTACTTGGTGGACTCACCCGACTAGACCCTACTTGGTGGACTCACCCGACTAGACCCTACTTGGTGGACTCACCCGACTAGACCCTACTTGGTGGACTCACCCGACTAGACCCTACTTGGTGGACTCACCCGACTAGATCCTACTTGGTGGACTCACCCGACTAGAACCTACTTGGTGGACTCACCCGACTAGACCCTACTTGGTGGACTCACCCGAATAGACCCTACTTGGTGGACTCACTCGACTAGACCCTACTTGGTGGACTCACCCGAATAGACCCTACTTGGCGGACTCACCCGACTAGACCCTACTTGGTGGACTCACCCGACTAGACCCTGCTTGGTAGACTCACCCGACTAGACCCTACTTGGCGGACTCACCCGACTAGACCCTACTTGGCGGACTACCCCGACTAGACCCTACTTGGTGGACTCACCCGACTAGACCCTACTTGGTGGACTCACCCGACTAGACCCTACTTGGTTGACTCACCCGACTAGACCCTACTTGGTGGACTCACCCGACCAGACCCTACTTGGTGGACTCACCCGACTAGATCCTACTTGGCGGACTCACCCGACTAGACCATACTTGGCGGACTCACCCGACTAGACCCTACTTGGTGGACTCACCCGACTAGACCCTACTTGGTGGACTCACCCGACCAGACCCTACTTGGTGGACTCACCCGAGTAGACCCTACTTGGTGGACTTACCCGACTTGATCCTACTTGGCGGACTCACCCGAGTAGATCCTACTTGGTGGACTCACCCGACTAGACCCTACTTGACGGACTCACCCGACTAGACGCTAGTTGGTGGACTCACCGGATTAGACCCTACTTGGTGGACTCACCCGATTAGACGCTAGTTGGTGGACTCACCCGACTAGACCCTACTTGACGGACTCACCCGACTAGACGCTAGTTGGTGGACTCACCCGACTAGACCCTACTTGACGGACTCACCCGACTAGACCCTACTTGGCGGACTCACCAGACTAGACCCTACTTGGTGGACTCACCCGACTAGACCCTACTTGGTTGACTCACCCGACTAGACCCTACTTGACGGACTCACCCGTCTAGACGCTAGTTGGTGGACTCACCGGATTAGACCCTACTTGGTTGACTCACCCGACTAGACCCTACTTGGTGGACTCACCCGACTAGACCCTACTTGGTGGACTCACCCGACTAGACCCTACTTGGCAGACTCACCCGACTAGACCCTACTTGGCGGACTCACCAGACTAGACCCTACTTGGTGGACTCACCCGACTAGACCCTACTTGGTGGACTCACCCGACTAGACCCTACTTGGCGGACTCACCAGACTAGACCCTACTTGGTGGACTCACCCGACTAGACCCTACTTGGTGGACTCACCCGACTAGACCCTACTTGGTGGACTCACCCGACTAGACCCTACTTGGCGGACTCACCCGACTAGACCCTACTTGGTGGACTCACCCGACTAGACCCTACTTGGTGGACTCACCCGACTAGACCCTACTTGGTGGACTCACCCGACTAGACCCTACTTGGTGGACTCACCCGACTAGACCCTACTTGGTGGACTCACCCGACTAGACCCTACTTGGTGGACTCACCCGACTAGACCCTACTTGGTGGACTCACCCGACTAGACCCTACTTGGTGGACTCACCCGACTAGACCCTACTTGGTGGACTCACCCGACTAGACCCTGCTTGGTGGACTCACCCGACTAGACCCTACTTGGCGGACTCACCCGACTAGACCCTACTTGGCGGGCGGACTCACCCGACTAGACCCTACTTGGCGGACTACCCCGACTAGACCCTACTTGGTGGACTCACCCGACTAGACCCTACTTGGTGGACTCACCAGACTAGACCCTACTTGGTGGACTCACCCGACTAGACCCTACTTGGTGGACTCATCAGACTAGACCCTACTTGGTTGACTCACCCGACTAGACCCTACTTGGTGGACTCATCAGACTAGACCCTACTTGGTGGACTCATCAGACTAGACCTTACTTGGTGGACTCATCAGACTAGACCCTACTTGGTGGACTCACCCGACTAGACCCTACTTGGTGGACTCACCCGACCAGACCCTACTTGGTGGACTCACCCGAGTAGACCATACTTGGTGGACTCACCCGACTTGATCCTACTTGGCGGACTCACCCGAGTAGACCCTACTTGGTGGACTCATCCGAATAGACCCTGCTTGGTGGACTCACCCGACTAGACCCTACTTGGCGGACTCACCCGAATAGACCCTGCTTGGTGGACTCACCCGACTAGACCCTACTTGGTGGACTCACCCGACTAGACCCTACTTGGTGGACTCACCCGACCAGACCCTACTTGGCGGACTCACCCGACTAGACCCTACTTGGTGGACTCACCCGACTAGACCCTACTTGGTGGACTCACCCGACTAGACCCTACTTGGCGGACTCACCCGACTAGACCCTACTTGGTGGACTCACCCGACTAGACCCTACTTGGTGGACTCACCCGACTAGACCCTACTTGGTTGACTCACCCGACTAGACCCTACTTGGTGGACTCACCCGACCAGACCCTACTTGGTGGACTCACCCGACTAGATCCTACTTGGCGGACTTACCCGACTAGACCATACTTGGCGGACTCACCCGACTAGACCCTACTTGGTGGACTCACCCGACTAGACCCTACTTGGTGGACTCACCCAAGTAGACTCTACTTTGTGGTCTCACCCGACTTGATCCTACTTGGCGGACTCACCCGAGTAGACCCTACTTGGTGGACTCATCCGACTAGATCCTACTTGGCGGACTCACCCGACTAGATCCTACTTGGTGGACTCACCCGACTAGACCCTACTTGGTGGACTCACCCGACTAGACCCTACTTGGTGGACTCACCCGACTAGACCCTACTTGGTGGACTCACCCGACTAGACCCTACTTGGTGGACTCACCCGACTAGATCCTACTTGGTGGACTCACCCGACTAGAACCTACTTGGTGGACTCACCCGACTAGACCCTACTTGGTGGACTCACCCGAATAGACCCTACTTGGTGGACTCACTCGACTAGACCCTACTTGGTGGACTCACCCGAATAGACCCTACTTGGCGGACTCACCCGACTAGACCCTACTTGGTGGACTCACCCGACTAGACCCTGCTTGGTAGACTCACCCGACTAGACCCTACTTGGCGGACTCACCCGACTAGACCCTACTTGGCGGACTACCCCGACTAGACCCTACTTGGTGGACTCACCCGACTAGACCCTACTTGGTGGACTCACCCGACTAGACCCTACTTGGTTGACTCACCCGACTAGACCCTACTTGGTGGACTCACCCGACCAGACCCTACTTGGTGGACTCACCCGACTAGATCCTACTTGGCGGACTCACCCGACTAGACCATACTTGGCGGACTCACCCGACTAGACCCTACTTGGTGGACTCACCCGACTAGACCCTACTTGGTGGACTCACCCGACCAGACCCTACTTGGTGGACTCACCCGAGTAGACCCTACTTGGTGGACTTACCCGACTTGATCCTACTTGGCGGACTCACCCGAGTAGATCCTACTTGGTGGACTCACCCGACTAGACCCTACTTGACGGACTCACCCGACTAGACGCTAGTTGGTGGACTCACCGGATTAGACCCTACTTGGTGGACTCACCCGATTAGACGCTAGTTGGTGGACTCACCCGACTAGACCCTACTTGACGGACTCACCCGACTAGACGCTAGTTGGTGGACTCACCCGACTAGACCCTACTTGACGGACTCACCCGACTAGACCCTACTTGGCGGACTCACCAGACTAGACCCTACTTGGTGGACTCACCCGACTAGACCCTACTTGGTTGACTCACCCGACTAGACCCTACTTGACGGACTCACCCGTCTAGACGCTAGTTGGTGGACTCACCGGATTAGACCCTACTTGGTTGACTCACCCGACTAGACCCTACTTGGTGGACTCACCCGACTAGACCCTACTTGGTGGACTCACCCGACTAGACCCTACTTGGCAGACTCACCCGACTAGACCCTACTTGGCGGACTCACCAGACTAGACCCTACTTGGTGGACTCACCCGACTAGACCCTACTTGGTGGACTCACCCGACTAGACCCTACTTGGCGGACTCACCAGACTAGACCCTACTTGGTGGACTCACCCGACTAGACCCTACTTGGTTGACTCACCCGACTAGACCCTACTTGGTGGACTCACCCGACTAGACCCTACTTGGCGGACTCCCCCGACTAGACCCTGCTTGGTGGACTTACCCGACTAGACCCTACTTGGTGGACTCACCCGACCAGACCCTTCTTGGCGGACTCAACCGACTAGACCCTACTTGGTGGACTCACCCGACTAGACCCTACTTGGTGGACTCACCCGACTAGACCCTACTTGGTGGACTCACCCGACTAGACCCTACTTGGTGGACTCACCCGACGAGACCCTACTTGGTGGACTCACCCGACCAGACCCTACTTGATGGACTCACCCGAGTAGACCCTACTTGGTGGACTCACCCGACTTGATCCTACTTGGCGGACTCACCCGAGTAGACCCTACTTGGTGGACTCATCCGACTAGATCCTACTTGGTGGACTCTCCCGACTAGACCCTACTTGGTGGACTCACCCGACTAGACCCTACTTGGTGGACTCACCCGACTAGACCCTACTTGGTGGACTCACCCGACTAGATCCTACTTGGTGGACTCACCCGACTAGAACCTACTTGGTGGACTCACCCGACTAGACCCTACTTGGTGGACTCACCCGAATAGACCCTACTTGGTGGACTCACTCGACTAGACCCTACTTGGTGGACTCACCCGAATAGACCCTACTTGGCGGACTCACCCGACTAGACCTTACTTGGTGGACTCACCCGACTAGACCCTGCTTGGTAGACTCACCCGACTAGACCCTACTTGGCGGACTCACCCGACTAGACACTACTTGGCGGACTACCCCAACTAGACCCTACTTGGTGGACTCACCCGACTAGACCCTACTTGGTTGACTCACCCGACTAGACCCTACTTGGTGGACTACCCCGACTAGACCCTACTTGGTGGACTCACCCGACTAGACCCTACTTGGTGGACTCACCAGACTAGACCCTACTTGGTGGACTCACCCGACTAGACCCTACTTGGTGGACTCATCAGACTAGACCCTACTTGGTTGGTTGACTCACCCGACTAGACCCTACTTGGTGGACTCATCAGACTAGACCCTACTTGGTGGACTCATCAGACTAGACCTTACTTGGTGGACTCATCAGACTAGACCCTACTTGGTGGACTCACCCGACTAGACCCTACTTGGTGGACTCACCCGACCAGACCCTACTTGGTGGACTCACCCGAGTAGACCATACTTGGTGGACTCACCCGACTTGATCCTACTTGGCGGACTCACCCGAGTAGACCCTACTTGGTGGACTCATCCGAATAGACCCTGCTTGGTGGACTCACCCGACTAGACCCTACTTGGCGGACTCACCCGAATAGACCCTGCTTGGTGGACTCACCCGACTAGACCCTACTTGGTGGACTCACCCGACTAGACCCTACTTGGTGGACTCACCCGACCAGACCCTACTTGGCGGACTCACCCGACTAGACCCTACTTGGTGGACTCACCCGACTAGACCCTACTTGGTGGACTCACCCGACTAGACCCTACTTGGCGGACTCACCCGACTAGACCCTACTTGGTGGACTCACCCGACTAGACCCTACTTGGTGGACTCACCCGACTAGACCCTACTTGGTTGACTCACCCGACTAGACCCTACTTGGTGGACTCACCCGACCAGACCCTACTTGGTGGACTCACCCGACTAGATCCTACTTGGCGGACTTACCCGACTAGACCATACTTGGCGGACTCACCCGACTAGACCCTACTTGGTGGACTCACCCGACTAGACCCTACTTGGTGGACTCACCCAAGTAGACTCTACTTTGTGGTCTCACCCGACTTGATCCTACTTGGCGGACTCACCCGAGTAGACCCTACTTGGTGGACTCATCCGACTAGATCCTACTTGGCGGACTCACCCGACTAGATCCTACTTGGTGGACTCACCCGACTAGACCCTACTTGGTGGACTCACCCGACTAGACCCTACTTGGTGGACTCACCCGACTAGACCCTACTTGGTGGACTCACCCGACTAGACCCTACTTGGTGGACTCACCCGACTAGATCCTACTTGGTGGACTCACCCGACTAGAACCTACTTGGTGGACTCACCCGACTAGACCCTACTTGGTGGACTCACCCGAATAGACCCTACTTGGTGGACTCACTCGACTAGACCCTACTTGGTGGACTCACCCGAATAGACCCTACTTGGCGGACTCACCCGACTAGACCCTACTTGGTGGACTCACCCGACTAGACCCTGCTTGGTAGACTCACCCGACTAGACCCTACTTGGCGGACTCACCCGACTAGACCCTACTTGGCGGACTACCCCGACTAGACCCTACTTGGTGGACTCACCCGACTAGACCCTACTTGGTGGACTCACCCGACTAGACCCTACTTGGTTGACTCACCCGACTAGACCCTACTTGGTGGACTCACCCGACCAGACCCTACTTGGTGGACTCACCCGACTAGATCCTACTTGGCGGACTCACCCGACTAGACCATACTTGGCGGACTCACCCGACTAGACCCTACTTGGTGGACTCACCCGACTAGACCCTACTTGGTGGACTCACCCGACCAGACCCTACTTGGTGGACTCACCCGAGTAGACCCTACTTGGTGGACTTACCCGACTTGATCCTACTTGGCGGACTCACCCGAGTAGATCCTACTTGGTGGACTCACCCGACTAGACCCTACTTGACGGACTCACCCGACTAGACGCTAGTTGGTGGACTCACCGGATTAGACCCTACTTGGTGGACTCACCCGATTAGACGCTAGTTGGTGGACTCACCCGACTAGACCCTACTTGACGGACTCACCCGACTAGACGCTAGTTGGTGGACTCACCCGACTAGACCCTACTTGACGGACTCACCCGACTAGACCCTACTTGGCGGACTCACCAGACTAGACCCTACTTGGTGGACTCACCCGACTAGACCCTACTTGGTTGACTCACCCGACTAGACCCTACTTGACGGACTCACCCGTCTAGACGCTAGTTGGTGGACTCACCGGATTAGACCCTACTTGGTTGACTCACCCGACTAGACCCTACTTGGTGGACTCACCCGACTAGACCCTACTTGGTGGACTCACCCGACTAGACCCTACTTGGCAGACTCACCCGACTAGACCCTACTTGGCGGACTCACCAGACTAGACCCTACTTGGTGGACTCACCCGACTAGACCCTACTTGGTGGACTCACCCGACTAGACCCTACTTGGCGGACTCACCAGACTAGACCCTACTTGGTGGACTCACCCGACTAGACCCTACTTGGTTGACTCACCCGACTAGACCCTACTTGGTGGACTCACCCGACTAGACCCTACTTGGCGGACTCCCCCGACTAGACCCTGCTTGGTGGACTTACCCGACTAGACCCTACTTGGTGGACTCACCCGACCAGACCCTTCTTGGCGGACTCAACCGACTAGACCCTACTTGGTGGACTCACCCGACTAGATCCTACTTGGTGGACTCACCCGACTAGAACCTACTTGGTGGACTCACCCGACTAGACCCTACTTGGTGGACTCACCCGAATAGACCCTACTTGGTGGACTCACTCGACTAGACCCTACTTGGTGGACTCACCCGAATAGACCCTACTTGGCGGACTCACCCGACTAGACCTTACTTGGTGGACTCACCCGACTAGACCCTGCTTGGTAGACTCACCCGACTAGACCCTACTTGGCGGACTCACCCGACTAGACACTACTTGGCGGACTACCCCAACTAGACCCTACTTGGTGGACTCACCCGACTAGACCCTACTTGGTTGACTCACCCGACTAGACCCTACTTGGTGGACTACCCCGACTAGACCCTACTTGGTGGACTCACCCGACTAGACCCTACTTGGTGGACTCACCAGACTAGACCCTACTTGGTGGACTCACCCGACTAGACCCTACTTGGTGGACTCATCAGACTAGACCCTACTTGGTTGACTCACCCGACTAGACCCTACTTGGTGGACTCATCAGACTAGACCCTACTTGGTGGACTCATCAGACTAGACCTTACTTGGTGGACTCATCAGACTAGACCCTACTTGGTGGACTCACCCGACTAGACCCTACTTGGTGGACTCACCCGACCAGACCCTACTTGGTGGACTCACCCGAGTAGACCATACTTGGTGGACTCACCCGACTTGATCCTACTTGGCGGACTCACCCGAGTAGACCCTACTTGGTGGACTCATCCGAATAGACCCTGCTTGGTGGACTCACCCGACTAGACCCTACTTGGCGGACTCACCCGAATAGACCCTGCTTGGTGGACTCACCCGACTAGACCCTACTTGGTGGACTCACCCGACTAGACCCTACTTGGTGGACTCACCCGACCAGACCCTACTTGGCGGACTCACCCGACTAGACCCTACTTGGTGGACTCACCCGACTAGACCCTACTTGGTGGACTCACCCGACTAGACCCTACTTGGCGGACTCACCCGACTAGACCCTACTTGGTGGACTCACCCGACTAGACCCTACTTGGTGGACTCACCCGACTAGACCCTACTTGGTTGACTCACCCGACTAGACCCTACTTGGTGGACTCACCCGACCAGACCCTACTTGGTGGACTCACCCGACTAGATCCTACTTGGCGGACTTACCCGACTAGACCATACTTGGCGGACTCACCCGACTAGACCCTACTTGGTGGACTCACCCGACTAGACCCTACTTGGTGGACTCACCCAAGTAGACTCTACTTTGTGGTCTCACCCGACTTGATCCTACTTGGCGGACTCACCCGAGTAGACCCTACTTGGTGGACTCATCCGACTAGATCCTACTTGGCGGACTCACCCGACTAGATCCTACTTGGTGGACTCACCCGACTAGACCCTACTTGGTGGACTCACCCGACTAGACCCTACTTGGTGGACTCACCCGACTAGACCCTACTTGGTGGACTCACCCGACTAGACCCTACTTGGTGGACTCACCCGACTAGATCCTACTTGGTGGACTCACCCGACTAGAACCTACTTGGTGGACTCACCCGACTAGACCCTACTTGGTGGACTCACCCGAATAGACCCTACTTGGTGGACTCACTCGACTAGACCCTACTTGGTGGACTCACCCGAATAGACCCTACTTGGCGGACTCACCCGACTAGACCCTACTTGGTGGACTCACCCGACTAGACCCTGCTTGGTAGACTCACCCGACTAGACCCTACTTGGCGGACTCACCCGACTAGACCCTACTTGGCGGACTACCCCGACTAGACCCTACTTGGTGGACTCACCCGACTAGACCCTACTTGGTGGACTCACCCGACTAGACCCTACTTGGTTGACTCACCCGACTAGACCCTACTTGGTGGACTCACCCGACCAGACCCTACTTGGTGGACTCACCCGACTAGATCCTACTTGGCGGACTCACCCGACTAGACCATACTTGGCGGACTCACCCGACTAGACCCTACTTGGTGGACTCACCCGACTAGACCCTACTTGGTGGACTCACCCGACCAGACCCTACTTGGTGGACTCACCCGAGTAGACCCTACTTGGTGGACTTACCCGACTTGATCCTACTTGGCGGACTCACCCGAGTAGATCCTACTTGGTGGACTCACCCGACTAGACCCTACTTGACGGACTCACCCGACTAGACGCTAGTTGGTGGACTCACCGGATTAGACCCTACTTGGTGGACTCACCCGATTAGACGCTAGTTGGTGGACTCACCCGACTAGACCCTACTTGACGGACTCACCCGACTAGACGCTAGTTGGTGGACTCACCCGACTAGACCCTACTTGACGGACTCACCCGACTAGACCCTACTTGGCGGACTCACCAGACTAGACCCTACTTGGTGGACTCACCCGACTAGACCCTACTTGGTTGACTCACCCGACTAGACCCTACTTGACGGACTCACCCGTCTAGACGCTAGTTGGTGGACTCACCGGATTAGACCCTACTTGGTTGACTCACCCGACTAGACCCTACTTGGTGGACTCACCCGACTAGACCCTACTTGGTGGACTCACCCGACTAGACCCTACTTGGCAGACTCACCCGACTAGACCCTACTTGGCGGACTCACCAGACTAGACCCTACTTGGTGGACTCACCCGACTAGACCCTACTTGGTGGACTCACCCGACTAGACCCTACTTGGCGGACTCACCAGACTAGACCCTACTTGGTGGACTCACCCGACTAGACCCTACTTGGTTGACTCACCCGACTAGACCCTACTTGGTGGACTCACCCGACTAGACCCTACTTGGCGGACTCCCCCGACTAGACCCTGCTTGGTGGACTTACCCGACTAGACCCTACTTGGTGGACTCACCCGACCAGACCCTTCTTGGCGGACTCAACCGACTAGACCCTACTTGGTGGACTCACCCGACTAGACCCTACTTGGTGGACTCACCCGACTAGACCCTACTTGGTGGACTCACCCGACTAGACCCTACTTGGTGGACTCACCCGACGAGACCCTACTTGGTGGACTCACCCGACCAGACCCTACTTGATGGACTCACCCGAGTAGACCCTACTTGGTGGACTCACCCGACTTGATCCTACTTGGCGGACTCACCCGAGTAGACCCTACTTGGTGGACTCATCCGACTAGATCCTACTTGGTGGACTCTCCCGACTAGACCCTACTTGGTGGACTCACCCGACTAGACCCTACTTGGTGGACTCACCCGACTAGACCCTACTTGGTGGACTCACCCGACTAGACCCTACTTGGTGGACTCACCCGACTAGAACCTACTTGGTGGACTCACCCGACTAGACCCTACTTGGTGGACTCACCCGACTAGACCCTACTTGGTGGACTCACCCGACTAGACCCTACTTGGTGGACTCACCCGACTAGACCCTACTTGGTGGACTCACCCGACTAGACCCTACTTGGTGGACTCACCCGACTAGACCCTACTTGGTGGACTCACCCGACTAGACCCTACTTGGCGGACTCACCCGACTAGACCCTACTTGGCGGACTACACCGACTAGACCCTACTTGGTAGACTCACCCGACTAGACCCTACTTGGCGGACTCACCCGACTAGACCCTACTTGGCGGACTACCCCAACTAGACCCTACTTGGTGGACTCACCCGACTAGACCCTACTTGGTGGACTCACCAGACTAGACCCTACTTGGTGGACTCACCCGACTAGACCCTACTTGGTGGACTCATCAGACTAGACCCTACTTGGTTGACTCACCCGACTAGACCCTACTTGGTGGACTCATCAGACTAGACCCTACTTGGTGGACTCATCAGACTAGACCCTACTTGGTGGACTCATCAGACTAGACCCTACTTGGTGGACTCACCCGACTAGACCCTACTTGGTGGACTCACCCGACCAGACCCTACTTGGTGGACTCACCCGAGTAGACCCTACTTGGTGGACTCACCCGAGTTGATCCTACTTGGCGGACTCACCCGAGTAGACCCTACTTGGTGGACTCATCCGAATAGACCCTGCTTGGTGGACTCACCCGACTAGACCCTACTTGGCGGACTCACCCGAATAGACCCTGCTTGGTGGACTCACCCGACTAGACCCTACTTGGTGGACTCACCCGACTAGACCCTACTTGGTGGACTCACCCGACCAGACCCTACTTGGCGGACTCACCCGACTAGACCCTACTTGGTGGACTCACCCGACTAGACCCTACTTGGTGGACTCACCCGACTAGACCCTACTTGGCGGACTCACCCGACTAGACCCTACTTGGTGGACTCACCCGACTAGACCCTACTTGGTGGACTCACCCGACTAGACCCTACTTGGTTGACTCACCCGACTAGACCCTACTTGGTGGACTCACCCGACCAGACCCTACTTGGTGGACTCACCCGACTAGATCCTACTTGGCGGACTTACCCGACTAGACCATACTTGGCGGACTCACCCGACTAGACCCTACTTGGTGGACTCACCCGACTAGACCCTACTTGGTGGACTCACCCAAGTAGACTCTACTTTGTGGTCTCACCCGACTTGATCCTACTTGGCGGACTCACCCGAGTAGACCCTACTTGGTGGACTCATCCGACTAGATCCTACTTGGCGGACTCACCCGACTAGATCCTACTTGGTGGACTCACCCGACTAGACCCTACTTGGTGGACTCACCCGACTAGACCCTACTTGGTGGACTCACCCGACTAGACCCTACTTGGTGGACTCACCCGACTAGACCCTACTTGGTGGACTCACCCGACTAGATCCTACTTGGTGGACTCACCCGACTAGAACCTACTTGGTGGACTCACCCGACTAGACCCTACTTGGTGGACTCACCCGAATAGACCCTACTTGGTGGACTCACTCGACTAGACCCTACTTGGTGGACTCACCCGAATAGACCCTACTTGGCGGACTCACCCGACTAGACCCTACTTGGTGGACTCACCCGACTAGACCCTGCTTGGTAGACTCACCCGACTAGACCCTACTTGGCGGACTCACCCGACTAGACCCTACTTGGCGGACTACCCCGACTAGACCCTACTTGGTGGACTCACCCGACTAGACCCTACTTGGTGGACTCACCCGACTAGACCCTACTTGGTTGACTCACCCGACTAGACCCTACTTGGTGGACTCACCCGACCAGACCCTACTTGGTGGACTCACCCGACTAGATCCTACTTGGCGGACTCACCCGACTAGACCATACTTGGCGGACTCACCCGACTAGACCCTACTTGGTGGACTCACCCGACTAGACCCTACTTGGTGGACTCACCCGACCAGACCCTACTTGGTGGACTCACCCGAGTAGACCCTACTTGGTGGACTTACCCGACTTGATCCTACTTGGCGGACTCACCCGAGTAGATCCTACTTGGTGGACTCACCCGACTAGACCCTACTTGACGGACTCACCCGACTAGACGCTAGTTGGTGGACTCACCGGATTAGACCCTACTTGGTGGACTCACCCGATTAGACGCTAGTTGGTGGACTCACCCGACTAGACCCTACTTGACGGACTCACCCGACTAGACGCTAGTTGGTGGACTCACCCGACTAGACCCTACTTGACGGACTCACCCGACTAGACCCTACTTGGCGGACTCACCAGACTAGACCCTACTTGGTGGACTCACCCGACTAGACCCTACTTGGTTGACTCACCCGACTAGACCCTACTTGACGGACTCACCCGTCTAGACGCTAGTTGGTGGACTCACCGGATTAGACCCTACTTGGTTGACTCACCCGACTAGACCCTACTTGGTGGACTCACCCGACTAGACCCTACTTGGTGGACTCACCCGACTAGACCCTACTTGGCAGACTCACCCGACTAGACCCTACTTGGCGGACTCACCAGACTAGACCCTACTTGGTGGACTCACCCGACTAGACCCTACTTGGTGGACTCACCCGACTAGACCCTACTTGGCGGACTCACCAGACTAGACCCTACTTGGTGGACTCACCCGACTAGACCCTACTTGGTTGACTCACCCGACTAGACCCTACTTGGTGGACTCACCCGACTAGACCCTACTTGGCGGACTCACCCGACTAGACCCTACTTGGTGGACTTACCCGACTAGACCCTACTTGGTGGACTCACCCGACTAGACCCTACTTGGTGGACTCACCCGACTAGACCCTACTTGGTGGACTCACCCGACTAGACCCTACTTGGTGGACTCACCCGACTAGACCCTACTTGGTGGACTCACCCGACTAGACCCTACTTGGTGGACTCACCCGAATAGACCCTACTTGGTGGACTCACCCGACTAGACCCTACTTGGTGGACTCACCCGACTAGACCCTACTTGGCGGACTCACCCGACTAGACCCTACTTGGTGGACTCACCCGACTAGACCCTACTTGGTAGACTCACCCGACTAGACCCTACTTGGCGGACTCACCCGACTAGACAGACTACCCCAACTACTTGGTGGACTCACCCGACTAGACCCTACTTGGTTGACTCACCCGACTAGACCCTACTTGGTGGACTACCCCGACTAGACCCTACTTGGTGGACTCACCCGACTAGACCCTACTTGGTGGACTCACCAGACTAGACCCTACTTGGTGGACTCACCCGACTAGACCCTACTTGGTGGACTCATCAGACTAGACCCTACTTGGTTGACTCACCCGACTAGACCCTACTTGGTGGACTCATCAGACTAGACCCTACTTGGTGGACTCATCAGACTAGACCTTACTTGGTGGACTCATCAGACTAGACCCTACTTGGTGGACTCACCCGACTAGACCCTACTTGGTGGACTCACCCGACCAGACCCTACTTGGTGGACTCACCCGAGTAGACCATACTTGGTGGACTCACCCGACTTGATCCTACTTGGCGGACTCACCCGAGTAGACCCTACTTGGTGGACTCATCCGAATAGACCCTGCTTGGTGGACTCACCCGACTAGACCCTACTTGGCGGACTCACCCGAATAGACCCTGCTTGGTGGACTCACCCGACTAGACCCTACTTGGTGGACTCACCCGACTAGACCCTACTTGGTGGACTCACCCGACCAGACCCTACTTGGCGGACTCACCCGACTAGACCCTACTTGGTGGACTCACCCGACTAGACCCTACTTGGTGGACTCACCCGACTAGACCCTACTTGGCGGACTCACCCGACTAGACCCTACTTGGTGGACTCACCCGACTAGACCCTACTTGGTGGACTCACCCGACTAGACCCTACTTGGTTGACTCACCCGACTAGACCCTACTTGGTGGACTCACCCGACCAGACCCTACTTGGTGGACTCACCCGACTAGATCCTACTTGGCGGACTTACCCGACTAGACCATACTTGGCGGACTCACCCGACTAGACCCTACTTGGTGGACTCACCCGACTAGACCCTACTTGGTGGACTCACCCAAGTAGACTCTACTTTGTGGTCTCACCCGACTTGATCCTACTTGGCGGACTCACCCGAGTAGACCCTACTTGGTGGACTCATCCGACTAGATCCTACTTGGCGGACTCACCCGACTAGATCCTACTTGGTGGACTCACCCGACTAGACCCTACTTGGTGGACTCACCCGACTAGACCCTACTTGGTGGACTCACCCGACTAGACCCTACTTGGTGGACTCACCCGACTAGACCCTACTTGGTGGACTCACCCGACTAGATCCTACTTGGTGGACTCACCCGACTAGAACCTACTTGGTGGACTCACCCGACTAGACCCTACTTGGTGGACTCACCCGAATAGACCCTACTTGGTGGACTCACTCGACTAGACCCTACTTGGTGGACTCACCCGAATAGACCCTACTTGGCGGACTCACCCGACTAGACCCTACTTGGTGGACTCACCCGACTAGACCCTGCTTGGTAGACTCACCCGACTAGACCCTACTTGGCGGACTCACCCGACTAGACCCTACTTGGCGGACTACCCCGACTAGACCCTACTTGGTGGACTCACCCGACTAGACCCTACTTGGTGGACTCACCCGACTAGACCCTACTTGGTTGACTCACCCGACTAGACCCTACTTGGTGGACTCACCCGACCAGACCCTACTTGGTGGACTCACCCGACTAGATCCTACTTGGCGGACTCACCCGACTAGACCATACTTGGCGGACTCACCCGACTAGACCCTACTTGGTGGACTCACCCGACTAGACCCTACTTGGTGGACTCACCCGACCAGACCCTACTTGGTGGACTCACCCGAGTAGACCCTACTTGGTGGACTTACCCGACTTGATCCTACTTGGCGGACTCACCCGAGTAGATCCTACTTGGTGGACTCACCCGACTAGACCCTACTTGACGGACTCACCCGACTAGACGCTAGTTGGTGGACTCACCGGATTAGACCCTACTTGGTGGACTCACCCGATTAGACGCTAGTTGGTGGACTCACCCGACTAGACCCTACTTGACGGACTCACCCGACTAGACGCTAGTTGGTGGACTCACCCGACTAGACCCTACTTGACGGACTCACCCGACTAGACCCTACTTGGCGGACTCACCAGACTAGACCCTACTTGGTGGACTCACCCGACTAGACCCTACTTGGTTGACTCACCCGACTAGACCCTACTTGACGGACTCACCCGTCTAGACGCTAGTTGGTGGACTCACCGGATTAGACCCTACTTGGTTGACTCACCCGACTAGACCCTACTTGGTGGACTCACCCGACTAGACCCTACTTGGTGGACTCACCCGACTAGACCCTACTTGGCAGACTCACCCGACTAGACCCTACTTGGCGGACTCACCAGACTAGACCCTACTTGGTGGACTCACCCGACTAGACCCTACTTGGTGGACTCACCCGACTAGACCCTACTTGGCGGACTCACCAGACTAGACCCTACTTGGTGGACTCACCCGACTAGACCCTACTTGGTTGACTCACCCGACTAGACCCTACTTGGTGGACTCACCCGACTAGACCCTACTTGGCGGACTCCCCCGACTAGACCCTGCTTGGTGGACTTACCCGACTAGACCCTACTTGGTGGACTCACCCGACCAGACCCTACTTGGCGGACTCAACCGACTAGACCCTACTTGGTGGACTCACCCGACTAGACCCTACTTGGTGGACTCACCCGACTAGACCCTACTTGGTGGACTCACCCGACTAGACCCTACTTGGTGGACTCACCCGACTAGACCCTACTTGGTGGACTCACCCGACTAGACCCTACTTGGTGGACTCACCCGACTAGACCCTACTTGGTGGACTCACCCGACTTGACCCTACTTGGCGGACTCACCCGAGTAGACCCTACTTGGTGGACTCACCCGACTAGATCCTACTTGGTGGACTCACCCGACTAGACCCTACTTGGTGGACTCACCCGACTAGACCCTACTTGGTGGACTCACCCGACTAGACCCTACTTGGTGGACTCACCCGACTAGACCCTACTTGGTGGACTCACCCGACTAGACCCTACTTGGTGGACTCACCCGACTAGACCCTACTTGGTGGACTCACCCGACTAGATCCTACTTGGTGGACTCACCCGACTAGAACCTACTTGGTGGACTCACCCGACTAGACCCTACTTGGTGGACTCACCCGAATAGACCCTACTTGGTGGACTCACTCGACTAGACCCTACTTGGTGGACTCACCCGAATAGACCCTACTTGGCGGACTCACCCGACTAGACCCTACTTGGTGGACTCACCCGACTAGACCCTGCTTGGTAGACTCACCCGACTAGACCCTACTTGGCGGACTCACCCGACTAGACCCTACTTGGCGGACTACCCCAACTAGACCCTACTTGGTGGACTCACCCGACTAGACCCTACTTGGTGGACTCACCAGACTAGACCCTACTTGGTGGACTCACCCGACTAGACCCTACTTGGTGGACTCATCAGACTAGACCCTACTTGGTTGACTCACCCGACTAGACCCTACTTGGTGGACTCATCAGACTAGACCCTACTTGGTGGACTCATCAGACTAGACCTTACTTGGTGGACTCATCAGACTAGACCCTACTTGGTGGACTCACCCGACTAGACCCTACTTGGTGGACTCACCCGACCAGACCCTACTTGGTGGACTCACCCGAGTAGACCATACTTGGTGGACTCACCCGACTTGATCCTACTTGGCGGACTCACCCGAGTAGACCCTACTTGGTGGACTCATCCGAATAGACCCTGCTTGGTGGACTCACCCGACTAGACCCTACTTGGCGGACTCACCCGAATAGACCCTGCTTGGTGGACTCACCCGACTAGACCCTACTTGGTGGACTCACCCGACTAGACCCTACTTGGTGGACTCACCCGACCAGACCCTACTTGGCGGACTCACCCGACTAGACCCTACTTGGTGGACTCACCCGACTAGACCCTACTTGGTGGACTCACCCGACTAGACCCTACTTGGCGGACTCACCCGACTAGACCCTACTTGGTGGACTCACCCGACTAGACCCTACTTGGTGGACTCACCCGACTAGACCCTACTTGGTTGACTCACCCGACTAGACCCTACTTGGTGGACTCACCCGACCAGACCCTACTTGGTGGACTCACCCGACTAGATCCTACTTGGCGGACTTACCCGACTAGACCATACTTGGCGGACTCACCCGACTAGACCCTACTTGGTGGACTCACCCGACTAGACCCTACTTGGTGGACTCACCCAAGTAGACTCTACTTTGTGGTCTCACCCGACTTGATCCTACTTGGCGGACTCACCCGAGTAGACCCTACTTGGTGGACTCATCCGACTAGATCCTACTTGGCGGACTCACCCGACTAGATCCTACTTGGTGGACTCACCCGACTAGACCCTACTTGGTGGACTCACCCGACTAGACCCTACTTGGTGGACTCACCCGACTAGACCCTACTTGGTGGACTCACCCGACTAGACCCTACTTGGTGGACTCACCCGACTAGATCCTACTTGGTGGACTCACCCGACTAGAACCTACTTGGTGGACTCACCCGACTAGACCCTACTTGGTGGACTCACCCGAATAGACCCTACTTGGTGGACTCACTCGACTAGACCCTACTTGGTGGACTCACCCGAATAGACCCTACTTGGCGGACTCACCCGACTAGACCCTACTTGGTGGACTCACCCGACTAGACCCTGCTTGGTAGACTCACCCGACTAGACCCTACTTGGCGGACTCACCCGACTAGACCCTACTTGGCGGACTACCCCGACTAGACCCTACTTGGTGGACTCACCCGACTAGACCCTACTTGGTGGACTCACCCGACTAGACCCTACTTGGTTGACTCACCCGACTAGACCCTACTTGGTGGACTCACCCGACCAGACCCTACTTGGTGGACTCACCCGACTAGATCCTACTTGGCGGACTCACCCGACTAGACCATACTTGGCGGACTCACCCGACTAGACCCTACTTGGTGGACTCACCCGACTAGACCCTACTTGGTGGACTCACCCGACCAGACCCTACTTGGTGGACTCACCCGAGTAGACCCTACTTGGTGGACTTACCCGACTTGATCCTACTTGGCGGACTCACCCGAGTAGATCCTACTTGGTGGACTCACCCGACTAGACCCTACTTGACGGACTCACCCGACTAGACGCTACTTGGTGGACTCACCGGATTAGACCCTACTTGGTGGACTCACCCGACTAGACGCTAGTTGGTGGACTCACCCGACTAGACCCTACTTGACGGACTCACCCGACTAGACGCTAGTTGGTGGACTCACCCGACTAGACCCTACTTGGTGGACTCACCCGACTAGACCCTACTTGGCGGACTCACCAGACTAGACCCTACTTGGTGGACTCACCCGACTAGACCCTACTTGGTTGACTCACCCGACTAGACCCTACTTGACGGACTCACCCGTCTAGACGCTAGTTGGTGGACTCACCGGATTAGACCCTACTTGGTTGACTCACCCGACTAGACCCTACTTGGTGGACTCACCCGACTAGACCCTACTTGGTGGACTCACCCGACTAGACCCTACTTGGCAGACTCACCCGACTAGACCCTACTTGGCGGACTCACCAGACTAGACCCTACTTGGTGGACTCACCCGACTAGACCCTACTTGGTGGACTCACCCGACTAGACCCTACTTGGCGGACTCACCAGACTAGACCCTACTTGGTGGACTCACCCGACTAGACCCTACTTGGTTGACTCACCCGACTAGACCCTACTTGGTGGACTCACCCGACTAGACCCTACTTGGCGGACTCCCCCGACTAGACCCTCTTGGTGGACTTACCCGACTAGACCCTACTTGGTGGACTCACCCGACCAGACCCTTCTTGGCGGACTCAACCGACTAGACCCTACTTGGTGGACTCACCCGACTAGACCCTACTTGGTGGACTCACCCGACTAGACCCTACTTGGTGGACTCACCCGACTAGACCCTACTTGGTGGACTCACCCGACTAGACCCTACTTGGTGGACTCACCCGACTAGACCCTACTTGGTGGACTCACCCGAATAGACCCTACTTGGCGGACTCACCCGACTAGACCCTACTTGGTGGACTCACCCGACTAGACCCTGCTTGGTAGACTCACCCGACTAGACCCTACTTGGCGGACTCACCCGACTAGACCCTACTTGGCGGACTCACCCGACTAGACCCTACTTGGTGGACTCACCCGACTAGACCCTACTTGGTGGACTCACCCGACTAGACCCTACTTGGTGGACTCACCCGACTAGACCCTACTTGGTGGACTCACCAGACTAGACCCTACTTGGTTGACTCACCCGACTAGACCCTACTTGGTGGACTCATCAGACTAGACCCTACTTGGTGACTCACCCGACTAGACCCTACTTGGTGGACTCATCAGACTAGACCCTACTTGGTGGACTCATCAGACTAGACCTTACTTGGTGGACTCATCAGACTAGACCCTACTTGGTGGACTCACCCGACTAGACCCTACTTGGTGGACTCACCCGACCAGACCCTACTTGGTGGACTCACCCGAGTAGACCATACTTGGTGGACTCACCCGACTTGATCCTACTTGGCGGACTCACCCGAGTAGACCCTACTTGGTGGACTCATCCGAATAGACCCTGCTTGGTGGACTCACCCGACTAGACCCTACTTGGCGGACTCACCCGAATAGACCCTGCTTGGTGGACTCACCCGACTAGACCCTACTTGGTGGACTCACCCGACTAGACCCTACTTGGTGGACTCACCCGACCAGACCCTACTTGGCGGACTCACCCGACTAGACCCTACTTGGTGGACTCACCCGACTAGACCCTACTTGGTGGACTCACCCGACTAGACCCTACTTGGCGGACTCACCCGACTAGACCCTACTTGGTGGACTCACCCGACTAGACCCTACTTGGTGGACTCACCCGACTAGACCCTACTTGGTTGACTCACCCGACTAGACCCTACTTGGTGGACTCACCCGACCAGACCCTACTTGGTGGACTCACCCGACTAGATCCTACTTGGCGGACTTACCCGACTAGACCATACTTGGCGGACTCACCCGACTAGACCCTACTTGGTGGACTCACCCGACTAGACCCTACTTGGTGGACTCACCCAAGTAGACTCTACTTTGTGGTCTCACCCGACTTGATCCTACTTGGCGGACTCACCCGAGTAGACCCTACTTGGTGGACTCATCCGACTAGATCCTACTTGGCGGACTCACCCGACTAGATCCTACTTGGTGGACTCACCCGACTAGACCCTACTTGGTGGACTCACCCGACTAGACCCTACTTGGTGGACTCACCCGACTAGACCCTACTTGGTGGACTCACCCGACTAGACCCTACTTGGTGGACTCACCCGACTAGATCCTACTTGGTGGACTCACCCGACTAGAACCTACTTGGTGGACTCACCCGACTAGACCCTACTTGGTGGACTCACCCGAATAGACCCTACTTGGTGGACTCACTCGACTAGACCCTACTTGGTGGACTCACCCGAATAGACCCTACTTGGCGGACTCACCCGACTAGACCCTACTTGGTGGACTCACCCGACTAGACCCTGCTTGGTAGACTCACCCGACTAGACCCTACTTGGCGGACTCACCCGACTAGACCCTACTTGGCGGACTACCCCGACTAGACCCTACTTGGTGGACTCACCCGACTAGACCCTACTTGGTGGACTCACCCGACTAGACCCTACTTGGTTGACTCACCCGACTAGACCCTACTTGGTGGACTCACCCGACCAGACCCTACTTGGTGGACTCACCCGACTAGATCCTACTTGGCGGACTCACCCGACTAGACCATACTTGGCGGACTCACCCGACTAGACCCTACTTGGTGGACTCACCCGACTAGACCCTACTTGGTGGACTCACCCGACCAGACCCTACTTGGTGGACTCACCCGAGTAGACCCTACTTGGTGGACTTACCCGACTTGATCCTACTTGGCGGACTCACCCGAGTAGATCCTACTTGGTGGACTCACCCGACTAGACCCTACTTGACGGACTCACCCGACTAGACGCTAGTTGGTGGACTCACCGGATTAGACCCTACTTGGTGGACTCACCCGATTAGACGCTAGTTGGTGGACTCACCCGACTAGACCCTACTTGACGGACTCACCCGACTAGACGCTAGTTGGTGGACTCACCCGACTAGACCCTACTTGACGGACTCACCCGACTAGACCCTACTTGGCGGACTCACCAGACTAGACCCTACTTGGTGGACTCACCCGACTAGACCCTACTTGGTTGACTCACCCGACTAGACCCTACTTGACGGACTCACCCGTCTAGACGCTAGTTGGTGGACTCACCGGATTAGACCCTACTTGGTTGACTCACCCGACTAGACCCTACTTGGTGGACTCACCCGACTAGACCCTACTTGGTGGACTCACCCGACTAGACCCTACTTGGCAGACTCACCCGACTAGACCCTACTTGGCGGACTCACCAGACTAGACCCTACTTGGTGGACTCACCCGACTAGACCCTACTTGGTGGACTCACCCGACTAGACCCTACTTGGCGGACTCACCAGACTAGACCCTACTTGGTGGACTCACCCGACTAGACCCTACTTGGTTGACTCACCCGACTAGACCCTACTTGGTGGACTCACCCGACTAGACCCTACTTGGCGGACTCCCCCGACTAGACCCTGCTTGGTGGACTTACCCGACTAGACCCTACTTGGTGGACTCACCCGACCAGACCCTTCTTGGCGGACTCAACCGACTAGACCCTACTTGGTGGACTCACCCGACTAGACCCTACTTGGTGGACTCACCCGACTAGACCCTACTTGGTGGACTCACCCGACTAGACCCTACTTGGTGGACTCACCCGACGAGACCCTACTTGGTGGACTCACCCGACCAGACCCTACTTGATGGACTCACCCGAGTAGACCCTACTTGGTGGACTCACCCGACTTGATCCTACTTGGCGGACTCACCCGAGTAGACCCTACTTGGTGGACTCATCCGACTAGATCCTACTTGGTGGACTCTCCCGACTAGACCCTACTTGGTGGACTCACCCGACTAGACCCTACTTGGTGGACTCACCCGACTAGACCCTACTTGGTGGACTCACCCGACTAGATCCTACTTGGTGGACTCACCCGACTAGAACCTACTTGGTGGACTCACCCGACTAGACCCTACTTGGTGGACTCACCCGAATAGACCCTACTTGGTGGACTCACCCGACTAGACCCTACTTGGTGGACTCACCCGAATAGACCCTACTTGGCGGACTCACCCGACTAGACCTACTTGGTGGACTCACCCGACTAGACCCTGCTTGGTAGACTCACCCGACTAGACCCTACTTGGCGGACTCACCCGACTAGACCCTACTTGGCGGACTACCCCACTAGACCCTACTTGGTGGACTCACCCGACTAGACCCTACTTGGTTGACTCACCCGACTAGACCCTACTTGGTGGACTACCCCGACTAGACCCTACTTGGTGGACTCACCCGACTAGACCCTACTTGGTGGACTCACCAGACTAGACCCTACTTGGTGGACTCACCCGACTAGACCCTACTTGGTGGACTCATCAGACTAGACCCTACTTGGTTGACTCACCCGACTAGACCCTACTTGGTGGACTCATCAGACTAGACCCTACTTGGTGGACTCATCAGACTAGACCTTACTTGGTGGACTCATCAGACTAGACCCTACTTGGTGGACTCACCCGACTAGACCCTACTTGGTGGACTCACCCGACCAGACCCTACTTGGTGGACTCACCCGAGTAGACCATACTTGGTGGACTCACCCGACTTGATCCTACTTGGCGGACTCACCCGAGTAGACCCTACTTGGTGGACTCATCCGAATAGACCCTGCTTGGTGGACTCACCCGACTAGACCCTACTTGGCGGACTCACCCGAATAGACCCTGCTTGGTGGACTCACCCGACTAGACCCTACTTGGTGGACTCACCCGACTAGACCCTACTTGGTGGACTCACCCGACCAGACCCTACTTGGCGGACTCACCCGACTAGACCCTACTTGGTGGACTCACCCGACTAGACCCTACTTGGTGGACTCACCCGACTAGACCCTACTTGGCGGACTCACCCGACTAGACCCTACTTGGTGGACTCACCCGACTAGACCCTACTTGGTGGACTCACCCGACTAGACCCTACTTGGTTGACTCACCCGACTAGACCCTACTTGGTGGACTCACCCGACCAGACCCTACTTGGTGGACTCACCCGACTAGATCCTACTTGGCGGACTTACCCGACTAGACCATACTTGGCGGACTCACCCGACTAGACCCTACTTGGTGGACTCACCCGACTAGACCCTACTTGGTGGACTCACCCAAGTAGACTCTACTTTGTGGTCTCACCCGACTTGATCCTACTTGGCGGACTCACCCGAGTAGACCCTACTTGGTGGACTCATCCGACTAGATCCTACTTGGCGGACTCACCCGACTAGATCCTACTTGGTGGACTCACCCGACTAGACCCTACTTGGTGGACTCACCCGACTAGACCCTACTTGGTGGACTCACCCGACTAGACCCTACTTGGTGGACTCACCCGACTAGACCCTACTTGGTGGACTCACCCGACTAGATCCTACTTGGTGGACTCACCCGACTAGAACCTACTTGGTGGACTCACCCGACTAGACCCTACTTGGTGGACTCACCCGAATAGACCCTACTTGGTGGACTCACTCGACTAGACCCTACTTGGTGGACTCACCCGAATAGACCCTACTTGGCGGACTCACCCGACTAGACCCTACTTGGTGGACTCACCCGACTAGACCCTGCTTGGTAGACTCACCCGACTAGACCCTACTTGGCGGACTCACCCGACTAGACCCTACTTGGCGGACTACCCCGACTAGACCCTACTTGGTGGACTCACCCGACTAGACCCTACTTGGTGGACTCACCCGACTAGACCCTACTTGGTTGACTCACCCGACTAGACCCTACTTGGTGGACTCACCCGACCAGACCCTACTTGGTGGACTCACCCGACTAGATCCTACTTGGCGGACTCACCCGACTAGACCATACTTGGCGGACTCACCCGACTAGACCCTACTTGGTGGACTCACCCGACTAGACCCTACTTGGTGGACTCACCCGACCAGACCCTACTTGGTGGACTCACCCGAGTAGACCCTACTTGGTGGACTTACCCGACTTGATCCTACTTGGCGGACTCACCCGAGTAGATCCTACTTGGTGGACTCACCCGACTAGACCCTACTTGACGGACTCACCCGACTAGACGCTAGTTGGTGGACTCACCGGATTAGACCCTACTTGGTGGACTCACCCGATTAGACGCTAGTTGGTGGACTCACCCGACTAGACCCTACTTGACGGACTCACCCGACTAGACGCTAGTTGGTGGACTCACCCGACTAGACCCTACTTGACGGACTCACCCGACTAGACCCTACTTGGCGGACTCACCAGACTAGACCCTACTTGGTGGACTCACCCGACTAGACCCTACTTGGTTGACTCACCCGACTAGACCCTACTTGACGGACTCACCCGTCTAGACGCTAGTTGGTGGACTCACCGGATTAGACCCTACTTGGTTGACTCACCCGACTAGACCCTACTTGGTGGACTCACCCGACTAGACCCTACTTGGTGGACTCACCCGACTAGACCCTACTTGGCAGACTCACCCGACTAGACCCTACTTGGCGGACTCACCAGACTAGACCCTACTTGGTGGACTCACCCGACTAGACCCTACTTGGTGGACTCACCCGACTAGACCCTACTTGGCGGACTCACCAGACTAGACCCTACTTGGTGGACTCACCCGACTAGACCCTACTTGGTTGACTCACCCGACTAGACCCTACTTGGTGGACTCACCCGACTAGACCCTACTTGGCGGACTCCCCCGACTAGACCCTGCTTGGTGGACTCACCCGACTAGACCCTACTTGGTGGACTCACCCGACCAGACCCTTCTTGGCGGACTCAACCGACTAGACCCTACTTGGTGGACTCACCCGACTAGATCCTACTTGGTGGACTCACCCGACTAGAACCTACTTGGTGGACTCACCCGACTAGACCCTACTTGGTGGACTCACCCGAATAGACCCTACTTGGTGGACTCACTCGACTAGACCCTACTTGGTGGACTCACCCGAATAGACCCTACTTGGCGGACTCACCCGACTAGACCCTACTTGGTGGACTCACCCGACTAGACCCTGCTTGGTAGACTCACCCGACTAGACCCTACTTGGCGGACTCACCCGACTAGACCCTACTTGGCGGACTACCCCGACTAGACCCTACTTGGTGGACTCACCCGACTAGACCCTACTTGGTGGACTCACCCGACTAGACCCTACTTGGTGGACTACCCCGACTAGACCCTACTTGGTGGACTCGACTAGACCCTACTTGGTGGACTCACCAGACTAGACCCTACTTGGTGGACTCACCCGACTAGACCCTACTTGGTGGACTCATCAGACTAGACCCTACTTGGTTGACTCACCCGACTAGACCCTACTTGGTGGACTCATCAGACTAGACCCTACTTGGTGGACTCATCAGACTAGACCTTACTTGGTGGACTCATCAGACTAGACCCTACTTGGTGGACTCACCCGACTAGACCCTACTTGGTGGACTCACCCGACCAGACCCTACTTGGTGGACTCACCCGAGTAGACCATACTTGGTGGACTCACCCGACTTGATCCTACTTGGCGGACTCACCCGAGTAGACCCTACTTGGTGGACTCATCCGAATAGACCCTGCTTGGTGGACTCACCCGACTAGACCCTACTTGGCGGACTCACCCGAATAGACCCTGCTTGGTGGACTCACCCGACTAGACCCTACTTGGTGGACTCACCCGACTAGACCCTACTTGGTGGACTCACCCGACCAGACCCTACTTGGCGGACTCACCCGACTAGACCCTACTTGGTGGACTCACCCGACTAGACCCTACTTGGTGGACTCACCCGACTAGACCCTACTTGGCGGACTCACCCGACTAGACCCTACTTGGTGGACTCACCCGACTAGACCCTACTTGGTGGACTCACCCGACTAGACCCTACTTGGTTGACTCACCCGACTAGACCCTACTTGGTGGACTCACCCGACCAGACCCTACTTGGTGGACTCACCCGACTAGATCCTACTTGGCGGACTTACCCGACTAGACCATACTTGGCGGACTCACCCGACTAGACCCTACTTGGTGGACTCACCCGACTAGACCCTACTTGGTGGACTCACCCAAGTAGACTCTACTTTGTGGTCTCACCCGACTTGATCCTACTTGGCGGACTCACCCGAGTAGACCCTACTTGGTGGACTCATCCGACTAGATCCTACTTGGCGGACTCACCCGACTAGATCCTACTTGGTGGACTCACCCGACTAGACCCTACTTGGTGGACTCACCCGACTAGACCCTACTTGGTGGACTCACCCGACTAGACCCTACTTGGTGGACTCACCCGACTAGACCCTACTTGGTGGACTCACCCGACTAGATCCTACTTGGTGGACTCACCCGACTAGAACCTACTTGGTGGACTCACCCGACTAGACCCTACTTGGTGGACTCACCCGAATAGACCCTACTTGGTGGACTCACTCGACTAGACCCTACTTGGTGGACTCACCCGAATAGACCCTACTTGGCGGACTCACCCGACTAGACCCTACTTGGTGGACTCACCCGACTAGACCCTGCTTGGTAGACTCACCCGACTAGACCCTACTTGGCGGACTCACCCGACTAGACCCTACTTGGCGGACTACCCCGACTAGACCCTACTTGGTGGACTCACCCGACTAGACCCTACTTGGTGGACTCACCCGACTAGACCCTACTTGGTTGACTCACCCGACTAGACCCTACTTGGTGGACTCACCCGACCAGACCCTACTTGGTGGACTCACCCGACTAGATCCTACTTGGCGGACTCACCCGACTAGACCATACTTGGCGGACTCACCCGACTAGACCCTACTTGGTGGACTCACCCGACTAGACCCTACTTGGTGGACTCACCCGACCAGACCCTACTTGGTGGACTCACCCGAGTAGACCCTACTTGGTGGACTTACCCGACTTGATCCTACTTGGCGGACTCACCCGAGTAGATCCTACTTGGTGGACTCACCCGACTAGACCCTACTTGACGGACTCACCCGACTAGACGCTAGTTGGTGGACTCACCGGATTAGACCCTACTTGGTGGACTCACCCGATTAGACGCTAGTTGGTGGACTCACCCGACTAGACCCTACTTGACGGACTCACCCGACTAGACGCTAGTTGGTGGACTCACCCGACTAGACCCTACTTGACGGACTCACCCGACTAGACCCTACTTGGCGGACTCACCAGACTAGACCCTACTTGGTGGACTCACCCGACTAGACCCTACTTGGTTGACTCACCCGACTAGACCCTACTTGACGGACTCACCCGTCTAGACGCTAGTTGGTGGACTCACCGGATTAGACCCTACTTGGTTGACTCACCCGACTAGACCCTACTTGGTGGACTCACCCGACTAGACCCTACTTGGTGGACTCACCCGACTAGACCCTACTTGGCAGACTCACCCGACTAGACCCTACTTGGCGGACTCACCAGACTAGACCCTACTTGGTGGACTCACCCGACTAGACCCTACTTGGTGGACTCACCCGACTAGACCCTACTTGGCGGACTCACCAGACTAGACCCTACTTGGTGGACTCACCCGACTAGACCCTACTTGGTTGACTCACCCGACTAGACCCTACTTGGTGGACTCACCCGACTAGACCCTACTTGGCGGACTCCCCCGACTAGACCCTGCTTGGTGGACTTACCCGACTAGACCCTACTTGGTGGACTCACCCGACCAGACCCTTCTTGGCGGACTCAACCGACTAGACCCTACTTGGTGGACTCACCCGACTAGACCCTACTTGGTGGACTCACCCGACTAGACCCTACTTGGTGGACTCACCCGACTAGACCCTACTTGGTGGACTCACCCGACTAGACCCTACTTGGTGGACTCACCCGACTAGACCCTACTTGGTGGACTCACCCGACTAGACCCTACTTGGTGGACTCACCCGACTTGACCCTACTTGGCGGACTCACCCGAGTAGACCCTACTTGGTGGACTCACCCGACTAGATCCTACTTGGTGGACTCACCCGACTAGACCCTACTTGGTGGACTCACCCGACTAGACCCTACTTGGTGGACTCACCCGACTAGACCCTACTTGGTGGACTCACCCGACTAGACCCTACTTGGTGGACTCACCCGACTAGACCCTACTTGGTGGACTCACCCGACTAGACCCTACTTGGTGGACTCACCCGACTAGACCCTACTTGGTGGACTCACCCGACTAGACCCTACTTGGTGGACTCACCCGAATAGACCCTACTTGGTGGACTCACCCGACTAGACCCTACTTGGTGGACTCACCCGACTAGACCCTACTTGGTGGACTCACCCGACTAGACCCTACTTGGCGGACTCACCCGACTAGACCCTACTTGGTGGACTCACCCGACTAGACCCTACTTGGTGGACTCACCCGACTAGACCCTACTTGGCGGACTCACCCGACTAGACCCTACTTGGCGGACTACCCCGACTAGACCCTACTTGGTGGACTCACCCGACTAGACCCTACTTGGTGGACTCACCAGACTAGACCCTACTTGGTGGACTCACCCGACTAGACCCTACTTGGTGGACTCATCAGACTAGACCCTACTTGGTTGACTCACCCGACTAGACCCTACTTGGTGGACTCATCAGACTAGACCCTACTTGGTGGACTCATCAGACTAGACCCTACTTGGTGGACTCATCAGACTAGACCCTACTTGGTGGACTCACCCGACTAGACCCTACTTGGTGGACTCACCCGACCAGACCCTACTTGGTGGACTCACCCGAGTAGACCATACTTGGTGGACTCACCCGACTTGATCCTACTTGGCGGACTCACCCGAGTAGACCCTACTTGGTGGACTCATCCGAATAGACCCTGCTTGGTGGACTCACCCGACTAGACCCTACTTGGCGGACTCACCCGAATAGACCCTGCTTGGTGGACTCACCCGACTAGACCCTACTTGGTGGACTCACCCGACTAGACCCTACTTGGTGGACTCACCCGACCAGACCCTACTTGGCGGACTCACCCGACTAGACCCTACTTGGTGGACTCACCCGACTAGACCCTACTTGGTGGACTCACCCGACTAGACCCTACTTGGCGGACTCACCCGACTAGACCCTACTTGGTGGACTCACCCGACTAGACCCTACTTGGTGGACTCACCCGACTAGACCCTACTTGGTTGACTCACCCGACTAGACCCTACTTGGTGGACTCACCCGACCAGACCCTACTTGGTGGACTCACCCGACTAGATCCTACTTGGCGGACTTACCCGACTAGACCATACTTGGCGGACTCACCCGACTAGACCCTACTTGGTGGACTCACCCGACTAGACCCTACTTGGTGGACTCACCCGAGTAGACCCTACTTGGTGGACTCACCCGACTTGATCCTACTTGGCGGACTCACCCGAGTAGACCCTACTTGGTGGACTCACCCGACTAGATCCTACTTGGCGGACTCACCCGACTAGACCCTACTTGGTGGACTCACCCGACTAGACCCTACTTGGTGGACTCACCCGACTAGACCCTACTTGGTGGACTCACCCGACTAGACCCTACTTGGTGGACTCACCCGACTAGACCCTACTTGGTGGACTCACCCGACTAGATCCTACTTGGTGGACTCACCCGACTAGAACCTACTTGGTGGACTCACCCGACTAGACCCTACTTGGTGGACTCACCCGAATAGACCCTACTTGGTGGACTCACTCGACTAGACCCTACTTGGTGGACTCACCCGAATAGACCCTACTTGGCGGACTCACCCGACTAGACCCTACTTGGTGGACTCACCCGACTAGACCCTGCTTGGTAGACTCACCCGACTAGACCCTACTTGGCGGACTCACCCGACTAGACCCTACTTGGCGGACTACCCCGACTAGACCCTACTTGGTGGACTCACCCGACTAGACCCTACTTGGTGGACTCACCCGACTAGACCCTACTTGGTTGACTCACCCGACTAGACCCTACTTGGTGGACTCACCCGACCAGACCCTACTTGGTGGACTCACCCGACTAGATCCTACTTGGCGGACTCACCCGACTAGACCATACTTGGCGGACTCACCCGACTAGACCCTACTTGGTGGACTCACCCGACTAGACCCTACTTGGTGGACTCACCCGACCAGACCCTACTTGGTGGACTCACCCGAGTAGACCCTACTTGGTGGACTTACCCGACTTGATCCTACTTGGCGGACTCACCCGAGTAGATCCTACTTGGTGGACTCACCCGACTAGACCCTACTTGACGGACTCACCCGACTAGACGCTAGTTGGTGGACTCACCGGATTAGACCCTACTTGGTGGACTCACCCGATTAGACGCTAGTTGGTGGACTCACCCGACTAGACCCTACTTGACGGACTCACCCGACTAGACGCTAGTTGGTGGACTCACCCGACTAGACCCTACTTGGTGGACTCACCCGACTAGACCCTACTTGGCGGACTCACCAGACTAGACCCTACTTGGTGGACTCACCCGACTAGACCCTACTTGGTTGACTCACCCGACTAGACCCTACTTGACGGACTCACCCGACTAGACGCTAGTTGGTGGACTCACCGGATTAGACCCTACTTGGTTGACTCACCCGACTAGACCCTACTTGGTGGACTCACCCGACTAGACCCTACTTGGTGGACTCACCCGACTAGACCCTACTTGGCAGACTCACCCGACTAGACCCTACTTGGCGGACTCACCAGACTAGACCCTACTTGGTGGACTCACCCGACTAGACCCTACTTGGTGGACTCACCCGACTAGACCCTACTTGGCGGACTCACCCGACTAGACCCTACTTGGTGGACTCACCCGACTAGACCCTACTTGGTGGACTCACCCGACTAGACCCTACTTGGTGGACTCACCCGACTAGACCCTACTTGGTCCCCCGACTAGACCCTCTTGGTGGACTCACCCGACTAGACCCTACTTGGTGGACTCACCCGACTAGACCCTACTTGGCGGACTCACCCGACTAGACCCTACTTGGTGGACTCACCCGACTAGATCCTACTTGGTGGACTCACCCGACTAGAACCTACTTGGTGGACTCACCCGACTAGACCCTACTTGGTGGACTCACCCGAATAGACCCTACTTGGTGGACTCACTCGACTAGACCCTACTTGGTGGACTCACCCGAATAGACCCTACTTGGCGGACTCACCCGACTAGACCCTACTTGGTGGACTCACCCGACTAGACCCTGCTTGGTAGACTCACCCGACTAGACCCTACTTGGCGGACTCACCCGACTAGACCCTACTTGGCGGACTACCCCGACTAGACCCTACTTGGTGGACTCACCCGACTAGACCCTACTTGGTGGACTCACCCGACTAGACCCTACTTGGTGGACTACACCCGACTAGACCCTACTTGGTGGACTCACCCGACTAGACCCTACTTGGTGGACTCACCAGACTAGACCCTACTTGGTGGACTCACCCGACTAGACCCTACTTGGTGGACTCATCAGACTAGACCCTACTTGGTTGAGACTAGACCCTACTTGGTGGACTCATCAGACTAGACCCTACTTGGTGGACTCATCAGACTAGACCTACTTGGTGGACTCATCTAGACCCTACTTGGTGGACTCACCCGACTAGACCCTACTTGGTGGACTCACCCGACCAGACCCTACTTGGTGGACTCACCCGAGTAGACCATACTTGGTGGACTCACCCGACTTGATCCTACTTGGCGGACTCACCCGAGTAGACCCTACTTGGTGGACTCATCCGAATAGACCCTGCTTGGTGGACTCACCCGACTAGACCCTACTTGGCGGACTCACCCGAATAGACCCTGCTTGGTGGACTCACCCGACTAGACCCTACTTGGTGGACTCACCCGACTAGACCCTACTTGGTGGACTCACCCGACCAGACCCTACTTGGCGGACTCACCCGACTAGACCCTACTTGGTGGACTCACCCGACTAGACCCTACTTGGTGGACTCACCCGACTAGACCCTACTTGGCGGACTCACCCGACTAGACCCTACTTGGTGGACTCACCCGACTAGACCCTACTTGGTGGACTCACCCGACTAGACCCTACTTGGTTGACTCACCCGACTAGACCCTACTTGGTGGACTCACCCGACCAGACCCTACTTGGTGGACTCACCCGACTAGATCCTACTTGGCGGACTTACCCGACTAGACCATACTTGGCGGACTCACCCGACTAGACCCTACTTGGTGGACTCACCCGACTAGACCCTACTTGGTGGACTCACCCAAGTAGACTCTACTTTGTGGTCTCACCCGACTTGATCCTACTTGGCGGACTCACCCGAGTAGACCCTACTTGGTGGACTCATCCGACTAGATCCTACTTGGCGGACTCACCCGACTAGATCCTACTTGGTGGACTCACCCGACTAGACCCTACTTGGTGGACTCACCCGACTAGACCCTACTTGGTGGACTCACCCGACTAGACCCTACTTGGTGGACTCACCCGACTAGACCCTACTTGGTGGACTCACCCGACTAGATCCTACTTGGTGGACTCACCCGACTAGAACCTACTTGGTGGACTCACCCGACTAGACCCTACTTGGTGGACTCACCCGAATAGACCCTACTTGGTGGACTCACTCGACTAGACCCTACTTGGTGGACTCACCCGAATAGACCCTACTTGGCGGACTCACCCGACTAGACCCTACTTGGTGGACTCACCCGACTAGACCCTGCTTGGTAGACTCACCCGACTAGACCCTACTTGGCGGACTCACCCGACTAGACCCTACTTGGCGGACTACCCCGACTAGACCCTACTTGGTGGACTCACCCGACTAGACCCTACTTGGTGGACTCACCCGACTAGACCCTACTTGGTTGACTCACCCGACTAGACCCTACTTGGTGGACTCACCCGACCAGACCCTACTTGGTGGACTCACCCGACTAGATCCTACTTGGCGGACTCACCCGACTAGACCATACTTGGCGGACTCACCCGACTAGACCCTACTTGGTGGACTCACCCGACTAGACCCTACTTGGTGGACTCACCCGACCAGACCCTACTTGGTGGACTCACCCGAGTAGACCCTACTTGGTGGACTTACCCGACTTGATCCTACTTGGCGGACTCACCCGAGTAGATCCTACTTGGTGGACTCACCCGACTAGACCCTACTTGACGGACTCACCCGACTAGACGCTAGTTGGTGGACTCACCGGATTAGACCCTACTTGGTGGACTCACCCGATTAGACGCTAGTTGGTGGACTCACCCGACTAGACCCTACTTGACGGACTCACCCGACTAGACGCTAGTTGGTGGACTCACCCGACTAGACCCTACTTGACGGACTCACCCGACTAGACCCTACTTGGCGGACTCACCAGACTAGACCCTACTTGGTGGACTCACCCGACTAGACCCTACTTGGTTGACTCACCCGACTAGACCCTACTTGACGGACTCACCCGTCTAGACGCTAGTTGGTGGACTCACCGGATTAGACCCTACTTGGTTGACTCACCCGACTAGACCCTACTTGGTGGACTCACCCGACTAGACCCTACTTGGTGGACTCACCCGACTAGACCCTACTTGGCAGACTCACCCGACTAGACCCTACTTGGCGGACTCACCAGACTAGACCCTACTTGGTGGACTCACCCGACTAGACCCTACTTGGTGGACTCACCCGACTAGACCCTACTTGGCGGACTCACCAGACTAGACCCTACTTGGTGGACTCACCCGACTAGACCCTACTTGGTTGACTCACCCGACTAGACCCTACTTGGTGGACTCACCCGACTAGACCCTACTTGGCGGACTCCCCCGACTAGACCCTGCTTGGTGGACTTACCCGACTAGACCCTACTTGGTGGACTCACCCGACCAGACCCTACTTGGCGGACTCAACCGACTAGACCCTACTTGGTGGACTCACCCGACTAGACCCTACTTGGTGGACTCACCCGACTAGACCCTACTTGGTGGACTCACCCGACTAGACCCTACTTGGTGGACTCACCCGACTAGACCCTACTTGGTGGACTCACCCGACTAGACCCTACTTGGTGGACTCACCCGACTAGACCCTACTTGGTGGACTCACCCGACTTGATCCTACTTGGCGGACTCACCCGAGTAGACCCTACTTGGTGGACTCATCCGACTAGATCCTACTTGGTGGACTCACCCGACTAGACCCTACTTGGTGGACTCACCCGACTAGACCCTACTTGGTGGACTCACCCGACTAGACCCTACTTGGTGGACTCACCCGACTAGACCCTACTTGGTGGACTCACCCGACTAGACCCTACTTGGTGGACTCACCCGACTAGACCCTACTTGGTGGACTCACCCGACTAGACCCTACTTGGTGGACTCACCCGACTAGACCCTACTTGGTGGACTCACCCGACTAGACCCTACTTGGTGGACTCACCCGACTAGACCCTACTTGGTGGACTCACCCGACTAGACCCTGCTTGGTAGACTCACCCGACTAGACCCTACTTGGCGGACTCACCCGACTAGACCCTTGGCGGACTTAGACCCTACTTGGTGGACTCACCCGACTAGACCCTACTTGGTGGACTCACCCGACTAGACCCTACTTGGTGGACTACCCCGACTAGACCCTACTTGGTGGACTCACCCGACTAGACCCTACTTGGTGGACTCACCAGACTAGACCCTACTTGGTGGACTCACCCGACTAGACCCTACTTGGTGGACTCATCAGACTAGACCCTACTTGGTTGACTCACCCGACTAGACCCTACTTGGTGGACTCATCAGACTAGACCCTACTTGGTGGACTCATCAGACTAGACCTTACTTGGTGGACTCATCAGACTAGACCCTACTTGGTGGACTCACCCGACTAGACCCTACTTGGTGGACTCACCCGACCAGACCCTACTTGGTGGACTCACCCGAGTAGACCATACTTGGTGGACTCACCCGACTTGATCCTACTTGGCGGACTCACCCGAGTAGACCCTACTTGGTGGACTCATCCGAATAGACCCTGCTTGGTGGACTCACCCGACTAGACCCTACTTGGCGGACTCACCCGAATAGACCCTGCTTGGTGGACTCACCCGACTAGACCCTACTTGGTGGACTCACCCGACTAGACCCTACTTGGTGGACTCACCCGACCAGACCCTACTTGGCGGACTCACCCGACTAGACCCTACTTGGTGGACTCACCCGACTAGACCCTACTTGGTGGACTCACCCGACTAGACCCTACTTGGCGGACTCACCCGACTAGACCCTACTTGGTGGACTCACCCGACTAGACCCTACTTGGTGGACTCACCCGACTAGACCCTACTTGGTTGACTCACCCGACTAGACCCTACTTGGTGGACTCACCCGACCAGACCCTACTTGGTGGACTCACCCGACTAGATCCTACTTGGCGGACTTACCCGACTAGACCATACTTGGCGGACTCACCCGACTAGACCCTACTTGGTGGACTCACCCGACTAGACCCTACTTGGTGGACTCACCCGTAGACTCTACTTTGTGGTCTCACCCGACTTGATCCTACTTGGCGGACTCACCCGACTAGACCCTACTTGGTGGACTCACCCGACTAGACCCTACTTGGCGGACTCACCCGACTAGATCCTACTTGGTGGACTCACCCGACTAGACCCTACTTGGTGGACTCACCCGACTAGACCCTACTTGGTGGACTCACCCGACTAGACCCTACTTGGTGGACTCACCCGACTAGACCCTACTTGGTGGACTCACCCGACTAGATCCTACTTGGTGGACTCACCCGACTAGAACCTACTTGGTGGACTCACCCGACTAGACCCTACTTGGTGGACTCACCCGAATAGACCCTACTTGGTGGACTCACTCGACTAGACCCTACTTGGTGGACTCACCCGAATAGACCCTACTTGGCGGACTCACCCGACTAGACCCTACTTGGTGGACTCACCCGACTAGACCCTGCTTGGTAGACTCACCCGACTAGACCCTACTTGGCGGACTCACCCGACTAGACCCTACTTGGCGGACTACCCCGACTAGACCCTACTTGGTGGACTCACCCGACTAGACCCTACTTGGTGGACTCACCCGACTAGACCCTACTTGGTTGACTCACCCGACTAGACCCTACTTGGTGGACTCACCCGACCAGACCCTACTTGGTGGACTCACCCGACTAGATCCTACTTGGCGGACTCACCCGACTAGACCATACTTGGCGGACTCACCCGACTAGACCCTACTTGGTGGACTCACCCGACTAGACCCTACTTGGTGGACTCACCCGACCAGACCCTACTTGGTGGACTCACCCGAGTAGACCCTACTTGGTGGACTCACCCGACTTGATCCTACTTGGCGGACTCACCCGAGTAGATCCTACTTGGTGGACTCACCCGACTAGACCCTACTTGGTGGACTCACCCGACTAGACCCTACTTGGTGGACTCACCCGATTAGACCCTACTTGGTGGACTCACCCGATTAGACCCTACTTGGTGGACTCACCCGACTAGACCCTACTTGACGGACTCACCCGACTAGACGCTAGTTGGTGGACTCACCCGACTAGACCCTACTTGGTGGACTCACCCGACTAGACCCTACTTGGCGGACTCACCCGACTAGACCCTACTTGGTGGACTCACCCGACTAGACCCTACTTGGTGGACTCACCCGACTAGACCCTACTTGACGGACTCACCCGACTAGACGCTAGTTGGTGGACTCACCGGATTAGACCCTACTTGGTTGACTCACCCGACTAGACCCTACTTGGTGGACTCACCCGACTAGACCCTACTTGGTGGACTCACCCGACTAGACCCTACTTGGCAGACTCACCCGACTAGACCCTACTTGGCGGACTCACCAGACTAGACCCTACTTGGTGGACTCACCCGACTAGACCCTACTTGGTGGACTCACCCGACTAGACCCTACTTGGTGGACTCACCCGACTAGACCCTACTTGGTGGACTCACCCGACTAGACCCTACTTGGTGGACTCACCCGACTAGACCCTACTTGGTGGACTCACCCGACTAGACCCTAGACTCCCCCGACTAGACCCTTGGTGGACTCACCCGACTAGACCCTACTTGGTGGACTCACCCGACTAGACCCTACTTGGCGGACTCACCCGACTAGACCCTACTTGGTGGACTCACCCGACTAGACCTACTTGGTGGACTCACCCGACTAGACCCTACTTGGTGGACTCACCCGACTAGACCCTACTTGGTGGACTCACCCGACTAGACCCTAGACCCTTGGTGGACTCACCCGACTAGACCCTACTTGGTGGACTCACCCGACTAGACCCTACTTGGTGGACTCACCCGACTAGACCCTACTTGGTGGACTCACCCGACTAGACCCTACTTGGTGGACTCACCCGACTAGACCCTACTTGGTGGACTCACCCGACTAGACCCTACTTGGTGGACTCACCCGACTAGACCCTACTTGGTGGACTCACCCGACTAGACCCTACTTGGTGGACTCACCCGACTAGACCCTACTTGGTGGACTCACCCGACTAGACCCTACTTGGTGGACTCACCCGACTAGACCCTACTTGGTGGACTCACCCGACTAGACCCTACTTGGTTGACTCACCCGACTAGACCCTACTTGGTGGACTCACCCGACTAGACCCTACTTGGTGGACTCACCCGACTAGACCCTACTTGGTGGACTCACCCGACTAGACCCTACTTGGTGGACTCACCCGACTAGACCCTACTTGGTGGACTCACCCGACTAGACCCTACTTGGTGGACTCACCCGACTAGACCCTACTTGGTGGACTCACCCGACTAGACCCTACTTGGCGGACTCACCCGACTAGACCCTACTTGGTGGACTCACCCGACTAGACCCTACTTGGTGGACTCACCCGACTAGACCCTACTTGGCGGACTCACCCGACTAGACCCTACTTGGTGGACTCACCCGACTAGACCCTACTTGGTGGACTCACCCGACTAGACCCTACTTGGTGGACTCACCCGACCAGACCCTACTTGGCGGACTCACCCGACTAGACCCTACTTGGTGGACTCACCCGACTAGACCCTACTTGGTGGACTCACCCGACTAGACCCAACTTGGCAGACTCACCCGACTAGACCCTACTTGGTGGACTCACCTGACTAGACCCTACTTGGTTGACTCACCCGACTAGACCCTACTTGGTGGACTCACCCGACCAGACCATACTTGGTGGACTCACCCGACTAGATCCTACTTGGCGGACTTACCCGACTAGACCATACTTGGCGGACTCACCCGACTAGACCCTACTTGGTGGACTCACCCGAGTAGACCCTACTTGGTGGACTCACCCGACCAGACCCTACTTGGTGGACTCACCCGAGTAGACTCTACTTTGTGGACTCACCCGACTTGATCCTACTTGGCGGACTCACCCGAGTAGACCCTACTTGGTGGACTCATCCGATTAGATCCTACTTGGCGGACTCACCCGACTAGATCCTACTTGGTGGACTCACCCGACTAGACCCTACTTGGTGGACTCACCCGACTAGACCCTACTTGGTGGACTCACCCGACTAGACCCTACTTGGTGGACTCACCCGACTAGACCCTACTTGGTGGACTCACCCGACTAGATCCTACTTGGTGGACTCACCCGACTAGAACTACTTGGTGGACTCACCCGACTAGACCCTACTTGGTGGACTCACCCGAATAGACCCTACTTGGTGGACTCACTCGACTAGACCCTACTTGGTGGACTCACCCGAATAGACCCTACTTGGCGGACTCACCCGACTAGACCCTACTTGGTGGACTCACCCGACTAGACCCTACTTGGTAGACTCACCCGACTAGACCCTACTTGGTGGACTCACCCGACTAGACCCTACTTGGTGGACTCACCCGACTAGACCCTACTTGGTGGACTCACCCGACTAGACCCTACTTGGTGGACTCACCCGACTAGACCCTACTTGGTGGACTCACCCGACTAGACCCTACTTGGTGGACTCACCCGACCAGACCCTACTTGGTGGACTCACCCGACTAGACCCTACTTGGCGGACTCACCCGACTAGACCATACTTGGCGGACTCACCCGACTAGACCCTACTTGGTGGACTCACCCGACTAGACCCTACTTGGTGGACTCACCCGACCAGACCCTACTTGGTGGACTCACCCGACTAGACCCTACTTGGTGGACTCACCCGACTAGACCCTACTTGGTGGACTCACCCGACTAGACCCTACTTGGTGGACTCACCCGACTAGACCCTACTTGGTGGACTCACCCGACTAGACGCTAGTTGGTGGACTCACCGGATTAGACCCTACTTGGTGGACTCACCCGACTAGACGCTACTTGGTGGACTCACCCGACTAGACCCTACTTGGTGGACTCACCCGACTAGACCCTACTTGGTGGACTCACCCGACTAGACGCTAGTTGGTGGACTCACCGGATTAGACCCTACTTGGTGGACTCACCCGACTAGACCCTACTTGGTGGACTCACCCGACTAGACCCTACTTGGTTGACTCACCCGACTAGACCCTACTTGACGGACTCACCCGACTAGACGCTAGTTGGTGGACTCACCGGATTAGACCCTACTTGGTTGACTCACCCGACTAGACCCTACTTGGTGGACTCACCCGACTAGACCCTACTTGGTGGACTCACCCGACTAGACCCTACTTGGCAGACTCACCCGACTAGACCCTACTTGGCGGACTCACCCGACTAGACCCTACTTGGTGGACTCACCCGACTAGACCCTACTTGGTGGACTCACCCGACTAGACCCTACTTGGCGGACTCACCAGACTAGACCCTACTTGGTGGACTCACCCGACTAGACCCTACTTGGTTGACTCACCCGACTAGACCCTACTTGGCGGACTCACCCGACTAGACCCTACTTGGTGGACTCACCCGACTAGACCCTACTTGGTGGACTCACCCGACTAGACCCTACTTGGTGGACTCACCCGACTAGACCCTACTTGGTGGACTCACCCGACTAGACCCTACTTGGCGGACTCACCCGACTAGACCCTACTTGGTGGACTCACCCGACTAGACCCTACTTGGTGGACTCACCCGACTAGACCCTACTTGATGGACTCACCCGACTAGACCCTACTTGGTTGACTCACCCGACTAGACCCTACTTGGCGGACTCACCCGACTAGACCCTACTTGGTGGACTCACCCGACTAGACCCTACTTGGTGGACTCACCCGACTAGACCCTACTTGGTGGACTCACCCGACTAGACCCTACTTGGTGGACTCACCCGACTAGACCCTACTTGGTGGACTCACCCGACTAGACCCTACTTGGTGGACTCACCCGACTAGACCCTACTTGGTGGACTCACCCGACTAGACCCTACTTGGTGGACTCACCCGACTAGACCCTACTTGGTGGACTCACCCGACTAGACCCTACTTGGTGGACTCACCCGACTAGACCCTACTTGGCGGACTCCCCCGACTAGACCCTACTTGGCGTACTCACCCGAATAGACCCTGCTTGGTGGACTTACCCGACTAGACCCTGCTTGGTGGACTCACCCGACCAGACCCTACTTGGCGGACTCACCCGACTAGACCCTACATGGTGGACTCACCCGACTAGACCCTACTTGGTTGACTCACCCGACTAGACCCAACTTGGCAGACTCACCCGACTAGACCCTACTTGGTGGACTCACCTGACTAGACCCTACTTGGTTGACTCACCCGACTAGACCCTACTTGGTGGACTCACCCGACCAGACCATACTTGGTGGACTCACCCGACTAGATCCTACTTGGCGGACTTACCCGACTAGACCATACTTGGCGGACTCACCCGACTAGACCCTACTTGGTGGACTCACCCGACTAGACCCTACTTGGTGGACTCACCCGACCAGACCCTACTTGGTGGACTCACCCGAGTAGACTCTACTTTGTGGACTCACCCGACTTGATCCTACTTGGCGGACTCACCCGAGTAGACCCTACTTGGTGGACTCATCCGATTAGATCCTACTTGGCGGACTCACCCGACTAGATCCTACTTGGTGGACTCACCCGACTAGACCCTACTTGGTGGACTCACCCGACTAGACCCTACTTGGTGGACTCACCCGACTAGACCCTACTTGGTGGACTCACCCGACTAGACCCTACTTGGTGGACTCACCCGACTAGATCCTACTTGGTGGACTCACCCGACTAGAACCTACTTGGTGGACTCACCCGACTAGACCCTACTTGGTGGACTCACCCGAATAGACCCTACTTGGTGGACTCACTCGATTAGACCCTACTTGGTGGACTCACCCGAATAGACCCTACTTGGCGGACTCTCCCGACTAGACCCTACTTGGTGGACTCACCCGACTAGACCCTGCTTGGTAGACTCACCCGACTAGACCCTACTTGGCGGACTCACCCGACTAGACCCTACTTGGCGGACTACCCCGACTAGACCCTACTTGGTGGACTCACCAGACTAGACCCTACTTGGTGGACTCACCCGACTAGACCCTACTTGGTGGACTCATCAGACTAGACCCTACTTGGTTGACTCACCCGACTAGACCCTACTTGGTGGACTCATCAGACTAGACCCTACTTGGTGGACTCATCAGACTAGACCCTACTTGGTGGACTCATCAGACTAGACCCTACTTGGTGGACTCATCCGACTAGACCCTACTTGGTGGACTCACCCGACTAGACCATACTTGGTGGACTCATCCGACTAGACCCTACTTGGTGGACTCACCCGACTAGACCCTACTTGGTGGACTCATCCGGCTAGACCCTACTTGGTGGACTCACCCGACTAGACCCTACTTGGTGGACTCACCCGACTAGACCCTACTTGGTAGACTCATCCGGCTAGACCCTACTTGCCGGACTCACCCGACTAGAACCTACTTGGTGGACTCACCCGACTACACCCTACTTGGTGGACTCACCCGACTAGAACCTACTTGGTGGACTCATCCGGCTAGACCCTACTTGGTGGACTCACCCGATTAGACCCTACTTGGTGGACTCACCCGACTAGACCCTACTTGGTGGACTCACCCGACTAGAACCTACTTGGTGGACTCATCCGGCTAGACCCTACTTGGTGGACTCACCCGACTAGACCCTACTTGGTGGACTCACCCGACTAGACCCTACTTGGTTGACTCACCCGACTAGACCCTACTTGGTGGACTCACCCGACTAGACCCTACTTGGCGGACTCCCCCGACTAGACCCTACTTGGCGTACTCACCCGAATAGACCCTGCTTGGTGGACTTACCCGACTAGACCCTACTTGGTGGACTCACCCGACCAGACCCTACTTGGCGGAATCACCCGACTAGACCCTACTTGGTGGACTCACCCGACTAGACCCTTCTTGGTGGACTCACCCGACTAGACCCTACTTGGCAGACTCACCCGACTAGACCCTACTTGGTGGACTCTCCCGACTAGACCCTACTTGGTGGACTCACCTGACTAGACCCTACTTGACGGACTCACCCGACTAGACGCTAGTTGGTGGACTCACCGGATTAGACCCTACTTGGTTGACTCACCCGACTAGACCCTACTTGGCAGACTCACCTGACTAGACCCTACTTGACGGACTCACCCGACTAGACGCTAGTTGGTGGACTCACCGGATTAGACCCTACTTGGTGGACTCACCCGATTAGACGCTAGTTGGTGGACTCACCGGATTAGACCCTACTTGGTGGACTCACCCGACTAGACCCTACTTGACGGACTCACCCGACTAGACGCTAGTTGGTGGACTCACCGGATTAGACCCTACTTGGTTGACTCACCCGACTAGACCCTACTTGGTGGACTCACCCGACTAGACCCTACTTGGTGGACTCACCCGACTAGACCCTACTTGGCAGACTCACCCGACTAGACCCTACTTGGCGGACTCACCCGACTAGACCCTACTTGGTGGACTCACCCGACTAGACCCTACTTGGTGGACTCACCCGACTAGACCCTACTTGGCGGACTCACCAGACTAGACCCTACTTGGTGGACTCACCCGACTAGACCCTACTTGGTTGACTCACCCGACTAGACCCTACTTGGCGGACTCACCCGACTAGACCCTACTTGGTGGACTCACCCGACTAGACCCTACTTGGTGGACTCACCCGACTAGACCCTACTTGGTGGACTCACCCGACTAGACCCTACTTGGTGGACTCACCCGACTAGACCCTACTTGGTGGACTCACCCGACTAGACCCTACTTGGTGGACTCACCCGACGAGACCCTACTTGGTGGACTCACCCGACTAGACCCTACTTGGTGGACTCACCCGACTAGACCCTACTTGGTGGACTCACCCGACTAGACCCTACTTGGTGGACTCACCCGACTAGACCCTACTTGGCGGACTCCCCCGACTAGACCCTACTTGGCGTACTCACCCGAATAGACCCTGCTTGGTGGACTTACCCGACTAGACCCTACTTGGTGGACTCACCCGACCAGACCCTACTTGGCGGACTCACCCGACTAGACCCTACTTGGTGGACTCACCCGACTAGACCCTACTTGGTGGACTCACCCGACTAGACCCTACTTGGCGTACTCACCCGAATAGACCCTGCTTGGTGGACTTACCCGACTAGACCCTACTTGGTGGACTCACCCAACCAGACCCTACTTGGCGGACTCACCCGACTAGACCCTACTTGGTTGACTCACCCGACTAGACCCTACTTGGTGGACTCACCCGACTAGACCCTACTTGGCAGACTCACCCGACTAGACCCTACTTGGTGGACTCACCCGACTAGACCCTACTTGGTGGACTCACCTGACTAGACCCTACTTGACGGACTCACCCGACTAGACGCTAGTTGGTGGACTCACCGGATTAGACCCTACTTGGTTGACTCACCCGACTAGACCCTACTTGGCAGACTCACCTGACTAGACCCTACTTGACGGACTCACCCGACTAGACGCTAGTTGGTGGACTCACCGGATTAGACCCTACTTGGTGGACTCACCCGATTGGACTCTAGTTGGTGGACTCACCAGACTAGACCCTACTTGGTGGACTCACCCGACTAGACCCTACTTGACGGACTCACCCGACTAGACGCTAGTTGGTGGACTCACCGGATTAGACCCTACTTGGTTGACTCACCCGACTAGACCCTACTTGGTGGACTCACCCGACTAGACCCTACTTGGTGGACTCACCCGACTAGACCCTACTTGGCAGACTCACCCGACTAGACCCTACTTGGCGGACTCACCCGACTAGACCCTACTTGGTGGACTCACCCGACTAGACCCTACTTGGTGGACTCACCCGACTAGACCCTACTTGGCGGACTCACCAGACTAGACCCTACTTGGTTGACTCACCCGATTAGACCCTACTTGGTGGACTCACCCGACCAGACCCTACTTGGTGGACTCACCCGACTAGATCCTACTTGGCGGACTCACCCGACTAGACCATACTTGGCGGACTCACCCGACTAGACCCTACTTGGTGGACTCACCCGACTAGACCCTACTTGGTGGACTCACCCGACTTGATCCTACTTGGCGGACTCACCCGAGTAGACCCTACTTGGTGGACTCATCCGACTAGATCCTACTTGGCGGACTCACCCGACTAGATCCTACTTGGTGGACTCACCCGACTAGACCCTACTTGACGGATTCACCCGACTAGACGCTAGTTGGTGGACTCACCGGATTAGACCCTACTTGGTGGACTCACCCGATTAGACGCTAGTTGGTGGACTCACCGGATTAGACCCTACTTGGTGGACTCACCCGACTAGACCCTACTTGACGGACTCACCCGACTAGACGCTAGTTGGTGGACTCACCGGATTAGACCCTACTTGGTGGACTCACCCGACTAGACCCTACTTGACGGACTCCCCCGACTAGACGCTAGTTGGTGGACTCACCGGATTAGACCCTACTTTGTTGACTCACCCGACTAGACCCTACTTGGTGGACTCACCCGACTAGACCCTACTTGGTTGACTCACCCGACTAGACCCTACTTGGTGGACTCACCCGACTAGACCCTACTTGGCGGACTCCCCCGACTAGACCCTACTTGGCGTACTCACCCGAATAGACCCTGCTTGGTGGACTTACCCGACTAGACCCTACTTGGTGGACTCACCCGACCAGACCCTACTTGGCGGAATCACCCGACTAGACCCTACTTGGTGGACTCACCCGACTAGAACCTACTTGGTGGACTCATCCGGCTAGACCCTACTTGGTGGACTCACCCGATTAGACCCTACTTGGTGGACTCACCCGACTAGACCCTACTTGGTGGACTCACCCGACTAGAACCTACTTGGTGGACTCATCCGGCTAGACCCTACTTGGTGGACTCACCCGACTAGACCCTACTTGGTGGACTCACCCGACTAGACCCTACTTGGTTGACTCACCCGACTAGACCCTACTTGGTGGACTCACCCGACTAGACCCTACTTGGCGGACTCCCCCGACTAGACCCTACTTGGCGTACTCACCCGAATAGACCCTGCTTGGTGGACTTACCCGACTAGACCCTACTTGGTGGACTCACCCGACCAGACCCTACTTGGCGGAATCACCCGACTAGACCCTACTTGGTGGACTCACCCGACTAGACCCTACTTGGTGGACTCACCCGACTAGACCCTACTTGGCAGACTCACCCGACTAGACCCTACTTGGTGGACTCACCCGACTAGACCCTACTTGGTGGACTCACCTGACTAGACCCTACTTGACGGACTCACCCGACTAGACGCTAGTTGGTGGACTCACCGGATTAGACCCTACTTGGTTGACTCACCCGACTAGACCCTACTTGGCAGACTCACCTGACTAGACCCTACTTGACGGACTCACCCGACTAGACGCTAGTTGGTGGACTCACCGGATTAGACCCTACTTGGTGGACTCACCCGATTAGACGCTAGTTGGTGGACTCACCGGATTAGACCCTACTTGGTGGACTCACCCGACTAGACCCTACTTGACGGACTCACCCGACTAGACGCTAGTTGGTGGACTCACCGGATTAGACCCTACTTGGTTGACTCACCCGACTAGACCCTACTTGGTGGACTCACCCGACTAGACCCTACTTGGTGGACTCACCCGACTAGACCCTACTTGGCAGACTCACCCGACTAGACCCTACTTGGCGGACTCACCCGACTAGACCCTACTTGGTGGACTCACCCGACTAGACCCTACTTGGTGGACTCACCCGACTAGACCCTACTTGGCGGACTCACCAGACTAGACCCTACTTGGTGGACTCACCCGACTAGACCCTACTTGGTTGACTCACCCGACTAGACCCTACTTGGCGGACTCACCCGACTAGACCCTACTTGGTGGACTCACCCGACTAGACCCTACTTGGTGGACTCACCCGACTAGACCCTACTTGGTGGACTCACCCGACTAGACCCTACTTGGTGGACTCACCCGACTAGACCCTACTTGGTGGACTCACCCGACTAGACCCTACTTGGTGGACTCACCCGACTAGACCCTACTTGGTGGACTCACCCGACTAGACCCTACTTGGTGGACTCACCCGACTAGACCCTACTTGGTGGACTCACCCGACTAGACCCTACTTGGTGGACTCACCCGACTAGACCCTACTTGGCGGACTCCCCCGACTAGACCCTACTTGGCGTACTCACCCGAATAGACCCTGCTTGGTGGACTTACCCGACTAGACCCTACTTGGTGGACTCACCCGACCAGACCCTACTTGGCGGACTCACCCGACTAGACCCTACTTGGTGGACTCACCCGACTAGACCCTACTTGGTGGACTCACCCGACTAGACCCTACTTGGCGTACTCACCCGAATAGACCCTGCTTGGTGGACTTACCCGACTAGACCCTACTTGGTGGACTCACCCAACCAGACCCTACTTGGCGGACTCACCCGACTAGACCCTACTTGGTTGACTCACCCGACTAGACCCTACTTGGTGGACTCACCCGACTAGACCCTACTTGGCAGACTCACCCGACTAGACCCTACTTGGTGGACTCACCCGACTAGACCCTACTTGGTGGACTCACCTGACTAGACCCTACTTGACGGACTCACCCGACTAGACGCTAGTTGGTGGACTCACCGGATTAGACCCTACTTGGTTGACTCACCCGACTAGACCCTACTTGGCAGACTCACCTGACTAGACCCTACTTGACGGACTCACCCGACTAGACGCTAGTTGGTGGACTCACCAGATTAGACCCTACTTGGTGGACTCACCCGATTGGACTCTAGTTGGTGGACTCACCGGATTAGACCCTACTTGGTGGACTCACCCGACTAGACCCTACTTGACGGACTCACCCGACTAGACGCTAGTTGGTGGACTCACCGGATTAGACCCTACTTGGTTGACTCAACCGACTAGACCCTACTTGGTGGACTCACCCGACTAGACCCTACTTGGTGGACTCACCCGACTAGACCCTACTTGGCAGACTCACCCGACTAGACCCTACTTGGCGGACTCACCCGACTAGACCCTACTTGGTGGACTCACCCGACTAGACCCTACTTGGTGGACTCACCCGACTAGACCCTACTTGGCGGACTCACCAGACTAGACCCTACTTGGTTGACTCACCCGATTAGACCCTACTTGGTGGACTCACCCGACCAGACCCTACTTGGTGGACTCACCCGACTAGATCCTACTTGGCGGACTCACCCGACTAGACCATACTTGGCGGACTCACCCGACTAGACCCTACTTGGTGGACTCACCCGACTAGACCCTACTTGGTGGACTCACCCGACTTGATCCTACTTGGCGGACTCACCCGAGTAGACCCTACTTGGTGGACTCATCCGACTAGATCCTACTTGGCGGACTCACCCGACTAGATCCTACTTGGTGGACTCACCCGACTAGACCCTACTTGACGGATTCACCCGACTAGACGCTAGTTGGTGGACTCACCGGATTAGACCCTACTTGGTGGACTCACCCGATTAGACGCTAGTTGGTGGACTCACCGGATTAGACCCTACTTGGTGGACTCACCCGACTAGACCCTACTTGACGGACTCACCCGACTAGACGCTAGTTGGTGGACTCACCGGATTAGACCCTACTTGGTGGACTCACCCGACTAGACCCTACTTGACGGACTCCCCCGACTAGACGCTAGTTGGTGGACTCACCGGATTAGACCCTACTTTGTTGACTCACCCGACTAGACCCTACTTGGTGGACTCACCCGACTAGACCCTACTTGGTTGACTCACCCGACTAGACCCTACTTGGTGGACTCACCCGACTAGACCCTACTTGGCGGACTCCCCCGACTAGACCCTACTTGGCGTACTCACCCGAATAGACCCTGCTTGGTGGACTTACCCGACTAGACCCTACTTGGTGGACTCACCCGACCAGACCCTACTTGGCGGAATCACCCGACTAGACCCTACTTGGTGGACTCACCCGACTAGACCCTACTTGGTGGACTCACCCGACTAGACCCTACTTGGCAGACTCACCCGACTAGACCCTACTTGGTGGACTCACCCGACTAGACCCTACTTGGTGGACTCACCTGACTAGACCCTACTTGACGGACTCACCCGACTAGACGCTAGTTGGTGGACTCACCGGATTAGACCCTACTTGGTTGACTCACCCGACTAGACCCTACTTGGCAGACTCACCTGACTAGACCCTACTTGACGGACTCACCCGACTAGACGCTAGTTGGTGGACTCACCGGATTAGACCCTACTTGGTGGACTCACCCGATTAGACGCTAGTTGGTGGACTCACCGGATTAGACCCTACTTGGTGGACTCACCCGACTAGACCCTACTTGACGGACTCACCCGACTAGACGCTAGTTGGTGGACTCACCGGATTAGACCCTACTTGGTGGACTCACCCGACTAGACCCTACTTGACGGACTCACCCGACTAGACGCTAGTTGGTGGACTCACCGGATTAGACCCTACTTGGTTGACTCACCCGACTAGACCCTACTTGGTGGACTCACCCGACTAGACCCTACTTGGTGGACTCACCCGACTAGACCCTACTTGGCAGACTCACCCGACTAGACCCTACTTGGCGGACTCACCCGACTAGACCCTACTTGGTGGACTCACCCGACTAGACCCTACTTGGTGGACTCACCCGACTAGACCCTACTTGGCGGACTCACCAGACTAGACCCTACTTGGTGGACTCACCCGACTAGACCCTACTTGGTTGACTCACCCGACTAGACCCTACTTGGCGGACTCACCCGACTAGACCCTACTTGGTGGACTCACCCGACTAGACCCTACTTGGTGGACTCACCCGACTAGACCCTACTTGGTGGACTCACCCGACTAGACCCTACTTGGTGGACTCACCCGACTAGACCCTACTTGGTGGACTCACCCGACTAGACCCTACTTGGTGGACTCACCCGACTAGACCCTACTTGGTGGACTCACCCGACTAGACCCTACTTGGTGGACTCACCCGACTAGACCCTACTTGGTGGACTCACCCGACTAGACCCTACTTGGTGGACTCACCCGACTAGACCCTACTTGGTGGACTCACCCGACTAGACCCTACTTGGCGGACTCCCCCGACTAGACCCTACTTGGCGTACTCACCCGAATAGACCCTGCTTGGTGGACTTACCCGACTAGACCCTACTTGGCGGACTCACCCGACTAGACCCTACTTGGTGGACTCACCCGACTAGACCCTACTTGGTTGACTCACCCGACTAGACCCAACTTGGCAGACTCACCCGACTAGACCCTACTTGGTGGACTCACCCGACTAGACCCTACTTGGTGGACTCACCTGACTAGACCCTACTTGGTTGACTCACCCGACTAGACCCTACTTGGTGGACTCACCCGACCAGACCATACTTGGTGGACTCACCCGACTAGATCCTACTTGGCGGACTTACCCGACTAGAC
>CBDHHR010000660.1:7500-15695 GCA_965263245.1 Metamycoplasmataceae bacterium | reverse complement strand
TTACTGCGTAGTTTCTCTGCGGGAACAACTCTGGAGTGTATGTTGAAAAGGGGGCTTTGAATGACAGCACTCCGTTGGTGTTCAGCTGTTGAACAGGAACATTTCAACTGTTGGCTAAGTAGGGAAAGTTTCGTTCACACCTGCGATTTATGATGCAAATTGTCACAGGCAGTGTGTGTGTGTGTGTGTGTGTGTGTGTGTGTGTGTGTGTGTGTGCGTGCGTGCGTGCGTGCGTGCGTGCGTGCGTGCGTGCGTGCGTGCGTGCGTGCGTGCGTGTGTGCGAGTGTGTATGTGTGTCTATGTATGTATGTTTGTGCATGTATGTGTGGTGTGTGTGCGCTTAGCTGTGTGACATCTGTAGATACAACAAGTGCGTTCGGTTGACTTGCCTCTGTCTATACTTGAGCTTTGACATACATCCATAAATTGGCCTCACTAATATTTCTCACGATTCTTCAGGATAGCTTTTTTTAGATCAAACATTTCCTCGTGTACGATGACATAAATCAGCGTCTTCGATATCAAATAATACAACACGACACGTTAGACGAAGGCCTCTACCAGGTTCAAATACGCTTTGGATATGAAACAAATGAAAGGTTTGGATCTGGCTTCGCTAATGATATAGCCAATATGGTTTCTGTGTTTCAGTTCTGGCATATCAGTTATTAATGTAAAGCGACAATTACTTACGAGAGTGCATACTTGTAATGTATATTTATGCTAGGCGCGTATGCAAGACAATTTTAGGTGTAGCTAGCCTTGGGGGTAACATAAGGCAACAAAACATTCCAGTTTACTAGCATACTGCCTCCTGGCAAGGCCACTGGTCGATCGTCCATACGTTGTACGCCGTTTCAACAAAACCTGAACAACGTCTGATGTAATATGGCCTCTATCTAAGTATAAATATGTAACATGTATTCCGTCAAATTTGTGCAAATAAACTTTTAGACAAGTTGGTTCGAGTGGCGTGCTTACGAAAACAGACCAGTCTAAATTTATAAAAGATGCCTTCTTTACCAAAAAAAACACATGCGTTTTGTAATTCGCTCTCTGGCTAGAATGGGTCACGTGACATAGTGTGGAACCAGACATTGCATTAAGATAGGTTTAAAGTCGTAACACATAATTTCAGTGAAGCAATTTCCGTTGGAATACTTACAAACAGTTTGCTCTGCTTCATGCGATAGAACCGGAGCGGGAAGGGGATTGCGATAGGTCCAACGTAGCCATCGTCGTTCACAGGAGCTTTCGTGTCCAACTTACATCCGTGGGAAAAGAAGTGGGCTGGTCCCGGCAGAGATTTCCCACTTATCCCGGGCGTGAGCACGCACCATGCCGTCAACAGGCCACCAAGTCCAAGCTGAAGCAGAAACATCTTTACGCTGGTCCCACGTTGCAGTTGTGATGTTATAGTCGTCCGGGGTCGATTACCGACGTGTTTGCTTCCGGGTCGGACCCGCAGTACTTCAACTGACGTCATGTAATAGACGTATCGTTTACGCTTTCATAAGAAACGTTGCTTTTGTGAAGTGGTAATCGTTGGGGTGACGTCAGCCATTTGCCGTCCACACACAGCGATAACCGCCATGTTGTTGTGGATGTGCAAATCGTTAACGTTTCATCGTTTTGGTTCATTGTCGGCCAAGAGGAATTAAATGTTCGGTTGTATTCGTCTCTGATAAGCTGTTGTCGGCAATTCTAAGGTAATTCTCTGATTTTTTCGTAATATACTCAAACACCGAATCAGTCTTGCACTCCGGAATGACGAGAAATGTAAACATACAATGATGGTAAATGGCTACCAATGTTAGCGTGTCAACAAAACAACATATATGACATGAATATCGACATAATTCTACAGACTGTAACCAAACTGTACATAGCATGCACATCGCGTGGTTCTCGTGGCGACATCTTAATTATCCATTGTCTAGGTTTTTCCATCCGTTATGTGTATATTGTTTCATTGCACAATAGCATATCGAATTATACAATGCATTAGCGATGTTCAGCCGCAACCCAATGTAATATATCTTTTATAGGTATACAAAAACATTCGCCGACTCATAAAAGTTACATATTGATGTCGCTAAAATTGTGTCAATACCGCAAAGCACTAAAAAGAGACAATGGTGATTGTTGCGGGACTGTCGTTATGGGACAGGTGTTATTTGACTACACATTTTCAGGCGACATACCCCAGAAGATGGCTAGAGAACATCCGACACAGCGTAACATTTTCATCACTCATTTCGTTACCATCGCAACCTTCCAACACATACGATAACACTGGAATAATCTACGTTTCCTTAACTTGCTATATGTGTCGGTAATTAGGAGATATCTAAAACAATATGTAACAGTTCTGCTTTCGGAAGCATTCATTGGAGAAACGGCGACAGTTTGTGTCGGTAGATGCGTTGACTGGTGACACGGCGACAGTTTGTGCCGGTAGAAATGTTGACTGGTGACATGGCGACAGTTTGTGCCGGTAGATGTGTTGACTGGTGACACGGCGATAGTTTGTGTCGGTAGATGTGTTGACTGGAGACACAGCGACAGTTTGTGTCGGTAGATGTGTTGACTGGAGACACAGCGAGAGTTTGTGCCGGTAGATGTGTTGACTGGAGACACAGCGACAGTTTGTGTCGGTAGATGTGTTGACTGGAGACACAGCGACAGTTTGTGCAGGTAGATGTGTTGACTGGAGACACAGCGATAGTTTGTGTCGGTAGATGTGTTGACTGGAGACACAGCGACAGTTTGTGCAGGTAGATGTGTTGACTGGAGACACAGCGAGAGTTTGTGTCGGTAGATGTGTTGACTGGTGACACGGCGACAGTTTGTGTCGGTAGATGTGTTGACTGGTGAAACAGCGACAGTTTGTGCCGGTAGATGTGTTGACTGGAGACACAGCGAGAGTTTGTGTCGGTAGATGTGTTGACTGGTGACACAGCGATAGTTTGTGTCGGTAGATGTGTTGACTGGAGACACAGCGACAGTTTGTGTCGGTAGATGTGTTGACTGGAGACACAGCGAGAGTTTGTGCCGGTAGATGTGTTGACTGGAGACACAGCGACAGTTTGTGTCGGTAGATGTGTTGACTGGAGACACAGCGAGAGTTTGTGTCGGTAGATATGTTGACTGGTGACACAGCGATAGTTTGTGTCGGTAGATGTGTTGACTGGAGACACAGCGACAGTTTGTGTCGGTAGATGTGTTGACTGGAGACACAGCGAGAGTTTGTGCAGGTAGATGTGTTGACTGGTGACACGGCGACAGTTTGTGTCGGTAGATGTGTTGACTGGTGACACAGCTACAGTTTGTGCCGGTGGATGTGTTGACTGGTGACACAGCGACAGTTTGTGCCGGTAGAAATGTAGACTGGTGACACGGCAATAGTTTGTGCAGGTAGATGTGTTGACTGGTGACACGGCGATAGTCTGTGCAGGTAGATGTGTTGACTGGAGACACAGCGAGAGTTTGTGCAGGTAGATGTGTTGACTGGTGACACGGCGACAGTTTGTGCCGGTAGATGTGTTGACTGGTGACACAGCGACAGTTTGTGCCGGTACATGTGTAGACTGGAGACACAGCGACAGTTTGTGCAGGTAGATGTGTTGACTGGAGACACAGCGAGAGTTTGTGCAGGTAGATGTGTTGACTGGTGACACGGTGACAGTTTGGGCCGGTAGATGTGTAGACTGGAGACACAGCGACAGTTTGTGCAGGTAGATGTGTTGACTGGTGACACGGCGATAGTCTGTGCCGGTAGATGTGTTGACTGGAGACACAGCGACAGTTTGTGCAGGTAGATGTGTTGACTGGAGACACAGCGATAGTTTGTGTCGGTAGATGTGTTGACTGGAGACACAGCGACAGTTTGTGCAGGTAGATGTGTTGAATGGTGACACGGCGACAGTTTGTGCCGGTAGATGTGTTGACTGGTGACACAGCGACAGTTTGTGCCGGTACATGTGTAGACTGGAGACACAGCGACAGTTTGTGCAGGTAGATGTGTTGACTGGAGACACAGCGAGAGTTTGTGCAGGTAGATGTGTTGACTGGTGACACGGTGACAGTTTGGGCCGGTAGATGTGTAGACTGGAGACACAGCGACAGTTTGTGCAGGTAGATGTGTTGACTGGTGACACGGCGATAGTCTGTGCCGGTAGATGTGTTGACTGGAGACACAGCGACAGTTTGTGCAGGTAGATGTGTTGACTGGAGACACAGCGATAGTTTGTGCAGGGAGATGTGTTGACTGGTGACACGGCGAGAGTTTGTGCAGGTAGATGTGTTGACTGGTGACACAGCGACAGTTTGTGCCGGTAGAAATGTAAACTGGTGACACGGCGATAGTTTGTGACTGTAGAAGTGTTCACCGGTGACACCGTGACAGTTTGTGACTGTAGAAGTGTTCACCGGTTACACCGTGACAGTTTGTGACGGTAGAAGAGTTCACCGGTGACAGCGTGACAGTTTGTGACTGTAGAAGTGTTCACCGGCGACACCGTGACAGTTTGTGACTGTAGAAGTGTTCACCGGTGACACCGTGACAGTTTGTGACGGTAGAAGTGTTCACCGGTGACACCGTGACAGTTTGTGACGATAGAAGTGTTCACCGGTGACACCGTGACAGTTTGTGACGGTAAAAGTGTTCACCGGTGACACCGTGACAGTTTGTGACGGTAGAAGTGCCGCACATCGTCACGGAACATGGCGCTGGCGAAACAGTAGATGATTGGATTGACAGCGGAGTTTAACACGAATATTCGTCTTACTTCAGAATGCATGGGAACTCCGACATTGACCATGTAGTGAGGCAGCCAGGTGACTATGAAGACTACTGTGATGACAGCCAATAACAACACATTCTTGTATGTTTTTGTTTTCTTTGCAGCCGTTTTATCACCAACAATCGGGTGTATCGTCACACGTGATATGGCAACTACAGTGCTGTGTACATATGTTACAGCAGTAGTATTTGGACCCGACTTTGCACTCTCTTTCCTTGCACCACTCGAATGTCCTGGTTCAACATAAGGCGACGTCCCAATGCGGTTATTGAGAAATGTTATCTTCTTCAATAGCGATACAGCTATCAACGCGTAACACGTAACCATTATCAAAATGGCCGCCGACATCCAAACTAGTTCGGACATGCCAACTAATGTAGTATACTGTCTCAGTTGTGCAACAGTGACCAGTGCTTTATAAATAACTGCCGCCGCAACTAAGGTAATTACAACATGTTTCGCTCGTAGCGCTCTCACGGTGAACGAGTGAGGTCTTCTCACTGCAATCAGACGCTCAATTGAAACAAAGACCAGAAGGTACGCTGAGAAGGCGATAGACACATTTGTGAAGTACGTGACAGCGTGTCTAGACACCACGTCTAGCGAAGCCTTGGCCAGGACGATTCCACACACGCACACGGCCGCGTCTGAGACGGCGAGAGAAAACATGTAGACTCGCATGGATGACGTCATAGCCCAGATGTACACCGCAATGACAAGAAGATTGCCCGGTAGGCCCAGGGCACATATGAGGAACACGACATCGCCAGGAACATCCAGGACGGGTGTGTTGTTGTGTGACGACTCCAAGTTGTCACGCAATATCTCGGTCACACTGATAACATTGGAGACGTTGGGGAATACATTTGTTATTTCCATAATGGTCGTCTCTCCTACGCGTGGTGCGACATGTTTGAGCTCGATATCTGTGAAACAGAAACGAAGAGTATTATTGGCGTAGTATTTCATAACTCAGAAACAATTTACTTGGCTTTTTACTGCAAAACATAAACACTGAAAACATAGTTGAAATATAAGGCCGAGGAATCTCCCGTTAAGATATAAAATACCGTTCGCACATGACCATACATGATATATATATATATATATATATATATATATATATATATATATATACATATATACATATATATACGTATATATGTATATATGTATATATATATATATATACATATATACATATATACATATATATACATATATATATATATATATATATATATATATATATATATATATATATATATATATATATACATATATATACGTATATATGTATGTATATATATATATATATATATGAATATATATATATATATTTATATATACATACATACATACATACATACATACATGCATACATGCATACATACATACATACATACATACATACATACATACATACATACATACATATAATATTATAATAACGAACAGAATTTACATTAATTTTATGAATTACAAATATAACAAATATGACAACTGGATTCATAATTTTAAATAAAAACGTATAAGTGTTAACAAAATCGGATAATACTTGGTGTATAGTTAAATGCGTCTAGTAATTTTTGTCTAAGGTTTTTTTGGCAAATTCATTACAAACAAAGATTCGTACATTGGCAACTAGAATTGATGAGTTTTATACATTTACATTACCTAAGCTGCTGGGCTGTAGCCGCCTCCTGCTGTCCCCCTTCAATAGCTGCCCTATCGAGACATTTCGTGAGCAAGTAGGGGGTAACGCCTCTCATTTGGGTTTCAACGTTCCGTTTAACGAGTATTAAAGGAGAGAGTGCAGGGGGTATTTTCGTGATTCATGATTTGCTAAATTACTTCCTCGTGAAAAGTGAAAGGTCTTTTTTATCCCTGTGATTCGTGTTCAAGTGCAACGGCGTGAAGCGTGATTAAACATAATATATATATATATATATATATATATATATATATATATATATATATATATATATATATATATATATATATATGTGTGTGTGTGTGTGTGTGTGTGTGTGTGTGTGTGTGTGTGGGTCTCCTTGTGAACTGTATTTGACTGTAATTGAGTTAACGCTTTCTTTGTGAAATTTGTGAAATGTAATAACCATAATAATGTCTTCTAATAGAATCCGAGTGTACTGACTGCGGTGTCAACCCTTGAGCACGTGTTTAAATCTATATTGCTCAAGTTCACTCAGCTGTATGAATGAGTACTTGGCTATAAACAGTGGTGGATATTCGTACGAGCCGTTTTCGCGCATTAATTGTAGAGAGAAGTCGAGTAGGCGTTCGATTGAACAGCTTTGCCAGGAAATAAAAAAGTAAAACGCTTTTAGCAGTCATGAGGACTGAATACTGCTCTCTCTGAGAACTTTCCTGTAGGCGCTACAGAAGTGTTACAATTATTTGCTTTCGAAAATTTCGTCAAACGCTTTCGCCAGAACACTAGTGTACTCTTAACACCGTGTGTTTGAAACCGTGCATTAACGAACGCGTTTTACGGACATTATACCAGACACTCGTTAGCCAGCGTTCATGCGTCAATGTATCTGACTATTATAGTAGACACGTTCTCTACTATCATTCAATGTTACGTTTGACTTAAAATCTGATGGATAGTGTAGCGCTGTAATGCAACTCATGTACCATCGAGTGTACATGAAATAGAATAAAAGAATGTATATATTCGATTCACCTACCTCGTACAGATAATGACTTGACAATATACAATTCTTATAGCAGAAAGCTCTTTAAATACCGTAAGACATCAACACAATACTGGTAATAACGATATTACCAGTCGTGATATCAGATGAACACGTGACTTTAACAATTAGTAGTCGACATGAACACATGCCGCTGTAATTGAATTCGTTATCATAATCAATCACGCTACTCCACTGTTTGCACGTAATTTGTCTGTTTGTAGTGGGAACATGTGTATTGAAAGGTTACATAGGGACAAATCGAAATATCCTACACGTTTCAATTTTGCAACGAGTCACGCCTGATACTATTAATGCGCCTGTAAACCACGCAAATCACATTCGTTTGTCTCCGCATTACAGAATTCCGATATAATGAACTACTATCTTGGATAACATTCGACGTATATTCATTATTCATACAGTCCTGCAGCAGAATATATAACGATTGTTGAATATGTGATACATTGCTAATTACCATAATTAGTGCCATGGCAGGCCACACAAATGCATACACACACAACACACACACATACACACAAATACACACACACACACACACACACACACACACACACATACACACAAATACACACACACACACACACACACACACACACACACATACACACACAAATACACACACACACACACACACGCACACACACAC
>CBDHHR010000660.1:0-5000 GCA_965263245.1 Metamycoplasmataceae bacterium | reverse complement strand
GCACGACATTGTACGGCGACACGTGTTATATGCAAGACATTGTACGGCGACACGTGTTATATGCACGACATTGTACGGCGACACGTGTTATATGCACGACATTGTACGGCGACACGTGTTATATGCACGACATTGTACGGCGACACGTGTTATATCACGACATTGTACGGCGACACGTGTTATATGCACGACATTGTATGGCGACACGTGTTATGTGCACGACATTGCATAAGGGTACAATTTTATGTCGCCTGCTATATACATTCATACATACGTAGCCAGTAAGCGAAACTGGTCAATTAGATGACTTATTTAATAATTTTTCTATTTCGTTCAGTATTATGTCCCCTTGTAGAATGTTAATCTACTTATGACACTAGAAGTAACTGTAGTCACCGATGTTATTTCTCGCCTTGAAGTACTTTTGGTGCTTGTCAGTTTAAACAAATTTTAAACTCCCCAACGAGGTATTATAAAAGGCGACTGAAAGAACAGACCAAACAAATAAAGCGTGGGAAAAGAAGTTATTTACCATTTACCATATTTACCATTGCTCTACCTATATAGCATACAACATAATCCTCTCCATCTATCTAACATGTCCTGTGTCGCCCACCACGGGCCGTGTATCAATTAGTGTACGCGACATTGTGTCTAATTACTCATCGGCTATGAACTGATGATATATTAGGAAACTGACACCCTGACAGTAACCCTCACCCTAAACATAACCCTCACTCTTGCACAAGTCCTGACTCACCTAAAGGCGCCGGTCGTCTTGTCGATGATGCCGCGTCTGACGGCCTCAGCGAAGCTGACTGTCGTCTGTCGCTTCACGTCCAGCACGGCCCGTACTGCGTACGCCTGACTGACCACCTCCGCCTCCGGCACACTACCGTCGTACTCGACCTAGGACACGGGGGAGATAAGACACTGGTGAACACAGGTATATGTGCAGCATGCACGCACGTACGCACGCACGCACATGTACATACTAGGACATTTACATACATATACAAACATACACACACATACACACATACACACATACACACATACACACATACACACATACACACATACACACATACACACATACTCACATACACACATACACACATACACACATACACACATACACACATACACACATACACACATACACACATACACACATACACACATACACACATACACACATACACACATACACACATACACACATACACACATACACACATACACACATACACACATACACACATACACACATACACACATACACACATACACACATACACACATACACACATACACACATACACACATACACACATACACACATACACACATACACACATACACACATACACACATACACACATACACACATACACACATACACACATACACACATACACACATACACACATACACACATACACACATACACACATACACACATACACATACACACACATATATATATATATATATATATATATATATATATATATATATATATATGAGAGAGAGGGAGAGACAGACAAACAGACAGACAGACAGACAGACAGACAGACAGACAGACAGACAGGCAGACAGACAGACAGTCAGACAGACAGAGCGAGAGACAATTATACATGACACATATGCAAACATTGACGAACGCCCGCACAATACAGACATAAGTATAAACATATACATAAAAACATATACAAACAGACATAAGTATAAACATATACATATAAACATATACGTACGCACGCATGCACAGACGCACACACACACACACACACACACACACACACACACACACACACACACACACACACACACACACACACACACACACACACACACACACACACACACACACACACACACACACACACACACACAACCAGACACGCATACACACTCGCACGCACACACCCAGATATATATATATATATATATATATATATATATATATATATATATATATATATATATATATATATATAATACACACGCCCTCGTACCTGGACCAGTCCCTTCTCTATCGCCTCCACGATTGTCATCTCTCGATTCCTCCGCATGTCCCGATACGTTCCCTTGCCTTCGTCGATGATCGACCTCGTGACAGCCTCGTCCAGTGTCACGGAGCTGTCGTCACGAGTGTCTGTCGCATCGACGATTGTGTAGGGTCGAATGGTTTCTCTGATCGTCTTCACGGTGATGATTCCCACGGATGACTTCTTCTCCTGCGTACGTCGTGTCGTCGTCAGCTCCACTTTGATGAGACCCTGCCACGGGGCGACACAACAGACGCAGGTCAATACAGTGTTAGTGTGTCTGGTCCGAGACATGTACAATACATTACAATACAATACAGAATGCACAACATAGCCGCCAATAAATAGTATATATCGCCGAGAATAGGCTATATACCATTCTACATAACATTATTATGTTCTTCGCTTATTCGTCTCTTTACGTAATTATATGTTATTTGCCTTCATTTGATTTTTATGTATTGCAATGGGCTACAATAAATTTGATTTCAATTCATTTGAGAAGTACAATTTTGTAACATTTCCTTTCTAAAATATAATGGTGGTCTTGCTACCTTTAAACTGTGACACATTTTGTATTGGCGTCATAATAGATAGACAGCTAGGATCGATTAAACATCAAACAGATCTTCTGATAAACATACAATCGGATGATGTCTGACGGAGACACACTTCAACAACAGAAGGTAAAAAAGTCGGCGACTCAGAGATTACCAAGAGGACGTTGACAGAGTGACTACGAAGAGGCTGATCACAGAGACGGCCAAGAGAAGGTAAACACACTCGTAGGTAGCACTGTTACGTTGTATACCTGGTTCATGGCGACAGGTATAGGCAGGCGATCTCCGGTGGTTTGATTGACGTAGACACCATCGTCCGGCTGCAGGATTCCTTTCTCGATAGCCTCCTGCAACACGTTCAAACAGTTTCAAAACACAAAACGATAACATCGCATGTTAATTCCGGGAATGGGGGTAAATCGCTTTCTCCTTGTAAATGTTGTCCGTGAAGTTGATGACGTTATTTATTTGCACCATGTTTTGCGCTGTCATGTTTGTGTGTATTTTCTTTTTTGTATAATTTTATTATTACGATAATATTTTCGTGTCCAAAAGCGTGGTCGGAGCAAACAACCTGAACTATCTCAATCATGTTATTTATTAAAGTTATAATCATTGCAGATTAACATTTAATATGAATATGTTTGTGCATCTTAATTATGTGTTTATATTATTATTTTATCTAGCAGTGGCCATATATATATTATATATATATATATATATATATATATATATATATATATATATAATACAATAAGTAAAATGATTTTGATTATTTTTTGGGTAACTATTTTTCAAACAGTACGCATTTTTGTATAATGTGGGTGGATGACTGGGTGAGTGATTGGGTGAGTGACTGGGTGAGTGACTGGGTGAGTGATTGGGTGAGTGATTGGGTGAGCGACTGGGTGAATGACTGGGTGAGTGACTGGGTGAGTGACTGGGTGAGTGACTGGGTGGGTGACTGTGTGAGTGACTGACTGTGTGAGTGACTGGGTGAGTGACCGGATGAGTGACTGGGTGAGTGACTGGGTAAGCGGGCGAGCAACGAGTGAGTGAATGATCCTTTCTTCTTTCAAACAATACAAACACTACCCGTGAAGTCTGATTAATCACGTGGTCACGGTCTCGTGTACCTGCAGCGAGATCTCGTGGCCGGTGTCTGAGTCGACGACGGCCCGGATGACGAAGGTCTTCTTTTCCTCCACCTCGGCCGACGACAGCTGTTCCGTCTCCGCCGTCTTACGCTCAGTCGCATAGCCGAAGGCCCCGTGCTCCGTCTCTCCCACACTACGGTACAATACACACACGTACCCTCGCATTAGAGTCACCTCGGTAACACAGCCAGCCCGCAATTAAGGTTACCCTCAGATGGCATGGAAGGGTAATATGGGTAAATTTTTTGTATAAAAATATGATTTGTCAGTCATCTAGCAGAATTGCATCATTGTTAATAATCATGTTATTGTTATATGGTGTTATTTATTTCAAATAAAATAAAAATAATTTTTTATTTGATTTGATTTGAAATATATATATATATATATAATATATATATATATATATATATATATATATATATATATATATAATTATTAAAATATGTTAACGTAATGCACAATGCGTGTTAGTATTTATAATTCTAGCACATGAATATGTACTCTCTTGTACAGTATATTTATTTATTAATCATTATATATATATATATATATATATATATATACATATATATATATATAAATATATATTTTTTAATGATTAATATATAAAGATAATATACAAAAGAGTACCTATGCATGTGCTATAATTGTGCATTACTTATACACAGTATTAAAAACCCAGATAAACGTTCAGTATATCTTCGTGCTCATATTACCCGTTATTTGTAATAAATGAGCATTCTGTGATTTTTTTAATAATGCATTTTATGTTAAGCCAAGCCAGGCCAGGTTGCTGACACTTGTCAACCTTATCGTGACAATGGGTAATATTCTTCACCTGGCCTTGTGTATCGTCCTCTCTCCCAGTTCGTCAAATCCTTCCTCTTCCATGCTTTCTTCCGCCACCGAAGCCTGACGCACCCCTCCTCCATTCGCTAGTCGAGCCTCGTTTCCGTTCAAGCCCAGCATCGTGCGCATGGTCCGTTGCAGGTCCGTGTCGTCATATTGTTCACCGAGGTGTGAAGACCCTTCAACCGCTAGGTGGCGCAGCCCCAGAAGAGATTTCTCGAAGTCGTCAAATTGTAACGATGATTTCCAGTACCTGTGGCGAACAGTGAGGTTTTATTTGGTAAACATTTTTAAATGTATTATTATTTACGTTTACAATAATTCATTATGTTAAAAATTAGCCTCGATTACCCAGGCTCTGTGAGGATTACTGAGGA